>NZ_JBIVKB010000013.1:0-371521 GCF_044750545.1 Streptomyces sp. NPDC088794 | reverse complement strand
AGATGCGGTCGGAGACGGGGTATCAACATATCTGGCGTTGACTTTTGGCACGCTGTTGAGTTCTCAAGGAACGGCCGCTTCCTTTGTACTCACCCGCAGAACATCTTCTGGGGCTTTCCTCCGGGCGCTTCGCTTTCCGTGTTCCAAACTCTATCAGTGTTTTTCCGTCCCCCTGACCACCGTCCTGCAGGCATGCAGAAGGTGACCCCGAGTAGGATCTGACAAGTTGGATGCTGCCAGGCCAGGGCGCTTGGTAGCGTCGCCCGGCGTCAGGCAGGAGTACGACTGTACATGGGGCCTGGAACGGCGTGCAAATCGATTAGACTAGTGGTCTAGACCACTAACTGGTACCTTTCGTGCGGAACCCGCACTTCATATGACATACGCTGCTGCTCAGTGTGCTGTCCGGTACAGGCAGTGACGACCCGTATGTATCTCCGCCCCCGGGAGGCTCCCCATGACCACCGTGACGTCCCCTCTTGCTGGACGCGCCATCGGACTGGCCGAAGTGCCGGATCCGGTCTTCTCCGGGGCCATGGTCGGCCCGGGCACAGCGATCGACCCCGTGCGTGAGCCTTCCGAGGCCGTCTCGCCCGTGGACGGGGTGATCGTCTCTCTGCACCCGCACGCGTTCGTCGTCGTCGACGAGGACGAACACGGCGTGCTCACCCACCTCGGCATCGACACCGTGCAGCTCAACGGCGAGGGCTTCGAGTTGCTCGTGAACAAGGGCGACACCGTGACCCGCGGGCAGAGCGTCGTACGGTGGAACCCGGCCGCCGTCGAGGCCTCCGGCAAGTCGCCGGTGTGCCCCGTCGTGGCACTGGAGGCCACCGCCGAGGCCCTCTCCGAACTGCGTGACACCGGCGACGTGAAGGCCGGCGACAGTCTCTTCGTCTGGCAGTGACACCGATGCCGTCGTACGACGGCGCGTAGGACAACCAACGCGGCGGCGGGACCCGCCGCACTATCGGAGACGGGTGAGATGGAGACAACGCTGCGAGGCGTCGGCGTCAGCCACGGTGTGGCGATCGGCGAGGTACGGCACATGGGAACGGCGGTGCTGGAGCCGCCTGCCAAGCAGATTCCTACGGAGGACGCGGAGCGCGAACAGGGGCGCGCCCGCCAGGCCGTGGACGCTGTGGCGGCCGATCTGATGGCGCGCGGCAATCTGGCGGGGGGCGAAGCCCAGGCCGTGCTCGAGGCGCAGGCCATGATGGCCCAGGACCCCGAGCTGATGGCGGACGTCGAACGGCGGATCGCCGTCGGGAGCACGGCCGAGCGCGCTGTGTACGACGCGTTCGCGGCCTACCGCGCTCTGTTGGCCAATGCCGGTGAGTACCTCGCCGGTCGGGTGGCCGACCTCGATGACGTGCGGAATCGTATCGTCGCCCGGCTGCTCGGGGTTCCGATGCCGGGTGTCCCGGACAGCGACGAGCCGTATGTGCTCATCGCTCGGGATCTCGCGCCTGCCGATACCGCTCTGCTGGACCCGACGCTGGTCCTCGGTTTCGTCACCGAGGAGGGTGGGCCGACCAGTCACAGCGCGATTCTGGCGCGGGCGCTCGGTGTTCCGGCCGTGGTGGCGTTGCCGGGGGCCGGTGAGCTCGCCGAGGGGACGCTGGTCGCCGTCGACGGGAGCACCGGCGAGATCTTCGTGAACCCCAGTGCCGAGAAGAAGGCGCAGTTGGAGGCCGCGGCGGCCGAGCGCAGGGCGGCGCTGTCCGCCTCGACCGGGCCGGGTGCGACCTCGGACGGGCACAAGGTGCCGCTGCTGGCCAACGTCGGCGGTCCCGCGGACGTTCCGGCCGCTGTCGAGGCCGGTGCCGAGGGTGTCGGTCTGTTCCGCACGGAGTTCCTCTTCCTGGACGACAGCAAGAACGCCCCGTCGCTGGAGAAGCAGGTCGAGGCCTACCGGCAGGTGCTGGAGGCCTTCCCAGAAGGTCGGGTCGTCGTGCGCGTGCTGGACGCGGGCGCGGACAAGCCGCTGGACTTCCTCACGCCGGCCGACGAGCCGAACCCCGCGCTGGGCGTGCGGGGGCTGCGTTCCCTGCTGGAACACCCCGATGTGCTGAACACCCAGCTGACGGCGCTCGCGCAGGCGGCCGAGGGGCTCCCGGTCTACCTGGAGGTCATGGCCCCGATGGTGGCCGACCGCGCGGACGCCAAGGCGTTCGCCGACGCGTGCCGTGCGGCGGGTCTGCGGGCGAAGTTCGGCGCGATGGTGGAGATCCCGTCCGCCGCTCTGCGGGCACGGTCGATCCTTCAGGAGGTCGAGTTCCTGTCGCTGGGCACCAACGACCTCGCGCAGTACACGTTCGCGGCGGACCGGCAGGTGGGCGCGGTGTCCCGGCTGCAGGATCCTTGGCAGCCCGCGCTGCTCGACCTGGTCGCGCTGTCCGCTGAGGCGGCGAAGGCCGAGGGCAAGAGCTGCGGTGTCTGCGGTGAGGCCGCGTCCGACCCGTTGCTCGCGTGTGTGCTGACCGGTCTGGGTGTCACCTCTCTCTCCATGGGTGCGGCGTCGATTCCCTACGTCCGCACGACGCTGGGCAAGTACACGCTGGCTCAGTGCGAGCGTGCGGCTGCGGCGGCCCGGGCCGCGGACAGTGCCGAGGAGGCGCGCAACGCGGCTCAGGCGGTGTTGTCCGGCGAGTAGTCGGGACGGCTCGCTCGTCGGCTGGTCTTCAGGGGCGCTCCACCTGCGGGTGGGGCGCCCCTTTGGTGTCCGTCAGTGGTGGTGGCCCGGTGGCTGTTCCTCCTCGCCCAGGTCGGGCGGCAGGGAGTAGTCGACGTCGGATTCCGGGGAGATCAGGTCTCCGGACTCGATGTCGGTGCAGTAGGCGTTGAAGACCTCGCCGGCGGTGAGGGGTTGGAGGCCTTCGCCGCGCAGTCGCCAGCCGTAGACACGGTCGACGGTCCCGGGGGCGCTGGTGCGCATGACGAGTCCTCCGGGACTTTGGGTGGCGATGCCGAGGGCCAGGACGGTGGTGAACTCCAGGGCCTCGGCTTCGTCGAGTTCCGTGGTGCCGTCGTCCTGGTCCACGTGCAGGACCGAGACGAGGGTTTCCGGGGTTGCCGAGACGCTGCAGACGAGTTGGCGGTTGCCGGGCGGTGCCGTGTCGAGGATGCGGACGAGGAGTCCGGAGGCGCGGGTGAAGGCGGCTCGGCCGATGTCCTCGCCGCAGGAGGCACAGGGGCCGAGGCGGGCGAGGAGTGTGGACGCGTACTCCCAGGTGGCCTGTCGGACGGCTTCGTCGACGAGGGCGGGGACGAGGTCGGCCAGGGCCTGTCCGTCGTAGGGCAGGCTCGGGCCCGTCGTGGCCAGTTCGGCGGTGAAGCGGGTGCGGCTGTACGGGTCGTCGGGGTCCAGGCCGGCTTCGGTGCAGAAGTCGGCGTACTCCTGTGGGTCGAAGAGGGCGACGGTGGTGTGGCTGCCCTGGGAGGCGCGGGTTTTGAGGAGTGCTTCCACCTGCCGCAGGTAGGTGGTGTGGTCGTCGAAGGTGAAGGTGCGGTAGCGCCGCATGGCGCGGAAGTCGTACTCGTCGGTCAGCAGGCCGATGGTGCCCGCGATTTCGCGGCGCAGAACGCGTCGCATCGTCTGGTGGTCCTGGTGCGCCATGTTTCCCCCTGTGCGCGGTCGATCAATGCTCACTCACAGTAATCGGCGGCACTGACAACGGCGTCCGAGCGAGGGGTTCGCGGACCAGACGGTGCTGGAACAGGCTGGTCAGGGCGATGGCTGCGCCGAAAACGGTCCAGCCGAGCGGACCGGTGGCGATGGCCGCGGTCACGGCGAGTGGTCCGATGCTGCGTTGGGCGGACTGGGCCAGACCGTGGACGCCGAGGTAGGCGCCCTGGGCGGTGGTGGGGGCGAGGGCGACGGAGAGTTCCCAGGAGACGGTGGCGTGGAGCATCTCGGCCATGGTGAAGGCGGCTGCCGCGGCGGTGAGGAGCAGGGTGGCCGTGATGATCCCGCCGGTGGCCGAGAGCGCCATGGCCGCGCCGCCCAGGGCGAAGGCGATGGACACGGGGACGAGGAGGGTGCGTGCGGCGGCTGTGGTCGTGCCGAATCTGGCCAGGGGGACCTGGAGTGCCACCACCATCACGTTGTTGAGGACCAGCAGCAGGGGCGCGAGTCCGTGGGGTGCGTCGGCGGAGTGGGCGATCCACAGGGGCAGGCCGACCTTGAAGACGGCGTCGTCGAGGAAGAGGACGGTCTCGGAGGCGACGTAGACGAGATAGGTGCGGTCGCGCCAGGGGTTGGTGGGTCTGGTGGTGGGTGGCTGGTTCTTCGAGGTGGCGACTGTGCGGGAGGTGGTTCGGGGTTCGCCGCAGCGCAGGGTGAGGAGGGCGGAGCCGAGGAAGGACAGGGCGTCGCCGGTGAGCAGCCATTGGTACGCGGTGGTGGTGCCGAGGGCGAGGGCCGCGGCGGCGGTGAGGCCGCCCAGGGCCCAGCCGGCGTTGGCGACGGTGCGGTGGAAGGCCTGGTAGCGGACGCGGTCGGGGCCTGCGACGCGGGTGGCGTAGAGCCTGGTGAGGATGTTCGCGGCGCGGTCGCCAAGGCTGCCGACGGCGGAGTAGACGAGCAGCAGGGCGTACTCGTGGGTGGTGAGGAGGGCGAAGGAGGCCAGGGCGCGCAGGAGTTGGACGGTGATCAGGATGCGGGTGATCGGGAAGCGGTCGGCGAGGCGGCCGCCCAGGGGTGCACCGGCGATGCCGATGGCTCCGGCGCTCGCGGCGAGGGTGCCGACCTCGGCGATCGAGAGGTGCGAGACGTAGGTGAAGTACAGGACGGAGACGGAGGCCCACAGGCCGCTGCCGATGCGGTCGACGAGGGCGATGGCGAGCATTCTGCGCCCGTCGCGCCCTCCGGGTATCCGGCTCGACCATGCGGCTGCGCGGCGCATCGGATGCACTGCTCCCCCTTGCTTCCAGTTATGTACTGATACATACTTGGCAACGTGGCAACACAATATGCGATCAGTGGTACGACGGCCAAGGGGATTGCCTCGTCCGTCGAACGGGGCGTTGCGGAGGGCACGTTGGGCCCCGGAGCCGCGCTGCCTCCGGTACGGCGGCTGGCGGACGATCTCGGGGTCAGTCCCGGAACGGTCGCGACGGCCTACAAGGAGCTGCGGCAGCGCGGGATCGTCGTCACGCGCGGGCGGGGCGGGACGGTGGTGGCGGCGGAGCCCGCCGTGGCGTCACGGCGACCGCCGAAGGTTCCGGAGGGGCTGCGGGATCTGTCCGGCGGGCACCCCGATCCCGCGCTGCTTCCCGCCCTCGTACCGCCGTCACGCCTCTCCCCCGGTGCCCGGTCGCACCGTGCCGCGCCCAGGTTGGCGCGGCTGGAGGAGGCGGTGCGCGACTGGATCGGGCCCGACGGGGTGCCGGTGGAGCACGTGACGTTCGCGCACGGGGCGCTGGATCTGATCGGGCGGCTGCTCTCCGTGGAACTGCGGCCGGGGGACGCCGTGGCCATGGAGGACCCCGGATATCACCACTTGCTGGATCTGGTCACCGCCCTCGGGCTGCGGAGCGTCCCGGTGACTGTGGACGACGAGGGTGTGCGGCCCGAAGCGTTGGACGGTGCGCTGCGCGCGGGTGCGCGCGCGTTGGTGTGCAGTCCGCGGGCGCAGAATCCGTACGGTGGCCGCTTCTCGGCGGCTCGACGGGACGCGTTGGTCGAGGTGCTGCGGGACGCGCCTGATGTGCTGGTCGTCGAGAACGACCATGCGTCCGCCGTGGCCGGTGCGCCCTTGCGCACGTTGACCGCCGGCGGGCTGCCGCGGTGGGTGCACGTGCGGACGGTCAGCAAGTTCCTGGGGACCGACCTGCGGTGGGCTGCGGCGGCGTGCGACGCGACCACGCTGGCCCGGCACGACGGGCGGATGTTGCTGACGTCCGGCTGGGTCAGTCATCTGCTCCAGGAGACCGTGCACGGGCTGTTGACCGATGACGGCACGCGCGCGTTGGTGGCTCGCGCCCAGAAGACGTACGAGGAGCGTCGAACCGCGCTCCTCGAGGAGTTCGGTTTTCGCGGGATCGAGGCGCACGGGGTGAGCGGGATGAACGTGTGGGTGCCCGTGCGGGACGAGTCGGACGTGGTGAACGGGCTGCGGTCGTACGGGTGGTGGGTCGCGTCGGGGGCGCGGTTCCGACTCGCGTCGGGGCCCGGGGTGCGGATCTCCGTCGCTGAGCTGGAGCCGGGCGACGCGCCGCGGCTGGCCTCGGACTTCGCCGCCGTACTGGGTGAGTCCGAGGCCACCTACGGAGGTTGACCGGCTGCGGTCAGGCGCGCTTGCGGGCGAGGTCCTCGTAGTAGTGCAGCAGGTCGAGGTTGTCGATGGAGCCCGCGTTGACCGCCTTCTCCAACGGGGTGCCCTGGAGGAGGCGCTTGATGGGGACCTCGATGCGCTTGCCGGTCAAGGTGTGCGGGATGCCTGGGACTTCGATGACCTCGTCCGGTACGTGGCGCGGTGAGAGCTGTTCGCGGATGGTCCGCTTGATCCGGCCCAGGAGGGCCTCGTCGAGGGTCGCGCCCGGTGCCAGGTGCACGAAGAGGGGCATCCAGTAGCCGCCGTCGGGCTGTTCGATGCCGATGACGAGGGATTCCTTGATCTCGGGCAGGCGCTCGACGGCTTCGTAGATGTCCGCCGAACCCATGCGCACGCCTTGGCGGTTGAGGGTCGAGTCGGAGCGGCCGTGGATGACGACCGAGCCGCGGGAGGTGACGGTGATCCAGTCGCCGTGGCGCCACACGCCGGGGTAGGTGTCGAAGTAACTGTCGTGGTAGCGGCTGCCGTCGGGGTCGTTCCAGAAACGGATGGGCATCGACGGCATGGGGTTGGTGACGACCAGTTCGCCGACCTCGTCGACCAGGGGGTGCCCGCTCGGGTCCCAGGACTGCAGGTCCGTCCCGAGACCGGGTGCCTGGAGTTCGCCGATGTACACCGGGAGGGTCGGTACGGCGCCCGCGAAGCAGGAGCACACGTCCGTGCCGCCGCTCACGGACGCCATCCACAGGTCGGCCCCGCTCGCCGCGAACTCGTCGTGCAGCCACCGGAATCCGTCGGGCAGCAGCGGTGATCCCGTGGTGGCGACGCACTTCACCTTGGAGAGGTCGAACTCGCGCGCGGGGTGCACGCCGGCCTTGCGGCAGGCCATGACGTAGGCCGCCGAGGTGCCGTAGAGAGTGGCTCCGGTGCGCTCGGCGATGCGCCACTGGGCGCCGGTGTCCGGGAAGCCGGGGCTGCCGTCGTAGAGCACGATCGTGGTGCCGGTGAGGAGGCCGGAGACGAGGAAGTTCCACATCATCCAGCCGGTCGACGTGTACCAGAAGAAGCGGTCTTCCGGGCCGAGGTCGCAGTGCAGGCCGAGCTGCTTGAGGTGCTCGACGAGGATGCCGCCCTGGGACTGGACGATGGCCTTGGGGAGGCCGGTCGTGCCCGAGGAGTAGAGGACCCACAGGGGGTGCTCGAAGGGCACCTGCTCGAAGACGGGCTCCACGTCCGCGCTCGTCAGGGCCGACCACTCCAGGGCGCCCTCGGGGGCGTCCGTGCCGAGCAGCGGGATGTGGACCACGGCACGCAGCGTGGGCAGTTCGCGGCGCAGTTCGGCGACGATCTCGCGGCGGTCGTGCTCCTTGCCGCCGTAGCGGTAGCCGTCGACGGTGAACAGGACGACCGGCTCCACCTGCTGGAAGCGGTCGAGGACGCTGCGGGCGCCGAAATCGGGGGCACAGGAGGTCCAGACGCCTCCCACGGTGGCCGTGGCGAGGAAAGCGACGACCGCCTGCGGAACATTCGGGAGATAGCCGCTGACGCAGTCGCCGGGGCGTACGCCGAGGGCGCGCAGTTCGGCGGCCAGGGAGCCGACCTGGCGGCGCAGCTCCGCCCAGGTGACCGGGCGCGGTTCGTGGGTCTCGTCGACATGGAGGAGGGCGGGTTCGTCCGCGCGGGTGGCGCTCGCGCGCAGGGCGTGCTCGGCGTAGTTGAGGGTCGCTCCGGGGAACCACTGGGCACCCGGCATCGAGCGGTCGCCCAGTACGCGCGCGTACGGCGTCGAGAACCGTACGTCGAACCACTCCACGACGGCTTCCCAGAAGGTGTCCAGCTCGTCGACGGACCAGCGGTGCAGCGCCGCGTAGCCGCCCTCGGCCGGGGCGCCGTGCTGCTCGGCCGCCCAGGCCTGGAACTTGGTGACCTGGGCCTCGGCGATGCGCTCCGGATCTGGCTGCCAGAGCGGCTGGGGGTTCACGGTCGACATGGGGCGGCTCCCGGACTGTGCGCGTCGTGTGCGTCGGCCGCGCACGGGCTCGGGTGTGCGCGCGACGCGGCTGACACGGACGATGCCATGTGATCCACTTCTACACCAGGGTGCGCCCCACGCGGTCCGCGTCGTGAAGATGTTGCCCGGCCACGGGTGAACGCAAGTTGAACGGTACGCGTGCGTGGAGCGGTAAATGGCAGGGTGAGCAGCATGGACGGTCGTGACCTGGTGCGTTCGGTGAAGGCGGTCGGCTCCACGGGAGCGGGCCGGAGGTTGCGTACCGTGGCGGCGGCCTGGCGCAGGCAGCGCGCGGACGCCGCCGCACTGCCGCCGCGGGGCGCCGAGCGTGCGCGGGTGCCCGGGGTGGTGCGGGAGGTGGAGCCCGGTCCCGGCGGCGGTGTCATCCGGTTCACCCGCTCCGAGCTGCGGATCGTGGTCGCGGTCAGCGGGGTGGTCTTCTGGGGCTGGGACGGGGCCGATCCGGAACCGTCGTACGCGCTGGCCGGCCGCTGCCCCGAACCGGACCCTCGGGCGCTCCTGGAGCCGGACAAGGACGGCGGCTGGCGGGTCGTCGCCGAGCGCATGACGATCGTCGTCTCCCGGCACGGCGCGGTCGAGGTGCAGACGCCGGGAGGTGTGGTCCTGCGCCGGGATCTCCCGCCGCGGTGGTGGGAGCCGGTCGGCGGCGGTACCGCGCGGTGGATGCAGCGCTCGGAGGTGGCTTCGGACGCGCGGTTCTTCGGGCTCGGTGGACGGGCCTCGGGCCCGCGGCTGCGGGACGGGACGTACCGCCTGTGGAACACCGATCCGGGCCGTGCGTTCGGTCCCGGCGACGATCCGCTGTACATCACGATGCCGGTGCAGTTCGTGGTGGCGGACGCGGCCACGCACCTGGTGTTCCACGACTCCTCCTGGGACGGCACGGTGACGCTGCGGGAGGGCGAGGAGGGGGCCGGTTCCGGGCACGACCGGGCGGGGTCGAGCGAGCTGCGGATGGACGGCGGTCCGTTGCGCTGCTGGGTGATGGTGGGCACCCCCGCGCGCGTGCTGCTCGCGTGGGCCTCGCTGACGGGTGCGCCCGCGCTGCCACCCGCGTGGGCGCTGGGGCACCATCACGCGCGCTGGGGCTTCGGCAGTGAGCAGGAGGTGCGGCGGATCGTCGCGGGCTATCAGGAGCGCGAGCTGCCGCTCGACGCCGTTCATCTGGACATCGACCACTACGACGAGCACCAGGTGTTCACCGTCGACCGAGAGCGTTTCCCCAAGCTGCCGGTGCTGGCGGAGGAACTGCGCAGGTCCGGGATCCGGCTGGTGTCCGTCGTCGACCCGGGGGTGCGAGCGACGCCGGGCAACGCGGTGTACGACAGCGGGACGGCCGAGGACGCGTTCGTTCGGGACGCTCTGGGGCGGCCGGTGCGCGGTGTGGTGTGGCCCGGCGAGTCGGTCTTCCCGGACTTCACTCACGCGCGTGTGCGTGAGTGGTGGGGTCGTCTGTATGAGGAGCGGCTCTCGCAGGGGTTCGCGGGTTTCTGGCACGACATGAACGAACCCACCTCGTTCGCCGCCTTCGGGGAGTCGACGCTGCCGCGATCGGCGAGGCACTCCCTGGAGGGCAGGGGCGGGGACCATCGCGAGGCGCACAACGTCTACGCCCTGTCCATGGCCAGGGCCGGCTATGAGGGGCTGCGCGAACTGGCGCCCCAGGAGCGGCCGTTCGTCTTCTCGCGCTCCGGGTGGGCCGGCATGCAGCGCTACGGGGGCACCTGGTCCGGCGATGTGGCGACGGGCTGGCCCGGGCTGCGGGCCTCGCTGTCGCTGGTGATGGGGCTCGGACTGTGCGGTGTGCCGTACTCGGGCCCTGACGTCGGCGGCTTCGACGGGAGTCCCTCGCCGGAGCTGTATCTGCGGTGGTTCCAACTCGGCGCGTATCTGCCGCTGTTCCGCACGCACGCGAGTCTGCGGGCCGGGCGGCGCGAGCCCTGGGAGTTCGGCGCCGAGGTGCTGGAGCACGCGCGTGTGGCGCTCGTCGAACGTCGTCGGCTGCTGCCGTACTTCGTGACGCTGGCGCATCTGGCCCGGCGGACGGGGGCGCCCTACGTACGGCCGCTGTGGTGGGGCGCGCCCGAGGACCGTGCGCTGCGCGACTGCGAGGACGCGTTTCTGCTGGGCGACTGCCTGTTGGTGGCGCCGGTGCTGGATCCGGGTGCGGACCGGCGGGCGGTGCAGCTGCCCCGGGGGCGCTGGTACGACACCGTCACGGAGAAGGCGTACGAGGGGCCGGGGCAGGTGCTCGTCGATGCCCCCTTGTCGCGCATTCCGGTGCTCGCGCGGGCTGGGGCCGTCGTCCCCGTGCGCGGGGACGACGGCGGTCTGGAGCTGGAGGTGTGGGCGCCCGCCCAGGGACGTACCGGCGGTGGGCTGGTGGCGGCGGACGTGGGCGACGGCTGGGACGAGCCGGAGCTGGAGCGCTACGCGACCCGTTGGGAGGGCCGGCGCCTCGTGGTCGAGCGGGAGGGCGAGAGCGGCGCCGGTGAGCCGCCCTATCCGGTACGCGTGCGTGGGCTCGGGGAGAGCTGAGCTCAGATGTACCGGCCCTCGAAGAAGGCCCGCACTCCCAACGTGTGCAGCGGGAAGGCGAGTTCCTCGGCCCGGCGCAGGAGGTGCCAGCCCTCGGTCTCGTCCGTGGCGGCGGACTGCGGCAGGCCCTCGGCCGGGCGCTCCGGAAGCAGGCCGAACAGCAGCAGGTGGCCGTCGGGCGAGCTCATGGCGTCGACCAGGCGCACTTCGCGGACCGCCGCGTCGATGCCGGTCTCTTCCTTGAGTTCGCGCACGACGGCCTGCCGCCAGTCCTCGCGGTCGTCTATGTAACCGCCGGGCAACGCGATGCCCCCGCGCGCGGGGGCGATGGTGCGGGTGATGACGACCAGGGCCGTGCCCTTGGTGTCGTACACCGGCTGGAGCGCGATCGCGACCGGCAGTGGGTTGCGGTAGGCGACCGTGCGGCAGGCCGGGCAGATGCGCGGCCAGCCGGAGACGCCCTCCCCAAAGGGCGCTCCGCAGCTCGAACAGTGGGAACCGGGCGCGGAGTTGGAAGTGGAGGCTTGGGTTTCGGACACGCGGCGGACTGTATCCGATCGGGGGAAGGGCGTCTCCGGGAGCCCGCTCAGTCGCCGCTGATGAGGGACTTCCAGGACACGGGGAAGTCGAAATAGGTGTCCGGGTAGGGCTCCGGCTTGAACGTGTAGTGCCACCACTCCTCGGCGAGGTTCACGAACCCGAGGTTCTCCAGGGTGCCCTTGAGGAGCAGCCGGTTGGCGCGCTGCTGGCCCTGGACGCGCGGGTCGAGGGTGTGCGCGAGGGTGTCGAAGCAGTCGAAGCCGGTGCCCATGTCGACGGAGTTGTCCGGGAAGCGCTGGTCCTTGGGCGCGAGGCAGGACACGAGCGGCTCACCGGGGTGGTACGGCCGGGTCGGACGTGCGGGCAGCTTCACGATCGCGAGGTCCATGGTCGAGCCGCGGCTGTGGCCGGACTTCGCCGCGATGTAGCCGTCCTCGAACAGCCGGGTCTTGTCGACGTTCGGGTAGAACTCGCTCTTCATCGCCTGGTCGTCGAGGTCCTCGGCCCAGCGGACGAAGTGGTCCACGGCGCGCTGGGGCCGATAGCAGTCGTAGACCTTGAGGGTGTAGCCCTTGCGGCGCAGTTCGGTCTGGGCCCGGTGCAGCGCTTCGGCGGCGGGGCGGGTGAGGATGCAGATCGGCTGCCGGTAGCCGTCGATGCGCTCGCCCACGAAGTTGTGGACGGTGAAGTAGCGCATCTCCTGGATGATCGTCGGATCCACGGTACTGAGGGCCACGAAGTCGTTCGGTGCCTTGGGCTCGGTGGTCGCCCGGGCGGTGGCGGAGGCGGCGGTCACCGCCAGCAGGGCGGCCAGCAGGGTGATCAGGCCACGTACTGCACTGGAGAGACGTGTCATGTCTCCTGCATCTATCAGGTTCACGTCCCGCGCGGGTGGTGATCGTGTGCAGGTCACCCCGAATGGACGGAGGGGCGGCCGGAACCACCCCCGTGGGTCCCGGCCGTCCCTCCCGTACGACGACGCCGCAAGGGCCTGATCGGTTCGGTCCGACGCCCTCCAATTTTCCGGTGCCCATGACAGAATTCTGACGATCCGTCAGATGGTCGCCCGAGGAGGGATTTTGTCGCGTACACACACGCCTGTGGTCGACGGTTGGTTCGCCGGCGAAGGGGATGATTTCCGGCTCCTCGGCACGCGCTGCTCGCTCTGCGCCTCGGTCTTCTTCCCCCGCGAGGACATCCACTGCCGCAATCCCGGCTGCCGGGGCGGCGACCTGGCGGAGATCCCGCTCTCGCGCCAGGGGCGGATCTGGTCGTACACCGACAGCCGGTACCGGCCTCCGTCACCCTATGTGACGAACCCGGAACTTCCGTGGGAGCCGTACGCGTTGATCGCGGTAGAGCTGCCCGCCGAGCGGATCGTGGTGCTGGGACAGGCGGCTCCCGGGGTCACCGTCGCCGAACTGACGGTGGGCATGGAGGTGGAGGTCGTCCCGGGCGTGCTCCACGAGGACGCGGAGACGACCTGGACGACCTGGCAGTGGCGGCCGACGGGGGTGACGGCATGACGGGTGACGTGGCGGTGCTGGGCGCGGGGATGCACCCGTGGGGCAAGTGGGGGCACAGCTTCGTCGAGTACGGGGTGACGGCGGCGCGCGCGGCCCTCGCCGACGCCGGTCTCGACTGGCGGGACATCGGTTCGGTCGTCGGCGCGGACACGGTGCGTGGCGGCTATCCGGGATACGTGGCCGGCGCGACCTTCGCCAAGGCGCTGGGCTGGCAGGGGGCCCGGGTGACGAGCGTGTACGCGGCGTGCGCGTCGGGGGCGCAGGCCGTCAACACCGCGCGGGCGCAGATCCTTTCGGGCCAGGCGGACGTCGTCCTGGTGGTGGGCGCGGACGCGGCGCCCAAGGGCTTCTTCCGGCCGGCGGGCGGAGACCGGCCCGACGATCCCGACTGGCTGCGCTTCCGCGTCCTGGGCGCCACCAATCCGACGTACTTCGGGCTGTACGCACGCCGCCGCATGGCCGTGCACGGGGACACACCCGAGGACTTCGCGCAGGTCAAGGTGAAGAACTCGGCGATGGGCGCGCTCAATCCGAACGCCCGCTACCGCAAGCGGGTCACCGCCGACGAGGTCGCCGCCTCGGCGGTGGTCGCCGATCCGCTCCGGCTGCTCGACATCTGCGCGACCTCGGACGGCGGGGCCGCCCTGGTGCTGTCCGGCATGGAGTTCGCGCGCCGGCACGGGCGGGCGGACCCGGTGCGGATCCGGGCGGTGTCCACGGTGACGCCGACCTACCCGAGCACCGTCCTTGACCTGCCGGACATCGCGACGGACTCCGCGGTGGCGGTGGAGCCGGCGGCGGAGACGTTCCGGGCGTCGATCGCCCGGGCCGCCTACGAGGAGGCGGGCATCGGCCCCGAGGACCTCTCCCTCGCCGAGGTCTACGACCTGTCCACGGCACTGGAGTTGCAGTGGTACGAGGATCTCGGGCTCTGCGCGGAGGGCGAGGCCGCGAAGCTCCTCCGGGAAGGCGCGACGAGTCACGGCGGACGCATACCGGTGAACGTGAGCGGTGGGCTGGCCTCTTTCGGGGAGGCGGTGCCGGCGCAGGCGATAGCCCAAGTCTGCGAACTGGTCCGGCAGTTGCGGGAGGAGGCGGGTGACCGGCAGGTCGCGGGGGCGCGGGTGGGGATCACCGCCAACCAGGGACTGTTCGGGCATGGGTCGGCGGTGATCGCGGTGCGGTGACGCGTGGGCCGCGGTGCCGCGTCGGCTGCGGTGACGCGTCGGCTGCGTTCACGGGCGGAGGGCCGGCTGGAGTCGCGGTCGGGCAGTCGACGGCGTCGGCGATCAGGGACCGAGCCGCGTCGGTGATCCGAAAGTCGGTCGCGTCCACCGGCTGGGACGCGGTGGTGCCGGACGGTGGAAGCCCTCGCTCCCACGCTGTGTGACCTGCCCGGAATCCTGCGTGAACGTCTTATGAACTGGCCCTGGGCGTGCGCTGGTGGAGTCATTATGCTGCCGTGCGCTCCTGGACGGATACTCTCCGCTTCGCCTTCCAACCGGTGGTCAATCTGACCACCGGAGGGGTCGCGGGGCTGGAGATACTCGCCCGGCCGGAGAGCGGCGACGTCCTGGCCGAGGCCCGCCGGGATCCCGAACTCGACGGCAGGCTGGCCGTGTTGGCGGTGCGGGCCGCCGCGCGCCGGGAGACGCTGCTGCCGCTGCACGTGAACGTGTTCGCCGGTACTCTCGCCGACCTCGGTGGCCTCACTCCCCTGCACGACGCCGTGCGGGCGGCGGGACGGCTGCCCTGGGAGGTGACCGTCGACATCGGGCCGCCCTACACGCACGTGCCCCAACAGGCTCTCCTGGAGGCCGTGGGAGCGTTGCGGGAGCAGGGCTTCCGGATCAGCGCGGACGGCATCGGGGACGGCGACGTACCGCTGCGGCTGCTCACCGACATGACGCCCGACCTGGTGAAGCTCGACGCGTCGCTGCTGCCGCGGCCCGCGGCGGTGCGGGCGATGCGGACGCTGTGCGAGGAGTTGGGGGCGCTGCTGTCGGTGGAGGGCGTGGAGACGGAAGGGCAGTACGCGGCGGCGCTGGCGGCCGGCGCGCAGCTGGCGCAGGGCGAGCTGTTCGCGCCGCCGTCGCGGCTGCCGGTCGCGGACGTATACGTTCCGCCTCGTCCGCCCGACGCCGTGGCGATGCCGAAGTCGGGCCCGTCGGTACGGGAGTTCGTGCGGCCCGCCGCCCTGTTGCCCGCGACCGCGTCGGCCGGTCAGGTGCGGGCGCTGCTGACCGGTTCGCCGGAGGTGTCCGGGGTGCTGCTCGTGGACAGGAACGGGGTCCCGGTGCGGTCGGTGCACCGCTCGCGCTTCCTGCTGTCGATGTCGGGGCGCTACGGGCACGCGCTCTACGCCGACCGGCCCGCCGCGAAGCTGGGCGATCCGCCGCGGACGGTGGGTGTCGACGCCACCGCGTGGGAGGTCCTGGACGTGCTCGCCGTGGGAGACCGGGACCGTACCTCGGACGACGTGGCGGTCGTCGACCACTACGGGCGGTGCCTGGGTGTCGTACGACTCGCGGATCTCGTACGGGCGTTGGCCGAGAACCGGGTGGAGGAGGCGGCCGGGCTCAATCCGCTGACGCGGCTGCCCGGTTCGGACGCGATCACCGGAGAGGTGGACCGGCGGATCGCTGACGGGCGGACGTTCGCGTTGAGTTGGCTGGATGTGGACCACTTCAAGCAGGTCAACGACGGGGCCGGGTTCGCGGCGGGCGACGAGCTGATCCGGTCGGTGGGGCGGGCGTTGCAGCACGCGGCGTCCGGGAGCACCCGGGTGGGGCACATCGGCGGGGACGACTTCCTGGTGCTCGCCGATCCGCAGGGCCTGGATCCGCTGGCCGTCTCGGTGCTGGACACGCCCTGGTCGGCCGGCGGGCGTCCCGTCACGTTGTCGCTGGCCACGGTCTTGTGCCCGCCGGGCAGTGTGAGCGACCACCGGCAGGCCGCCGCCTGTCTGGCGCCACTGAAGCAGGCCGCGAAGGCGCTGTACGGGGCGAGTTGGGTGCTGGGCCGGGCGGGGCTGCCCGGTCACGAGATTCTGCGCGGCTCGGGGGCGGCGCCTGCGCAGGCGGGGTGCGCGGTGGCGGAGCCCGGGAGGGGCTGACTCTCCTCGGCGGGCGGCGGCCGGAAGGGGCTGACACCCCCTCGGCCAGCGGAGCCCGACAGGGGGCTGCCCCTCTCCTCTCGACCGTCGGGGCCTGGCAGAGGTCGGCTCCCCCTCGCAGGGCGGAGTCCGATAGGGACTGCCTTCTCCTCTTGGCTGAAAGAGCTCGGCAGAGGTCGGCTCGCCTTGGCAGGCCGAGCCCGCAAGCGACCTCCCCTCCTCTCGGCGGACAAAGTCCGGCAGAGGCGGGCTCCCCCTCGGCAGGCCGGCCTGCAAGGGACCTCCCCTCCCCTCGGCCGACAGAGGCCCGGCGGAGGTCGGCTCCCCCTCGCGGGGTGGAACCGGCGTCTCTCCCCCTGTCATCGTTCACGTCCGCGACCTTGACGCTCTCTGGGCGCCGGTGAACACTTCCCGTTGTCGGTCGACATCGCCGTACATACACGGCGTATCCACGCACTGCGCCGCGGGCCCCGCCTGAGCACCTGGCCCACTCCCCAGCGCGATTCGGCCAGGACGGCACGCTCGTCACGGACGCCGAGCGGGGCGCGGGTCTTCCCTGCCTTCGGCTGAAGTCGCCATGGGAAACGCACCCTGCACGCAGGACCGGGGTCGACAGGCCCCCGGGCCAGGTCCTAGGAGCCGCCATGAGCAACGGAGACATCTTTCTCGGCGAAGTCATCGGTACCGCGATCCTGATCCTGTTCGGCGCCGGCGTGGTCGCCGCCGTCGTACTGAACTACTCCAAGGCGAAGGACGGCGGCTGGATCGTCATCGCGTTCGGCTGGGGTTTCGGCGTGATGGCCGGCGCGTACACCGCCGCACCGCTGTCCGGCGGGCATCTCAATCCGGCGGTGACGATCGGCATCGCCGTCGACACCGGGAAGTGGGACAAGGTCCCGCTCTACATAGCCGGGCAGATGGTCGGCGCCGTCCTCGGCGCGGTCCTGTGCTGGCTGGTCTACCTCGCGCAGTTCCAGGCGAACGCCGAGGAGGAGATCGCGCAGCCGACGCTCGGGATCTTCTCCACCACCCCGACGATCCGCAATCCCGTGGCGAACCTCATCACCGAGATCATCGCGACCGTCGCGCTGGTCCTGCCCATCCTGGCCTTCGGGCTGACGAAGGGACTCGGCGAGTCCGGTACGGCGGTCCTGGTCGTCTCGTTCCTGGTGGTCGGCATCGGTCTGTCCCTCGGCGGGCCGACCGGCTACGCCATCAACCCGGCCCGTGACCTGGGCCCCCGTATCGTCCACGCCCTGCTCCCGATCCCCAACAAGGGCACCTCGGACTGGGGTTACTCGTGGATCCCGGTGGTGGGACCGCTGATCGGCGGAGCGCTCGCCGGGCTCATCTTCAACGTCGCTTTCTGAGCTTTCTGATCCGGTTCGGAGGGCCGCGCCGCCCTCCGAACCCGCAGCCGTCCTCCCACCCGCAGCCGACTGCCACCCGCAGCCGCCTCCCGATCCTCCAGAGCAGCCTTCCGAAGTACACGACGAAGGGGACGTCATGACGGACAAGTTCGTCGCCGCCATCGACCAGGGCACGACCTCCAGCCGCTGCATCGTCTTCAACCAGGACGGCGCGATCGTCGCCGTCGACCAGCGCGAACACCGCCAGATCTTCCCCAAGCCGGGCTGGGTGGAGCACGACGCCACCGAGATCTGGTCGAAGGTGCAGGCCGTGGTCGCCGGGGCGATCGCCAAGGCCGGGCTGCGCGCCGACCAGCTCAGCGCGCTCGGCATCACCAACCAACGCGAGACCACGGTCCTGTGGGACCGCGCGACGGGCAAGCCCGTGCACAACGCCATCGTGTGGCAGGACATGCGCACCGCGGCCCTGTGCGAGCAACTCGCCGGTACGGACGGGCAGGACCGCTTCCGCGAGCAGACCGGCCTGCCGCTGGCCACCTACTTCGCGGGACCCAAGGCGGCCTGGCTGCTCGACAACGTGCCCGGCCTCAGGACCCGCGCCGAGAACGGCGAGATCGCCTTCGGGACCATCGACTCCTGGCTGATCTGGAACCTCACCGGCGGCACCGACGGCGGCAGGCACGTCACCGACGTGACCAACGCCGGGCGCACCATGCTGATGAACCTGGAGACCCTCCAGTGGGACCAGTCCATCCTGTCCGCGATGAACATCCCCGAGGCGATCCTCCCGGAGATCAGGTCCTCGGCCGAGACCTACGGAACCGCCAGGGGCCAACTGGCCGGTGTGCCCGTCGCGTCGGCCCTCGGCGACCAGCAGGCCGCCATCTTCGGACAGGCCTGCTACGACGTGGGCACGGCCAAGAACACGTACGGCACGGGCAGTTTCCTGCTGCTCAACACCGGCAACCGGCCCGTGCCGTCGAAGAACGGGCTGCTGACGACGATGGGCTACAAGATCGGCGACCAGGCGGCGGTCTACTGCCTGGAGGGGTCGATCGCGATCACGGGCGCCCTGGTCCAGTGGTTCCGCGACCAACTGGGCATCATCCGCGCCGCCGACGACATCGAGCCGCTGGCCGCGAGCGTCGACGACAACGGTGGCGCCTACATCGTGCCCGCGTTCTCCGGCCTGTTCGCGCCGTACTGGCGGTCCGACGCGCGCGGGGTGATCACCGGTCTGACGCGGTACGTCACCAAGGCGCACCTCGCCCGGGCCGTGCTGGAGGCGACGAGCTGGCAGACGCGTGAGGTCGTGGACGCCATGTACCAGGACTCCGGGGTGCAGATCACCACCCTGAAGGTGGACGGCGGCATGACCAAGAACAACCTCCTGATGCAGCATCAGGCGGACGTGCTCGACGTGCCGGTGGTCCGCCCCAAGGTCTCCGAGACGACCTGCCTCGGCGCCGCGTACGCGGCCGGGCTCGCCACCGGCGTCTGGAACGACCTCGACGAACTCAAGGCCCACTGGCAGAAGGACGTGGAGTGGACGCCCTCCATGGAGGCGTCGGTCCGCGACCGCGAGTACCACAACTGGCGCAAGGCGGTGGAGAAGAGCTTCGCCTGGGAGGAGGGCGGCGACAACTAGGCACGCGCACGCGTGCGTTGCGACGGGACACACGCACGCGTGCCTGCCGACAGAGCTGCGGCCCGTACCCCGGTCGGCGAGGGTACGGGCCGTGCCCGTGCGTCTGGGGCGGTGGCTGCCTCGGCGGGCGGCGGCGTCAGGTGGTGACGGTCTTGCGGCGCTCGGCCGCAAGGGCCATGGCGTGCTGGACGACCCCGATCAGCACCTCCTTGACGGACGTACGGTCACGCGCGTCGCACAGGACGAGCGGCACGTCCTCGTCGAGGTCGAGGGCCTGGCGGACGGACTGCTCGGGGTAACGGGCGCTGCCCTCGAAGCAGTTGACGCCGACGACGAAAGGTATGGAGCGCCGCTCGAAGTAGTCGACGGCGGCGAAGCAGTCCTCCAGGCGGCGCGTGTCGGCGAGCACGACGGCGCCGAGCGCACCCTCGGAGAGCTCGTCCCACATGAACCAGAACCGTTCCTGCCCGGGCGTTCCGAACAGGTACAGCACCAGGTTCTCGCGGAGCGTGATGCGGCCGAAGTCCATGGCCACGGTGGTGGTGTGCTTGCCCTCCACCCCGCTGGTGTCGTCGATCGGCCGGCCGGCCTCGGTGAGCAACTCCTCGGTGCGCAGCGGCCTGATCTCGCTGACCGCGCCCACCAGGGTCGTCTTGCCCACGCCGAAGCCACCGGCCACCAGGATCTTGAGCGTGACCGGCTCGACCGGCGGCTTGCCTCGCTCAGTACGCCCGAACATCATCGTTCTCTTCTCCTGCTGGGTGGGGGGAGTCTGCGTCCGGCTCCCCGATCGCACTGTTCGGAACCATCTCCGCAGGCGGGTGGCCGACTTGCCGCAGAGAGGTGTCGACGATCGGTCAGATCATATCGGTCGCGCCGCTTCGACGCCCGGTCCGTACCTGCCGACGAGGACATCGTGGATGTTCACAACACGCGGCGGCCACACGGATGATGAGAAGCTGGGGGCGGCAGTCAGGCAGGTCCTCAGGACGCGATCACCAGGAGCCCAGGACGATGGACACGTCGAAGCCCCGACCCGGCGACGGATCCGCGGACCGCGTCCAGTCGTTGGAGCGGGCCATCACGCTGCTGGAGGCGACCGCCGACTGTTCGCCGGACGGCGACACGGCGGCCAACCTGGCGGCGCGGTGCGGGATCAACCGCGCCACGGCCTGGCGGCTGTTGGCCACGCTGGAGCAGTACGGGCTGGTGGAGCGCAGCCCGGTCAGCAACCGCTACACGGTCGGCTTCGCGGTGGCCCGGATGGCGTCGGTGGCCGGCTTCGACGGGCTGATCCGCCGGGCGCACGGCACGCTGAGCCGGGTCAGCGAGCAGACCGGCGAGACCGCCAACCTCGCGGTGGTACGGCAGTTGGGCCTCACGTACATCGACGAGGTGACGCCACCGGTGGTGCTGAGCGCCAAGTGGCTCGGCCGGCAGGTGCCGTTGCACGCCACCTCGACGGGCAAGGCACTGCTGGCCTGGCTGCCCCCGGAGGAGGCCGAGTCCCTGCTGGCCGAACCGCTCACGGCGTTCACGGACACCACGGTCACGGACCGGGGCCGGCTGGCGGCGGAGTTGGCGCGGACGCGGGAGCGCGGATACAGCGTCTGCGTCGGCGAGATGGAGCGGAATCTGTACGGGGTCTCCGCGCCGGTGTTCGGCAGCCGCGCGCGGCCGTTCGCGATCGTCAGCATCTGGGGGCCGCAGGACCGGGTGCCCGAATCGCGGTTCACGGACCTGGGGGTGCTCGCTCGGGGGGCGGCGGACGAGATCGCGGGGGCGGCGCGGGCCGTATAGGGCGCCGACGGTCCCGACGGAGGCGGTCTTGACCGTACGGCGTCCTGCGCCGCATGTTCGTATGGTGCGACGGTTGTTCACCATGTGAGCGGCAGAGAGAGGAACCCGCGCCTCATGAACCAGGACGTCATCATCACCTGCGCCCTCACCGGCGCCGGCGACACCGTGCGCAAGAGCCCGCACGTGCCCGTCACCCCCGAACAGATCGCCGCGTCCGCCGTGCAGGCCGCCGAGGCCGGTGCCGCCGCGGTCCACATCCATGTACGGGATCCCGAAACCGGGGCGCCCTCGCGGGATCCGCGCCTGTACCGCGAGGTCGTCGAGCGCATCAAGGAGACCGGCACCGACGTCGTCATCAACCTCACCGCGGGCATGGGCGGTGACCTGGTGATAGACCCCGAGGAACCGCTGAGGCACCTCCCCGGCACGGACCTCGTCGGCGGCCTCGAACGGCTTCCGCACGTCGAGGACCTGCTGCCCGACATCTGCACCCTGGACTGCGGTTCCCTCAACTTCGGTGACGGGTCCGGCCTTTATGTCTCCACGCCGGACATGCTGCGCGCCGGGGCCCGGCGGATCCAGGAGCTGGGCGTGCGGCCCGAGTTGGAGATCTTCGACACCGGACACCTGTGGTTCGCCAAGCAGTTGCTGGCGGAGGGGCTGCTGGACGAGCCGACCGTGTTCCAGCTGTGCATGGGCGTGCCATGGGGTGCGCCCGCGGATCCCGGCGTGCTCCAGTCGATGGTCAACTTCCTGCCGGAGGGCGCCCAGTGGGCCGGCTTCGCGCTGGGCCTGATGCAGATGCCATGGGTGGCGCAGTCGATCCTGCTCGGCGGTCATGTGCGCGTGGGCCTGGAGGACAACCTCTATCTCGGCAAGGGCGTCAAGGCGACCAACGCGCAGTTGGTGGAGCGGGCGGTGACGATCGTCGAAGCGCTCGGGGCGAGGGTCGCGACGCCGGACGAGGCGCGGCTCAAGTGGGGTCTGAAGCGGTGACGGATCCCTCCACGCACTCGACCCTGCCACCCGAATCCCCCACCGCTCACTCGAACCCGTCTCCCGAATCCCCATCCGCTCACTCGAACCCGTCCCCCGAACCCCCGTCCGCCCCCGAGGACGTGCGCCGAGTCGCCTGCGTAGGCGCCGGAGTGATCGGCGGTGGCTGGGTCGCCCACTTCCTCGCCCGCGGCTACGACGTCACCGCGTGGGACCCGGCCCCCGACGCCGAGGCCCGGTTGCGGCGGCTGGTGGACGCCGCCTGGCCCGCGCTGGAACAGCTCGATCTCGCCGCCGGTGCCTCACCGGACCGCCTCACCGTCACGGCGACGCTCGAAGAGGCCGTGTCCGAGGCGGAGTTCGTGCAGGAGAGCGCCCCCGAGAAGCTGGACCTCAAGCGCGAACTGCTCGCCGACATCGACTCGTTGACGCCCGCCGGAGTGGTCATCGCCTCCTCCACCTCCGGGTACCCAATGACGGACATGCAGACGGAGGCCGGCACGCCCGGTCGGCTGGTCGTCGGTCACCCCTTCAACCCGCCGTACCTCATCCCGCTCGTCGAGGTGGTCGGCGGTGAGCGGACCGAGCAGGGCGCGGTGCGCTGGGCGTCCCGGTTCTACGAGGCCGCGGGCAAGTCCGTCATCGCCATGGACCGCGAGGTGCCCGGGTTCATCGCCAACCGCCTCCAGGAGGCCCTGTGGCGGGAGGCGCTGCACATGGTCGCGAACGGTGAGGCGACGGTCGGCGACATAGACCTGTCCATCACCGAGGGTCCGGGCCTGCGTTGGGCGGTCATGGGCCCGATGCTGACCTTCGCGCTGGCCGGCGGCGAGGGCGGAATGGCCCACATGCTGGACCACTTCGGCCCGTCCCTGAAGTCCCCGTGGACCCGGCTGGAGGCCCCAGAGCTGGACCGGGAGTTGTACGACGCGGTGGTGGCTGGCTGCGACGACGCCGCCGACGGCCGTACCATCGCCGACCTGGTCACCGAACGCGACCGGGGCGTCATCGCCGTACTGCGCGCGACCGGGCGGCTTCGGGAGGAGGGTGCCGCATGAGCGTTCCGCTGTTCCGGGAGACCGTTCGGCCCGAGTGGATCGACTACAACGGGCATATGAGCGAGGCGTTCTACGTCCTCGTCTTCGGCTTCGCGACGGACGCGCTGATGGAGTCGACGGGGCTGGATCCGGCGTATCGAGAGCGGACCGGCTGCTCGCTCTACACGGTCGAGGCTCATGTCCGTTATCTCCGGGACGTGCCGGTGGAAGCCCGACTGGCCGTGCGTACGCGGGTGTTGGGGGCGGCCGGGAAGAAGGTGCGTCTCACGCACGAGATGTACGTCGTCGCGGACCCGTCGGCCGAGCCGGGGGCGGACGCCGAGCCGGTGGCCACCACGGAGTTGCTCGCTCTCCATGTGGATCAGGCGGCGGGCCGTGCGACCGCGTTCCCCGATGCCGTCCGCGAGCGGCTCAACGCCCTTGCGGAACCGGCTCCTTGGTGGGCCGGCCGTTCCGTGGCGCCGGTGGGGTCGGAGGGGGAGGTGGCTCGCGGACCGGGGTGATCGGGCCCGGTCCGTGAGCTGTCGGGGTCCGGGAAGGCCCGGTCAGAGGGCCCGGAGGCCGCTGATCACATCGCGCAGGATGCTCTCGTCCGGGAGTTCGGCAGGGGGTACCGGCCGGGTCACATGGACGAACTCGCCGTTCACGAGGTCGCCGATGAGCACCCGGACGACGCCGATGGGCAGGTCGAGTTCGGCCGCGAGCTCGGCGACCGACTGGGGTGTGTCCCGGCAGAGGTCGACGATGTCCACGTGTTCCGGGGACAGCATCGAGTCCCCTTCCGGGTCGTCGGCCTGCGGCTCGGTCAGCACCACCGCGATCAGGTCGAGGCGGTGCTGGCCCGGACTGCTGGTCCGGCCGCGCGTCATCGCGTACGGGCGGACGACCGGCCCGGCGTCGTCGTCGAACCAGTGGCTTCTTCCCTGACCGTCAGAGCTCATGACATCTCACTACCCGCCCGCGGGCAGATCGGTGCGCGGAGCGGCGCCAAGATGTACACCGACCCGCTTCACGAGGAGGGTCATCTCGTACGCGACCTGGCCCACGTCCGAGTCCGCGTCCGCGAGGACCGCGAGGCAGCTGCCGTCACCGGCGGCGGTCACGAACAGGAAGGCCTCGTCGAGTTCCACGACCGTCTGCCGGACGCTTCCGGCCTCGAAGTGCCGGCCCACACCCTTGGCGAGGCTGTGGAAGCCGGAGGCGACGGCGGCGAGGTGCTCGCTGTCCTCCCGGGTCAGGTCCTGGGACACGCCGGTGGGCAGGCCGTCGCTGGACAGGACGAGGGCCTTGCTGATGCTCGCGACGCGGTCCACGAGGTCGTCCAGGAGCCAGTTGAGCTCGCCGGTCCTGTTCGTGGAGTGGCCGGTCGCCTTCGGTGCGGTCATCGACCGTCCCCCTTCGTTCCTTGTGGTGCAGTGCCGCTGTGGGCGTCGTCGTCCGCGGCGTTCTCCTCGCGCCCGCGCTGCCAGCCTCGTTGCAGCGAGGCCATCCGGCTGCGTACCTCGTCGGCGTCGCGCTCCACGGGCTCCGGTCTGTCCGCGGTGCGCCGGACGGGGCTCTGCTTCAACTGCGGGGCCAGGTTGGCCTGTCGTACCCGCCGGGGCAGTGCGCCCGTGCCGGCGGTGGTGTCCGGTCCGGAACCGGCGCGGGTGCCTCGACCCGAACCGGCGCCTGCCGTCTGCTCCTCGCTCTCGCTCCCGGCGCCGATGGCGGGTGGGCGGGTGCGCAGGGGCAGGGCGGGAGTATCTGGGGTTTCGCCGGAGCCGTCGTGTCCCGACGGCGCCGGGGACTCGGGGCGGTCGGGTCCGCCGGGGCGCAGCGGCGAGGCGCCGCGGCGGCGGGTCGGCAGCGCCGGCGCGCCCTGCTCCGTCGCCGGCCAGGCTGCCCGGCCCGTCAGGGGCTCGTCGCCCCGGCGGCGGGCCGGCGACGCCGTGTCCGTCTCCCGTCGTCCCGTGCCTGCGGCGAGGGAGTCGTCCACGTCGTCGCGCCGGGACCGTCCGCCGACCGGGCGGCCGTGCGAGCTGACCAGCTTGGGCGTGCCGCGGCGGGGCAGCGGGACCAGGGGGTTGCCGTCCTCGTCCGTGTCGCCGTCACCCGGCTCACGGGACGCGGGGCCCTCCTGGGGCCGGCCGTCCTCGGCGAGGGTGATGGAGCGGCGCGGCCGGAACAGCCCGCCGCGCTCGCCCGCCTCGTCGTCGAGCGGGTCCGGGAAGTCCTCGATGGCGTCCAGGTCGACGGGCGCCTCCAGCTCGACCGGCCCGTCGAGGAGCGCGGCCGGCAGTCCGGGCCGCGACCCGGACGTCCCCGAGAGGGCGGTCCGGCGCCCGTCCTCCAGCGCCGCCTCCTTCGTGGGATGGGGCCGGTCGAGGCGGAAGCCGATGCCGTTGGTGTCCGGGATCTCGTTCGTCAGCAGCGCGTCGGGGATGAAGACGACCGCGGTCGTGCCGCCGTACGGCGACGGTTGCAGGGAGACCCGGACGTTCTGCCGCTGGGCGAGCCGGCTGACGACGAAGAGGCCGAGCCGGTCGGTGTCGGAGAGTTCGAACTCGGGGGTCTCGGCGAGCCGCAGGTTGGCGTCCAGGAGGGCGTCGGCTGCCATGCCGAGGCCGCGGTCGTGGATCTCCAGGGTGAAGCCGTTGGCGACGCGCTCGCCGAGCACCTGGACGGCGGTGTGCGGCGGGGAGAACACCGTGGCGTTCTCCAGGAGTTCGGCAACGAGGTGGGTGACGTCGGCGACGGCCGGGCCGGTGACGGCGACCCGGGGCAGCCGGCGCACCTCGATGCGCTCGTAGTCCTCGACCTCGGCGACCGCGGCCCGTACGACGTCCATGAGCTGGACGGGTTTGCGCCACTGCCGGGAGGGGGCCGCGCCGGAGAGGATCACGAGGCCCTCGGCGTGCCGGCGCATACGGGTCGTCAGGTGGTCCAGGCGGAACAGGTCGGCGAGTTCGTCGGTGTCCTCGGTCCGGCGTTCCATCGTGTCGAGCAGGGTGAGCTGCTTGTGCAGCAGGACCTGGCTGCGGCGGGCGAGGTTGACGAAGACCTCGGAGACCCCGGCGCGCAGTTCGGCCTGTTTGACTGCGGCCTCGACGGCGGCGCGCTGCAGGGTGTTGAGGGCGTGGCCGACGTCGCCGATCTCGTTGCGGTCGTACTCCAGGCGCGGGACCTCGGTCTCGACGTCGACCTGCTCGCCCGTGGACAGCCGGCGCATCACGCTGGGCAGCCGGACACCGGACGCCTCGTGGGCCTCCAGGCGCAGTTGCCGCAGGTCGCGGATGAGACCGCGGCCGACCCGGACGGACAGGAACAGCGAGAGCAGCAGGGCGACCAGGCCGAGTACGCCGCCGATGGCGACCTTGGCGATGACGCCGACGGCGACCGGGCGGACGCGGTCCTGATAGCGGTCGTCGGCCCGGTCGTTGAGGGTGCCCAGCTCGTTCAGGACGGCGCCCGCGGCGGTGTCCCAGGTCTGCGCGGTGACCTCGCGGGGCGCCCCGGACCCACCCTTGACGGCGGACTGCTCGGCGGTACGCAGCGGAGCGGTCTCGGCGTTCTTCCAGAACCGGTCGTAGCGCGCGCGTTCCGTGGCGGGCAACAGCGGCAGGTTGACCTCGTACAGAAGGTCGCGTTGGGCGACGAGGTCGGAGACCTCCCGCAGTTCGGTGCGCGAGGGCTTGCCCACGACGAGGGCGGAGCCGAGCAGGGCGTCCTCGCGGGAGAGGAACTCGCGGGCGCGGGCGAGGTTGGCCAGCGCGCGGTACTGCTTGTCCATCTCGACGTTGTCGACGACGTGGAGGTTGGTGAGCAGGACGTAACAGGGGTCGACCAGACGGTTGTAGAGGTCGAGGGCCTGGGCCCGGTCGACGGTGCCGTCCTCGACGCTGCGGCGCAGGGAGTCGATGCCGTCGAAGGCGTCGAGCACCGCGCTCAGGTTCTCGCCGGTACCGGAGCCCATCGCGTCGCGGACGTCGGGGTTCCGCGCGTTCTTGCGGATCTTCGCGACGGCCTGGTCGGTGGCGGTCCGGCTGCGCCTGAGGTCACCGAGTCCGTCGGAGGCCCGCGGGTCCGCGAGGTAGACGAGACTCTGCCGGCGCTCCTGCTGCAGCACGCGGACGGTGTCCTCGATCGGGTAACCGATCTTCTCGGTCACGTCGGAGACGTTGAACAGCTGTTCCGCCTCACGTCCGGTGAGGACCGTGGCGAAGGCCCAGATCGCGGTCAGCGACAGCAGCGGCACGAGAAGCAGCGCCACGATCTTCCGGCGGATGGACTTCCCGCGAAAGCGCATGGCCTCCCCCAGCTCGACCCCCGCCGGCCGGGGGCACATATGTACGTCAACAAACGGCGCGAGCCTACTACCGTCACACGCGTATCTCGAAGACCGTTCCGGAAGCTGAACTGCCGTGTGGGCGACGACACATGGAGAGTTGTCCGGTGTTGGGCGGATGTTGCCGCCCGCCAGGGCTCGATGATCGCCGGAACTCTTTCACCGTACGCACGCGAACAGTTGGCCGGATTTTTTCGCCCGCCGGGAATCTTCAGGACGTGCCGTTCGTCCTTGTCTGTGAGAAATGGGGGGCGGAATCGGCTCCAGGAGCCGCATCCTGCACCCCGGCAGCGTAAAACAGCGCAAGCCGGGCAACCCAGAGGGGAGCCGTGTCATCTGACACGGTGCGAGGGGTTGCCGGCAGTGGGGAGTGACACGGTGATGGGCACGGCGGAGCGGCGCGAGGCGCCCGGGGACGACCTGGGGACGCGCCTGAAGGCACAGCGGGGCCCGGAGACGTCCGATCACGACATCCCGACCGGTGCGCGCGAGGCGCCGATCGCACAGGACACGGAACAGAGCACGCAGTACGTCGTGGGGGCGGACCGGGTCGCGGAACAGGTGCAGTCTGCCTACCAGCCATTGTGGATCGAGGAGCCGGCCAAGCGGCGCCGAATGCCCGACCCGGTCCGCACGTCGGCGGTGCGGGCGGTGATCATCATCGCGGTGACCCTGCTCCTGGCGATGGTCGCCTTCTTCTGCACCATGGCCGAGTCCTGGCTGGCCTTCCCGATGGTCATCAGCGCCATCGTCAGCACGGTGGTGGCCACCTGGGGCGCGCTCGACATCTGGGTGACCCGCCAGGTCTGGAACCAGCGCAACGGCGTGGTGTCGATTCCCAGCAGCACCGCCCGCACCCTGCGCCGCGAGCGCCGTCAGGCCCGCCGCCAGGCGAGGGCCACTGAGCGGGCGCAGGCCCGGATACGCAGGCGCGGCGGCAACGCGGGCCAGCTCTCGCACTCTTGAGGTCTTGAGCGTGCGTGCCCTCCGGTGGCCGGGGCGGGTGTCCTCGGGCCCGGAGGGCGGGAGTCCGCCGCCCCCGAGGGGGCGTGCCCTCAAGACACGCACCCTCAAAGCGCCGCAGGCTCCTGCTGCGTCTCGTTCTCCGCGCGCGCCAGTTCACGGCGGGCCCGCGTGAAGGGGCGCGGTCGGTCCATGGACAGCACGGCGGTCGTACGGCCGTCCCGTTCGTAGAGGGCGAGGAAGCCGCCCTCGGCCGACGCGCCGTCGGTGAGTTCGCCCTCGGCGATCCGGACGGTGTCGCCGTCCTGACGGCGGCCGGCGAACTGGATGCGGGCGCCGTACTGGTCCGACCAGAAATACGGCAGTGAGCGCGCGGTCCGCGCGGTGCGCCCGGCGAGCAGGTTGGCCACGGCGACCCGGGGCTGCTCCGTCGCCGAGGTCCAGTGCTCGGCGCGGGCTCCGCCGACTCGGGCCACGTCACCGACGGCGACGACCTGCGGGAGCGAGGTGACGCAGCCGTCGTCGCACAGGACACCGTCGTGCAGGGCGAGCGTCGAGCCCGCGAGCCAGCCGGTGTTGGGGGTGGCGCCGATGCCGACGATCACGACGTCGGCGGGGAGGGTGCGGCCGTCGGACAGTTCCACGGCGGTCACGGCCGCCGTGCCGCGCAGTCCGGCCACGCCGGTGCCGGTGATCAGGTCCACGCCGCCGCGCCGGTGCAGGGTGGCGCACACGGCGGCCATCTCGGCGCCGAGTTGGGGCACGAGCGGCAGCGGGGCGGCCTCGACGACGGTGACGGTGTGGCCGAGGGCGGCGCAGGAAGACGCGGTTTCGGCGCCGATGAATCCGCCGCCGATCACGACGACCTGGAGTGGCCCCCGGGTGAGTTCCTCGCGCAGGGCTCGGGCGTCGTCGAGGCTGCGCAGGGTGTGGACGCCGGCCAGGTCGTCGCCGGGGAGGCGGCGGGCGCGGGCGCCGGTGGCGATGACGACACCGTCGGTGGAGACCGTACGGCCGCCGTCGAGAAGGACGGTACGGCCGCGGGCGTCGAGTCCGCGGGCGCGGGTGCCCAGCAGCCACTCGGCGTCGAGTTCGCCGGTCTCCTCGTCGTCGGTGAGCGCGAGGTGGTCCTCGTCGGCCCGTCCGGTGAGGAAGTCCTTGGAGAGAGGGGGACGGTCATAGGGGCGGTGGGGTTCGTCGCCGACGATCACCAGCCTGCCGTCGAAGCCCTGGGCGCGCAGTTCCCGGGCGGCGTACAGGCCGGAGAGGGAGGCGCCGACGACGGTCACGGTCCTCATGCGGCGGTGCCCTCCTGCGCGGCGAGGTGGACATGGACGACACCGTCGTCCACGGTGACGCGGTGGGTGCGGACGGCGCGACGGGCCGGGAGGCAGGTCGGCTCGCCGGTACGGAGATCGAATGAGGCGGCGTGCAGCGGGCATTCGACCAGACACCCCTCCAGCCAGCCCTCGGAGAGGGAGGCGTCCTGGTGGGTGCAGGTGTCGTCGATGGCGTACAACTCGCCCTCGTCGGTGTGGAACACCGCGACGGGCGGGGTCGTCTCGAGGCGGACGGATTCGCCCTGGGGGAGGTCTTCGAGGCGGCAGACGGGAATCACGGGCCCCCCTCTCGGTCCGGGACACTCGGTCCGGGACCTGTGTGGTCCTGGCGGATGCGGATCAGGAGTGCGGTTCGGGAGCGCGGACCTTCGTCGGTCCGGCGGTGGTACAGGCACCGGGGCGTCTTCGGTCCGGCGGCCGGGATGTGCCGGACCTTCACAGGTCCGGGCGGTCCGGCCCCCTTCCGGAGATCGGACGCTTCGGTAACATGAAGTTTCGTATAGCGCACGAACCCGCGCCATGCGCAACAGAATCCGGTCGGGACAACCGTCGCGTCAAGGGTTTCCCGAAGATGCGGCCCAAAGATGGCCGTCAGGTGGTGAGAGTTGACCCATGACCCGAACGCAGAAGCAGCCTGACCGTGGCGAGGAGCCCTTGGGAAGCTCGGAGAAGCAGAGCGGCAGAGGCACGGCCAGCGCCGTCCAGTCGGTGGACCGTGCCGTGAGCGTGCTGGAGATCCTCGCCCGGCACGGAGAGGCGGGCGTCACCGAGATCGCCGACGAGCTGGACGTGCACAAGTCCACCGCCTTCCGACTGCTCGGCGTCCTGGAGAACCGCGGCCTGGTGGCCCAGGCGAAGGACCGCGGAAAGTACTACCTGGGGGCCGGTGTACTACGCCTGGCGGGGGCGGCGGCAGTACGCCTGGACATCTCGCAGGAGGGCGTCCCGGTGTGCCGGGAACTCGCCGACGAGCTGGGCGAGACCGTGAACATCGCGGTCCTCGACGACGACGCGGCCGTCAACATCATGCAGGCCCGCGGCACCGCGTCCGTGACCGCGCAGAACTGGCTCGGCCGGCGCACCCCGCTGCACGCGACCTCCAGCGGCAAGGTGCTGCTCGCGCACATGTCGCCCACCCTGCGCGAGGGCCTGCTCGCCCGCACCCTGCCGCGCTTCACCGAGCGGACCATCACCGGGTCGTCGGCGCTGCGCGGCGAGTTGGAGGCGGTCGTCGAGCAGGGCTACGGGGTCACGATCGAGGAGCTGGAGCTGGGGCTCGCCGCGGTGGCCGTCCCGGTCCGCGCGCACGACGGCAAGGTCATCGCCGCGCTCAGCGTCTCGGGCCCGGTGTACCGGCTGAACGGCGACCGGCTGCCCGAGGTGGCCAAACGCACGGTGGCGGCGGGGGCCGACCTGTCCCGCCGGATGGGGTACGGCTTCTGACCGACCCCGGGGCAGACACGCGAGAGAACCGCCGACGGCGCGGGACCGGAATCTCCTGGTCCCGCGCCGCTGTGTATCCGGCAGATTTCGGCCGCCCCGTTCCTTTTGCCAAGGGTTAACGCCCACCTCTTGACGACCCCATGATGGCGTTCTCAATATGTTCCTCATCGCGCAACCCAAAGTGCACTGCGCAACAGCAGAGGAGCTTGGTCGTGCCACACGAGGTCCGTGCCGTAGTCGCTGTCGAAAAGGGCGCACCCGTCGAGGTGCGGACGATCGTCGTCCCCGATCCCGGTCCCGGAGAGGTCCTCGTCTCCGTACAGGCCTGCGGTGTCTGCCACACGGACCTGCACTACCGGGAGGGCGCGATCAACGACGACTTCCCCTTCCTGCTGGGCCATGAGGCGGCCGGCACGATCGAGGAGGTCGGCGCGGGCGTCACCGATCTCAAGCCCGGCGACTACGTGGTGCTCGCCTGGCGCGCGCCCTGCGGCAGTTGTCGCTCCTGTCGCCGCGGCCGCCCCTGGTACTGCTTCGACTCGCGCAACGCCACGCAGCCGATGACCCTGCTCGACGGCACCCCGCTCAGCAATGCCCTCGGCATCGGCGCCTTCGCGGAGAAGACGCTGGTCGCGGCCGGGCAGGCGGTGAAGATCGACCCGGCGGCCCGCCCCGAGGCCGCGGGTCTCATCGGCTGCGGTGTGATGGCCGGTTACGGCGCCGCGGTGAACACCGGCAACGTCGGGCGCGGCGACTCGGTCGCCGTCATCGGCTGCGGCGGCGTCGGCAACGCGGCCATCGCGGGCGCCTGCCTCAACGGCGCGATGAAGGTCATCGCCGTCGACGTCGACGACAGGAAACTCGACCAGGCGGAGAAGTTCGGCGCCACGCACACCGTCAACTCCCGTGGCACGGACCCGATCGAGGCCGTCCGCGCACTCACCGACGGACACGGCGTCGACATCGCGATCGACGCGGTGGGCCGCCCCGAGACCTTCACCCAGGCCTTCTACATGCGCGACCACGCGGGCCTGTTGGTCCAGGTCGGCGTCCCCTCCCCCGAGATGAAGGTCGAACTCCCGCTGATCGACGTCTTCTCGCGCGGCGGCGCCATCAAGTCGTCCTGGTACGGCGACTGTCTGCCGAGCCGCGACTTCCCCTATCTCATCGACCAGTACCTGTACGGACTCCTCGACCTCAACGCCTTCGTGTCCGAGACGATCGCCCTCGATCAGGTCGAGGAGGCGTTCGCCAAGATGCACCGCGGCGAGGTACTGCGCTCGGTGGTCGTCCTGTGACCGCCGCCGTCTGAACGCCCCCGTCCCCTCAACACCCCTACTCCCCCAGCGCGTTCACCCCCACCCCGGCAAGGAGGGGCATGTCCAGCACGCCCGAAACCCGCCCGCACGGTCCCCGTGTCGTCGTCATCGGCGCCGGCATCGTCGGCTGCTCGCTCGCCGACGAACTGACCGCCCGCGGCTGGACCGACGTCACCGTCCTCGAACAGGGCCCCCTGCCCGCCCCCGGCGGCTCCACCTCGCACGCGCCCGGTCTCGTCTTCCAGACCAGCCCCTCCAAGACCCTCGCCGAGTTCGCCAAGTACACGGTGGAGAAGTTCAGTTCGCTCGAGGTCGACGGCGTCCCCTGCTTCAACCAGGTCGGCGGCCTTGAACTGGCCACCACCCCTCAGCGCCTCGCCGACCTGCACCGCCGGGCCGGCTACGCGGCGGCCTGGGGCATCCGCGGCGAGGTCGTGAGCACCGCCCGCTGCAAGGAACTGTGGCCCCTGGTCGACGAGTCGGTCGTCCTCGGCGGCTTCCACACCCCCGACGACGGCCTGGCCCGCGCGCTGCTCGCGTCCCGCGCCCAGCTGGAGCGGGCCACCGAGCGGGGCGCCCGGTTCCTGGAGCGCCACACGGTCACGGGCATCGAGCAGGAGAACGGCCGCGTCACCGGCGTCATCACCGACCAGGGCACCTTCCCCGCCGACCACGTCGTCTCCGCGGCCGGCTTCTGGGGCCCGGTGATCGGACGCATGGCCGGCCTCGACGTACCGCTCCAACCACTCGCGCACCAGTACGCGAAGACGAAGCCGCTGCCCGAACTCGCCGAAGCCACGGCCGAGGCCACCCGGCCCATCCTCCGCTTCCAGGACCGCGACCTCTACTTCCGCGAGCACGCCGACCGCATCGGCATCGGCTCCTACGCCCACCAGCCGCTGCCCGTCGACCCGTTCGCGATCCTGCCGTACGACGAGGCGCGCGCCCGGGACATGGACATGCCGTCCTCGTTCCCGTTCACCGCGGAGGACTGGGCGCCGAGCTGGGAGGACTGCCGGTGGCTGGTCCCGGCGCTGCGGGACGCGGAGATCGAGGAGGGCTTCAACGGCGTCTTCTCCTTCACCGCCGACGGCATGCCGGTCCTCGGCGAGTCACGGGCGCTGCGCGGCTTCTGGCTGGCCGAGGCGGTCTGGGTCACCCACTCCGCGGGGGTCGCGCGGGCGGTCGCCGAGTGGATGGTCGACGGGCGGCCCTCGCTCGACCTGCACGAGTGCGACCTCACGCGGTTCGAGGAAGCACAGCGTTCACCGTCGTACGTCCGTGAACGCGGTTCACAGCAGTTCGTCGAGGTGTACGACGTTCTGCACCCCCTCCAGCCGATGGAGAGCCCGCGCCCGCTCCGCGTCAGCCCCTTCCATGTCCGCCAGGAGCAGCTCGGCGCGTTCTTCCTGGAGGGCGGCGGCTGGGAGCGGCCGCACTGGTACGAGGCCAACGCCCCGCTCGTGGACGGCCTCGACGCGCTCCCCGAGCGCGATGCCTGGTCGGCCCGCTACTGGTCCCCGATCGCCGCCGCCGAGGCCCGCGCGACCCGCGAGAAGGTCGCCCTGTACGACATGACCCCGCTGCGCCGCCTGGAGGTCACCGGGCCCGGCGCCCTCGACTTCCTCGACCGCATGACCACCAACAACCTGCGCAAGAAGCCCGGCGCGGTCACCTACACCCTCCTGCTCGACGAGACCGGCGGTGTCCGCTCCGACCTCACCGTGGCCCGCCTCGCCCCGGACCGCTTCCAGGTCGGCGCCAACTCCCCCGCGGACCTCGACTGGTTGACCCGGCACGCCCCCGAGGGCGTGCACATCAGGGACATCACCTCCGGCACCTGCTGCATCGGCGTCTGGGGCCCCCTCGCCCGCGACCTCGTCCAGCCGCTGACCCGCGACGACTTCTCGCACGGGGCCTTCGGCTACTTCCGCGCGAAGGAGACGTACATCGGGCACGTCCCGGTCACCGCCATGCGCCTGTCGTACGTCGGTGAGCTGGGCTGGGAGCTGTACACCACCGCCGACCTTGGCCTGCGCCTGTGGGACACACTCTGGGCGGCCGGCCAGGAGCACGGCGTGGTCGCGGCCGGGCGCTCCGCCTTCAACTCCCTGCGCCTGGAGAAGGGTTACCGCTCCTGGGGCACCGACATGACCGACGAGCACAGCCCGTTCGAGGCGGGCGTCGGCTTCGCGGTGCGCATGGACAAGGTGTTCGTCGGCCGCGAGGCCCTCTCGGACACGCCGGTCACCCGCAAGCTGACCCCGCTGCTCCTCGACGACCCCGCCGCCGTGGTCCTCGGCAAGGAGCCCGTCCTCGTCGACGGCGCCCCCGCCGGCTACGTCACCAGCGCCTCGTACGGCTACACGCTGGGCCGCTGCGTCGCGTACGCCTGGCTGCCGGTGCTCCCCACCGGAGCCGCCGTGCACATCGAGTACTTCGGCGAGAAGGTCCCGGCGACCGTGGCCGAAGAGCCCTTGTTCGACCCGAAGATGACCCGCATCCGCCGATAGGAGGCAGTCCGTGTCCCCCACTTACGACGTGATCGTCATCGGTCTCGGTGGCATGGGCAGCGCCGCCGCCCACCACCTCTCCGCCCGTGGCGCCCGTGCCCTCGGCCTGGAGAAGTTCGGCCCGGTCCACAACCGCGGCTCCAGCCACGGCGGTTCGCGGATCACCCGGCAGTCCTACTTCGAGGACCCGGCGTACGTACCGCTGTTGCTGCGCGCCTACGAGCTGTACGAGGACCTGCACCGGGCCACCGGCCGCGAGGTCGCGATCCTGCCCGGCGGTGTGATGGTCGGCCGTCCCGACTCGCGGACCGTCTCCGGGTCGCTCCTGTCGGCCCAACAGTGGGACCTGCCGCACGAGATGCTCGACGCCAAGGAGATCCGCCGCCGTTTCCCCACGCTCGCGCCGAAGGACGACGAGGTCGCCCTGTACGAGAAGAAGGCGGGGCTGCTGCGGCCCGAGAACACGGTCGCGGCCCATCTCCAACTGGCCACCCGGCAGGGCGCCGACCTGCACTTCGAGGAGCCGATGACGCGCTGGGAGCCGTACAAGGACGGCGTCCGCGTGCACACCTCCGAGAACACCTACACGGCAGGGCAGTTGGTGATCTGCCCGGGTGCCTGGGCACCGCAGCTGCTGACCGACCTCGGGGTGCCGTTCACCATCGAGCGGCAGGTCATGTACTGGTTCCAGCCGAGGGGCGGGGTCGATCCCTTCGTCCCCGCGAACCACCCGATCTACATCTGGGAGGACGCGGCCGGCGTCCAGGTGTACGGCTTCCCGGCCATCGACGGTCCCGAACTGGGCGCGAAGGTCGCCTTCTTCCGCAAGGGCGGCGAGGTCACCACCCCGGAGACCATCGACCGGACCGTGCACGAGGAGGAGATCCAGGTCATGGCCGGCCACATGGCCGGTTGCATCCCGGATCTGCCCGGCACCTTCCTCAAGGCCGCGACCTGCATGTACTCCAACACCCCCGATGAGCACTTCGTGATCGCCCGGCACCCCGCGCACCCGGAGTCGGTGACCGTGGCCTGCGGCTTCTCGGGGCACGGCTTCAAGTTCGTACCCGTCGTCGGCGAGATCGTCGCCGATCTGGCCCTGACCGGCGCCACCGAGCACCCCATCGGCCTGTTCGACCCCGCCCGCCTCGCCGCCGCGCCCGCCTGAGGAGCAGCCTCGTGACGACGATCCCGATGTCCCCCGTCCCCCTCCCCGACACCCCCAGCCTGATCTCCACCCTCCCCGGGCACTACTACACCGACCCGGAGATCTTCCGTCAGGAGCAGCAGCGCCTGTTCGAGTCGATGTGGATCTGTGCCGTCCGCAGCGCCGACCTGGCCAAACCAGGCGCGTTCCGGACCGTCCAGGTGGGCCGCGAGAACGTGATCATCACCCGGACGCGCAAGGGTGAGCTGCGCGCGTTCCTGAACATCTGCCGCCATCGCGGGGCCCGGCTGTGCATGGAGGAGGCCGGCGAGGTCCGGCGCAGCCTCCAGTGCCCGTACCACGCATGGACGTACGACCTGGACGGCAAATTGATCGCCGCACCCAACTTGATCAAGATGCCTGATGTTGATCGGGTCGAGTACGGTTTGATCAATGTGTCACTGCGGGAGTGGCTCGGCTACGCCTGGGTGTGCCTGGCGGACGAGCCGCCCTCCTTCGAGGACACGGTCACGCACGCGGCCGTGGAACGGCTCGGCGACCCGGCCGCGATCGAGCACTACGGCACCGAGGACCTGGCCCTCGGCAAGCGCATCACGTACGACGTGAAGGCGAACTGGAAGCTGATCGTCGAGAACTTCATGGAGTGCTACCACTGCGCGACGATCCACCCGGAACTGACCGACGTGCTCCCGGAGTTCGCGGAGGGCTACGCCGCCCAGTACTACGTGGGCCACGGCGCCGAGTTCGGCGCCGAGGTCAAGGGCTTCACGGTCGACGGCAGCGAGGGCTTCGCGAAGCTGCCGCAGGTCTCCGCGGACCAGGACCGGCGCTATTACGCCATCACGGTGAAGCCGACGGTCTTCATCAACCTCGTACCGGACCACGTCATCCTGCACCGCATGTTCCCGCTGGCCGAGGACCGCACGATCGTGGAGTGCGACTGGCTGTACGCGCCGGAGGTGGTCGCCTCGGGCGCCGACGTCTCGAAGTCGGTGGAGCTGTTCCACAGGGTGAACGAACAGGATTTCGAAGCATGTGAACGGACACAACCGGCCATGGCGTCGCGGGCGTACCGCAGGGGTGGTGTGCTGGTTCCCAACGAGCACCACATCGGGATCTTCCACGAGTGGGTCCTGGAGCAGCTGGGAGGCGGCCATGCCGGACCTGTTCATTGACGGAAGCTGGCGGAGCGCGGTCGATCAACGTACGCGCGAGATCCGCTGTCCGGCCGACGGCTCCCTGGTCGCCGTGGTGGACGAGGCCGGCGGCAAGGACACCGTGGAGGCCATCGCGGCCGCCCGGCGCGCCTTCGACGAGGGCCCCTGGCCGGGCACCTCCCCGAACGAGCGCGGCGATCTGCTGCTGCGGGTGGCCGACCTCCTGGCCCGCGACAAGGAGGCACTCGCGCGTGCCGAGTCCCTGGACACCGGGAAGCGGTATGTGGAGAGCGAGTACGACATTGACGACATCGTCAACTGTTTCCGCTACTTCGGCCGACTCGTGGCGAGCGAAACCGGCCGGGTGATCGACACGGGGGCCGAGGGCGTCGACAGCCGGGTGGTGTACGAGCCCGTCGGCGTCTGCGCGCTGATCACCCCGTGGAACTACCCGCTCCTCCAGACGGCCTGGAAGGTCGCCCCGGCCCTCGCGGCGGGGTGCACCTTCGTCCTGAAGCCGAGCGAGCTGACCCCGCACACGGCCATCCACCTGATGCGGCTGCTGGAGGAGGCGGGGCTGCCGGCGGGCGTGGCCAACCTGGTCCTCGGCGCGGGTCCCGAGGCGGGCGCCCCGCTCGGTGACCACCCGGACGTCGACATGGTGTCGTTCACGGGCGGCCTGCAGACCGGCCGCCATCTGATGGCGGTGGCGGCTCCGACGGTCAAGAAGGTCGCCCTCGAACTCGGCGGCAAGAACCCCAACGTCGTCTTCGCCGACGCCGACTTCGACACGGCCGTGGACATGACGCTGACCGCGGTCTTCCTGCACTCCGGGCAGGTCTGCTCGGCGGGGGCGCGCCTGCTGGTGGAGGACTCGCTGCACGACCGGTTCGTCGACGAGGTCGTCCGCCGGGCCCAGGAGATCCGGCTCGGCGGCCCCTTCGACGAGCGCGCGCAGGCCGGGCCGCTGATCTCGGCGGCACACCGGGCCAAGGTCGAGGCGTACGTGGCCAGGGGGCTGGAGGAGGGCGCGGTGCTGCGCTGCGGCGGCGCGCGGCCCACCGGCGCGGAGTACGACGACGGCTTCTACTACCCGCCCACCGTCCTGGGCGACTGCTCCGTGGGGATGCACGTGGTGCAGGAGGAGTCCTTCGGACCGGTGCTGACCGTGGAACGCTTCAGCGACGAGGACGAGGCCGTACGACTGGCCAACGGGACGATCTACGGTCTCGCGGGCGCCGTGTTCACGACCGACGAGGGCAAGGCCGCGCGCGTCGCCTCGCGGCTGCGTCTGGGGACGGTCTGGATCAACGACTACCACCCGTACGTGCCGCAGGCCGAATGGGGTGGCTTCAAGCAGTCCGGCTTCGGACGCGAACTCGGACCCTCCGGACTCGCCGAGTACCGCGAGACGAAGCACATCTGGCGCAACACGGCCCCCAAGCCGCAGGGCTGGTTCGACTAGCGCCGCGAGGCGCATGCGCCTAACTCCCGCGTAACAACGCGCACATGAGCCCCACGTATAACCAACCCCTCACCGATCAACTCTTGATCGATCACCCCCCCGCACCGGTCCCGGCACCCGCAGAGCCGCTCCCCTCCCTCCCCAGGCCCACCAGGAGTCCGCTCATGACGACAACCGAGCAACCACCATCCGGATCACACGGCCACGACGACACCGAACTCGCCGAGTTCGGCTACAAACCCGAGCTCAAGCGCACCCTCGGCAACTTCCACACCTTCGCCGCCGGGATCAGCTACATCTCGATCCTGACCGGCACCTTCCAGCTGTTCTACTTCGGCTACGGCAGCGGCGGCCCCGCCTACTGGTGGTCGTGGCCGATGGTCTTCGTCGGCCAGTTCATGGTCGCCCTCTGCTTCGCCGAACTGGCCGCCCGCTATCCCGTCGCGGGCTCGGTCTACAACTGGTCGAAGAAGATAGGCAATCCGCACCTGGGCTGGCTGGCCGGCTGGACGATGCTCATCGCGTCGATCGTGTCGATCGCGGCCGTGGCACTCGCCTACCAGCTCACGCTGCCGCAGATCTCCCACGTGTTCCAGATCGTCGGCGACGGAACGGGCAAGTACGACGTGGCGACCAACGCGGTCATCCTGGCCGCGGTGTTGATCCTGTTCACGACCCTCGTGAACGCCTTCGGCGTCAAGCTGATGGCCACGATCAACTCGGCGGGCGTGTTCATCGAGTTGATCGCCACGGTCGTACTGATCGTCCTGTTCGCCGTCCACATCACCCGCGGCCCGCAGGTGGTCATGGAGACCAACGGCACCGGGGCCGGATACGGCGCCGGCTATCTGGGCGCGTTCCTGGTGGCCTCGCTGGCCTCGGCGTACGTCATGTACGGCTTCGACACGGCGGCCTCGCTGGGTGAGGAGTCCGTGGACCCGTCCCGCAACGCGCCCCGCGCGATCATCCGGGCGATCGTCGCGTCCTTCGTCCTGGGCGGCCTTGTCCTGCTGCTCGCGCTGATGAGCGTGTCCAGCCTGAAGAGCGGGAAGCTGTCCGTCGACGGTCTGCAGTACATCGTCCTGGACGTGCTCGGCTCCACGGCCGGCAAGGCGATGCTGTGGTGCGTGCTGATCGCGGTCACCGTCTGCGCGCTCGCCGTGCACACGGCGGCGATCCGGCTGGCGTTCGCGATGTCCCGGGACAACAACCTGCCCGCGTCCTCCAAGCTCGCCAAGGTCAGCCCGCGCTTCAAGACGCCGGTGCTGCCGGCCGTGATCATCGGCATCCTGGCGCTGGCGATCCTGGTGGTCAACATCCGCCAGCCGCAGATCTTCACGGTCGTCACCAGCATCGGCATCATCATGATCTACCTCGCCTACCTGGGTGTCACCGGGCCGATGCTGGTGGCGCGGCTGCGCGGCAAGTGGGAGCCGGCCGGCGACGGCAAGTTCTCACTGGGCCGTTGGGGTCTGCTGGTCAACATCGTGGCCGTGCTGTGGGGCGCGGGCATGACGCTCAACCTGATCTGGCCGCGCGCCGCCGTCTACAACGCGACCGCCCCCTTCCACTGGTACCTCCAGTGGGGCGCGCTCCTGTTCGTCGGCGTGATCATGGGCGGCGGTTTCGCCTACTACTGGTTCGTCCAGCGGCACCGGACCGGCGTGCTCGCGGAGCACCGCCTGGAGAACGAGGCCGACGTGGCCACTCCCTTCGCCGCTCCGGCGGCCGACTGAAGGAGGTCAACAACTCATGAGCACCGATGAGTTCGACTACGTCGTGGTCGGCGGCGGCACCGCGGGCAACGTGGTGGCGGCCCGGCTCTCCGAGGATCCGTCGGTCACCGTCTGCGTCCTGGAGGCGGGACCCAGCGACGTCGGCGACGACGACATCCTCAAACTCGACCGCTGGATGGGCCTGTTGGAGTCCGGCTACGACTGGGACTACCCGGTCGAGCCGCAGTCCAGCGGCAACAGCTTCATGCGGCACGCGCGTGCCAGGGTGCTGGGCGGCTGTTCCTCGCACAACTCCTGTATCGCCTTCTGGGCGCCCGCCGAGGACCTCGACGACTGGGCGGCTGAGGGCTGTACGGGCTGGAGCGCGGCGGACCTCTTCCCGCTCTACCGGCGCCTGGAGAACAACGACGCCCCCGGCGACCACCACGGCCGCAACGGCCCGGTCAAGCTGCGCACGCTCAAGAGCGACGACCCGTGCGGCACGGCCCTGCTGGAGGCGTGCGCCCAGGCCGGCATCCCCACCACCGCCTTCAACACCGGGAAGACGGTGATCCGGGGCGCCAACTGGTTCCAGATCAACTCCGACGAGAACAACACCCGCCAGTCGTCCTCGGTGGCCTACCTCCACCCGATCCTGGGCAAGCGCCCCAACCTGGAGGTGCGCACGGGCGTACGCGCCAAGAAGCTCGTCCTCGAAGGGCGGCGCTGCGTCGGCGCCGAGTACCTGGACCCGGACCTGATCCACCATCGGACGGTACGGGCCCGGCGCGAGGTCATCGTGTCGTGCGGCGCGATCGACACCCCGAAACTCCTGATGCTCTCCGGCATCGGTCCGGCCGAGCACCTGCGCGAGGTCGGCGTCGAGGTGGTCGTCGACTCGGCGGGCGTCGGCGAGAACCTCCAGGACCACCCCGAGGGCGTCATCATGTGGGACGCCAGACAGCCGATGCCCACCACGTCCAGCCAGTGGTGGGAGGCGGGCATCTTCTACGACACCGAGGAGGGCCTGGACCGGCCCGACCTGATGTTCCACTACGGGTCGGTGCCGTTCGACATGAACACCGCGCGCTGGGGCTACCCCACCTCGGAGAACGCCTTCTGTCTCACCCCGAACGTGACGCGCGCGAAGTCACGGGGCACGGTGCGGCTGCGGACCCGCGACTACCGGGACAAGCCCAAGGTGGACCCGCGCTACTTCACCCATGAGCACGACGCGCGCGTGATGACGTTCGGCCTCAAGCTGGCCCGGAAGATCGCCTCCCAACCCGCGCTGAGCGGCTGGGCGGGCGCCGAACTGGCCCCCGGTCCGGACGTGCAGTCCGACGAGGAGCTCCTCGACTACATCCACAAGACCCACAACACCGTCTACCACCCGTCCTGCACCGTGAAGATGGGCGCGGACGACGACCCCTCGGCCCCGCTCGACGCGCGCCTGCGGGTCAAGGGGGTCGAGGGACTCCGGGTCGCGGACGGTTCGGCGATGCCGGACCTGATCTCGGTCAACCCGTGCATCACGACGATGATGATCGGCGAGAAGTGCGCGGACTTGATCAAGGAGGATGCCTAGTCACGTTGTCCGCACAGACATTGATCAACAGGTTGATCAACCTGTGCTCGGCGCCGGCCGCTTGTACATCCGCGTCGCCGTGATCTCGCTGCGCACCGCGTCACCTTCTCCGGCCGGGCCCTCCTCAGGGAGCCCCGGCCGGAGGTGTTCCTCCACGCTGATGTACTTCAGCCCCGCCCTGAGGTCCGCGTCGTTACGCAGCCGGATGACCAGCGGGAACTCCGCCAGCGCCGTCGTGTCGAACAGGCCGGTGGTGTAAAGGAGTTGCACACCGAGCGCGTCCGACACGGCCCGCTGGAGCTCCAGCAGATACGTGGCGTTGGCCCGCCCGATCGGGTTGTCGAGGAACAGCGTGCCGGCGTGCCGGTGCTTGTCGCGCCCCCGGTCGTTGGAGCGCAGCGCGGCCATCGTGCAGTACAGCGCGATCGCCGCGGTGAGCAGCTGGCCGCCGGAGAAGACGTCGCCCATCTGCCCGACGGGCACGCGCTCGGCGCGCAGGACGGCGTCCGGCTTGAGGATCTCGACGGCGACCCCCTTGGGCTGGAGCGCCGCGCCCACACCGCGCAGCAGCAAGGACATGCCGTCCCGGCGCAGGTCGGAGTTCTTCTTCACGGCGGCCCGGGTCGCCTCGTCGACGACCTCGCCGAGCCGCTCGGTGAGGACGGCCTGGTCGGGCTCCTCGAAGCGGATGCGCAGGAACTCCTGCCCGGACCACTCGCCGAGCCCCTCGGGCAGCCGGGACAGCCGCTGGGCGGAGCGCAGGGTGGCCAGCGCCGACTCGACGAGCCCCCGCAGCCGGTCCACGATCGAGTCCCGGTTGCGCTCCAGCTGCGCCAACTCGTCCGTCAGCACCCGCAGTCGGGGCGCGAAGGCGTCCGCCCACTTCTGGGCGTGCTCGGGCAGCGAGGACGCGGGCAGCTCGCGGATCTGCTGGCGCGCGGGGGTGCGGACCTGCTCGTAGCGCGTGGCGTTGGCGTGCCGGACGAGGATGTCGCTCGCCTCGCGCACACCGGACTCGGCGGCCGACAGATCGGCGGCGCAGCCGCGCAGCGACCTGCGGGCCTCGGCGGCGGAGTGCCGGGCCTCCTCCAGGGTGCCGGGATACGGCTCCGGCTCCTCCTGCTCGTCGTCGGAGATGTGCTCGCGCAGCAGGTCGCGGAGCATCGCCGCGACCTCCTCGAAGCCGCCGGCCCCGTCCTCGGCCGCCCGGTGGGAGTCGAGGAGTTCGGCGTGCGCCTCGCGCGCCTGGGTCAACGTCTCGGCGCGCGTAGCGAGTTCGGCGGTCGCTGTGCGCAGCAGCGCCTGGGCGTGCTCGGCGTCGCGCGGCTGGAGTTCCTCGGTCAGTTCGGTGTGGGTCTCGCCGTCCTCGGGCGCGTGCCGCTCGGCCTCGCCGCGCAGCCGGCCGAGCTGCTCGCTCGCGGTGGACATCCGGGTCTCCAGGAGCTGCACCAGCTCCTCGGCCCGGGCGACGGCGGCCTGCCGGGAGGGCCCGTCGGAGCCGTCCGGCGACTGGAGGAGCTGCGCGGCACGCGTGCGTACCTTGTTGCTCAGCCGGTCCAGGTCGGTCCGGGCGGCGCTCTCGTCGCTCTCCGCGCGGGCCTGCTCGGCGCGCAGATCGGCGCCGACGCCGACCTTCTCGTACAACTGGGACGCGGCCCGATAGGCCTCGCGGAAGGCGGGCAGCGACGCGCTGGGGTCGTCGGAGTCGCCCTCCGGCACGTCGTCGGGCGCGCCCGCGACCTCGGCGCGCTCGGCGCGCAGCGCGCGAGCGGTGCGGCGGGCGTCGTCGGCGGCCCGCTGGGCGGCGCGCCGGTCCTCGTCGGCGGCGCGGGCACGCTCCAGGCAGGCCTGAGCGCGGGCCTCCGACTCGGCGGCCTCGTCGGCCAGTTCACGCAGCTTGACCTGCCAGCCGGCCCGCTCGCGCAGCCGGAAGGCGAGCCCGGCGAGGGCGTCGGCGGCGCGCCGGGCCTTCTGCGCGGCCTCCTGCCGCTCGTCCCGGACCTGCCCGGTCTCGGCGGCGGCCTCGTCGGCCTCGGCCCGCGCGGTGCGCGCCTCGGCCAGCTCCGCCTCGGACTCCTCGGCGAACTCGCCCGCGTCGTGCGAGGCCTGCGCCAGCTCGACGAGTCGTCCGGCCGGGCAGCCGGTACGCCACGACGCCAGCCGTGCCGCCAGTTCCCGGTCCTTGCCGAGCCGCGCGGCGAGCGTCCGGATCTCCTCGTCCCGCTCGGTCGCCCGCCCGCGCAGCGCCTGCCGCTCCTCGTCGGCGGCGTGCTCGTCGTGCATGGCCGGGTTCGGCGGTACGAGGAAGACGTCGCCCGGAGTGCCGTCGTCGGGCGGCGTGGGCGCGAGGAGGGCGGCCGCGGTGCCGACGGCCACGGCCGAGCGCGGCAGCAGCGCCGCGTCGCCGAGGGCGTCACGGGCACGCGCGTGTGTGTCGGGGTCGGTGATGATCACGCCGTCGACCAGCTCGGGGCGTGCGGCCAGCACGCGCGCGTGGTCGGCGGGGTCGACGGCCTGGGCGAGGTAGCGCCAGCCGGGCAGCGCCGGGATGCCGCGCTCGCCGAGGAACTCCACGGTGGCCAGCACATCGGGCCCGGGCGGCAGCAGCCCGCCGTCACCGAGCGCGCCGAGGATCCGGGAGTCGTCGGCGGCGGCCGTGCGCAGCTCGAAGAGCTGCCGTTCGGCGGCGGAGACGGAGTCGTCGAGGAGTTCGCGCAACTCGTCGGCGAAGCGGTCGAGTTCCTCGGGCGTGAAGGCCGCCTCGGCGTCCTCCACCTCGTGCCGGGGATGCGGGACCCCGGACCGCGGTCCGGTGCCGGACAGGCTCAGCAGCTCGGCCAGCCGCTCCTCCGCGGCCAGCGCCTCGGCGATCCGGCGCTCGGCCTCGTACGAGCGCCGAGCAGCCGTCGCCGCGTCCGCCGCGCGGGCCGCCGTCAGTTCGGCGCGGGACTCGGCGGAGGCGGCCTCGCGGGCGTGCTCGGTCGCCTTGCGGGAGGCCTCCCGGGCCGCGTCCCAGGCGGTGACGGCCGACTTCTCGGCGTCGCTGGCCGCGAGGGCGGCGCGGGCCGGGTCGGCGTCGGGCGCGCTGTCGTCGAGCCAGCCGGCCCGCACCGCCTCGGCGGTCTCCTGCTCGACCTCGCTCAGCCGCTGGCGCAGATGCCCGACCTCGCTGCGGGCGCGCTGCGCCTGGGTCGCGGCGGCGGTCGCGTCCCGGTGCGCCGACTCGCCGACCTCCTGGAGTGAGCCGGACCGCTCCTCCTCCTCGTTGGCGAGGTTCTCGGCGCTCTCGGCGGCCCCGTGCAGGGCCCGTACGAGATCCACGGCGGCCTTGGCGCGGGCGGCGAGCGCCGGGGCCGCGTCCCGTTCGGCCTCCTGGATGGCGGCGGCCACGCGCGCGCCGCGGTCGGCGGCGGCGCGGTGGCGCAGCACGGCCTCGGCGGCCTGCCAGGCGGAGTGCAGGGTGCGCGCGTCGGCCAGCTCGCGCTTCTGCGCCGCGGCCGACTTCTCCGCCACCGCGAGCGCCAACGAGGCGTTGCGGTAGGCGAGTTCGGCGGCGATCAGCGCACTGCGCTCCCGCGCCGCTTCCGACTGGGTGACCGTGTACGCGGTCTCGGTGACGCGCCGGGCGAGTTCGGCGGCCCGTACCCGCTCCTGCCCGCCCCGCGCGGACAGCCGCCGTGCCAGGGTGCGGGTGCGGCGCTCGGCGGCGGTGTGGATGTCACGCGCGCGTGCCCGCGCCTCGGCGGCCTCCACGATCCGTCCGAGCAGGTCGACGGAGCCCGCGGTGAACTCCCGTTCGGCGATCAGCTCGGCCCGCCGCCCCAGCTTGTTGCCGAACCCGCCGACCAGGTCGGCAAGGCCGTCCGTGTCCCGGGTGTCGGTGACCGCCCGCAGCAGCAGGTCGGTGAAGTCGGAGTCCTTCTTGACCGCGAAGAGTCCTGCGGCCTCGCCCTCGTCGGCGTTCATCTCCCGCTGGTAGCGGAAGAGTTCGGGGTCCAGGCCGAGGTCGCCGAGGTGCTCGATCCAGCGGTCGTGGATCTCCTCCCAGTGCACCTCCAGGTGCGGATACGCCTTGGTCGCCTCCGTCATGGCGTCCCGGAAGCCCTTCATGGTGCGCCGTCGCCCCTGCGCTCCGGAGGCGCCCTCGACGGGCGGCCGTACGGAAGTCGCCTCGGCGACGGGCAGGTTGTCGAGGCTCAGTCCGGGTCCGGGCCGGAAGGAGTACCAGGCCTCGGCGAACTTGCGCGGGTCGTTGGAGACCTGGCGCCCGCGCCACTCACTCACCTTGCCGACGACGACGCATTCGCCGGTCAGCGTGTGCTGCCACTCCAGGGCCACGTGCCCGCAGTCGTCGGCGAGCAGGAACTTGCGCAGCACGCCGGAGCTGGCGCCGCCCAGGGTGTTGCGGTGGCCCGGCAGCATCACGGAGAAGATCAGCTTCAGCAGGACGGACTTGCCGCCGCCGTTCTCCAGGAAGAGCACGCCGGCGGGCGCGGGGCGGCGCGGCGGGCCGACGGGCTCGTCCGCGAAGAACTCCGCCTGGGTGGGCGCGGGGTCGGGCACGGGCGCGCCGACGCCCCGCAGGTCGAGAACGGTGTCGGCGTAGCGCGCACCGGCGGGTCCGATCGAGTAGAGGCGGACCCTGGACAGCTCGTACATGGCGGACTCTCGTAAGTCTTCGGCAGGGCAGGGGGGTTCAGGAGTGGAACGGCAGTCCGGCGTCGGCCACCAGCTCCGACGCGTCGGTGTCCTCGGCGGGCAGCAGGGTGGGGGTGCCGTCGGTCACCGGGACGACGCCCAGTTCGAGGAGTTCGGTCAGGGCCGCGGTACCCGCCATGTCCCGCACCTGGAGCTGGTAGCGGGCCGTGGTGCGGTAGGTGCCGCCGTGGTCGTCTCCGGTGCGCTGGAGGAAGCCGGAGTCGGTGAGGAACGCGGCGGCCTTGCCGACGATGCCGGTGGTGGACCCGGCGAGTCTGCGCGCGTCCTTGGTGGCGCCGGCGGCGCTGCGTCTGGCCCAGACCCGCCAGGCGGCCTCAAGGCCTGGCGCGTCGGTCGCCGGGTCGGTGTTCTCCCCGTGCTCCTCGGCCCGCTCCTCGAGCCGACGGCAGGCCTGCCGTACGAAGGTGTCGACGCCGTTGACCGTCACGCGCCCGATGTAGCCGTCGTCGGCGAGGTCCTCGGGCCGCGGGAACGCCATGGCGGCGACGGCGAGATGGGCCAGGCCGTGCAGGAACCGGTCGCTGCCGTCGGCGGACGTGCGACGCGCGTAGTCGCCCATGCGGACGGCGAACACCGAGTCCTCGGCGGCGGTCACCGCCATCCCCGCGCGCGGGGACACCTCGAGGACCACCAGACCGAGCCCGGCGGCCACGGCGTCCGCGAGACGGGCGAACGGCGGGTCCTCGCGGTAGCGGCGCAGCAGTTCCGCGTACTCCTGGTCGCGCGCGGGCTGCGTCTTGGGCTGCAGCCCGAACGCGACGAGCCGGGCCGCGTCGGCGGCGTCGGCGGGTGTGACAGCGGCGCTCGCCGGTGCGGCGGCGACATCCGTCTCACTCCGGTCGGCGATCTCGCTCACGGTCGGTACCCCCTGTCGCTGTGCTGCTCGTGCCTACGCATACGCATACGGTTTCCGGTCCGGCTCATGCCGCTTCCGTCCTGTCCGCCGCCATCCCCGCCGAGTCGAGCAGGGCCGTGCCGACGATGAGATCGGCCCCGCCGAACTCCGGGTCGTCCAGCTCCATGCCGTCGTCCACGGCGAACAACAGCTTCTCCTCGCCCTGCCGGTAGGCGGTGCCGACCGCCGGGCTGGCCGCGTGGACCGCCAACAGCGCCACCAGGTACGGCAGTTCCGGATCCTTGCGGCGGGCCTCGGCGAGCAGCCCGGACAGCCGGCGCGGCGCGTCCGCGGGCAGGTCCAGCAACTCCTTGGCCACGGTGAGCTGTTCCTCGCTGAAGCGGCTGTCGTCCGGGGTGGCGATCAGGTCCGGCTCGGGCATCTCCGCGCCGAGGTGCTCCCGCTCCACCGGCGGCGTCAGCAGTATGTCGACGAGGTCGCCGACCCGCACGGACGCCGGGGTACGCAGCCCGGTCCCCCGCGCGAAGAAGGCGTCCGTGACCCGGACCGCCTGTTCCAGGGGCAACGGCAGCACGGGCGCGACGAGATGCCCGTAGAGGTCTATCCCCGAGGACGCCATCGGGGTGGCGAACGCCTGGCGGTCCTGCTCGGCGCGGAACAGGGGGCCCGCCTCCAGCAGGCGCGACTGCAACTGCGTGTGGCGCCGGATGCAGTCCTTGACGATGTCGACGAGCTCGGCGGCCCGCCGTTTGTGCTCGGCGTCCTCGGTCTCGTCGCGTGCCTTGCGGATGTTGGTGAGGATCGCGTTCTCGTGGCGGTAGCGGTCGGCCACGTGGTCGAGAGCCTCGGCGATCATGTCGGGCACGGAGTTGAGCCAGTCCACCGCGCGGACGTTGCGCCGGGTGGCGTCCAGGGCGCGGCGCAGCGTCTCCGAGTACTGCACGGTCCGGTACCGGGCCTGTTCGGCGGCGAGTTGGGCGTCGGCGAGCCGGCCCCGGTTGATCAGGACCTCCAGCTTGACCTCGGCCGCGATCTGGGCGCTGGTGACGTCCGTGTCGAGTGCGCCCACCAGGACGTTGACGGCTTCGTCCGTGGTGCGGAGGTAGACCGTGCCGCCGGGGCCCGGCACCTCTTCGATCAGCTTGAAGTCGTAGTCGCGGCGGACGTAGTTGCCCTCCGGCGTGAACGTGCCGTACACCGCGCGGAAGCCGCGGTCGACGCTGCCGACGTTGATCAGGTTCTCAAGGACCCAGCGGGCCACGCGCTCGTGCTCGGCGACGGGGCGCTGCGGGGCCTGGGCGGCGATGCGCGGGATGAGCCTGGCCACTATCTGGTCGTGGTCGGCGCCCGTGTCGAAGTCCATGTTCAGGGTGACCAGGTCGATGGCGGCCAGGGCCACCTCTGCCATGCCGTACACCGAGTACTCACCGGCGAGATTGGCCTTGCGCACGTCGAGGTCGTGCAGCGGCGCGGTGCAGGCGAGCGCGCGCAGCCGCCGCGCCAGTCCCTCGTCGGCGGCTGGCCCTGGTGCGGGGCGCGGCCCCGCGCTGAGCTGGGGCGGAACGCTGTCCGTCGATGCAGGCGAAGTCACGGTGCACAGACTAGGTCCTCGGTCTGACATCGGCCCAAACGACTCGGATCACCTCACGGGTATCACCAAGTGATCGAATCGCTACGGAGTGTTTCCGTCGCCGACCCTTCGCCGGTACACCTCGACCACGCGTTCCAGGGAGTCGCCGAGGTAGACCGACAACAGCTTTTCGGCCTCGCCCTTGTCGCCGCCCTGGAGCGCCTCGTGGATCTGCTGGTTGCGGGCCAGGTACGGCTCGTGCAGGCGGCGTGGGTCGTCCACGAGGTGGAAGGCGAGGCGCAGTTCGGCGAAGACGCTGCGCATGAGTTCGTCGGTGCGCTCGCTTCCGGCCAGGGCCACGAGTTCGCGGTGGAAGTGGATATTGGCCGTACCCACCGTTTTCCAGTCACCTTCGCGGGCCGCCGTCCGCCCTTGGTCGACCGCCGCGGTGAGGGCGTCGAGGGCGTACGGCGGTGCGCCGAGGCCGCGGACGACGGCGCACTCGACGAGGGCGCGGGTGCGGTAGATGTCCTCGACGTCCTCGACGCTCAGGACCCGGACGAAGACGCCCCGGTTGAGTTCGTGGACGAGCAGGCGTTCGTGGGTGAGCAGTCGGAACGACTCGCGCAGGGTGTTGCGGGAGACCCCGAGCGCGCCTCCGATGCTGTCCTCCGACAGCCGGGTGCCGGGCGGGAAGTAGCCCTCGGCGATGCGGCTTCTGAGGACGTCCGAGACCCGTTCGGCCGTGCTGGTGCGGCCCAGGAGGGCGCGGTCGTCGGCCAGTTCGCTCAACTGCTCTGCCATGCCCGGAATTCAACCGCAGACACGAGAACGAAACAACACACCCCTTGCTCAATCGTTGAACGATTCCCTAAGGTGCTTCTCACCGCACGGCTCAATCACGCACCCTCCGTCCTCCCACTGCGAGGTGCCCATGAGCACGACCCCTCCACCCCAGGCCCTGACCACCGACCCGCCCACCGGTGAACTCACCGAAAAAGAAGGCGCGTTGGACTGGCTGCACGCCCTCGGACCGCGCGGCCGGCGCGCCTTCGCGGGCGCCTTCGGCGGCTACGCCCTGGACTCGTACGACTACTTCACGCTCCCGTTGAGCATGGTCGCGCTGGCCGCGTACTTCGGCCTGGACAGCGGCCAGACCGGCCTCTTCACGACCGTCACACTCGTGGTGTCCGCGGTCGGCGGCGCCCTCGCGGGAGTGATCGCGGACCGGGTCGGCCGGGTCAAGGCGCTGATGATCACGGTGATCACCTACGCGGTCTTCACCGTGGCCTGCGGCTTCGCGCCCAACTACGAGACCCTGCTGGTCTTCCGGGCCCTCCAGGGCCTCGGTTTCGGCGGTGAGTGGGCGGTCGGGGCGATCCTCGTCGCCGAGTACGCGAGCGCCAAGCACCGGGGCCGCACCCTCGGCGCGGTGCAGAGCTCGTGGGCCGTGGGCTGGGCGCTCGCCGCGATCATGTACACCCTGGTGTTCTCGTTCGCGAGCGACGACCTGGCCTGGCGGATCATGTTCTGGACGGGCGCCCTGCCGGCGCTGCTGGTGATCTGGATGCGGCGCCGGGTGCACGACGCCCCGCAGGCGGTGGCCGTACGCGAACAGAGCACCGAGAAGGGCTCGTTCACGGCGATCTTCAAACCCGGACTGCTGCGCACCACGATCTTCGCCGGGCTGCTCTCCACCGGCGTCCAGGGCGGCTACTACACGCTGGCCACCTGGGTGCCGACGTACCTGAAGAGCGAGCGCGGCCTCTCGGTCGTCGGCACCGGCGGCTATCTGACGTTCCTGATCTCCGGCGCCTTCCTCGGCTACCTGACCGGCGGCTATCTCACCGACCGGCTTGGCCGCAAGCGCAACATCTGGCTGTTCGCCCTGCTCTCGGCGGTCTGCATCCTGGCGTACGCGAACATCCCGGACGGCGCCAACGGCCTGCTCCTGGTGCTCGGTTTCCCGCTCGGGTTCTGCATGTCGGCGATCTTCAGCGGCTTCGGGTCCTTCCTCAGCGAGCTGTACCCGACGGCCCTCCGGGGCACCGGCCAGGGCTTCACCTACAACACCGGGCGCGCCGTGGGCGCCGTCTTCCCCACCACCGTCGGCTTCCTGGCCGACAGTTGGGGTGTGGGCGGCGCGCTGGTGTTCGGCGCGATCGGTTACGGCATCGCGGCACTGGCCCTGTTCGGCCTGCCGGAGACGAAGGGGCGGGAACTCGCGTGAACCGTACGGAAGACCGCCCCTTGACCCTCGTCGACGAGCACGCGCACGCGTGGAGCCCGAAGAGCGCCCGGGCCCGTTTCCGCAGGGGGCTCACCGGGCCGACCTCCGGGGTCGCGGCGGGCCACACCCAGGTCAACCTGATCTCGGTGCCCGCGGACTGGGCGTACGACATGCTGCTGTTCTGTCAGCGCAACCCCAAGCCCTGCCCGGTGCTGGACGTCACCGACGCCGGTTCCTTCACGACCGTGCTGGCGGACGGGGCGGACCTGCGCACCGATCTGCCGCGCTACCGGGTGTGGCGGGACGGCGAGTTGGTGGACGAGCCGACGGACGTGCGCGCGTACTGGCGCGGCGACCTGGTGTCGTTCCTGATCGGGTGCAGCTTCACCTTCGAGTGGGCACTGGGCGAGGCAGGCGTGCCGATCCGGCACATCGAGCAGGGACGCAACGTCCCCATGTACGTGACCGGCCGGCAGTGCCGCCCGGCGGGACGGCTGCACGGCCCGCTGGTGGTGTCCATGCGGCCGGTGCCGCCGGAGCGGCTGGCGGCGGCGATCCGGGAGACCAGCCTGCTCCCGGCGGTGCACGGCAGCCCCGTGCACTGCGGCGATCCCGCGGGGCTCGGCATCGGCGACCTCGACCGGCCCGACTTCGGTGACCCGGTGGCCGCCGAGCCGGACGACATCCCGGTCTTCTGGGCCTGCGGAGTGACCCCGCAGGCGGCCGTGATGGCCTCGCGTCCGCCCTTCGCCATCACCCACGCACCGGGGCAGATGTTGCTGACCGACGCCCGCGACGAGCAGTACCGCGTGGCCTGAGCAGAGAATGGACACATGACCGCGATCGACCTGAACGCCGACCTCGGCGAGGGCTTCGGCCACTGGCGGCTGACCGACGACGAACAGCTGCTGTCCGTCGTCACCAGCGCCAACGTGGCGTGCGGATTCCACGCCGGGGACCCGGTCATCATGCGGCGGGTGTGCGAGCTGGCCGCCGAGCGGGGGGTGCGGATCGGCGCCCAGGTCTCCTACCGGGACCTCGCGGGGTTCGGGCGGCGCGCGATGGACGTGCCGTCCGCTGAACTCACGGCCGAAGTGGCGTACCAGATCGGCGCCTTGGAGGTCTTCGCGCGGGCGGCGGGCACGCGCGTGGCGTATGTCAAGCCGCACGGCGCGCTCTACAACCGGGTCGTGCACGACGAGGAACAGGCGGGCGCGGTCGTGGCCGGCGTGCGGCTCGCCGACGCCACGCTGCCCGTGCTCGGCCTGCCCGGCTCCCGGCTGCTCGACCTGGCGGGCAAGGCAGGGCTCCCGACGGTCACCGAGGCGTTCGCCGACCGCGCGTACACCGATCAGGGCACGCTCGTGCCGCGCGGCGAGGAGGGCGCCGTGGTGACCGATCCGGCGGCGGTCGTGGAGCGCTCGGTGGGCCTGGCCCGCGACGGAGCGGTCACCTCCCGCTCCGGGAACCGGATCGACGTACGCGCGCGTTCTCTGTGCGTGCACGGGGACACAGCGGGGGCCGTCGAGCTGGCCCGGCTGGTCCGGGCGCGTCTGGAGTCGTCGGGCGTGCGGGTGGAGGCCTTCGTATGAGGGCGCTGCCCGTCGGCGACCACGCCCTCCTCGTCGAGGTGTCCTCCGGCGAGGAGGCGCAGGCGCTGCACGCGGAGCTGCTGCGTCGCCGTGCGGAGGGCACGCTGGCGGTCCGCGAGATCGTCCCCGCGGCCCGCACGGTCCTCCTCGACGGACTGGACGACCCGGCCCGCCTCGCCTCCGACCTGACCGCGTCCGAGGTACCGCCCGCTCCCCCACGCGCGGGTACGGCGATCGAGATCCCGGTGCGCTACGACGGACCGGACCTGGCCGACGTCGCCGCGCTCTGGGGCGTCGACGAACGGGAGGCGGTCCGCATCCACGCGGACACCGAATTCACCGTCGCCTTCTGCGGGTTCGCGCCCGGCTTCGGCTACCTGACCGGCCTGCCGCCGCGCTACGACGTCCCGCGCCGGGCGACACCCCGTACGGCCGTCCCGGCGGGCTCGGTCGGGCTGGCGGGGGCTTACACGGGCGTGTACCCCCGTTCCTCGCCCGGCGGTTGGCAGCTGATCGGGCGCACGGACGTCGTCCTGTGGGACCACGCGCGCGTGCCGGCCGCGCTGCTGTCACCGGGCACGCGCGTGCGCTTCGTCCCGGTGGGGCCCTCATGACGGACAGCGCGCTCTTCGTCGTACGGGCGGGAGCGCTCACGACGGTCCAGGACCGGGGGCGTCCCGGGCACGCCCACCTCGGCGTGCCCCACTCCGGTGCCCTGGACGGCCCCGCGGCGGCCCTCGCCAACCGCCTGGTCGGCAACGCGCCCGGCGCGGCCGTCCTGGAGACCACCGTCAACGGCTGTGCCGTACGCCCCCGTTCGACGGTCACCATGGCCGTCACCGGCGCCCCGTGCGCGGTCAGGGTGGACGGCCGGCCGGTCGCCTGGGGAGCGCCCGTGCCCGTGCCGGCCGCCGCGGTCCTGGAGGTGGGCACGGTGATCCGGGGCGTACGGAGCTACCTCGCGGTCCGCGGCGGTATCGCCGTGGAACCGGTGCTCGGCAGCCGCTCCGCGGACCTGCTGTCCGGCCTCGGCCCGCCACCGCTCGCGGACGGCCAGGTGCTGCCCCTGGGGGATCCACAGGGCCACTACGCACGCGTGGACGTCGCCCCGCAGCCGGCTCCCCCGCAGGAGCTGGTGCTGCGGGTGACCCCGGGCCCGCGCGACGACTGGTTCACCCCGGACGCCGTACGCGCCTTCACCTCGCGCGCGTACCGGGTCTCCCCGTCCAGCAACCGCATCGGCCTCCGTACGGAGGGCCCTGCCCTGGAACGCGCCCGCACCGGTGAACTCCCCAGCGAGGGCATGGTCCTGGGCGCGGTCCAGGTCCCGCCCGACGGCAGACCGGTCGTCTTCCTCGCCGACCACCCGACCACCGGGGGCTACCCGGTGATCGCCGTCGTCCACGCGGTCGACCTGCCACCCGCGGCCCAGGCGGCACCGGGCACACCGGTCCGCTTCGTGACCGTACGGAGGCGCTGAGCCGCTGGGGCGGGCCGGGCGTCGAGGGAGCGGTCGGCGTTCCGGGCCCAGGGGACGCGCTCAGGCGTACGCCCGTAGCCCGGACCGGCATGCGCCCATCCGCGCCAAAGGCCGCTCGCCCACGCCCGGACCGCCCGCTCCACGTCTCCCGGCGCGGTCGGCGCGCCCACATCGCCGCGACCGACTGTGGCTACGCGAGCAAGGTCGCGGCCGTGACGTGGTTCTCCGGCCCGCCCCGCCCACGCCTTACGCCGTGTCCGGCTGCCGCTGCTCCCCCACCGACAACGCTGCAAGGGCCGACGACACCGCTGCCGCCGTCCGCAGGTCGAGTCGGGCGCTGGTGCCGCGGGCGCGGTGGCGCATCTCGTCGGCGGCGAGCCTGAGGAGCTGCGGCAGCAGGTCGGTGCAGCGGCGGGCCACCCAGCCGGTGCCCGCGGTGGCCAGCCACAGCAGGCTCGCCGACGTGGTGGGCTCGGGGAACTCGGGCTCGGGCGAGGGCGCGGTGCCCGTCGCGAGGCCCTCCTCGGCCAGCAACGCGTGGAAGCGGAGCGCCAGTTGCCGGTGTCCCCGCTCGCCCGGGTGCAGCCGGTCCGCGCTCCACATCGCCCGGTCCATCAGCCAGGCGCCCTCGGCCGCGTGCAGATGGACCGCGCCGTACCGCTCGGAGAGCGCGTGCACCACGGTGTTGACCGCCCGTTGCCGGCGGGCCAGTGGACGCGCCAGCGCGCCCGGCAGGTTGAGCGTGACGCCCGGGTCGGGCAGACAGGCCGTGAGCAGGACCGCGCCCTGCTCGGTGAAGGCGGCGTACACCTTGTCGAGCCGTTCGGCGACGGCGTGGATGTCGAAGGTGCAGCGCAGAGTGTCGTTGACGCCGATGACCACCGACACAACGTCGGGGCGCAGGGCCAGCGCGGCCGGCGTCTGCTGCTCCAGCACCTCCCGCGTCTGCGCCCCGCTGACCGCGAGGTTGGTGAACTCCACGGAGGTCAGGTCCTCAAGGGATTCCGTGGACTTCATGGTCCAGGCCGCCCCCTCGGCCCCCGCTCCCCGCTCGGCGAGCCCGTCGGCCAGCAGCGCCGCCCAGCCGCGCCACCCGTCGCCGACGGGATCGCCCACGCCCTCGGTGAGCGAGTCACCGAGGGCCACGAAACGCACCGTTCTCATGCCACGCCCCCGGGCGCGTAGGGCCGTACCGGCACCGCCGCGTCGTGCGCGGCGAGGAAGGCGTCCACGGCCGTGTGCCAGCCGAAGCACTCCGCACGCGCGCGTGCGGCCTCCCGCCGCTGCCCCTCGGGGAGTTCGAGGAGCATGTCGACGGCGTCCGCGAAGGCGTCCCCGCGGTCGGCCGCGACCGCGCCGGCGGAGCCGATCACCTCCGGCAGCGCGGACGACGTGCTGACCACCACGGGCGTGCCGCAGGCCATCGCCTCCAGCGCGGCGAGCCCGAAGGTCTCGGCGGGCCCGGGCGCCAGACACACGTCCGCCGAGGCCTGGAGCGCGCCCAGCGCGTCCCGGTCGGAGACATGGCCGAGGAAGGTCACGGGCAGCCGCCGCTCGCGCGCCCGCTCTTCGAGCCGCGGCCGCAGCGGCCCGTCCCCGGCGACCACCAGCACCGCCTTGCGGCCGCGCCGCAGCAGCGACTCCAGGGCGTCGAGGGCGGTGCCGGGCCGCTTCTCCACGGACATCCGGGTGCACGTCACGAGCAGCGTCTCGTCCACGCGCGCGTACCGGGCCCGCAGACCGGGGTCCCGCAGCGAGGGATGCCGCTCGACCAGATCGACGCCCAGCGGGGCGCGTACGACGTTGCGGGCGCCGATCCGGACGAACTCGCGCTCGGCGAACTCGGTGGTGCACACCACGCGCGAGTACGTGTGTGCCGTACGGACGTTGAGGGCGTCGGCGGCGCACCGGGCCGCCGCCTCGGACAGGCCCCAGGTGCGCAGGACGCCGTCGGCGGTCTCGTGGGAGACCATCACGGCGGGCACGCGCGCGCGTCGCGCCCACTTGCCGGTCCACCTCAGGGTCGTACGGTCGGAGACCTCCAGGCGGTCGGGGGCCAGCTCCTCCAGGAGCCCGGCCACGCGCCGCTTGTCGGTCAGGACGCGGTAGCCGCCCGTGCCGGGCAGCAGCGGACCGGGCAGGGTGATCACGCGCCCCTGCTCGGTCTCCCGGTCGTCGGCCCGCTCGCCGGGGACGATCAGCACGGGGTCGTGCCCGGCCTCCTTGAAGCCCTTGCCCAGCTCGCGCAGCGCGGTGCGCAGGCCCCCGGAGGAGGGGGCGACGAAGTTCGCCAGCCGCACGATGCGCAGGGAGCTCACGCCGCCACCACCGTCTTGCGCGCGGCCAGGACGGCCCCGTAGTGGTCGATCAGCTGGTCGCCGACGGCCGCCCAGGTGCGGCCCTCCACGGTGGTGCGCGCGGCGGCCCCGAAGGAGGCCCTCAGCCCGGCGTCGGCGGCCAGGGAGGCCACCGCCTGCGTCACGGCGTCTGCGTCGCGCGGCGGGACCAGGAACCCGGTGCGGCCGTGGTCGACCAGGTCGAGGGGACCGCCGACGGCGGGGGCGACCACGGGCACGCCGCTCGCCATGGCCTCCTGCACGGTCTGGCAGAAGGTCTCGAAGGGCCCGGTGTGCGCGAACACGTCCAAGGAGGCGTAGATCCTGGCCAGTTCGTCGCCGGTGCGGCGGCCGAGGAAGACGGCGCCGGGCAGCTGTTCCTGGAGGTTCGGCAGGCTCGGTCCGTCGCCGGTGACCACGACCCGGACGCCGGGCAGCGCGCACACGCCGGCGAGCAGTTCGACCTGCTTCTCCGGTGCGAGCCGGCCGACGTAGCCGACGATCAGCTCGCCGTTCGGGGCGAGTTCGCGACGAATCGCCTCGTCGCGCAGGTCGGGACGGAAGCGCACGGTGTCCACGCCCCGCTGCCACAGCCGCAGCCGGGGCACGCCGTGTGCCTCCAGGTCGTGCATCGCGGCGCTGGACGGGGCGAGGGTGAGGTCGGCGGCGGAGTGGACGGAGCGGATACGACGCCAGGCCGCGGCCTCGCCGGCGCCCACATAGGTGCGGGCGTAGCCGGCGAGGTCGGTCTGGTAGACGGCGACGGCGGGGATGCCGAGCCGGGCGGCGGCGGCCATGCCGCGGACGCCGAGGATGAAGGGGCTGGCCAGGTGGACCACGTCGGCACGGTGCTCGACGAGTGTGGCGGCGAGGCGTCGGCTGGGGAGGGCGACGCGCACCTGGGGGTAGCCGGGGAGCGGGAGGGAGGGGACATGGACGACGGGGCACGGCGCCGAGGCGTCGGGCCGGTTGCCGGGCGCGGGGGCCGGGGCAACGACGACGGGGGCGTGACCGCGATCTACGAGGTGCCGGGCGGTCTGGAGCGCGCAGTGGGCCACGCCGTTCACGTCGGGGGGAAAGGATTCGGTCACGATGACGACACGCATACCCGTGTTGTCGCCGCGCCGGACGTGGACGCGTCAAAGTGGATCTTTACGAAATACAAACGTCCCATGAGCGTTGCACGCCACGCCCGAGCAGGTCGGACCGCGTCCACGCCCGGCTGACCCGCGGGTCACCTCTCGTTCATCCGGAGCCCGCGCCGACGCCTGTTCTCCGCGTCGGAGATGGCTCAAACGACGGGTCAAACGGCGGGTCAAACGGCGGGTCCGTCCGGTCCGATCCGGCTGCGTACGGCGGTCTGGACCTCGGCCTCCTCGGCCGGGTCGGCGGCCAGTCGGCGCAGTTGCTCGACGACGCGGGTGTCACCGGTCTCGGCGTGCCGTGCGGCGATCTCCCGGGTGGTCTCCTCGCAGTCCCAGAGGCACTCGACGGCGAAGCCTGCCGGGAAGGAGGGGTCGGTGGCGGCGAGGGCGCGGGCGGCCCGGCCTCGGAGCTGGGAGGAGGCGGTCTCGCGATAGATGTGGCGCAGGACGGGGGCGGCGCAGACGATGCCGAGCCGGCCGGTGCCGTCGACGAGGGTCCACAGGGTCGGGGCGTCGGGACCCTCGCCTCGTACGGCCTCGCGCAGGGCGCCCAGGACCAGGTCCCGGTCCTCGACACCGCCCCGACAGGCGAGCATGCGGCCCGCGGCGGCGCCCAGCGGGTCGGGCCGGTGGGCCCAGCCGCGGGCGCGGTCGACGGCGGCGACGGTGCGCATCCGTTCGAAGGCGGCGACGGCGACCTCCACGACAGTCGGCGAACCGGTGGTCACGGCCCGCTCGATCAGGTCGAGGGCGTCCGGGTCGTTGCTGTCGGCCAGATACCGCACGGCCGTGCAGCGGGCTCCGTCGGTGCCGTCCACGGCGGCCCGCAGGATCTCGGGCCGGTCCTCGGGCCCGGCGACGGCCATGAGGCAGCGGGCGGCCGGGATGTGCAGCTCGGTACCGCGTTCGAGGCCCTGCTGGGCCCACTCGAACACCGCCTGCACGCTCCACCCCGGACGGGGCCCACTCGGTCGCATCTGCCGCTGCCAGCGGTCGAAGCAGCCGGCCTCCTGTGCGGCACGCACACGCGTGGCGACCGATTCGCGCGGATCGTCGGCCCACAACCGCCACGGCCGGGGCTCGAAGGCGTCGCGGACGACGGCGGCGAGTTCGGCCTCGCCCTCGGCGTCGGTGGCGAACCGGGCCAGCACGGGCGCGGCCAGGGCACGCAGCCCGGCGTCGTCGTCCCGCAGTGCCAGCTCGTCCAGGGCCCAGGCCCAGTTGGAGCCGGAGGCGGCGTACCTGCGCAGCAGTTCGAGCGCGTCCAGCCTGCCGTAGGAGGCGAGATGGCCGAGGACCGCGAGGGCCAGGCCGGTGCGTGACTCCTCGGTGTCGAAGACGTCCTCGACATCGAAGAGGTGCGCCTCGATCTCGTCCAGCTCGCCGTTGAGGTCGAGGTAGAGACGGGCGTAGTACAGGGAGCGGTTCTCCACCTGCCAGTCGTGGCGTGGATCGCGCAGCACGCAGTGGTTCAGTGCCGCGAGCGCCTCGGCGCGCGGTGCGGTGAGCGCGTGCAGCGTGCCGTCGCCACGGCCCCTCTGAAGGAGGCCGAGCAGGGTTCCGCTGGGCGCTATGACCGGATCGAACATGGGAAACAGCCTCACATCAAGCGTCGACGCAACCGGGGAGCACGCATTACCTGGCCGCGTGACACAACGTCGGAGCGCCCGCCGTCTCTTGCTTGCTGTAGACCATCTTCCTCTGCCTCTCGTCGGTGGCCCATGCGGACCGCATCACGGCCCGCGCGGTGCGGCAACACCTGCCCAGCCATCGCGTCCGTGAATCACGACGTCATGATGACCCGGCACTTCGGCCTGCCGCGACCGAAATTTCGGCGGCCTTGTACCGCCTCCCCCGTTGTCTGTGTCTTCGCTGGTCAGAACATGCGGATCAATGTGCGCCGAACAACTCGAGCAGTTCTGTCTTGCCGAACATCCGGGCCGTGTCGACGGCCGACGGGGTGCCCTCGGAGGGGTCGGCGCCACCTTCCAGGAGGGCTTCGATCACTTCCGTCTCACCCTTGAAGACGGCTCCGGCGAGCGGGGTCTGTCCCCGGTCGTTGATCCGGCCCGCCTCCGCACCCCGGGCGAGCAGCGCGCGTACCGCCTCCGCGTGCCCGTGGTAGGCGGCGAGCATCACGAGGGAGTCGCCCCGGTCGTTGGTGAGGTCGGCCGGAACGCCCGCGTCGACGTACGCCACGAGCGCCTCGGTCTGCCCCTGTCGGGCCAGATCGAAGATCTTGGTCGCCAGCTCCACGACCTCGGGGTCGGGGGCTTCAGTCATCGGCCGGTCCGCCTCTCATACAACCGTTCAGGTGAATCGCCAGGGTACTGGCTCACGACGTACATGACCCGAAGTGCCCGAGGTAAAGATCACGGCAGACCCGGTCGGACGCAAGTGCCCTGCTCAACGCCCCCGAAGCGCTCCGCCATCCGGGGGAAATTCGCCGAAATTCACCTTGTTGCACCTTTTATCGTATGGATACATCCTGTGAGCCTGGAAGTACTCATGGTGACTGTCCCCGCGAACCAGGAGATCCCAAATGATCCTGTCCATCTCAGGCGTGGTCCTTCTCGGCATCATCGTCTTCCTCTTCTTCCGCAAGGACGGCCTGAAGGCGTCGCACGCCATGGTGTCGGCGCTGTTCGGCTTCTACCTGGCGAGCACGGCGATCGCCCCGAGCATCAAGGCCGGCGGCGAGAGCCTGGCCGGTCTGCTCGGCGGCATCAAGTTCTGACGCCGTTCCCTCCGTCCGTACGCACCTTCAGGAGACAGCAGTGGCCCGGCGCCCCCTCCCCCGCATCCTGAGCACAGGCAGCACGCAGATCGCCCGGAGCCGGGAGCTGGCCCGGACGGCGGCCGACAGCGCCACCGATGTCCTCCATCCGCTGATCACGGTCTCCCGCGGTCTGCGCCGGCTGGCGGCGGCCGGGCGGCGCAGATGGGCCGACACCCCGAAGGACAAGCGCGGGCCGCTGCTGTTCTTCGTGGCGTCGGTGGTCCTGGTCGTGGCGCTGGTGCCGTACGGTCCGCTGCTCGCCGTCATCGCCCTGATGGCGGCGGCAGCATGGCAGGGCCGCGACCGCACCGAGCCGGAGCCCGACGGCCCGGACGAGTCGCAGACCCAGCGCCTCCAGTCCCTGTACGAGGCCCTGGTGCCGTACTTCTCCATCCCGGAGGACCCCGCCCCGCTCTTCGCCCACGGCGGCGAGTGGGAGAAGGCCTTCCCTGCCTACGAGTTCGACGGGTCGGGCCGTGTCACCCATCTCACGGTCCGCTACCCGGCGTACTTCACCGACGGCGAGCCCGACTCCCGCGCGCGGATCGAGCAGTTGCTGCACGCCAAGTCGGGCCGCGGCCGCGAGTACCGCTTCGCGTGGGACGAGGAGGGCAACCAGCTCACCATCACCGTCCTGTCCCCGCTGCCCACCGACATCGCCGCCCAGCGCTTCGTCACGGCACCGGGCGAGACGGTCCTCGGCTTCACCGACCCCTCCGAGGTCCAGCGCACGCTCCCGCTCACCCACGGCGAGGAGCGGCGCGACGTCCCCCCGGTCGTCTGGCGCACCGGCATCCGCTCCACCGAGCCGCACCTGCTGGTCGTCGGCCAGCCCGGCAGCGGCACTTCGACCCTGCTGCGCTCCATCGCCCTGCAGGCCCTCCAGTACGGCGACGTCCTGATCGTCGAGGGCGGCGGCACCGGCGAGTACGCGTGCCTGACCGGCCGCGACGGTGTTCTCGCCGTCGAGTGCGGGCTCGCCGGGGCGCTGGCCAGCCTGGAGTGGGCCGCCCACGAGACGGAGCGCCGACTGATCGCGCTGAACCGCGCCCGGCAGGCGGGCCACCCGCCGCCGGACGACACCAAGCGCCCGCTGTGGATCCTCCTGGACCGCCCGAGCGCCTTCACCCACCTCGCCGCCGCCGACGCCCAGCGGGACCCGCAGTCCCTGCTCCAGGTGCCGCTGCGGCACGGCCGCGCGGCGAACGTGACGGTGGTGGTGGCCGACCAGTTCGACACCGCGGACGCGCTGAGCGAGCCGGTACGGCAGCACACACGCGCGCGTGTCGTCCTCGGACCGGCGACCGCCGGCCAGCTGGAAGCGGTCCTGGGCACCCCGCCGCACACCACGCCGGTCACCCAGGTCCCGCCCGGCCGCGGCTACGCCCGCCTCGGCACGGGCCCGGTCCATCGCCTCCAGGTCCCGGCGACCCCGGACCCCTACGACGACGCGACGAGCGACGCGGACCGGCAGGCGGTACTGGCGCTGCTGCCGCCGCGGACGACACCGGCGGATTCCGAGGGCGTGGAGGCCGCCCAGGAGCCGACGGGAGCGGAGCCCGTGCCCGCGGACGTCATGGCGACGGAGGGCTCGTAGCGGATCGTCGGTCGGAGCCCCGGGTGACTGTCGGTCGCCCGGGGCTCCGCCGTTTCACACGTCCTACGCCACGAACGTGCGGGGCGCCTCGCCCGTCCCGGAGCCCCCGCTCTCCACCAGCTTCGCCGCGGCGGCCAGCCGGGTCGCCGCCTCCTCCGCCACCGCGCCCCCCACGGTGAACGGCAGTCGCACATACCCCTCGAAGGCGCCGTCGACCCCGAACCGCGGCCCCGACGGCACCCGTACCCCGACCCGCTCCCCCGCCTCGGCGATCCGCGAGCCCGACAGTCCCCCGGTGCGCACCCACAGCGTGAGTCCGCCCCTGGGCACCTCGAACTCCCAGCCGGGCAGCTCCCGTCGCACGGCCGCGACCAGGGCGTCCCGGTTCTCCCGCGCCTGCGCGCGCCGCACCTGCACGGCCTGCTCCCAACCGCCGGTTCCGAAGAGCCAGTTCACGGCCAGTTGCTCCAGCACCGGTGTGCCCAGGTCGGCATAGGCGCGGGCGGAGACCAGGCTGCGGATGATGTCCGGCGCGGCGCGCACCCAGCCGATGCGCAGGCCCGCCCAGAAGGCCTTGCTGGCCGAGCCGACGGTGATCACCGCGGACCCGGCGGGGTCGAAGGCGCAGACGGGCCGCGGCATCTCGACGTCGTCGTCCAGCCACAGCTCGGTCATCGTCTCGTCGGCGATCAGCACCGTCCCCGCGGAACGGGCCGCCTCCACGAGCTTGCGGCGCTGGTCGTCGTCGGCGAGCGCGCCGGTCGGGTTGTGGAAGTCGGCGACGATGTACGCGATGCGCGGCGCGGCCTCGCGCAGCACCTGCCGCCAGCGGTCCAGGTCCCAGCCGGTCAGCCCCTCGGCCATCGCGACCGGCACCAGACGCGCCCCCGCCTCCCGCATCAACTGAAGGATGTTGGCGTACGACGGCGACTCGACGGCGACCCGCTCGCCGCGGCCCGCGAAGAGGTGGCAGATCGCGTCGATGGCGCCCATGGCTCCCGTGGTGACCATGATCTGCTCGGGCATCGTCGGAATCCCGCGCGCGGTGTACCGATCGGCGATCATCGCGCGCAGCGCGGGCAGCCCGGCCGGGTAGTCGCCGTGCGTGTGCGCGTACGGCGGCAGCTCCTCCAGGGCGCCCTGGACGGCCCGGGTCAGCCACGGCTCGGGGGCGGGCAGGGCCGCGCAGCCCAGGTCGATGAGGGAGCCGAGCGCCTCGGGGGGCAGCGGCTCCAGCCCGCGCGCGGGAAGCGGGTTTCCGGCCGGCACGGCGGTCCAACTGCCCGCGCCCCGCCGGGACTCCAGGAACCCCTCGGCGCGCAACGCCTCGTAGGCCGCCGCGACCGTCGTACGGCTGACGGACAGGGCCAGCGCCAGCTCGCGCTCGGCGGGCAGCCGGGCGGCCACCGGCACCCGGCCCTCAAGGACCAGCAGCCGTACGCCGTCGGCGAGCGCCCGGTAGGCCGGCGGCCGGCGGGTGCCGGGGCCCGCGGGGCGGTCCTGCTGGGAGTTGAGCAGCCGGGCGAGCTGAGCCGCCCCCATCGCCGAGGTCCACTGCGCCATGGAAACCAGTCCACCTTCCTCGAATTGGCCATGGATGATGTCCCCACCCAAGCCACAGGGTGACACGAAGCAGGCCACTAGGACCACTGGAGGATCCCCTTGTCCACGAAGAGCCGTCTCCCGAGACGGTTGATCCAGCTGTACGTCGGGCTCGTCCTGTACGGAGCCAGCTCCGCGCTTCTCGTGGTGGCGGGTCTGGGGCTCGAACCCTGGAACGTGCTGCACCAGGGCCTCGCCGAGCTCACCGGGCTGACGATCGGTGTCGTGTCGATCATCGTCGGCGCGGCCGTGCTGCTCCTGTGGATCCCGCTGCGCCAGCGACCGGGCCTCGGTACGGTCTCCAACGTCTTCGTGGTCGGCCTCGCCATGGACGGCACGCTCGCCCTCGTCCCCGAGGCGCACTCCCTGGCCGTACGGATCCCCCTGATGCTCACCGCCGTCGTGGTCAACGGCGCGGCCACCGGCCTCTACATCGCCGCCCGCCTCGGCCCGGGACCGCGGGACGGCCTGATGACGGGACTGCACCGGCGTACCGGCCGCTCGATCCGGCTGCTGCGGACGGCGATCGAGATCGTGGTCGTCGCGACCGGCTTCGCCCTCGGTGGCACCGTCGGCATCGGCACGGTCCTGTACGCGGTGTCGATCGGACCGCTGGCCCAGCTCTTCCTGCGGGTGTTCGACGTCCCCGCGGCATCCGGCGGCAGCACGGTCGTTGCCGGCGTGCAACCGCGGCGGGCGATACTGCGTCGGTGAGCACGCCGATACGCCACCCCTACCTCGACCACCCCGGCCCGATCCCCTTCGCCCACCGGGGCGGGGCGGCGGACGGTCTGGAGAACACCGCGCTGCAGTTCCGGCGGGCGGTACAGGCGGGCTACCGCTATCTGGAGACCGACGTGCACGCCACGGCGGACGGCAAACTGGTCGCCCTGCACGACGCGACGCTGGACCGGGTGACCGACGGCGGCGGACGCATAGGCGACCTGATGTGGAAGGACGTCAGCCACGCGCGCGTGGCGGGCAAGGAGCCCGTGCCGCTCTTCGAGGAGCTCCTGGAGACCTTCCCGGAGGCGCGCTGGAACGTGGACCTCAAGGCCGAGGCCTCGCTGCACCCCTTCCTGGAGCTGATCGAGCGCACGAACGCCTGGGACCGCGTCTGCGTCGGCTCCTTCTCCGAGGCGCGCGTCATCCGCGCCCAGCGGCTGGCCGGACCGCGCCTGGCGACGTCGTACGGCACGCGCGGGGTGCTCAATCTGCGGCTGCGCTCCTGGGGCGTCCCCGCCGCGCTGCGCCGCTCCGCGATCGCCGCCCAGGTCCCCGAGGCCCAGTCGGGCATCCAGGTCGTCGACCGGCGCTTCGTCCGCACCGCCCACGCGCGCGGGATTCAGGTGCACGTGTGGACCATCAACGAACCCGATCGCATGCACCGGCTCCTGGACCTGGGGGTGGATGGCATCATGACCGATCACATCGACACGTTGCGCAAGGTCATGGAAGAGCGTGGCGTCTGGGCCTGAGGCCCTGGACCACCCCGCCGAGCCTTCGCACCTCAGCGGGGAAGCGAGGGCACGGGTGAGCACCGACACCGTGCGGGCGGAAGGCCTGGACCGGCGGCGCGAGCAGCGCGGCTGGTACTTCTACGACTGGGCCTGCTCCGTCTACTCGACGAGCGTGCTCACCGTGTTCCTGGGCCCCTATCTGACGTCGGTCGCCAAGGACGCGGCGGACGCGGACGGGTTCGTGCACCCGCTGGGGATACCGGTGCGCGCCGGGTCCTTCTTCGCGTACTCGGTGTCCTTGTCGGTGATCGTGGCCGTGCTGGTGATGCCCCTGGTGGGTGCGGCGGCCGACCGCTCGGGGCGCAAGAAGCCGCTGCTCGGAGCGGCGGCCTATGTCGGCGCGGCGGCGACCACCGCCATGTTCTTCCTGGACGGCGACCGCTATCTGCTCGGCGGCCTGCTGCTGATCGTCGCGAACGCGGCGCAGTCCGTCGCGATGATGCTCTACAACTCCTACCTGCCCCAGATCGCGCCGCCCGAGGAGCGCGACGCGGTCTCCTCCCGGGGCTGGGCCTTCGGCTACGCGGCCGGTTCACTGGTGCTGATCGCCAACCTCGTGCTTTATCTGGCGCACGACACCTTCGGTGTCTCCGAGACCACGGCCGTCCGCATCTGCCTGGCCTCGGCCGGACTGTGGTGGGGCGCCTTCACGCTGATCCCGTTGAGCCGGTTGCGCGACCGCCGCTCCGGGCCGCGGACCGAACCGACCGCCCCGGGGTTCCGCCAACTGGCGGCGACGGTCCGCCACATGCGCCGGCACCCGCTGACCCTCTCCTTCCTGCTGGCCTACCTGGTCTACAACGACGGCATCCAGACGGTGATCTCCCAGGCCTCGGTCTACGGCTCCGAGGAACTCGGCCTCGGCCAGTCCACCCTCATCGCCGCGATCCTGCTGGTCCAGGTGCTGGCGGTGGCGGGCGCGCTGGGCATGGGGCGACTCGCCCGGACGTACGGCGCCAAGCGCACGATCCTCGGCTCCCTGGTGGCGTGGACGGTGACGCTGGCGGCGGGGTACTTCCTGCCGGCCGGCGCGCCGGTGTGGTTCTTCGTCCTCGCGGCCGGCATCGGCCTCGTCCTGGGCGGCAGCCAGGCCCTGTCCCGCTCCCTGTTCTCCCATCTCGTCCCGCCCGGCAAGGAGGCCGAGTACTTCTCCGCGTACGAGATGAGCGACCGGGGCATGAGCTGGTTGGGTCCTCTGCTGTTCGGGATCACCTACCAGCTGACAGGAAGTTATCGCGACGCGATCATCTCCCTGGTGGCCTTCTTCGTCATCGGGTTCGTGCTGCTCGCACGGGTCCCGGTACGGCGGGCGATCGGCGACGCGGGCAATCCTGTTCCCGAGAGGATTTAGCGTTCGACGCGAAAGGGCGGTAGTGTACGCGTTTGGCCTGCCAGGCGTACCGTTACTGCGCGTCAAAGATGCCGAAACGCTGGGTGACATCTGCTAGCAGATGTGACAAACAGGGCACTGGTGGGTACAACAAGGGGCGACTACGACGGTGACGCATGACCCGGAACGGGACTCGGAACGGGAATCTTTACCGCCGACCGGACGTTGACCGGATGACGACGACAGCGACACCTGTCCTGTGGGCGACAAGCCCGGGAGGCACGATTCATGAGTGAGCGAGCTCTTCGCGGCACGCGCCTCGTGGTGACCAGCTACGAGACGGACCGCGGCATCGACCTGGCCCCGCGCCAGGCCGTGGAGTACGCATGCGAGAAGGGGCACCGCTTCGAGATGCCCTTCTCGGTCGAGGCGGAGATCCCGCCGGAGTGGGAGTGCAAGGTCTGCGGGGCCCAAGCTCTCCTCGTTGACGGCGACGGCCCTGAAGAGAAGAAGGCCAAGCCCGCGCGTACGCACTGGGACATGCTGATGGAACGGCGCACCCGAGAGGAGCTCGAAGAGGTCCTCGAGGAGCGTCTGGCCGTTCTCCGCTCCGGCGCGATGAATATCGCGGTACACCCCAGGGACAGCCGCAAGTCGGCGTAGTCCCTACGGGGTTTGAGCGGGGAACACAAGCGCACGTAAGTTACCGAGGGCGCCGTACGCGAAGTCTGCGTACGGCGCCCTCGGTTTGTGCTGGGTGCGGCTGGTGACTTTGGTGCGGCCGAGTGGGGGCTGCGGTTCCTGGGGGCTTCGCCCCCAGACCCCCGTCGGCCCCAGAGGGCCTCGTCCTCAAACGCCGGACGGGCTGAAAAAATACAAGTGCGCTCAGCCGGTCAGCGGGCGCCTCGGGCCCTGCTCCGGCGCCGAGTCGTTCGGCTCGTCCCGGATGACCTCGCCCTGGACCACCTTGCCGTCGGGGCGGTGGATGCGGGCCTGCGTGAAGGCGTCGCCCAGACTTCCCGCACCGGCCGCGCGCAGCTTGCGTTCGACCGTGCGCTCCGCCAGGCGGCTCAGCGCTTTCTGTACCGGGGGGATCAGCAGGAGCAGGCCCACCGCGTCCGAGATCAGGCCGGGGATCATCAGGAGCAGGCCGCCGAGCATCATCAGGCCGTTGCCGCCGCCGCTCGCCGGCGCGGTACCCCGCTGGACGGCCTCGTTCAGGTTCTGGAAGGCACGGCGGCCCGCCTTCTTGATCACCGCGGAGCCCACCACGAAGCCGGCGACCAGCAGCAGGAACACGGTGAACCCGCTGGAGGCGCCCGCGACCACGGTCAGCAGCCAGATCTCCAGCACCAGCCAGGCGGCGACGCCCAGCGGCAGGTAGGTCCGCAGCCGTGAGCGCCGGGGCCGGGCCGGATGGGTGGGGGTCTGCGCACCAGTCGTCATGCATCCAGTGTGCCTGGACCCGGCTCAGTACGGGATAAGCGGGTGATCAACGGGGGCTGTGAAGCCCTACGCCGTGCACACCCGCCCGCCTGTACCGCCGTCAGGGCTGCTTCTTGTCGCGTCCCAGGACCTTGCCGACCCGCTCCGTCGCGCCCCACGCGGTGACGCGCCACAGCGCCTCCACGAGGATGTCCTTGCTCATCTTGGAGTCGCCCAGCTCGCGCTCGACGAACGTGATGGGGACCTCGACGACGTGGTAGCCGGCCTTGACCGAGCGGCGGGCCAGATCGACCTGGAAGCAGTAGCCCTGGGAGGAGACCTCGTCGAGGCCGAGGCCTTCGAGGGTCTCGCGGCGGAAGGCGCGGTAGCCGCCGGTGATGTCGCGCAGCGGCAGGTCGAGGGCGAGCCGGGAGTAGAGGCTGCCGCCGCGGGAGATGGCCTCGCGGCTCTTGGGCCAGTTCACCACCCGGCCGCCCGGCACCCAGCGGGAGCCGAGCACGAGGTCGGCACCCTTGAGGGCGGTGAGCAGCCGGGGCAGTTCCTCGGGCTGGTGGGAGCCGTCGGCGTCCATCTCGATCAGCACGCCGTAACCGTGCTCCAGACCCCAGCGGAAACCCGCGAGGTAGGCGGCACCGAGGCCTTCCTTGCCCTTGCGGTGCAGCACCTGGACCTGGTCGTCCTCGACGGCGAGTTCGTCGGCGAGCTTGCCGGTGCCGTCGGGGCTGTTGTCGTCGGCCACGAGGACGTGCGCCTCGGGGACGGCGGCACGCACCCGGCCGACGATCGCCTTGATGTTCTCCGCCTCGTTGTAGGTCGGGATGATCACCAAGGCGGTGCCGAGCGGCCCGAACTGCCTCCCCCGGTCCGATGCCGCGAGGGTCCCGTCGCCGTCGTTCACTACTGCCCCTTCGTGTCCGTACGCAGACATCCACCATAGTGGCCGCCGCCTGCGATGACGTGACAGAACGTTCGTATGGCAGTGTCGTTTCCACAAGAGCTGGGTAAGCATGGGCTTTTCGGGTTTTTTGTCAGCTGTGGATCGCCCGTGTACTGCGGATGGGGGCCCGGCGCCCTTCGGGCCGACCTGGGGCCCGCTGGCTGCGGGTCGACCGAAAGCCGTTGTCTACTGAGCGTCCGGGCCCCACCCGGGTCACACCTCCCCGACCGGCCGGAACGTTCCCTCGCTGCGGCGCGGGCACTGAGCCTGGCTCCCAGTGGCGGTGCCCCGGTGCGGCACACCGTCCCTGACCCAGCGGCGCCGCGACGAGTGCGCGGACGTTCCCCGGTCGGGCGTCCGGTGGTGGACTCGGCCGAACCTACCGGCCCGTTGCGGCCGCCTGTCAACAGCCGTCTGACCTGCTCATACTTCGCCGATGGCCTGGTCAGGGCAGAGGATGCGCAGGTCGCGCGTCGAGGCGGCGGCCCAAGATCCGAGCCGCGCCACCCCGGGAGATCACTCGCCCGGCCCTACGAACACCGTCCGGCCGCCGACGACGGTGCGCAGGCATACGGGGAGGTCGTGGCCCGGGGTCAGGTCGGGCAGGCCGGGGGTGCCCGAGCGGGGGTCGGTGGACCAGCGGGCCACCCGGTCGTCGGGGGCCTGCACGACCAGCTCGTCGGTGCGCCACACGGCGTAGTCCGCGGGCGCGCCCGGCACCAGGACGCCCGCGTCGTCGCGCCCGACGGCCCGCCAGCCGCCCCGCGTGTGCGCCGTGAACGCGGCGCGCACCGAAACGCGGTGCTCCGGCGTGCGGTGGAAGGCGGCGGCGCGGACCGTGCCCCACGGGTCGAGGGGGGTGACCGGGCTGTCCGAGCCGAAGGCGAGGGGCACGCCCGCCCGCAGGAGGGCCGCGAAGGGGTTCAGGGCGCGCGCCCGCTCGGCACCCAGACGCTGGGCGTACATGCCGTCCTCGCCGCCCCACAGGGCGTCGAAGGCGGGCTGGACGGAGGCCGTGAGGCCCAGTTCGGCGAAAGCGGCGATCGTCTCGGGGGTGAGCAGTTCGGCGTGCTCGACGCGGTGGCGGGCGGCGCGGATCCGGGCGAGGCCGACCTTCTCGGCGGCCGCGCGGACGCCCTCGACGACCGCGGCCAGGGCGGCGTCGCCGATCGCGTGGAAGCCCGCCTGAAGGCCCGCTTCGGTGCAGGCGACGACATGGGCGGCGACGGCGTCGGCGTCCAGGTAGCCGGCGCCCGTGTGGTCGGCGTCGGTGTAGGGCTGGTGCAGACAGGCGGTGTGCGAGCCGAGGGAGCCGTCCACGAAGAGGTCGCCGGCCGCGCCCCTCGCGCCCAGCGCACGCGCCTTCTCGACGTCCTGCTCGGCCCAGTAGCCGACGACCCGCGGTCCGGTCTCCTCGGCGGCGAGCCGGAGCAGGCCGGTGAAGTCGTCCTCGGAGGAGATGTCCGGCCCGGCGCACTCGTGGAGCGAGCCGATGCCCAGGGAGGCCGCGTGGGCGAGGGCGGCGCGCTGGGCCTCGGTGCGCTGGGCCGGGGTGACGGCGGCGAGCGCGGCGGCGCGGACGGCGTGATGGGCGTCGCCGGTGAGCGGGGCGTCGGCCGCGTCCAGGCCGGGGGTGAGATCGAGCAGGGCGGTGGTCACGACCGCCGAGTGGACGTCGATCCGGCTGAGGTAGAGCGGGCGGCCGCCGGTCGCCTCGTCGAGTTCGGCGCGGGTCGGGGGGCGGCCGCCGGGCCAGCGGGCCGCGTCCCAGCCATGGCCGCGCAGCACGCGGTCGTCGGGGCGGGCGGCGGCGAAGTCCCGTACGCGAACGAGGGCGTCCGCCAGCGAGGGCGCGTCGGACAGATCGAGGCCGGTGAGGGCGAGGCCGGTCGCCGTGGTGTGCACGTGGGCGTCGGTGAACGCCGGGGTGACCAGGGCGCCGTCCAGATCGACGGTCTCGTCGACGCCGTCCGCGAAGGCGTCGGCGGCCCCCTCGGAGCCGACCCAGGCCACCTGGCCGCGCTCCACGACCATCGCGGTCGCGAAGGGATCGGCGGGGCTGTGGACCTCGCCCCGGCGGAGCAGGACGGTGCGGTGCGGGTCGGTGCGCTCACTCATGGGGAACAGTCTCGCGCCTCGGTACGACGCCGTTGCACGCAGGTCACCCGTTGCCCGGACCGGGAACGGCGAGCCGCGGTGCGGCGGCGGTCAGATGCGCGGCGGGCGTGCCTCGTACGGCGTCGACAGGACCACCGTCGTGCGGGTCGAGACGCCGGCCAGTGAGCGCAGGCGGGCGAGCAGTTCCTCGAGTTCGTGCGGGGTGGAGACGCGGACCTTGAGGATGTAGTTCTCGTCGCCGGCCACGCTGTGGCAGGCCTCGATCTCGGGGACGCCGGACAGGCGGTCCGCGATGTCGTCGGGGGCGCTGGGGTCGAACGGTTTCACCGAGATGAAGGCGGTCATCGGCAGCCCGACGGCCTCGGGGTCGACCACCGCCGCGTATCCGCGGATGACGCCCCGTTGCTCCAACCGCCGCACCCGCTGGTGCACGGCCGACGTGGACAGGCCCGTGGCCTTGCCCAGGTCTGTGTAGCTCATCCGCCCGTCCTTGACGAGCAGCTGCACGATTTGTCGGTCCAGCTCCTCCATGGCGCAAGAACCTACAGGGCTCTTGATCTCCTGGGATAGCCGAGCGGCGCAGGTCATACCCGGTTCGTGATGTGGCCGAGAGCGGCCTGTGAGTCGCCCGAGGGACAAAACGGCCGCGGCGGGCACCTGCGGACGGCATGTGACGAACGCCACAGTCGTCGGGGATTCTCCGTGATGGTCTCGTGATTACCGCCGAGACGGGGCGGGAAGTGCTTGCTGTGGTCGAGGCCGCAGCGCCTTCACGGCCCAGCCCTAGGGGGAGAACCTATGCAGAGTCTTAAGCGCCCTGGTCGTACCGCGCCCAAGCGCCTCCACTCGGTCGTCGAGGCCGAACCGGAGGGCGTCGAAGCCGACGACTACGACGTGGACGAGCTTGACGCGTACGAGACGTTCGAGATGTACCGGGTGGTCTGCCCGGACTGCGTGCAGCCCATCGCGCTGCTGGCGGACGAGGAGGTCCTGCCGGAGCACGCGCTGTGCGCCTCGCCGTGGAACCCCTTCGGGCTGACGGTCTGTGCCGGTACCGGCCGCAGCGCGTCCGACGCGCCGTCCGCCGACGAGTCGACCGAGCCCCAGGAGCAGGACACCGCCCTGCTGTTGACGCTCCCTCAGGGACTCGACTGGCGGACCCAGCCGTTCTCGCACGTCGGCGGCGCGGGCTCGCGCCCGATGCGCGTGCCGGTGATGCGCCGCCAGGCCGCCTGACTCTTCCGCCGCCTCGCTCAGTCCCAGTAACTGCCCTGCACCATGGCTCGCAGGCTGCCGTGGTGCAGGATCAGTGTGTCCGGGTCCGCCGGGACGGCGACCTCGCCGAAGTGCACTTGTCGGTAGGCGACGCGCAGCATGACGATCGCGTGCCGCAGCGCCGCGTACAGGGTGTAGAAGTCCATGTCGCGCGGTGTGTGGCCGGTGAGTCGGGCGTAGCGGGCCTCGACGCGGTCGCGGCGCAGGAAGTCCGGCAGGCCGGGCTGTCCGAAGGCCGCGGTCAGGTCCTGGAAGAAGCGGGCCAGATAGACGGTCCAGCCGAGGTCGACCTCGCGCGGGGCCAGGGCCGCCATCTCCCAGTCGAGGACGGCCACGGGGTCGAACCCGTCGTAGATGACGTTCCCGATGCGTGCGTCGCCCCAGTTGAGCACCGGTGGGCCGGGGTCGCCGGGCCATCGCTCCTCCAGCCGGTCGAAGGCGTCCTCGATGAGGGGTGAGCGGGCGACTCCGGCCACCACCCAGTCGTAGTAGGCGCGTTGGGCCGTGACGTGACGGCGGAGGGCGTCACCCTCGCCGGGGAACGCCAGGAACTCGGCCTCCTCCAAGGGGACTTGGTCGTGCAGGCGGGCCAACAGCCCTATCGACGCGGCCTCCAGACGCTCGCGTTCGGCGTCGCTCGCCGCGTGCAGCCAGTTGCCCTCGTACGTGTAGGGCATGACGTCCGGCGGGACGCGCCCCTCGACCCGCTCCATGACGAAGAACGGCGCCCCGAGCGGGCCCGGGTCCTCCTCCAGCCAGCGCACCTTCGGCACGGGCAGGTCGGAGTGCTCGGCCACCACGCGCATCGTGCGGTACTGGCGGGGCATGTCGTAGACCGGGAACACGGTGTACGCCCCCGGGTCCGCCGCGAGCCGCAACGCGCAGGCGGTGAAGGGCGGTTCGGGGTGCTCGATGTCGAAGAGCAGGGTCTCGCTGGACATGCCGTTCGAGGCCGGGACGGTGACCCCGGTGGCCTTGGCGCCGGGCAGCCGGGCATCGAGCCAGGCGGTGAGCCGACGGCCGATCTCCTGCGGGTCACGGGTGCTGGTGCGCGGACGTGGTGCCGTGGCCATGGCGCAACCCCCTTATGGTGCGACCGAGTTGAAGTCCGTGAAGCCGCTCGGATCGTGTCGCCCGAACGAGCCGTGCTCGAAGATTCCGTGGCCGACCCGGCCGTCCAGCCGGAAGCGCGCCGCGTGGTCGGTGACCCCGTAGCCCGCGAGCGGGTGGGCCTCGGTGAGGTCGTAGGTGCGCCGGTCGGTCCAGCCGCGGCCTTGCCAGGTGCCGTGCTGCCAGTCGTCGGCGGGCGGGTAGCCGGCGCCGAGGGCGAGCGGGGAGGAGGTGAGGATCTCCACCTCCAGCTCCTGCGGTTTGCGCGGGTCGCCGAGGTGGACCAGGGCGCGTTCGGGATGGCGGGTGCCGGAGCGGTAGGTGATCTCCGGTCGCGGCCAGCCGAGTTGGCGGTCGCGGTGGCCGGGGCGGACGAGGGTCGCGTCGTTCAGCGTGCGGTAGCCGTCCGCGTCCTCCTGGACGATCACCATCAGGAACCGGTCCTCGAAGCGGACCGGGCACCAGATCCAGTGGAAGCCCTCGGTCGGGCGCTCCTCGGCGAGCCGGCCGCCCTCCTCCCCCGGTATCGGCCGCACCCCCCAACTGCGGTCACGGGTACCGGTCCACTCCCCCGCGGTGACCCGGAACTCCTCCCCTCCGGCCCGCACGAAACCCTCCACGCTCCCCGCCTGCACGAAGCGCCGCCCCTCCAACGTGAGCCGGTCACCCCGGCGTTGGAGGTGGTGGGGTTCCCAGAGCGCGGGGAAGCCGGCGGTCCAGGTGAGGTCGTACGACAGTGAGTCGTCCCGGGAGACCAGCCGCAGCCGGCCGAGCGGCTCCTCGACCTCGATGCGCAGCGGTCCCACTTCGAGCCGCATGCGGTCCTCGCCGAGGGCGTCGGAGGCGCGGACCGCGTGCAGGGTGTCGCCGGTGCGCAGGGTCGCGTAGGCGTCGATCACGCCGACGTTCGGATAGACGCCGAGGCCGAGGATCAGCAGGGCCCGGCCCTCGTGGTCGAGGACGTGGAAGATGCAGCGGTCGTAGGCGTTCCGGTCGCCCGTGGCCATGTGTTTCATGGAGAGGGGCACCTGGTGCACGGGGTACTCGTCGAGCGGTACGGGGCGGTCGTCGGCCACGCCAAACCTCCCTGGAGACGGCTGGGCTGACGGTACGTCAGATGGACGTGGGTGGCCAGACTCGGTGCGGGGACCGGCACCCGGACCTGGTCGCGGGTGGCCGGGCCCGATGCCGGGACCGGCACCCGACGGGCCGCGAACTCACGCTCGATTCCGTGCATCGGTGACCTGTCCGGTCGCCCCGCGTTGCCCTGGTATGACCCCCACGAGCCCCGCCTACCCGGCGACCGAGAGACGGCGCCATATCTTCGTCCCGGCACCCGCAGGAACGGTTCAGCCTGCGCCGCAGCCGCCGCAGCCGCTGGATCCGCCGATCTACCGCGATCTGCTGCGCACCTGGTCCGACCGCGGCCGCACCCTGCCGGGGCGGTACGACCCGGAGTGGGTCAGGCTGGCCGCCCCGACGGTCGCCCCGGGTCAGTTCAGCGGGTCTCCGGACCCGCTAGGTGGCGGGCGATGACCATCCGCTGGATCTGGTTGGTGCCCTCGACGATCTGCAGGACCTTGGCCTCGCGCATGTAGCGCTCGGCCGGGAAGTCGGCGGTGTAGCCGTACCCGCCGAGGATCTGGACGGCGTCGACGGTGACCTTCATCGCCGTGTCGGTGCAGTGCAGCTTGGCCATGGCCGCCTGCTTGGCGAACGGCCGTCCCGCGTCCCGCAGTCGCGCCGCCGCCAGGTACAGGGCGCGGCCCGCCTCGATCTGGGTCGCCATGTCGGCGAGCATGAACCGCAGCCCCTGGAAGTCGGCGATGGGCCGCCCGAACTGCTCGCGCCCGGTGGCGTATCCGACCGCCTCGTCGAGGGCCGCCTGGGCGAGGCCGATGGCGCAGGCCGCGATGCCGAGCCGGCCGGAGTCGAGCGAGGCCAGCGCGATCGCGAAGCCCTGGCCCTCCTCGCCGAGCCGTCGTTCGTCGCCGACCCGGACCCCGTCGAAGTGGACCTGCGCCGTGGGCGAGCCCTTCATGCCCATCTTCTTCTCGGGCGCCGCGCCGCTGACGCCCTCGGCGTCGCCGGGGACCAGGAAGGCGGTGATGCCCCGGGGGCCCTCCTCGCCGGTGCGGGCCATCACGGTGTAGAAGTCGGCGATGCCGCCGTGCGTGATCCAGGCCTTGGTGCCGGTGATCACCCACTCCTCGCCGTCCCGGACCGCCTTCGTACGCAGGGAGGCCGCGTCGGAGCCGGAGGAGGGCTCGGAGAGGCAGTAGGCGCCGAGCAGTCCGCCGCCGAGCATTGCGGGGAGGTGCTCGACCTGCTGCTGTTTGGTGCCATAGGCCGCGAGCGCGTAGCTGGCGAGGGTGTGCACGCTGACACCGAGGCCGACGGTGAGACGGGCCGCGGCGAGCTCTTCGAGGACCTGGAGGTAGACCTCGTAGGGCTGGTCGCCGCCGCCGTACTCCGAGTCGTAGGGAAGTCCGAGCAGTCCCGACTGCGACAGGAGGGTGAAGACCTCGCGCGGGAAGCGGCCGGAGTCCTCCTCCTGGGCCGCCTTCGGGGCGATCTCGTGCTGCGCGATGTCGCGGACGAGCGAGATCAGCTCCCGGGCCTCGTCCGTGGGCAGTTGCCGGTCCACCGGCTGCGGGGCGCGGTCGGGCATGTCGACGCTCTCCTCCCTGTTTCGGGCACATCGGCGGACGTGCGCCTTGGGTGGACGCGGCGTCGCCGGGTCGTACTGGAGCCTGGCCGGTACTCCGCTTCCGGGTCTCGGAAGCTGCTGACCAGCGGCTGTGCGCTGTGAGTATGCCCGATCCAAGGCAGCCAGTCACCAGTTAACGACCGCTCACTTCAAGACTATCGCGAGCCGCCGACAAGCCCCGCCGCAGCGCCGCCGGGTTGGTCCGCACCACCGCTGGATTGGTCCGCACCATTGACCGAACTGGTCTAGTCCTCCTACTGTTCATTGCCAACGCTTTACCGCGTTCATGCCAATCGCCGTGCGTTCCCCTCTCCCCCAGGAGGAGACACCGATGCACCGTCCGCACTTCTCCCGCGCCCCCTTCCGGGCGCTCCTCTCGGCCGCGTGTTGCGCGGTCCTCGGCGCCGGGCTGCTGGCCGGCGCCACCAACGCCACCGCGAAACCGGCCGCGCCCGCGGCGCAGGCCGCCGCCGGATCCAAGGTCGTCGGCTACTTCACCGAGTGGGGTACCTACGACCGCAAGTACCTCGCCAAGAACGTCGAGACCTCCGGCTCGGCGGCCAAGCTCACGCACATCAACTACGCCTTCGGCAACGTCACCGGCGGCAAGTGCGCCATGGGCGACGCCTACGCGGCGACCGACCGGACCTACACCGCCGCCGAGTCGGTGGACGGTGTCGCCGACACCTGGGACCAGCCGCTGCGCGGCAACTTCAACCAGCTGCTGAAGCTGAAGAAGAAGCACCCGAACCTCAAGATCCTCTGGTCCTTCGGCGGTTGGACCTGGTCCGGCGGCTTCGGCGAGGCGTCGAGGAACCCGGCCGCGTTCGCGCAGTCCTGCTACGACCTGGTGAAGAACTCCAAGTGGGCCGGCGTCTTCGACGGCATCGACATCGACTGGGAGTACCCGAACTCCTGCGGGCTGTCCTGCGACACCAGCGGGCGGGCCGCCTACAAGAACCTGATGTCCGCGCTGCGTTCGAAGTTCGGCTCCTCCAACCTGGTCACCTCGGCCATCACCGCCGACGCCACCGCCGGCGGCAAGATCGACGCGGCCGACTACGCGGGCGCGGCCCAGTACGTCGACTGGTACAACCCGATGACGTACGACTACTTCGGCGCCTGGGCCTCGACCGGACCGACGGCGCCGCACTCGCCGCTGAACTCCTACTCGGGCATCCCGACGGCGAACTACTACACCTCGGCGACCATCACCAAGCTGAGGGGTCTCGGCATCCCCGCCTCGAAGCTGCTGCTCGGCATCGGCTTCTACGGCCGCGGCTGGACCGGCGTCACGCAGGCGACACCCGGCGGCACCGCGACCGGCCCGGCGACGGGCACGTGGGAGGCCGGTATCGACGACTACAAGGTGCTCAAGACCAAGTGCCCGGCGACCGGCACCGTGGCGGGCACCGCGTACGCCAAGTGCGGTAACAACTGGTGGAGTTACGACACCCCGGCGACCATCGGCACGAAGATGACGTACAAGAACCAGCAGGGCCTCGGCGGCACCTTCTTCTGGGAGCTGAGCGGGGACACCACGAACGGCGAGCTGATCAGGGCCATCAACTGACCTTCAACAGAGGGTGACTCGGGGCGGCGGTCCGGCCACGGACCGCCGCCCCGCAGTCAGTCGCTCCGGCGGATCTTCTCCGTCAGGTGTCGCGGCGCGCGGGTGCCGGGGCCGGGTAGGAGGGGTCCAGTTCCTCGGTGGCGCGCATGGCGCCGCCGAGCGATTTGACCAGGATCTCGCGCATGGTCTCGCGGGACAGCGAGGGGCGGTCGATCCAGTCGAGGGTGGCCCCTTCGACACCGCACACCCAGGCGAACAGGCTCATGCGGGGCAGCGGCGCGATGTCGGTACGGCCGTACGCCCCGTCGGCGATGGTCGCGACGATCGCCTCGCGCACCCCGTCCCGGATGGCGTGCACCTCGGCGTCGAAGCCGACGCCACCGCTGACGATCGTGCGGTACGCGGCCTGGTTGTTCTCGGCCCAGCGCAGATAGCTGTCCATCGTGCGCTGGACCCGGTCCACCTGCGGCAGTTCGAGTCCGCTCGCGGCGAAGGTGATCAGGTCGGCGACCGAGTCGTGGATGATCGCCAGGTAGTAGCCGCGCTTGGACTGGAAGTAGTAGTAGATCAGCCCCTTGGCGACATGCGCCTGCCGGGCGATGTCGTCCATCGAGAGCGCGTCGTACGACGTGTCGGCGAACAACTTCCGCCCGATGGCGATGAGTTCGGCGCGGCGCGCCAGCGAGCGCTCCGTGCCGCGCGCCCGTGGGCGGACAGCGTCGCTCTGGTGGCTGATGTTCAAATTCGACCCTGTTTCCAAAGGGCGGTGGGACATCCGCAGTATGGCAGGTCGTATGTGTCAGGTCACAGCAGTCCGAGCTGGGCCACGAGCATCGCGACGACCACGACGAGGGTCCAGCCCATGACGTGCTCCAGGACCTTCGGGCCGTCGTCCTTGGGGCCGCCGGTACGGGCACGGGCGGCGGTGGCTGAGTGTGTCGTCATGGCTGCTCGCTGAGGTCGGATGCATTGGGTGGATTCCCCCCACCGATCCGTCCACCTTGCCACTGATCAGCCCTTTTGCGGCCGAGAGCTTGGTCACATGCGGGTGGGGGCCCCGGTCTCCCGAGGCCCCCACCGGTGCGGTCCGGTCAGCGCACGCCGACCGCGGCGAGCGCCTTGCGCCGGCGGTGGGTGAGATCCGCCGGGAAGTAGAGGTAGCAGACCCCGCCGGTGCCGGAGACGACCTTGCCGGAGGCGTTGTACCGCTTGGTCCTGAGCCAGATGTTCTCGAATTCCCGTCGCTTGTAGACGCGCCGCACCGCCGCGTCGCTCGGCGAGAAGGGGTCGTTGGCGATCACATCGCCGTCGGCCGTGAAGCCGATCACCGTCATCAGGTGCCCCGAGGTTCCGTACCCGGCCCCGGTCAGTTCCTCCTTGAGGAAGGACTGTGACGTTATGGCCGGGATGCCGGCGGCGATCAGCGTCTCCAGGTCGGTCAGCGAGCCGAGGCGGGTGACCACGCCCTGCAGACCCTTGAAGGTGGCCGCGTAGGCCGCGTTGAACGGCCAGTTGCCGCAGCCCGCGTACTGGTAGTCGTAGGTGTAGCGGGCCGCGTGGCACACCTGCGGATCGGCGAACGCCGGGTCCACCCAGGCCAGTTGCGCGGGGGTGAGCCGGCCGCCCCAGTACTCGATGATCATCTGCGAGGAGGTGGGGCTGCACCAGGCCTCGCCGCCGTTGTCGTACTCGGCGTACTGGCCGACGTGGATCTCCTGCGAGTAGCGCGGGACGATCAACTCCTGGGCCAGGCCCGGCGTCGAGGCCGGCACGGTGAAGCGGTCCGGGACGTCGGAGCCCATCGCGCCGAGCCGCCACACCGTGGGCGTGAGCCGGGTGCCGGGCTTGCGGTAGAGGGTCAGCCGCAGCCGGTACGACACCAGGCGCAGCCCTGTGGTGGCGTCGTCGATGGCGAAGGTGTCGGTCCAGACGGTGCTCTTGCCGTCGGTCTGGTCGTCGACCGAGGTCCGCTTGATGTCCCCGTCACCGGCGGCCCAGCGGCCCATGACGTACCAGGGCGTGGCCGTGCCGTCGGAGTAGGTCCCGGTCAGCTCGACCTGGAGCCAGGTGCCGGCCGGGGTGTGCGCGTTCCAGGAGGAGATCACCTCGGTCGCCGGGACGGCGAGCCGGTGGACGGGGGACGTCCAGGTCGCGTACTCCCAGGCGGCGGTCGTGCCGGTGTGCGGGTCGGTGTAGTCGGTCGTACCGGCCGGCTTCGCGATCACCACGCCGGGCCGGGCGCCCGCGAGAGCCCGGGCCCCCTTGGCGCTACCACCGCGCCAGTCGGTGTACGTCGTCCAGGCCCGGTAGTCGACCTGGCGGCCCTGCCGAGCCGGGGTGTCGGCGGCGTCCGCGGAGTCGGTCGCGTCGGCGGCGACCGCGGGCCCGGCGCTGCCCACCACGGCCGCGGCGACGGCGGCGGCCAGGACGGTTCTGCGGGACGGCTGTTCGGCTCTGCTCATAGGTGGAGAGACCCCCGTGTGTCCGATTCGATGCTGGTCCCATGCACGGTGTGCTGCACGGTTGTGGGCCAACTATGACCGCAGGTGACAGCTCCTGACAGCACTTTCGTCCATGGCACGCCCACGAATATTGGTCTCGACCACTGGAGTGACCGACTCGGTGGCGCGGCGGGGAACGTCCCCGGGAACCCCTTCCCGAACACCCCCGTGAGACACTGCTCACCGCTCAGCTCATATCAGCCCATTTCATCACCGCACAGCCAAGGATCAGCCATCCACGAGCTCGCCTCCCGACTCCGTCGCCTCCCCGCCTCCTGCGGCCCGGTCCGCCTGGTCGCGGTCGACGGGCACGCCGGCTCCGGAAAGACCACGTTCGCCGGGGAGTTGAGCCGTGCCCTCGACGACGCCCCGGTGCTGCACCTCGACGACATCGCCAGCCACGACGAGCCGTTCGCGTGGACCCGGCGACTGCTGACGCAGGCGCTCGAGCCGCTGCACCGCGGCGAGACCGCCGAGTACAACCCCTACGACTGGCACACCCGCCGCTTCGGACCGCCCCGCAGGCTCCCACCCGCCGCGGTCGTCCTGATCGAGGGCGTCGGCGCGGGCCGCCGCGCACTGCGCCCGCATCTGGCGTGTCTGCTGTGGATGGAGTTGCCCGCCGAGGAGTCGTGGACACGAGGACGCCGGAGGGACGGGGAGGAACAGCGGGAGTTCTGGGGCGAATGGGTCTCGGCGGAGCGCCTGCATTTCGCCGAGGATCCTTCACGGCCCTTCGCCGACGCCCTGGTACGGCAGTGTCCGAAGGGGTACGAGGTGCTCCAGGGGCCGATGAACACCTCTGGACCGGACCAGGAACTCACGCTGGGTGACGGACCATCCGCATTGTGCTGAACTTGTGAAGACGCCTGTTCGGCAACTTACCGGAGTGCCTCAACTCGGCTTGACCGGGGGGCCGTACAGGACTTACGTTCTGAATGTGCGGCCATGCGAAGCCGCCCAGAAACGCGAAGCCCCCGGTTGTTCCCCCGTGATCGGGGGCTTCGTTCTGCCCGCGTCCCGCCATCCGGACGCTGTACGGCGCAATTCGCTCACGCACGGTGACCGTTCCCGATGCGCCCCATCTGCTCCCACCTCGTCAAACGGCCTGTGCGGCACCCTACGGCGGGCGACACCTGCGCAGGTACGATGCCCTCGGTGCGACCTTCGGACGGCTGCGCGCACCGCAACTCCGGTCCGCGGCACGGCGGTTCGATCAAGGAGGTCGACGGGCAACGGCCCGCCGGCCAACCGACGGGGGCACGGTTTGTGGGGGACGTGATGGACTTCGGCACGCGGGGCCCCGAGGCCCCGGCCGACCTCGCCTGGCTGCGAGGTGTGGATGCCTACACGATGGGCGCCTATCCGCAGGCGGAGGAGGAGTTCCGGGCCGCGGTGCGGATGGATCCCGGGATGGCCGACGGATGGCTCGGTCTGCACGCGCTGCGCGTCGACACGACGACCGCGCTGCTGCGGATGTTCCGGCACCGCGACCGCTTCGGCGAACAGCGCGCCCGGCACCGGCGCTCCCTCAACTCCTGGTACTGGCTGGGCTGGTGGGTGCAGCCCGTGCTGGAGAGCCCGCGCGATCTGCTGCTCGCGCACGCCTCGCACTGGCTGGACGGACGGCATGTCCCCGAACTGGACCGGGCCCTGGCGGGCCTGCCGCCGGTGGACGCCGACCACCAGGTCCGCTTCCTGCACGCCTGCCGGGCCTACCTGGTCAAGGACTGGGAGCAACTCGTCCGGCACACCGACCCGTTGATCGACGACGCCCTGCTCGGCATCGAGGCGGGCCTGTTCGGCGGCATGGCCCGGGTCCGCCTGGAGATGTACGGCCAGGCCGAGCCGCTGCTGGCGTCCGCGCTGATGCGCTGTCGCAGCGAACAGCCGCAGCGCAAGGAGCTGCGCTACTGGCTCGCCCGGGCCCACGAGGGCACCGGCCGCTCCGCCGCCGCACTCCCCCTCTACCGGGCCGTGCACCGCGTCGACCCCGCCTTCATGGACACCTCGGCCCGGCTCGCGGCGATCTCCGAGGGCGACGGGTACGACGAGGCCACCGACCTCGCGGCGATCACCCTCTCCGGCGGCGCGGACGCGCTGGAGGGACCGGACAGCCTGGACCCGCTCTTCGGCGTCGAGGGCCGCGACCTTCGGCTGTCCGAGCCGGAGTTGCCGCCCACCGGTCCGCTGCCGTCGGTGATCGATCCGACCGTGCGGGAGAAGAACGCCACGTCGTCGTCGGCGCTGCCCACCGGTCCGACCGACCCCGCGTTACTCGAGGAGGCGCTCGCCGAACTGGAGCGCATGGTGGGCCTGGAGCCCGTGAAACGCCAAGTCAAGGCGCTGTCGGCGCAGTTGAACATGGCCCGACTGCGGGCCGGGCAGGGCCTGCCGGTCCAGCCGCCCAAGCGGCACTTCGTCTTCTCCGGGCCCTCCGGCACCGGCAAGACCACGGTCGCCCGCATCCTGGGCCGCGTCTTCTACGCGCTGGGCCTGCTCGGCGGCGACCATCTCGTGGAGGCCCAGCGCGCCGACCTGGTCGGCGAGTATCTCGGGCAGACCGCCGTGAAGGCCAACGAGCTGATCGACTCCGCCATCGGCGGGGTCCTTTTCGTCGACGAGGCGTACTCGCTCTCCAACTCCGGTTACGGCAAAGGGGATGCGTACGGCGACGAGGCGTTGCAGGTGCTGTTGAAGCGGGCGGAGGACAATCGCGACCACCTGGTGGTGATACTGGCCGGGTATCCCGAGGGGATGGACCGGTTGCTCGCCGCGAACCCCGGTCTGTCGTCGCGCTTCACGACCCGGGTCGACTTCCCGTCCTACCGTCCCCTCGAACTCACCTCCATCGGCGAGGTGTTGGCGGCGGAGAACGGTGACGTGTGGGACGAGGAAGCTCTTGACGAGCTGCGGTCCATCGCGGGGCACGTGGTGGATCAGGGGTGGATCGACGAACTCGGCAACGGGCGGTTCCTGCGCACGCTTTACGAGAAGAGCTGCGCGTATCGGGATCTTCGGCTGTCGACGTATCCGGGTGTGCTGACGCGCGATGATCTGTCGACGTTGCGGCTGCCGGATCTCATGCAGGCGTACGGAGAGGTGTTGTCCGGGCGGGGGCCGCAGGACCCTGCCGGGATGTAGGCGGTCGCGAGAGCTCGGTTGGTTCTGTGTGATGCGCGGCTGCAGGTGCGTGGGGGCTGGTCGCGCAGTTCCCCGCGCCCCTGGGTGGGTGCGGGGGAACTGCGTCGGTCGGCACCGCCTGCTTCAGCGCGCCAAGGCCTGCTCCGAGTCGGCGGTGGTCGAAGCCTGCTCCGCGTTGTCGCTCGCGCGCGGCTCCGTCACCTTGACCTCCGGAGTCTCTCGGTGCGCCGGGTCCGTGACCTCGCCCACCAGGAGTTCCAGAACGTCCTCCAGAGCCACCAGTCCCAGTACCTTGCCGGAGTTGTCCGCGATCTGGGCGAGGTGGGTGGCCGCCCGGCGCATGACGGTGAGGGCGTCGTCCAGGGGGAGTTCGGCCCGCAGAGTCGTCATCGGGCGCCACAGTTGCTGCGGCACCGCGCGGTCGGAGTCCTCCAGGTCCAGGACGTCCTTCACGTGCAGGTAGCCCATGAAGGCGCCGTTGTCGGCGGCGATCGGGAAGCGGGAGTAGCCGGTGCGGCCGGTGAGTTCGACGATCTTCCCCGGCGTGACCGAGGGGCTGACCGTGATCAGGGACTCGCGCTTGAGGAGTACGTCCGTCACCGGGCGGGAGCCCAGCTCCAGGGCGTCCTCCAGGCGCTCCTGCTCCTCGGGGTCGAGCAGGCCCGCCTGACCGGAGTCCTCCACCAGGCGGTTGAGCTGCTCGCTGGTGAAGACCGCCTCGACCTCGTCCTTGGGCTCGACACCGAAGAGCCGCAGGATGGCCCCCGCGCAGGCGCCGAGGGCGACGGTGATGGGCCGGCACACGCGGGCGAAGGCGACCAGGCCGGGGCTGAGCCACAGCGCGACCTTCTCCGGGGCCGCCATCGCGAGGTTCTTCGGGACCATCTCGCCGATCACGAGGTGGAAGAAGACGACGGCGGCGAGCGCGATGACGTAGCCGAGCGGGTGGATCATGCCGTGCGGCAGGTGGACCCACTCGAAGACCGGCTCCAGCAGGTGGGCGACCGTCGGCTCGGCGACCGCGCCCAGGGTCAACGAGCAGACGGTGATGCCGAACTGGGCCGCGGCCATCATCTGCGGCAGCCGCTCCAGGCCGTACAGCACCTGGCGGGACCGGGCCGTGCCGAGCGGTTCGATCTGGCTGCGGCGCACGGAGACGAGGGCGAACTCGGCGCCGACGAAGAAGCCGTTGGCGAGCACGAGCAGTCCGGCGAACAGGAGTTGGAGCACGCTCATCGGGCGACCTCCACGACCGACCCGGTCCGCACCAGGCGGACTCGTTCGGCGCGGTAGTGGCCGACGCGGCGCACGGTGAGCCGCCAGCCGGGCAGTTCGGCCCGGTCGCCGGCGGCCGGGATCCGGCCGAGCAGGTCGGCGACGAGACCGGCGACGGTCTCGTACGGGCCCTCGGGCACATCCAGGCCTATGCGTTGCAGGATGTCGACCCGGCAGCTGCCGTCGGCGTCCCACGCGAGCCTGCCGTCCTCCGGCGGAGCGGCGGCGAGTTCGGGCACGTCCTGCCCGTCGTGCTCGTCGCGGACCTCGCCGACGATCTCTTCGACGATGTCCTCCAGCGTGACCACGCCGGCCGTGCCGCCGTACTCGTCGACGACGACCGCGATGGGCTGCTCGCTGCGCAACTGGCTGAGCAGCGGCTGCACCGGCAGGGTCTCGGGGACCAGCAGCGCCGGGCGGGCGATGCGGCCGACGGGCGTGCGCAGGCGGTCGTGCGCGGGGACCGCGAGGGCGTCCTTGAGATGGACCATGCCGACGACCTCGTCGATCTTCTCCCGGTAGACGGGGAAGCGGGACAGGCCGGTGGCGCGGGTCAGGTTGACCACGTCCTCGGCGGTCGCCGACGACTGGAGCGCGCTCACCTTCACGCGCGGGGTCATCACGTGCTGCGCGGTCAGTTCGGCGAGCGACAGGGTCCGTACGAAGAGGTCGGCCGTGTCCTGTTCCAGGGTGCCGGCCTGGGCCGAGTGGCGGGCGAGGGAGACGAGTTCGCCCGGGGTGCGGGCGGAGGCCAGCTCCTCGGCGGGCTCGACGCCCAGGGCCCGCACCAGGCGGTTGGCCACGGTGTTCAGCGCGGCGATGACCGGGCGGAACAGCCGGGCGAAGGCGTGCTGCGGGCCCGCGACGAAGCGCGCGACCTGCATGGGCTTGGACACCGCCCAGTTCTTGGGCACGAGTTCGCCGATCACCATCTGCACGGCCGAGGCCAGCAGCATGCCGACGATCACCGAGACGCTCGGGACTGCCCCTTCGGGCAGGCCGATCGCGGTGAACGGGCCGTGCAGCAGCTCGGCGAGCGCCGGTTCGGCCAGCATGCCGACGACGAGGGAGGTGATGGTGATGCCGAGCTGGGTGCCGGAGAGCTGGAAGGAGAGTTCTTTGAGGGATTCCGCGACTCTGCGGGCCCTTCGGTCGCCCTCGGCCGCGGCCTTCTCGGCGTCCGTCGACTCGACCGTGACCAGGCCGAACTCGGCCGCCACGAAGAAGCCGTTGGCGAGGATCAACAGGAATGCCGCTCCGAGAAGCAGCAAGGGGATGGTCATGATGCCGCCGCCTCGATATGTCGTGAGGGGGCGGCGCAGGTACTACAGGACGATCCGTCCATCGCTGGAGGGAGTCACTCCTCGGGTAGCAGGGGGCCTCTGAGGACCGGTGGGAACATCAGTGGCGGAGGCGCAACGAAAACGCCTCCGCCAACAGATTAATCAAGACATGGGTCTCTAGGGCAGATCCCTTGTCGAGCGGGCTTCGGCGAGCGCCCTCAGGGCGCGCGCGTCGGCGATGGCGTGCTGCTTGGCGATGCCCGGCTGGATGCCGAGCGCGGGCAGGCTGGTGCCGTCGCTGAGGTTGAGGAACACCCAGGGGTCGCCCGGCCGCAGGTTGACCTGCAAAATCTCCGCCCAGGCGAGCCGGCGGCGGCTGGCGATGTTGACCACGGTCACCCCGGCCTCGTCGGCGACGACCTTCACCCGGGCGAGCATCGCGAGGACACCGAAGAGCAACGCGGCCGTGACGATGAAACTCAGCCGTTCACCGGGGCCGAGCTGCTCCAGGAGCATCGCGACCGTCGTGATGACCACGAAGATCACGGCACCGGCGACGAGCAGCACGGCACGGGTACGGCCCGGCCGGAAGGTGACGGGGAGAACAGGCAGATCGGACATGACTCGTACGTCCCTCAGAGCCGGCAGGCGTGGATCGCCGTGGTCAGGATGGCGCGCGCGCCGATGTCGTACAGGTCGTCCATGATCCGCTGGGCCTCCTTGGAGGGCACCATGGCACGGACGGCGACCCAGCCCTCGTTGTGCAGCGGGGAGACGGTCGGCGACTCCAGACCCGGGGTCAGCGCGACGGCCTTCTCCAGCTGCTCGACGCGGCAGTCGTAGTCCATCATCACGTACGTGCGGGCCACCAGGACGCCCTGGAGGCGGCGCAGGAACTGCTGCACCTTCGGCTCGGCGGCCTCGTCGGCGTCCGCGCCGGTGCGGCGGATCACGATCGCCTCGGACTTCATGATCGGCTCGCCGAAGACCTCCAGGCCCGCGTTGCGCAGGCTGGTGCCGGTCTCGACGACGTCCGCGATGACCTCGGCGACACCCAGCTCGATGGCGGTCTCGACGGCGCCGTCCAGGTGCACGACGGAGGCGTCGACGCCGTTGTCGGCGAGGTACTTGGCGACGATCCCCTCGTAGGAGGTGGCGACCGTCTTGCCCTTGAGGTCCGCGAGGGTGTTCGCGGCGCCCGGCTTGGAGGCGAAGCGGAACGTGGAGCGGGCGAAGCCGAGCGGCAGGATCGCCTCGGCGCTCGCGCCGGAGTCGATCAGCAGGTCGCCGCCGGTGATGCCGATGTCGAGGCGGCCGGAGGAGACGTAGATCGCGATGTCACGGGGGCGGAGGTAGAAGAACTCCACCTCGTTGACCGGGTCGACGATCCGCAGTTCCTTGGACTCGCGGCGCTGCTGGTAGCCGGCCTCATGGAGCATGTCCGCCGCAGGTCCTGAGAGGGAACCCTTGTTGGGGACGGCGATGCGCAGCATGAGGTCGGCTTCCTTCGCGTGACGGGTTTGTACGGGTTTACGGGGAACCAGGAGACTTGCAGGCCTGGAGACTTACAGGTGGGCGTAGACGTCGTCCAGCGAGATTCCGCGGGCGACCATCATCACCTGGACGTGGTACAGCAGCTGCGAGATCTCCTCGGCGGCCGCTTCCTTGCCCTCGTACTCGGCGGCCATCCAGACCTCGGCGGCCTCTTCGACGACCTTCTTGCCGATGGCATGGACGCCCTTGCCGACCAGTTCTGCGGTGCGGGAAGTGGCGGGGTCGCCGGTGGCGGCCTTGTGCTGGAGCTCGGTGAAGAGCTCCTCGAACGTCTTATTGGACATGATGGGGCTAAGCCTATGCGCAAGTGCGCGGCCCTTACCTCCAGGGTTCAGATACTGAGCGGAGCGTGGCCGCCGTCGCCACCGCCGCCGTCACCGCCTCGTGTCCCTTGTCCTCGTTGGAGCCCGCGAGGCCCGCCCGGTCCAGGGCCTGCTCCTCGGTGTCGCAGGTCAGTACGCCCATGCCGACGGGGACGCCGGTCTCGACCGAGACCTGGGTGAGGCCCTGCACGACGCCCTGGCACACGTACTCGAAGTGGGGGGTGCCGCCGCGGATGACGACGCCGAGGGCGACGATCGCGTCGTAGCCCCGGCCCGCCAACACCTTTGCCACGACCGGGAGTTCCCAGCTGCCGGGGACCCGGAGCAGGGTCGGCTCGTCGATGCCCAGGTCGTGCAGGGCGCGCAGGGCGCCGTCCACCAGTCCGTCCATCACCTTCTCGTGCCACTGTGCCGCGATCACGGCGACCCGCAGGTCTCCGACGTTGCGTACGGACAGGTCCGGTGCGCCCTTGCCGCTCACGTTCTCTTGTCTCCTCTGTGCCGGCCCGGGCCGGCTCGAATGATCTTGCGGTTACTGGTTGTTGCAGGTGGAGAGGGGTGCCGTGGGGGCCGCGTCCAGCCAGGGCAGGTCGTGGCCCATCCGGTCCCGCTTGGTGCGCAGGTAGCGGAGGTTGTGCTCGCCCGCCTGTACGGGCATCGGCTCTCGGCCGGTGACCTTGAGCCCGTGCCGCAGCAACGCGTCCGTCTTGTCGGGGTTGTTGGTCATCAGCCGCACGCTGCGCACCCCGAGGTCCTCCAGGATCTGCGCGCCGGCGCCGTAGTCCCGGGCGTCGGCGGGCAGGCCGAGTTCGAGGTTGGCGTCGAGGGTGTCGCGGCCGCGCTCCTGGAGCTCGTACGCCCGGAGCTTGGACAGCAGGCCGATGCCGCGGCCCTCGTGGCCGCGCAGGTAGACCACCACGCCTCGGCCCTCCTCCTGGATGCGCTCCAGGGAGGCCTCCAGCTGGGGGCCGCAGTCGCAGCGCAGGGAGTGGAAGACATCGCCGGTCAGGCACTCGGAGTGGACGCGGACCAGGACGTCCTCGCCCTCGCCGATCTCGCCGTGGACGAGGGCGACGTGCTCGACGCCGTCGACGGTGGAGCGGTAGCCGTACGCCGTGAACTCGCCGTGCTTGGTGGGCAGGCGGACCTCGGCCTCGCGGCGGACGGTGGGCTCGGCGGCCTGGCGGTAGGCGATCAGGTCCTCGATGGAGATGATCGTCAGGCCGTGCTTGCGGGCGAACGGGATCAGTTCGGGCAGGCGCAGCATGCGGCCGTCCTCGCCGGCGATCTCGACGATGGCGCCGGCCGGGCGCAGGCCCGCGAGGCGGGCGAGGTCGACGGCGGCCTCGGTGTGGCCGTTGCGGGTCAGCACGCCGCCGTCCCGCGCGCGCAGCGGGAAGATGTGGCCGGGGCGGACGAGTTCGTCGGCCTGGGCCGTGCCGCTGGCGAGCAGCCGGAGCGTGGTCGCGCGGTCGGCGGCCGAGATACCGGTGGTCACACCGTGAACGGCCGAGGCGTCGACCGACACTGTGAACGCGGTTTTCATCGACTCGGTGTTGTCCTCGACCATCTGCGGGAGCCGGAGCCGGTCCAGCTCGGCGCCCTCCATGGGGGCGCAGATCAGGCCGCGGCACTCGCTCATCATGAAGGCGACGATCTCGGGCGTGACCTTCTCGGCGGCGACGACGAGGTCGCCCTCGTTCTCGCGGTCCTCGTCGTCGACGACCACGATCGGGCGGCCGGCCGCGATGTCGGCGATGGCCTGCTCGACCGGGTCGAGGGACCAGTCCTCGATGCCGTCTGTGCTGTAGAGAATCGGTGCCGATGTCATGCCGGCGCTCCTTCCAGGACGGGCCGCGCGCCGTCGCGGGAGCGCAGCCACCAGTCGCGCATGCCCCACAGGACGAGTGCGCCGTAGATGACGTAGACGAAGCCGGAGAAGGCGTAGCCGTTGGCGAAGTTGAGGGGGACGCCGACGAGGTCGACCAGGAGCCAGGCGAACCAGAACTCGACCATGCCGCGCGCCTGGGCGTACATGGCGACGACGGTGCCGACGAAGATGTAGGCGTCCGGCCAGGGGTCCCAGGACAGGGTCGGGTAGGCCTTGAAGAGCAGGGCCACCGCGACCGTGCCGACGGCGGCGGCGCCGATCATCGCGCCGCGCTCGCGCCAGGTGGCGAACCGCGGGGCGATGTGACCGTCACCGCCGTTTTCGGCCGTGCCCTTGTTGCGGTTCCACTGCCACCAGCCGTACAGCGCGACGACCATGACGACGGCCTGCTTGCCGGCGCTGCCGGTCAGGTGGCCGTAGAAGGCGCCGAAGAGGATGAGGCCGGAGGCGAACTGCACCGGCCAGCTCCACAGGTTGCGCCGCCAGCCGAGGGCCAGGGCGATCAGGCCGAGGATGTTGCCGATCATGTCCGACCAGAGGATGTGCTGGCCGAACAGGACGAAGGCCTCCGAGTTGAGGGAGTTCACCTGCCCGCTCCCTGACTCGACGCGAGCAGCCGCTCGACGTACTTGGCGACGATGTCCACCTCGAGGTTGACCGGGTCGCCGGGCTGCTTGAGGCCGAGCGTGGTCAGGGCGAGGGTGGTGGGGATCAGGCTGACGGTGAAGTAGTCCGGGCCCGCGTCGACGACGGTGAGACTGATGCCGTCGACGGTGATGGAACCCTTCTCCACGACGTACCTGGCCAGGTCCGCGGGGAGGGAGATCTTGATGATCTCCCAGTTCTCGGACGGCTTGCGCTCCAGCACCGCGCCGGTGCCGTCCACGTGCCCCTGCACGATGTGCCCGCCCAGGCGGTCGCCCACGGCGGTGGGGCGTTCGAGGTTGACGCGGGAGCCGACGGCGAGGGCACCGAGGCTGGAACGGTTGAGGCTCTCGGCCATGACGTCGGCGGTGAACTCGTCACCCTCGTGCTCGACGACGGTGAGACAGACCCCGTTCACGGCGATGGAGTCGCCGTGCTTCGCTCCGTCGGTGACGACGGGGCCGCGCAGACGGAAGCGGGACGAGTCGCCGAGATTCTCGACGGCGGTGACCTCACCCAGCTCTTCGACGATTCCGGTGAACACTTCCCGGGTCCTCCTGCCACATCGGGCACGGACTCCGGGGCCTGTCGATGACGACAGAATGAAACGAACGAGAACACCGGGGCGACGCCGAAGGGACCCGCCCGAGAGGACGAGCCCAGATACGGCGGCGCGCACACAAACGATGCTCGCCCGCCGCGCACTGCCTCCCATCCGGACTTTAACCGTCGGTCCAGGAATTTCACCTGGTCAACCGGTCACTGGAAGTGACCGGGTCGCGGACTGTAACCGCCGGTTCGGACTTTCACCGACCCCGGAGTGCGCTGCTTCTGGTACACGGCCAGTCTGCCACGCCTGATCCAGGTCCATACGGGCGAACGATGTGGGGTGGCTCACAGGCGACGTCGCTGGACTTCTCAACAGGGCATTCCTTGAGGAACCCTTTGGTCTAGTCCTTTCCGCGGTACCCTGAACCGGTCCGGCGACGGTGACGACGGCCCTTGCCCGTCGCCGGGCCACCCAACGCGTGCCGCGGCGAGCGGCGAGCGGCCGATCGAGAGCGCGCACGGCTCACCGCCCCGGCGCGAACAGCTCCTCCTGCGCCCGGTCCCGCGCCGTCAGCAGCGCCCCGCGCAGCACCGCCCCACCGCCCAGCGCACCGGCCCGCACCTCCGTCGGCAGCGGTGACATCCGGCGCAGCCGCGCCTCCACCCGCCCCGCCAGCTCCGCTCCCCCGGCCTGCCCGACCTCACCGCCGAGCACCACGCAGCCGGGGTCGAGGATCGCGACGACGGAGGCGACACCGACGGCGACACGGTCGGCGAGCGCGTCGAGGAAACGGTCGGCATCGGCACCGCGATCGGTCACGGCAGCGCGTACGAGCCCCGCGGCGACCGGCTCGTACGGGCCCGCCTCCGCCGTCACCCCGTGTTCCTCGGCCAGTTCGGCGATCGCCGACGACCCCGCCAGCGTGTGGAAGCCGCCCTCGCAGTCGGTGGCGGACGGCAGGCCCGCCGTCCCCGGCACCGGCAGGAAGCCGATCTCGCCCGTGCCGCCGGAGGCACCGCGGCGCAGGGTGCCGTCCAGGACGACCGCCGCACCCGTGCCGTGGCCGAGCCAGAGCAGGACGAAGGTGTCGCGGTCCTGGGCCGCTCCGTCGCGCTGCTCGGCGAGGGCCGCGAGGTTGGTCTCGTTCTCGACGCTGACGCGGGCTTCGGGGAGCCGTTCCTGAAGGGCGGTGGCCAGTCGGCGGTGCCAGGCGGGCAGGCCGGAGGAGTCACGGAGTTCGCCGGTGACCGGATCGATCAGGCCGGGCGCGCCGATGCCGACGGTGTGCAGACGGTCGGCGCCTGCCTCCTTGACCACCCGCTCGACCAGGGCGACCGCCTGCTCCACCGCGGGTCCGGTCCCGGTGTCGTCGCCGATCGGCACGGACGCCTCGGCGAGAACCTGCCCGACGAGATCCGACACGACCACCCAGACGCCCTCGGTACGCACGTCCAGGGCGGCCAACTGGGCCCGGTCGGTGACGATCCCGTACAGCTTCGCGTTCGGCCCGCGCCGCTGCTCGCCCGCCTCGCCGACGACGGTGATCAGTCCGGAGACGGCGAGCCGTTCGACCAGGTCGGCGACCGTCGGGCGGGACAGCCCGGTCAGCTGCTTCAGCTGCCCCGCCGTCAACGGGCCCTCCTGCTGGAGCAGTTGCAGGGCGGCCCGGTCGTTGATGGCCCGGGCGGTGCTCGGTGATGCGGGCATGCCGAGATCCTTCCAGATCGGCGCTGCCGTACGGCAGTTGGGACGGGTACTCGGCCCGAGCGCCCGCGGCCATTATTGCCCTATCTATCAGGCAGGGTTCCTGATAGTTTACGCGGCGCAGGTGGGGAGCCGAAGAGATTCTGGGAGGGACCGGAGAATGAGCGACGTGGCATACGACGCGCACGAGGTGAGGCGGGCCCGGTACGCGGTGGCCGCCGTGTTCGCCGTGCACGGCGCCGTGACCGGCTCGTTCGCGACCCGTGTGCCGTGGATCCAGGAGCATGCGGATCTCAGCGCGGGCCAGCTGGGCTTCGCGCTCGCCTTCACGGCGTTCGGCGCCTCCTGCTCGATGCCGCTGGCGGGCCGCATCAGCCACCGCTTCGGCAGTCGTACGGCGCTGCGCGGTCTGCTCGCCCTGTGGACCCTGTCGCTGATCCTGCCGTCGCTCGCGCCGAACCTGTACACGCTGTGCCTGGCGATGTTCGTGTACGGCGCGAGCGCGGGCATGGCCGACGTCGCGATGAACGCGCTCGGCGTGGAGATCGAGGCGCTGCTCGGCAAGTCGATCCTGTCCGGGCTGCACGGCATGTGGAGCGCCGGCGCCCTGATCGGCTCGGCGGGCGGCACCCTCGCCGCGCACCTGGACTCGGACGCGCGCGTGCACTTCGCGCTGGCGGCGGCCACGCTCACCGCGCTCGGCATGCTGTTCTGCCGCTGGGTGCTCGACCTTCAGCCGGCCGAGGACGAGGAGCCGCCGCCGAGGTTCGCGCTGCCGCCGAAGTCGGCGCTGCTGATCGGTGCCGTCGGTTTCTGCGCGGTGTTCGCGGAGGGCGCGAGCCTGGACTGGTCGGCGGTCTATCTCCGTGACCAACTGGACTCCTCGGCGGGCCTGGCGGCGGCGTGCACGACCGGCTTCATGCTCACCATGGCGGTGGCCCGGCTGGTGGGCGACGCGGTGGTCAACCGCTTCGGCTCGGTCCGCACGGTCCGCATCGGCGGCTTCCTCGCGGCCGCGGGCGGCCTGCTCGTGGTGGTCGCGGGGCATCCGGCGGTGGCGATGACCGGGTTCGCGCTGATGGGCCTCGGCATCGCCGTGGTCGTACCGCTGTGCTTCGCGGCGGCCGGGCGCAGCGGCCCGAACCCCAGTCAGGCCATCGCGGGCGTCGCGACCATCACGTACACCTCGGGTCTGATCGCGCCGAGCCTGATCGGCGGGGTGGCGCAGGCGTCGAGCCTGGTGGTGTCGTTCGTGCTGGTGTCGGTGCTGGCGAGCGGGCTCGTCGTGTTCGCGGGGGTGCTGCGGGCCGGCGACCGGGACCGGCCGAAGGTCAGTCGGCCGAGCGCAGCAGTGCCCGACCCGCGGCCCTGAAGTCCTCGCTCCACGGCGCCGGGCGCCTGGTGACCGGGTCCAGCCGGACGAGGACCCGGGTGCCGCGGGCGTAGGTCACCGAGCCGTCCGCCGAGCAGAGGCGGAAGCCGTAGGTCAGTCCCGTGGTGCCGAGCCGGTCCAGCCACAGATGGACGGCGTACGTACCCGGCTCGGTGACCGGTGCCTCGTAGCTGATCCGGAGTTCCTTCACCGCGTTGCAGGCGTCGCCGGCCGCCACCCAGTCGCCCGCGAAGCGGAACCCGTGCTCCTCCAGGAACTCGCCCCAGGCCCGCTCGACCAGCAGCGGGTAGCGGGCGTTGTGCAGCAGGCCGAGGGCGTCCAGGTCGTCGAAGTGGACGGTGACGGGGGTGAGCCGGCCGTACGACAGAGGGGCGGAGGTCGGGGCTTCGGCGGTCACGGCGGGGCTCCTGGGCGTCACGGATGAAGCGGTGGGGACACTCCATCCTAAGCGGACGCTCAGGAGCCCCTGTCGGGAAGGGCCAGGTCAGCCCAGTGCGGTCAGCAGGCTCCGGTCGATCCACGCCGGTCGGTCGGCTCGGTCGATCCGCTCCGGTCAGCCGGCTCGGTCGATCCGTTCCGGTCGGTCGGCTCGGTCGATCCGCTCCGGTCAGCCGGCTATCGAGTCCAGCTGCTCGGCGGCCGGGCGCAGCGCCCAGAGGTCGCCGCCGGGCGGTGCCTCCAGCTTCGGCACGGCCTTCTGCGCGGCCTTGTCGCCCGCGTCCGCCGCCGCGTGCACCACGTCGCTGGCCGCGAAGCGGTAGAACTCCAGCTCCGGGTGCGGCCACGGCGCGGCTCCGGTCGCGGCCGGCAGCAGATAGTCGACCGCCTTGAACAGGCTCTGCCCGTCCGGCCCTTGATGCGCCCAGAGGTTCACGCCGACGTGCCGGCCGATGGCGGCGAGCCGGGTGTAGGCGACCAGGTCGAAGGTCGAGTAGTGCCAGCTCCGCGTCCGCGCCAGCTCCTGCGGCTGGCTCCCGTCGGCCGCGATCTGCGGGTCGAGGCGCTTGGCGGCGGCGTCGCGCACGGTCCGCCGGGCCAGGCCCGTGTCACCGGTCGCGTAGGCGAGGGCGGCGACCTGCATGTCGTAGAAGGTGCCGTGGTTGTTGGCCGCGGCCCCCTCCTGCTTGCCGAAGTCGCTGTCGACCAGCCAGTCGAGGAAGTCGGAGTTCCAGCGGTTCATTCCGGTGCGGTCGGCCTTCGTCCAGCCGGGGGCGCCGGTGGCGAGCAGCGCGAGCGCGTCGACGACGCTGGTGTACGACTGCGAGAAGTCGATGATCCCGATCGCCCGGCCGTCGTACTTGCAGGGGATGAACTGGGCGTGGTTCAGGTTGGGGTTCATCTTCGTGGCGGGGTTCAGGAACCAGGTGCGCAGGACCTGCCCGGCCTTCTCGGCGTACTTCTTCTTGCCGGTGTAGTACCAGGCGAGCGAGAGGTCGTACGTCGAGTCGAAGACCTTCTCGACGTCCTGGCGGTCGGTGCCGGTGTCGACCTCGGGGTTGCGCTGTCCGTCGCGCTGGACGTAGGGGCAGCCCCAGGGGTTGTCGGCGGTGGGGGTCGTCGACGGCCACCAGTAGGGCGCCTGGCTCAGATAGTCGTGAACATCCCCGCCGGGGGCGGGCTTCGGCTTGTCGACGACCGTCCAGGGGCCCTGGTTCAGCCAGTTGTCGGCGCGGGTCGTCAAGTTCTGTACGGAGCGGCGCAGTTGGGTGTCGCCGCGGTCGAGCCGGGATTTGGTCTGCTGGAGGCGGGCGCCGTCGAGGACGGCGGTGTCCGGGGTCCTGCCCTTGGTGTGCATGGTGTTGGTGGCTTGTGCGGAGGGGACGAGCACGGCTGCGAGAGTCACCACGGCGGCGAGAACGACGGCCGCACGGGATCTTCCACTCATCTAGACACTCCGATCCGTAGAGCGGTGGGCCAGAAAGGCGATCGGATCATGAACGGTCATGAATGTGAACAGAGTTCATGAGTAGGACCGTGCGAGCGTAGATCTCGGCCATAGCTGTGGCAATGGTCCGGACAGCATTCATGTACGGAAACGGTTTGCGGGGTCCGCTACGACGACGCCAAGTCGTACGCGTACGACGGGCTGAACGTCCCGGGGCTCCCCTTGCAGCCGTCCGACTCCCCCGGCAGCTTCACCCACAGGTAGGCGTCGATGCGGGCCTCGCCGGTGCCGAGCGTCGGCGTGCGGCCGATCTTGCGGCCCGCCGGGTCGCACCACTCGCCGTCGGCCGGGGCGCCGTTGCCGTTGCGGCTGGTGTCGATGACGGCGCCCAGACTCGCGGGGCCGCCCAGCGCGGCGAGGACCTGCCGGTCGTAGGCGATCTCGTTCGACGTGGTGTGGAAGTTGGAGACGTTGCTGAAGACGCCGTCGGAGGAGGCGGTGGAGGCGGCACCCGCCTGGCGGAGCAGTTCGGCCTGTTTGCCGGCGGGGTTCCAGCCGGAGTGGCCGGCGTCGAAGTAGACCCGCGCCCTGGGGTCGGCCGCCTTGAGGACGCGGCCGGCCCGGGCCAACGAGGCGAAGCGGTCGGCCCGTTGACCGGCGCCGAGGCAGTCGGCCTGGGCTATGGAGTCCGGCTCCAGGACGACGATGACCTCGGCGGAGCCGAGCCCGCGCGCGAAGGCGTCGATCCAGGCGTCGTACGCGTCGAGATCGGGCGCCCCGCCCTGGGAGGCACCGCCGCAGTCGCGGTCCGGGATCGCGTACGGCACGACGACCGGCACCCGGTCCTGACCGGCGGCGCCCGAGGTGACCGCGCGGACGCGGGCGGCGATGGTGTCCGGCGCGTACTCGGCGAACCACACCGCCGCCGGCCGGTCGGCGATGCGGGACTCGATGACCGGTGTGCGCGGGTCCGAGGGGTTGGCGCGCACCCAGTCCAGGATCTGGGAGTCCGGGTAGCGGTAGAGGCCTTCGGCAGCGGGGGCGGCCGGCTGCTTCTTCGACCTCTTCGGGGAGGAACTCGGGGAAGGACCCGCCTTCTTGGGCGACGGCGAGGGCGAGGCCTTGGTGCCGGTCGCCGACGGGGACGGCACCACGGGCAGGCGCTCCACCTTCGGCGAGTCGGTCACTTCGGATCCGGCCCGGTCCGTGCCGCGTCCGTCGCCGAGGGCGGACAGCATGCCGGTCGCGGTGCCGACGGCGACCACGACGGAGGCAGCGGCGAGCATGGCGGAGCGCCGGGTCGCGCGGCGGCGCTCGGCCCTGCGCTCGGCCAGCCGCTGGGCACGCAAGCCTGACACGGTGGTGTGTCCCCTCCCCCACGGCGGGTGCGTTCCCCCGTTCTGGGGAAGCGTCGGTCCCGCCGGCACTTCGGTCAGCGTATGACTGGGACCCTTCCCCCATGCCGCAATTGGAACAGATCACCACACCTGTGGACGTCGTCGTCTCCCGGATGCGCGCCCTGGACGCGGCTCTTCCGCGGCGGGACGGGATCGCGGTCTTCAACCGCGTCTACCTCGCCGTGACGGAGGCGGTCGACCGGCGGATCGACGCCGGGACCTTCAGGGACACGCGGGCCGCGATCACGCTGGACGTGCGGTTCGCGGAGCGGTACCTGGCCGCCGTGGAGGCGGCGACGGACGACCGGCGCCCGCCCGCCTGTTGGCGCCCGCTGTTCCAGCTCCGCCGTCATCCCGGCGTACGCCCGCTGCAGTTCGCCCTCGCGGGCATCAATGCGCACATCGGCCACGATCTGGCGCTCGCCGTGGTGGACACGTGTCGTACGCTCGGCTGCGAACCCGCCGAGGTGGAGGACGAGTTCGACCGCGTGGGTGATCTCCTCGTCTCGCTGGAGGAGCGCATCCGCGAAGATCTGATGCCGGGCCCCGACCTCTTCCAGATCGCCGACCCGCTCACCCACCTGCTCGGTTCGTGGAGTCTGGACCGTGCCCGGGACGCCACCTGGACGGCGGCCCGGGCCCTGTGGGCGCTGCGCGGACTGCCCGATGTGGCCGAGGAGTTCACCGAGCGGCTGGACGCGGCGGTGGGCTTCGCGAGCCGCATGATGCTCACGCCGCTGCCCGACTGACACCGGCGCCGCGTCCCCGCTCAGTCCTCCGGCAGCTCCACCGGCGCGATCTCGTCGTACACGTCACCCGGACCCGGGTTGGTCGCGTCCGTCCCGCCGCCGAAGTGGTGCATGACGCCCCACACCGCGTTCAGCGCGGTCTGGATCGCGCCCTCGGCCCAGCCGGCCGTCCAGGAGATGTCGTCGCCGGCCAGGAAGATGCCCCGCTTGTCCGCGGGCAGCCGGTCCTGCATGAAGTGCGTGAACAGGCGCCGCTGGTAGCGGTAGTGACCGGGCAGGTTGGCCTTGAACGCGCCCATGAAATAAGGCTCGTTCTCCCAGGAGACGGTCACCGGGTTGCCGATGACGTGTTTCCTGATGTCGACCTTCGGATAGATCTCGCCGAGCGACTTCAGCATGACCTCCATCCGCTCGTTGGCCGACAGCGGCAGCCACTTGAGGCTGTCGTCGCACCAGGTGTACGAGAGGCAGATGACCGCAGGCTTGTCCGGACCGTCGTCCAGGAGGTAAGTCCCGCGCGTCATACGGTCGGTGAGGGTCATCGACATGACGTCCCGGCCGGTCGGGTTCCCCCTGTCGTCGACGGCCTTGTCCAACCAGAACGGCCGGTCCACAGGCACGAAGAGCTTCGAGCTCTCCATGTAATGCGTGCGCTCGATCGCCGTCCAGTGGTCGATCGGGAAGAGCGAGTCGTCGCAGGCGATCTTGGAGAGCAGCATCCAGGACTGGGCGGTGAAGATCGCCGCCTGGTAGGTGCGGATGTCGCCGTTCGCGTCCGTCACCGTGATCCGGTTGCCGGCGCTGCGGTGCAGCCGGGTCACCGCGGGGCGGGGCTCGCCGTTCACGTGCAGGGACGCCAGCGAGGTGCCGTAGGGCCAGTGCACGATCTTCTGCGGCTCGCGTTCCCAGAGCCTGACCGGGAGTTGCTGGGAGCCGCCGACGATGCCGCGGTGGTGGTCGTCGGCCTCGGTGTAGACGACCCGCAGGATCTCCAGGATGGAGTTGGGGAAGTCGGTGTCCCAGCCGCCGGTGCCGAAGCCGACCTGGCCGAAGATCTCGCGGTGCCGGAAGGACTTGAAGGCCTCGGAGTCGCAGAGGAAGCCGTAGAAGGTCTGGTTGTCGAGCCGTTCGACCAGCTTCGCCCAGATCTCGCGGATGCGCGGCACGTCCCGCTCGCGCAGGGCGCGGTTCATGTCGGAGAAGTCGGCGCCCTCTTCGAGGCACCTGTTCCAGGCGGTGGCGACATCGCGGTAGACCTGGGGCAGATCGGCGACCGTCTCGGCGTAGTGCGACTCGCCCTTGAGGTCGACGACGGTCGAAGGGGTGGCCTCCGCAAGGGGGTTGGGGAACGGCCGGGTCTTCAGTTCCACCAGGTCGATGTAGTGCTGGAGGGCGGTGGAGGAGGGCGGGAAGCGCATCGCGCCCATCTCGGCGGTCAGTTCCTCGGTGCCGGGGCCGTCGAAGCCGACGGTGCGCAGCCGGCCGCCGATCCGGTCGGCCTCGTAGACGACCGGCTTGAGGCCCATCTTCATCAGCTCGTACGCGGCCACGATGCCGGACAACCCGCCGCCGATGACGGCGACTTCGGTGCCGTGCTCGGTCGCCGGTATCTGGCCGAGGCCCGCCGGGTGGGCCAGGAAGTCGTCGTAGGCGTAGGGGAAGTCCGGCCCGAACATGGTGATCGGCGGCTGCTGCTGCTCGTCGGCGTGCTCGACGGCGTTGGGCACCGTGGACGTCATGGGGTGGGACTCCTTGCGCGAAAAGCTGGAAAAGACCGAAGGTGAAGGGAAGTTGGGGGGAAGGCCCGCGTCAGGACAGCGACCCGTAGAGACCGGGGCGGCGGTCCGTCAGATACGGGTTCGCGGCACGGGAGGCGTTGAGCTGGGCGCGGTCGACGTCGGCGAAGGTCAGTTCCTCGCCGACTCCCGCCCGGGCGCGGGCGATGCCGTCGGGCCCGGCCAGCGTGGAGAGGCCGAAGAAGTCGAACTCCCCTTCCCGGCCGATCCGGTTGACGTACGCCACGTACATCTGGTTCTCCCAGGCCCGCACCGGGATCACCGACTCGGCGACGATCTGGAACGGGTGCATGTTCGCCGTCGGGACGAGCAGGAGGTCGGTACCGGCGAGGGCGTGGGCGCGGACGGGCTCCGGGAACTCGACGTCGTAGCAGATCATCAGTCCGACGGTCAGGCCGTCCAACTCGGCCTGGACGACCGGCTGTTCGCCCGGTGTGAAGTGGTCGCGCTCGAAGCCGCCGAAGAGGTGGGTCTTGCGGTAGTTGGCGAGGCGGGTGCCGTCGGCGGAGATCAGCTGGGCGGAGTTGAAGACGGCTTCGCCGTCCCGCTCGGGGTAGCCGTAGGCGATGGCGAGTCCGTGCCGACCGGTGATCTCGGCGATCGCGTCGGCCGACTCCCCGTCGGCGGACTCGGCGAGGCGGCCGATGTCGTCGCCGATCGCGTACCCGGTGAGGAACATCTCCGGCGCCGTGAGCAGCGCCGCACCCGCGGCGGCGGCCCGGCCCGCGGCCTCGTCGAGGACCTTCAGGTTCTCGACGATCGAGCCGGGGCGGCCGGAGCTCTGGAGCAGGGCGGTGCGCATGCGTGTTCCTCACCAGGACGAGAGGGGCGAAGTGCCGGAAAAGATGGAAGGGCCACCTATGGGACCCACTTAGACGGTACGGGCGTGGACGGCGGCGCGACAAGAAGGAGCCGTTGCGCGCCGGTGAGCGGTTCGTTGCGCGGGCCACCCGTCCGGCGGAGATTCGTTGCGCGCCCCGGGGACCACCTCCGGTCCTCCTTGGGACGCAGGTCACAGCCGGTTCCCCGCCGGACGGCGGAGGTGGGGTGCCTACTCGGGCGCGATGTGGCGGCGGGGTGGCGCCGGGAGAGTGGTGACCGTCCGCTTCACCTGCAGAAAGGTCCGTCATGCAGCGTCGTACGAAGGTCGCCGTGCTCGGGGTCGCGCTCCTGCTCACCGTCGGTCTGACGGGTTCCGCCGTGGCGGCGGGATCCGCCACGGCGTCCGGCGCCGAGGGCAGGCCGCAGCGCGAGGCCGCCGCCCTCACCGGTACCGCGAAGCTCTACCGCTCGCTCGGCGACGACATCACCTTCTCCTTCGACGCCCACCTCGCGGCGAAGGACAACGCCGACCCGATGAAGGCCACCGGCACCTTCGAGTGGAGCCACTATCTGAACGGCGACGGCGCCTGGGCGAAGGCCAAGGTCGACTGCCTGGTCACCGGCGGCAAGGTGGCCGTCGTCTCCGGCATCGTCACCGACTCCGACCTCCCCGTCGCCAAGGGCACCCGGGTCGGCGTCACGGTCCACGACCTGGGCCGGCACGACCGGCTCGGCTACAGCTGGGCCACGACCGAGGACCTGGGCCCCAAGGACCTGCCCAAATGCATCAGTTCGGCCCCGTTCGAGAAGGTGAAGCAGGGCACGGGCGACTTCACGGTGGTGCCGTGGGAGCCGAACTTCTAGACCCGGGGTCCTGAAGCAGACACAGGACCCTGAAGCTCCCCGCGTTCGGAGCGCTAGATCTCCCGCAACCGCTCGACGATCTCCCGCAGCAACTCGGGGTCGGCGGCCGGCAGCACCGTCGACGCCGGCCGAGGCGGGTCGATCCGTACGAGACCGGCCTCGGCCAGATCGCCGAGCAGGACGCGTACGACGGTCAGCGCCAGGTCGGCGTCCGCGGCGAGCTCCACGACGGGCCGCGGGCCGCGCCGGAGCAGCGCCAGCAGACACGCGGCCGCGTGGTCGGGGCCCGGTGCCCTACCGGCCGGGTGCAGCGCCGTGACCTGCGACATGAGGTCGATGTGATGCCGGCCGGAGGGGCGGGTGCGGCCCCGGGTGACGGTGTAGGGGCGTACCAGTGCCCCGGTCTCGCCCTCGTACCAGTGCTCGTCTCTCACCGTCGGGTCACGGGCCTGCCGGGGCCTCGGCCGACCGTACGGCGGCGGCCAGGTGGCGGCCCACGCGGCGGACCAGGAGGCCCATCTCGTGGGCGAGTTGACCGACGTCCGTCCGGGCCTCGCTCAGCACGGCCAGCCGGCTGCCGTCGCCTGCCGGGGTGATGAAGAGGTAGGCGTCGTCGAGCATCACCATGGTCTGCCGGATCTCCCCCGCCCCGAACCGCTCTCCCGCCGAACCGGCCAGTCCGTGGAAGCCGGCGCAGATCGCGGCGAGGTGTTCGATGTCCCGGGCGCGCATGCCGTCCGAGGCGCTGAGCGGCAGGCCGTCCGCCGTGAGCAGCACGGCCTGGCGGACCTGGCCGGTCCGGGCGACGAGGTCGTCGAGCAGCCAGCCGAGGCCGGTGCCCGGGGTGTCGGCGGGGGTGGCGGGACTGAGGGCGGGTTCAGGGGTCCTCCGGTCACGGGGCATCGGGGGGCCTTGCCTTTCTCGTTGTCGGTTCGCCACGTGGGGTCGGAGTCCAGGGGGCAAGCCTCGGCGGCCTCGGGCGAGACCCGGTCGGAAGGCCCCGAAGGCGGCGCGCGTCTCCTCGGAGTTCTCCTCGCGCGGGGCCGCGAGGGCCACGCGGGGAGGCCGAGACGTGCCGTCCTCGCCCTCAGCCAACACCCCTTCGGGCAGCAGCACCAGCGCCTGCGTGACCGGCTGCCCGAGAGGTGCGGAATTCCTTGCGGATGACGTTACCGACTGTTCCTACTCACCGGTAGTGAATCGTCGCACAAGCTACGGGACCGTCCGCCGGGACCGCGCCGACCGGCCGACGGCCAGCACCGCCGCCGTCACGAGATACGGCACCGCGAACAGCGCGAAAGCGGTGCCGTTGGAGGCGCCCGTGGCGATCGTCGCGTACCCGGCGTAGACGGCGACCGTGCCCAGTTCGGTGCCCAGGCTCGCGACCGAGGTCAGGGTGGCCCGGCCGGCGTCGTCGTCGATGCGCTGCTGGAGCCGGACGTCGGCCAGCACGGTCGCCAGCTGGAAGCCGCCGAAGGCCACCGCCACCAGGCCGAGACCGGCCGTCGTCCGCGTCAGCGCCCCCGCGGCCAGGGCGATCCCGGCACCGGCGAGCACCACCGCGAGTCCCGCCGTACCCAACCGCTCGAAGGATCCGGCGAGCAGGCTCCCGGCCGTGGCCCCGGTCCAGATCAGCAACAGCAGATACGGCACCGCCGTCTCCGCGACGCCGGTGTCGCGCACCAGCAGGGGTGTGTACTCGTCGAGGGCGCCCCAGACGGCACCCACCGCCGGGATCAGCAGGAGCGCCCCGCGCAGCGACCGGTCCTTGCGGACCTCGGCGAGCCCGGAGCGCAGGGTCGCCGCCCAACTCCCGCCTCCGGAAGGGGAGACGACCCGGTGCTCCGGGAACCGCGTCGCCGTCGCCGCGGTCGCCAGACAGGCCAGCACGCTCGCCGCGCCCACGGCCGGGTAGCCGCCCCACGCGAAGACCGGACCGGCGAGCCCCATCGACGCCATCACCGCGACCAGGCCCGCGGCCCGGGCCCGGCCCATCACGCGTGCGTACCCGTCGCCCGCACCCAGGTGCTCCAGTTCCTCGTAGACAAGCGCCTCCAGCGCGCCGGAACCCAGCGCTCCGCGCGCGCCCCACAGCACGAAGCCGAGGGCGAAGGCCCAGTACGAGGGCGTGAGCACCCACAGGGCGAAGCCGGCCGCGGTGAACAGCGGACCGAGCCACAGCAGCAGCTTCCGGGACACGGCGTCGGCCCAGGCGCCCGAGGGCACCTCCAGGAACACGCCGGTCAGCGACCAGAGGGCGAAGAGGGACGAGATCTGCCAGACGGACAGTCCGGTGTCGCTGAACAGCAGCGCGTACACCGGGTAGAGCAGGACGAAGTCGTCCAGGAACGCATAGCCGTACAGCGTGGCCGTGAGCCGGCGGACGCCGGTGCCGACGGGCACACGCGCAGGTGAGAGTGTCATGAGGCCTTCCCGCAGGGACGGATCGGATGCCGGAGGTACGGCGTCCGAGGCGGTCCTCGGGAGGCACGGCTGGTGGATCAATGTCGCCAGGTCATGTCACCGATGGTAGACACGGTCGGCGGATCCGTCCGGGGATTACTCCCGGGATTACGTGGGCGAGCCCGACGAGAAGCGGCGCAGCAGCGGTGACAGCACCAGCACCGACTTGGTGCGCTCGACGAACGGCTCCCCGGCGATCCGTTCCAGGACCCGCTCGAAGTGCCGCATGTCGGAGGCGAAGACCTGCACGACGGCGTCCGCGTCACCGGTGACGGTCGAGGCGGCCACGACCTCCTGGTAGCGCTCCAGGCCCCGCTGGATGGTCTCCGGGGAGGTGTTGGACCGGCAGTAGATCTCGACGAACCCCTCGGTCTCCCAGCCGAGCGCCGCCGGGTCCACCCGCACGGTGAAGCCGGTGATGGCGCCGCTGGCCCGCAGCCGGTCCACCCGCCGCTTCACGGCGGGCGCCGACAGGCCGATCAGCTGCCCGATGTCCGCGTAGGAGCGGCGGGCGTCCTCGGCGAGGGCGTGCACGATGCGTTCGTCGAGATCGTTCAGCACAGTGGGTCGTTCACTTCTCGGGTGGCGCGAATACGGAAGCGGCGGCGGCCGTTGGTGATGCGGCGCCGACCGTATACGAAGTAGACCACGGGCGAGCACTGCTCAGCGCTCGTCCGGCTCCCCGGCGAGAGCGCGCGCCTCGGCGGCGTCGGCCGCGTCGAACCCCAGCTGCCCGGGCCGCCCGTGGGCCGCCTCCTGCGTGTCGATCCACCGGGTGTGCGCCTCCCACGCGGCCTGCTTGCTGGTGCCGAGCGCGGCCCCGATCTGCGACCAGGAGGCCCCGGCCTCCCGAGCCGCCCGAACCGTCAACTGCCGCCCGTACGCGGCCTTCTGGGCCACGACCTCGCTCAGCGCGAGCAGTTCGAGCAGCTCGGCCCGTTCGAGGTCTTCCGGTCCCAGAGACTCGCGGATGCGCAGATCGTCGAGGCGGGCGACGGCGGTGAGCAGGGTGTGCTGCGGCTCGATGCTCCGGGGTGTCGTCATGGCTCCAGATTCTCGTCAAGCAGGCTTGACGTCAAGGGGGCTTGACGCGTCGTGTCTGAGGCCGCATCCCATCCCTCGGCCCCGGACACACCGACGGCCCCCGTCGTCCGACAGGGGCCGTCGTCCGACAGGGGCCGTCGAGAAGGGACTCGGGTCAGCTCCAGCTGGCGTGCAGCGGCTTGCCCTCGGCGTAGCCGGCCGCGCTCTGGATGCCGACGACCGCCTTCTCGGCGAACTCCTCCAGGGAGCCGGCGCCGGCGTAGGTGCAGGAGGAGCGGACGCCCGCGATGATCGAGTCGATCAGGTCCTCGACGCCCGGCCGGGCCGGGTCGAGGAACATGCGGGAGGTGGAGATGCCCTCCTCGAACAGCGCCTTGCGGGCCCGGTCGTACGCCGACTCGTCCGAGGTGCGGTTGCGCACGGCCCGCGCGGACGCCATGCCGAAGGACTCCTTGTAGAGCCGCCCGTTGGCATCCTGCTGGAGGTCGCCCGGCGACTCGTACGTGCCCGCGAACCAGGAGCCGATCATCACGTTCGACGCCCCGGCGGCCAGCGCCATCGCGACGTCACGCGGGTGCCGGACACCGCCGTCGGCCCACACGTGCTTGCCGTACTTCTTCGCCTCGGCCGCGCACTCAAGCACCGCGGAGAACTGCGGCCGGCCGACGCCGGTCATCATCCGGGTGGTGCACATCGCGCCCGGGCCCACCCCGACCTTGATGATGTCGGCGCCCGCCTCGATCAGGTCCCGGACCCCCTCCGCGGCGACAATGTTGCCGGCCGCGATCGGGACCCGCGGGTCGAGGGCGCGTACCTGCTTGATCGCGCTGATCATCGACTCCTGGTGGCCGTGGGCCGTGTCGATGACGAGCGTGTCGACGCCCGCGTCCAGCAGCTGCTTCGCCTTCTGCACGAAGTCGCCGTTGATGCCGACGGCGGCAGCGATGCGCAGCTTGCCGTGCGCGTCGGTGGCCGGGGTGTAGAGCGTGGCGCGCAGGGCGCCCTTGCGGGTGAGGATGCCGGCGAGCCGGCCGTCCTTGTCGACCGCCGGCGCGTACCGCCGGTTCGCCGCGTCGAGCCGGTTGAAGGCCTCGCCCGGGTCGATGTCCGCGTCGAGCAGCAGCAGGTCGCGGGACATGACCAGGTCGATCTGGGTGAAGCGGTCGACGCCGGTCAGGTCCTGGTCGGTGACGACGCCGACCGGCCGCCCGCTGTCGTCGACGACCACACCGGCGTTGTGCGCACGCTTGGGCAGCAGGGCGAGCGCGTCGGCGACGGTCTGGTGCGGGGTCAGCCGGATCGGGGTGTCCAGAACCAGGTGGCGGCTCTTCACCCAGGAGACGACGTCGGTGACGACCTCGATCGGGATGTCCTGCGGAATGACCACGAGCCCACCGCGCCGGGCCACGGTCTCGGCCATGCGCCGGCCGGCGATCGCGGTCATGTTGGCGACGACCAGCGGGATCGTGGTGCCCGTGCCGTCCGGGGAGCTGAGATCCACGCCCTGCCGCGAGCCGACCGCGCTACGGCTCGGGACCATGAAGACGTCGTCGTAGGTCAGGTCGTACGGGGGCTGGATGTCGTTGAGGAAACGCACGTGCTGCACATCCCAGTCGATCAGAGGTGGTCCCCGGACAGGTCAGCCAGGGGGAAGAGCACGTACTTCATTGTCCCATGTCGGCGGGTATGCGCTGCCTGGTCGGAACGTCCAGGCGGGTGGGCGGCCCGTTCGTCGCATCCTCCCAGACCTGGGCGGCCCCCCGGGCGGACCCGGGGACCACCCCCGGCCGCCACCCCGGCCACCGGGTCCCGGGATCCCGGGGCGGCCCTGGAGCCCGTCACTGACGCGGTCCCCCGGCCGGTCTCCCTACGTTGGCGGCCGGAGCCCAGGTGAGGGCCCGGCCGACCACGGTCGCCGCGACCGGGAGGAGCTGATGAGCATGCAGCAGTACGGGCTCACCCCCTACCACGAGAGCGAGTCCTACGAGCAGGAGCTGGAGTTCGGCGCGGAGGCGCAGATCCCCGGCGAGTACGAGAGGCAGGGGGCCGGCGAGTACGAGACGCAGGGCGCCGAGGCGGAGTTCGGCGCGCACGCGGAACAGCCCGAGTTCGCCGGTCACGGGGAGGCCGGGTTCGGCGCTCACGGCGAGGGCGAGCTGCACGAAGGAGGGCAGTTCCACGAAGGCGCCTTCCACGAGGGCGCTCAGTTCGGGGAAGTGGGCCACGCCGAGGCGGAGGGCCCGCTGGGCGAGCACGAAGAGCTCCAACTGGCCGCGGAACTCCTGGAGGGTCACGCTCAGTCGAGTGCCATCAGGACGACCAGCCCGGTCTCGCTGTCACGCCAGCGCGCCGCCGCGTCGGCGAAGAGCTCCTGCAGAATGCCCCACTCCTCGGGGCGGACGGTCGCGTACGCCTGCCAGTTCCGGACGAGGATCAGCCGCCCCCGTTGCGCGGGCCACCACTCCAGGTCGCTCAAGCAGTCGGCCAGGGCGTCCCAGTTGGCGCCGAACCAGTCGGGCAGCCGCAGGGCGACCGCGCAGGCCCGCATGAGACCGGCCTTGTCCGAGACTCCGGACAGATCCAGTACGGCCGTCTCCCAGCCCGCGTCACGCGCCTCGCGCAGCGCCGCGTCGGCCGTCATGCCTGCGGGCCAGGACAGGACTCCCGCGGACGCGTTGCCCTTGAGCACCTGCGTGAGCCGGTCGTCCGTCATCTCAGTACCGCCCTGAACGAGTTGTGGTGATCACCCACGTAGTTGTATCCCGGCCCAGGGCCCCGCACCACTACCCTCGACCGACTCGACGCCGACCCACAAGTGCGCCCGGATCGCCGACCGGCACCGGCACAGCCCTACGCGCCGCGCTCGACCCGGTCCAGCGTCTCCTCCAGGCCGGCCAGGTCCGGATGGGACCGGAGGTCCGCGAGTTCCGACTCCCGTCTGGCGCGCAGGAACTCGTGCATCTCCTCGGTGTAGGCGTCGGTCAACTCCTGTGGTGTGACGGCGAGTCCGGCCGCCATGCTCGCCGTGATCGCGGCGTCCAGGCCACCGGACAGGGCCATCGACGTGACGATCAGGAGCGTCGCGCGCATACCGGCGGCCTCCACGTCGTACCCGGCCGACCGGGCGTGGCCCAGCAGCCATTGAGCGAAGTGGGTCTTCGCTGCCTCTTCCCCGTACATGAGCTCTCCCTGCGTCGAGCCGGGTGGTCGCCCGGTGATTGTTCTTACGTACGCGAAGCCCCAGAACGCACCTCCGGGCCCGTCCACCACCGTCATCGGCGATATCTCGAACCCACGTGCTGAGCAAAATCAGCGGCCTCAGCGGCACCCTGAACGGGGTCGTACGCGGCCTGGGCGGGCCCCCGGACGGACGACGGACGCAGTGCGCGCGCCCTGTTCCGGGCTCCCTCCGACGGGCCCTCACCCGCCCGTACACGACCTCCACAAGAGGGCTCTGACCTGGTGTTTTCCTGGATTTCTCCTAGGGTGGAGACATCTGCCGGACGCCATGGGAGGGGTTTTCGTGAGTGGGGATGGCACGGGGTACGAGGCTGCCCGGATCGAGGTCTTGGACGGGCTGGAGGCCGTACGCAAACGGCCCGGGATGTGGGTCGGGTCGACGACCGAACGCGGCCTGCAGCAGATGGTGCTCGATGCCGTGCGCCAGGCAGTGAACGGAGCGGTGGCCAAGGGAGGCGGACATATCGACGTCACGCTCACGGCCGACGGCGGAGTGCGGGTCGCCGACGACGGGCCCGGAGTCCCCTTCGAGGACCCGGACGAGGGAGTCACCGGTGAACCGGGCCTCGAAAGCCTGCTGACCAGTTTGCGCACCGGACCCGAGTCCAGCGGTCGGCACATCGTGTTCCTCGCCCCTCTCGGTGTGGGGCTCTTCGTCGTCAACGCCCTGTCGAGCCGACTGACGGCCGAGGTGCGGCGCGTGGGGACGCATCGGGTCCAGGAGTACGCGCGCGGTGTCGCTCTCGCCCCACCCACGACCGTGGGACCGGCGACCGGAAGCGGGACGACCATCACCTTCTGGCCCGACACCGAGATCTTCGAGCCGACGCAGTGCTCGTTCGCCGTACTGGCGGAGCGTCTGCGACAGGTGACCTTCCTCAATCGGGGCCTGCGGATCTCACTGACCGACGAACGCCCGACGGGAGGGCTACGGTCGGTGCGGTTCCAATTCCCGGAGGGCGTAAGGGACTTCGCGGCCGCTCTGGATGCGGAGACGGGGCTGGGCGCACCTCCGGACATCGTCGGCTTCGAGCGGGAGGACCCGCGGATGGCGGGGACGATGGAGGTCGCCCTCGTGTGGCACAGCCGCCACAAGCGGGTGCACAGCTTCGCCAACAGCATTGCCACTCACGAGGGCGGCACGCATCTGGAGGGCTTCTACGACGGAGTGACGGCCGCGATGACCGCGTACGCGCGAAAGCGAGAGCTGCTGTCGGCACCGGATCCCGGACTCGACCACGACCGGGTCGGCGCACGCCTCACGGCGGTCGTGTCGGTGAAGCTCGACCATCTCGAATTCCGCGGCGCCACACGGACGTTGCTGGGCAATACGCCCGTGCGCGCCTGCGTCGCAGAGGCCGTCGAGGAACACCTCGGCACCTGGTTCGAGGAGCACCCGGAACAGGCGGCGAGAATCGTCGAAGAGGTGATCCGGGACCACCGCCAGAACTGAACCGCGGCGAACGACCACGCCCGGAAGCACACAGGGGACGGGTGGACCGGCATCTCACCGATGCCGGTCCACCCGTCCCCTCACGCTCTGCGTCAAGACCCGTCAGGGACCGTCCGGATCCGTCCGGCTGAGCGCCGACTTCGGCGTCGGCCCCGACGTCATCAGCACGTCCGCCGCCGACGTGTCCGTCACCAGGCTGGTGACCAGACCCGACCGCAGCACCGCGTCGATCGCGGCAGCCTTCCGCGCCCCGCCCGCGATCGCCACGACCTCGGGGATACGGCGGAGCTGGTCCGCCTTGACCGTGATGCACCGCTCGCCGAGGTCCCGCCCGACCCGGCGGCCCTGCGCGTCGAAGAGGTGCGCGGACATCTCGGCGGCGACACCGAGCGAGGCGTAGTGGCCCCGCTCCTCGTCGCTGAGCATGTCGTGCACCGTCGAGATGCCGGCCTCCCAGGAGCCGATGGAGACGCAGGCGACCGTGACCTTGTCGAAGTACTCGAAGGCCCGGGCGATCCCGGTCTGGTGGCGCAGCGCCTCCGCGGTGGCCGCGTCCGGCAGCAGCATCGGCGCGTAGATCGGGTGGGCGTCGCCGCCGGCGACCTGCGCCGCCCGGCGCACCGCCTCCACCGAGCCGCGCTCGGCGGTCCCGGCGTCGTACACCCCCGTCAACTGCACCACCGTGCACGGCGGCAGCCGGTCGAGCGCCGCGGCCATGTGGATGGTGGAGCGACCCCAGGCGAGGCCCAGCACATCGCCCTCGTTCAGCAGCTCGCCGAGCAGCTCCGCGGCCACCTCGCCGAGGTTCTCGGGGTCGGGCGACTCGTCGGGTTCGGCCGGGGACTCGACCACGACGGCGTGCCGCAGGCCGTAGCGGGCGCGGAGCGCGTCCGAGCGCTCGGCGTCCAGTTCGGCCGGGACACGGATCTCGATGCGTACGAGATCTCGTTCGAGGGCAGTCTCCAGTACCCGGGCCACCTTGAAGCGGCTGACGCCGAACTCCTCCGCGATCTGGATCTTGGACTTGCCCTCGAGGTAGAAGCGGCGGGCCATGGCCGCCGCCTGCACCAGCTCAGCGGGTCCCATCCGCACGGCTGACCGGCCCGCCGACATACCCGACACGGCGTTCTCCTCACTGCTGTTCACACTCTGGATTCGCCGTTCATCCTTGCAGATCCGGCGCACTTGATCCGCCCTGATGGGCGCCGTTCACGTAGCTGTTCACCGTCCTGTGGCTCAGTGGTCGCATGCCCAGGACGCCTGGGCGATCGCCCCCTCCGCCTGGGTGCGCAGTGCACGTACCGCCGCGGCCGGGTCGGACGCGCCGTACACCGCCGAACCGGCGACGAAGACATCGGCGCCGGCCTCGGCGCAGCGCTCGATGGTGGACGCGGAGACCCCGCCGTCGACCTGGAGCCACAGCTCAAGACCGTGCTTGCTGATCAACTCGCGGGTTCGCCGGATCTTCGGGAGCATGATGTCGAGGAACGCCTGCCCGCCGAAGCCCGGCTCAACGGTCATGATCAGCAGCATGTCGAGCTCGGGGAGCAGGTCCTCGTACGGCTCGATGGGCGTCGCGGGCTTCAGCCCCATGGAAGCGCGGGCACCCTTGGCCCGGATCTCCCGGGCGAGCCGCACCGGCGCGGCGGCCGCCTCGACGTGGAAGGTGACGGAAGAGGCACCCGCTTCGACGTACTGGGGCGCCCACCGATCGGGGGCCTCGATCATCAGATGGCAGTCCAGCGGAGTGTCCGTCGCACGGGCCAGCGACTCTACGACCGGAACCCCGAGCGTGAGGTTCGGGACGAAATGGTTGTCCATGACGTCGACGTGGAGCCAGTCGGCTCCCGCGACCGCCTGCGCCTCGTCCGCGAGGCGGGCGAAGTCGGCGGACAGGATGCTGGGGTTGATCTGCGCGGCCATGCCCCAAGCCTGCCATGTCCGGGCACGTTTGTTCGCGCCGGTCCAGACCTAAGACGTTCATCGGATGTCGTACCGGGACCGTGCGTGCCATGCTGGGCCGCCGATCGGCACGACGTAGGTCGACGGGGGTCGCCATGACGGACGGAAACACAGACACCAACGCAGACGCCAAAGCGGACACGGACACGGGCCCGAAGACGGACGGCAAAGGCCATGGGCGCCATGTCCGCCAGGGGTTCATCGGCTTTGTGACCGGGCACCGCAGCAAGTGGGTCATCGTGGCCCTGTGGCTGGTGGTGCTGGTGGTCGCCGCGCCGCTCGCCTCGAAGCTCACCGACGCCCAGGACAACGACGCGGCGTCCTGGCTGCCGGGCTCGGCGGAGTCGACCAAGGTCCTCAACACCTCGAACGGCTTCCGGCCCGAGCAGATCCCGGCCGTCGTCGTCTACGCGCGCGAGGGCGGGCTCACCGCGCAGGACCGGGACAAGATCGCGCAGGACGCGGACCAGATCAAGAAGCTGACCGCGCACGGCATCCGCGGCTCCGAGGTCCGCGGTCCCGTCTACAACAGCGAGTCCGCGCCCGAGGCCGCCCAGATCTACATCCCGATCACGATGGACGAGAAGGGCTGGGAGGAGATCGCCCCCGCCGTCGACTCCATCCGCGATCGGACGGGCAAGAGCACGGGCGAGCTCTCCGTCCACGTCACCGGCCCCGGCGGTGTCTCCGCCGACTTCTCCAAGGCCTTCGAGGGCATCGACTCGACGCTGCTGTTCTCGGCGATGGGCGTCGTGATCGTGATGCTGCTGCTGACCTACCGCAGCCTGACGCTCATCTTCGTACCGCTGATCGGCGTGGTCGTCTCCCTGTTCACCGCCCAGGCGCTGATCTACCTCCTGGCCGAACACGCGGGGCTGACGGTCAACGGCCAGAGCGCGGGCATCCTGACGGTCCTCGTCTTCGGCGCGGGGACGGACTACGCCCTGCTCCTGGTCGCCCGCTACCGGGAGGAGCTGCGCCGTCACGAGGACCGGCACGAGGCGATGGCGCTCGCCCTGCACCGCGCGGGCCCGGCCGTCCTCGCCTCCGGCGCCACCGTCGTCGTCAGCATGCTGGTGCTGCTGGCCGCCGAGATGAACTCCACCCGCGGCCTCGGCCCGGTGGCCGCCATCGGCGTGGCCGTCGCCCTCCTGGCGATGATCACGCTCTTCCCGGCCCTGCTGCTGATCTTCGGCCGCTGGATCTTCTGGCCGGCGATCCCGCACTTCGGCTCGGCCGACCCGACCGAGCGCGGGATCTGGGCCCGGATGGGCCGCTCCATCGCCCGCCGCCCGCGCGCCGTCTGGGCCGCCACGGCCCTCGTCCTGGCCGCCCTCTCCCTGGGCCTGCTGCAACTGCGCGCCGAGGGCATCAGCAACGCGGACGCCTTCACCGGCACCCCGGACTCGATCACGGGCCAGAAAGTCTCGGAGCGCTACTTCCCCGCGGGCAGCGGCGACCCCTTGGTGATCGTCTCCAACGAGGCCCAGGCCGACCAGGTCCGCACCGCGGTCGCCGGCACCAAGGGCGTGGTGCCCGACAGCATCGCCGTACCACCGGGCACGAAACCGTCGTACGAGGGTCAGGTGCTGTTCGAGGCGACGATGTCCGATCCCTCCGACAGCGAAGCCGCGAAGCACACCGTCGACCGGGTCCGGGACGCCGTGCACGCCGTGCCGGACGCGGATGCCCGGGTGGGCGGCGGCACCGCGTCGCTGCTCGACATGGAGGCGGCGACGACGCACGACAACCTGGTGATCATCCCGGCGGTCCTGGTGGTCGTCCTGCTGATCCTGGGCCTGCTGCTGCGCGCCCTGGTGGCGCCGCTGCTGCTGATCGGCACGGTGGTGCTGTCCTTCGCGGCGGCTCTCGGCGCCAGCGCACTGGCCTTCCGCCACCTGTTCGACTACGCGGGCGAGCAGACGGACTTCCCGCTGTTCGTCTTCGTCTTCCTGGTGGCGCTGGGCATCGACTACAACATCTTCCTGACCACCCGCATCCGCGAGGAGGCCGGCCACCAGGGCACCCGCACGGGCGTGGTGACGGGCCTCGCGGCCACCGGCGCGGTCATCACCTCCGCGGGTCTGGTGCTGGCCGGCACCTTCGCCGCGCTGGGCACGCTCCCGATGGTGGCCTTCGCGGAGATCGGCTTCACGGTCGCCCTCGGCGTCCTCCTGGACACCTTCATCGTCCGCTCCGTCCTGGTCACGTCCCTCTTCCTGGACGTCGGCCCGAAGGTCTGGTGGCCACATCGCCTGGCCCACGACGACACCCCGGCACCGACGGAGGCGGAACGGGTCGGCCAGACCTCCGAATGACCGCCGATTGACCGTCGACTATCCGGCGCTCAACCGGTCCGCCGGATGAGCGCCAGATACATGGCGTCGGTCCCGTGCAGATGCGGCCACAGCTGTACGTCGGGACCGTCGCCGAGGTCCGGCACGCCGGGCAACAGCGGGCGGGCGTCGATCAGTTCGGCGTCCGGCCACTGCTTGAGCGCGTCGTCGACGACGGCCCTGGTCTCGGCGAGATGCGGCGAGCAGGTCGCGTAGCCGACGACTCCGCCGACCCGCACGGACTCCAGGGCGGTACGCAGCAGGGCGCGCTGAAGCGGCGCGAACCCCTCCAGGTCCCCGGGACGGCGCCGCCAACGCGCCTCGGGCCGCCGCCGCAGAGCGCCAAGTCCCGTGCAGGGCACGTCCATCAGCACACGGTCGAAGGAACCGAGCTGCCACGGCGGCCGGGTCCCGTCGGCGGCGATCACCTGGTACGGCCCGGGATTCCCGGCCAGCGCCTTGGCCACGAGCCCGGCCCGGTGCGGCTGCTTCTCGGCGGCGAGGAGCATGGCGCCACGCTGGGCGGCGAGGGCTCCCAGCAACGCGGCCTTGCCCCCGGGCCCGGCACACCCGTCGAGCCACTTCTCGTCGGGACCGTCCAGCGGGACGTTGGCGAGGGCGATCGCCACGAGCTGACTGCCCTCGTCCTGCACACCGGCCCGCCCGTCCCGCACGGCCTCGACGGCCCCCGGCTCCCCGCCCTCGGACAACCGCACGGCGTACGGCGACCAGCTCCCGGCCACAGCGGCCTCCTCGCCGAGCAGCTCCTCGACGGTGGAACGGCCGGGCCGCGCGACCAGCGTCACCTCGGGCCGCTCGTTGTCGGCCGTCAGCAACTCCTCGATCCCGGCCCGCCCGCCGCCCAGCGAGTCCCACAGCGCGGAGACGACCCAGCGAGGATGCGAGTGCACGACGGAAAGATGATCCTCAGGATCCTCGTCATAGGGCGGCGCAACTTTCGCGAGCCACCCGTCGAGGTCGTCCTGAGCGACCTTGCGCAGCACGGCGTTCACGAATTTCGCCCGCCCGTCCCCGAGCACGACCCGAGCGAGTTCGACGGAGGCGGAGACGGCAGCATGCGTAGGAATCCGCGTCCCGAGCAGCTGATGCGTCCCGAGACTCAGCACATCGAGCACGGGCGGATCGACTTCGCGCAACGGCCGGTCGACACAAGCCGCAATGATCGCGTCATACGTCCCTTGCCGCCGCAGCGTCCCGTACACCAGCTCGGTCGCGAGCGCCGCGTCCCGCGCGTCGAAGTCACCCTTCTCCCGCGCCTTGCGCAGCAACGGAGGCAGTACGAGATTCGCGTAGGCGTCCCGCTCGTCCACCGCCCTCAACGCCTCGAAGGCGATCATGCGGACGGGGTCCTTCTTGGGCCGCCGGTAGGGCTTGCCGCTGGGACGGGGCCGACGGGAGGTGTCGCTCACGAAAAAGGTGCTCCGGACATCAGGACGAGAGCGCGACGACAGCGCGCGGGATACGCACCAAGGGTACGTCGGCGGGACATTCTTGCCCTCTCGGCCGACGGCATCCACTTGACTGCCACCGGCTAAGGGCTACCGGCTACCGGCCGAGCCGCTCCTCGTCGGCGATCCGAACGCCACGCGCCCAGTCCGCCGCCCGCATCGGCTTCTTGCCCTGGGCCTGCACCCACAACAGCTCGACGGCGTACGACCCGGACCCGACATGGACGCTGTTCTTGCCGACGGCGAGCTGCCCGGGCAGGAGGTCGGTCCGATCGGCCACCGGGGCCACCTGGATCAGCTTGAGCCGTTCGTTGCGGAAGGTGGTCCAGGCACCGGGAGCGGGCGTGCACCCGCGCACGACCCGGTCCACCCGGAGCGCCGGCGCGGCCCAGTCGATCTCGGCGTCCTCGACGGTGATCTTCGGCGCCAGGGTGATGCCGTCGGCGGGCTGCGGTACGGCCTTCAGGGTGCCGTCCTCGATGCCGTCCATGGTGGCGGCGAGCAGCCCGGAGCCGGCGAAGGCGAGCCGGGTCAGCAGGTCACCGCTGGTGTCGGTGGGCCGGATCTCCTCGGTGACGGTGCCGTAGACGGGCCCGGAGTCGAGGCCTTCCTCGATCAGAAAGGTGGAGGCTCCGGTGATCTCGTCGCCCCCCATGATGGAGTGCTGCACGGGCGCGGCCCCGCGCCAGGCGGGCAGCAGCGAGAAGTGCAGGTTGACCCAGCCGTGGGCGGGGATGTCGAGGGCGACCCGGGGAAGCAGGGCGCCGTAGGCGACGACGGGACAGCAGTCCGGTGCGATCTCCCGCAGCCGCTCCAGGAACTCCGGGTCACGGGGCTTCCCCGGCTTCAGCACCTCGATGCCGGCCTCCACGGCCCGCTCCGCCACGGGTGACGCCACCAGCCTGCGCCCCCGCCCGGCCGGCGCGTCGGGCCGCGTGACAACGGCGGCCACCTCGTGCCGCCCGGAGGCGATAAGAGCGTCCAGAGCGGGAACGGCAACCTCGGGCGTACCGGCGAAGACAAGCTTCATGGGTGGATGGGGGCCTCTCGGACGGGGTGGGACGGGGGAGGGAACGGCGGGTCAACGCCCCAGTCTATGACGAGGGGAAGCGGCCCAGGGGCCGCGGCGGATCAGCCGCCAACGGCGCAGTACCCCCACAGGCGACCTTGGCTTCTTGCCCAACTGGAAACGGGTGGTGCGTGGGTGGGCAAAGGATCGCCCGATGGCCGAAGGCCGAGGCGTAAACCCACCCCCAGGGGCGTACGCATATGCCCACACGCCCCCATTGCGTGACCCGCGGAGCGATCCCGCGTTGGTCAAGAAAGAGTTGACCACAACGGGCCGCCTACCACGCGGCCCGATCATTTTCACGCCGGTTCGAGAGGCTTGTTCATGGCCGACCACGCAACCCACGACGCCCAGGCTCGGGCCAGCCTGCACTTGCTGGTGCGGGACATCGAGCGGGTCCGCCGGCAGGTGGACGCGTTGCGCACGCTCACCGCCCAGCTGGGCAACGTCTACCGCCCGCGCCGCTCCGGCCCCTCCACGGGCTTCGTCGTCTACGGCCGCGCCCCCGCCCCCACGGTCCGTCTCGCGCAGGAGCTCCGGGACAGCGTCGAGACCCTGGTCACGGCCGCCGTCGACTTCGACCGCTCCCTCGGCTTCTCGTGGGACGCGGTGGGTTCCGCGCTGGGCGTCACGAAGCAGGCGGTGCACCGCCGCTACGGCGCACGCCGCGCCGCGACCCAGGCAGCCGCCGAGGCCGAGCGCACCACGGAGGCGACGGGAGCCCGACCGGTCAGTGTCAACACCGGTATCCCCACCGTGCCGACGGTCCCCGCGGCCCGCTCGATGCCGACCCAGCCGACGGCGGGCAGTCCGGTCCTGCGCGACCCGGTCCTGCGCGACGAGGCCAGACCCACGGCGTTCCCCGGCCCGCGCAACGGCTGACCCACCTCCCTCTCCTGCCCTCCCGGAACTCCCCGGGAGGGCAGACGCGTGAAAGGAGTTCTGCACCCCCACGCACCCTCCGCATCACCCAATATCCGGCGGATCAATCCGCACCCGCACCACAGAATCCCCGCCACTCCCCCCGCTCCCACCCCCGCCCCCACTCCCCCGAGCCATCCGAGCAGCCTGCGCAGTCTTCAAGGCAGCCGCCAAAGCAGCCCCGCTCCCCGGCGGCACCCTCACCAACATCCGCTCCCAGTGCTCCCCCACCGGCGGCGCCCCCACCCTCCGCGGCCGCCCCACGGCAGTGTCCGGCACCGGCACGGGCCCCAACAGCTCGGCCTCCCGCGGCAGTTCAGCCGTACGCAGAAATTCCGCGACAGCCTCCGCGCTACCCGTGACGGCCGCCATCCGCGAAACCGGCGGAAATCCCAGCTCGGCCCGCTCGGCAAGCTCCCGCACCGCATGCCCGACGGGATCCCACCGCACCAGCGCCTGCACAGGCCGCAGCGTCGGCTCGGCGACGACAACAACCGTGCCACCGCCCTGCGCACCCGCACCCCCCTGCGGCCGCACCAACGCGGCGGCAGCGATCCACCGCCGCAGCGCGTCCTCGCCGGCCCGCAGATCGGGCCGCCCGAGCATGGCCCAGCCGTCCAGCAACAGCGCCGCCGCATATCCGCCCTCGGCGACGGGCTCGGCCCCCGGCGTACTCACGACCAGCGCGGGAGCGCCCGGCACGGTGTCCAGCACATGCTCGCGCCCCGAGGTCCGCACGGGCACGGCGGGAAAGGCCCGCCCCAACTCCTCGGCGGTCCGCCGAGCCCCCACCACCTGTGCCCGCAACCGGAACCCACCGCACTCGGCACAGTGCCAAGCGCTCTCGTCCCGCCCGCACCACCCGCACCGCAGCGCGGCCCCCGCCTCCTGCCCCTCCAGCGGCCCGGCGCAGTGCCGACAGCGCGCGGGCGCACGGCAGTTGGCGCAGGCCATCCGAGGCACGTACCCCCGCCGGGGCACCTGGACCAGCACCGGCCCGTGCCGCAGCCCTTCCCTGACGGCCTGCCAGGCGAGCGTAGGCAGGCGAGCGGCCCGGGCGGCCTCGTCTCGCGCCAGATCCCCATCCCCGACGGTCCGCACGAGCGGCGCCGCCGCCCGCACCTGTTCCCGCCCGGCGACCACCGGCCGCGCCCACCCGCTCTCGACCAGCTGGGCGGCCTCCACGGTGCAGCTCCAACTGCCCAGCAGAAACGCGCACTTGTCCTGCGCGGCCCGCAGCAACAACACCTCACGCGCGTGCGGCTGAGGCGCGTGCAACTCGCTGTGGCTGTCGTCCCCGTCATCCCAAATAGCCACAAGCCCAAGATCCTGAACCGGCGCGAACATGGCAGCACGGGTCCCCACCACCGCCCGTACGGCCCCCCGCCGTACCGCCAGCCACTCCCGGTACCGCTTCTCGGGCCCGGCGTCGGCGGTGAGCACAGCGTGCCGCCCCTCGCCCAACAAGGCGGTCAGCGCGGCGTCGACCCGCGCAACGGCCCGTCCGTCGGGCAGCACGACGAGCGCCCCACGCCCGGACGCGAGGGTAGCCACCACGGCCCGCGCCAGCTCGTCGCTCCACTCGGGCCCGGGCAGCGCGTTCCACACGGCCCGCGGCGCGCCCCCCGAGGCCAGCGCCGCCACGAACGCGGCCCCTTGCTCGTACCGCACCCAACTCCCCGCCTCCGGCACCGTAGGCGGCGGCAAGAGCTCGGGCGAGGGCCGCTGCTCGGCCCGAGCACTGCGCGGCGGCACAGCAAGCTGCAACACATCGGCAAGACTCCCCGCATACCGATCGGCAACGGCCCGCGCGAGCCCCAACAACTCCTCGCTCAACACCCGCTCAGGCGAAACAACCTGGGCCAGCGCGGCAAGAGGTCCCGAGTAATCGGACTCGGCAAGCCGCTCGACGAGAAACCCGTCGATCAGCCCCCCGCCCTCACGCCGCCCGTCCCGCACCCGATGCCGCCCGGCCCCGAACCGCACCCGCACCCGCACCCCGGGCTGCGCGTCCGCATCCAGCTCCTCAGGCACGGCATAGTCGAAGTACCGGTCAAGATGCAGCACCCCTTTGTCGACCAGCACCCGCGCGACCGGCAGCTCCTTGGCCAAGGCGGCCCCACGCCAGGTCCGCGGCTTGGCCCGCGGCACCTCGGCCTTCCGCACACTCTCCCGAATCAACGCAAGCTGCTCAGGCGGCGCCCCCTCGGCCCCGCCACCCCCCTGCCCGTCTTCGCTGCTCACGCCTGCATTCTTACCAAACCGCACTGACATCGGCGGACCGGCCGCCCAGGACCGGGACGCGCCGAGGCCCGGCTCCCCGAAGGAAACCGGGCCTCGAAAGGTGTCGCGGGACCTACAGCCCCGCAGCCTTCCGCAGCGCGTCCACGCGGTCCGTCCTCTCCCAGGTGAACTCGGGGATCTCGCGGCCGAAGTGGCCGTACGCCGCCGTCTGGGCGTAGATCGGGCGGAGCAGGTCGAGGTCGCGGATGATCGCGGCCGGGCGGAGGTCGAAGACCTCGTCGATGGCCTTCTCGATCCTGTCCGTGTCGACCTTGGCGGTGCCGAAGGTCTCGACGAAGAGACCGACCGGCTCGGCCTTGCCGATGGCGTAGGCGACCTGGACCTCGCAGCGGGAGGCGAGGCCCGCGGCGACGACGTTCTTCGCGACCCAGCGCATGGCGTACGCGGCGGAGCGGTCGACCTTGGACGGGTCCTTGCCGGAGAAGGCGCCGCCGCCGTGGCGGGCCATGCCGCCGTAGGTGTCGATGATGATCTTGCGGCCGGTGAGGCCGGCGTCGCCCATCGGGCCGCCGATCTCGAAGCGGCCGGTGGGGTTCACGAGCAGGCGGTAGCCGTCGGTGTCCAGCTTGATGCCCTCGTCCAGGAGCGTCTTCAGCTCGGCCTCGACCACGAACTCGCGGATGTCGGGCGCGAGCAGCGACTCGAGGTCGATGTCGGAGGCGTGCTGCGAGGAGACGACCACCGTGTCGAGGCGGACGGCCTTGTCGCCGTCGTACTCGATGGTGACCTGCGTCTTGCCGTCGGGGCGCAGGTAGGGGATGGTGCCGTTCTTGCGGACCTCGGAGAGGCGCTTGGCGAGGCGGTGCGCCAGGAAGATCGGGAGCGGCATCAGCGTCGGCGTCTCGTCCGTCGCGTAGCCGAACATCAGGCCCTGGTCGCCCGCGCCCTGGCGGTCAAGCTCGTCATCGTCGCCCTCGACCCGGTTCTCGTAGGCCGTGTCCACGCCCTGCGCGATGTCCGGGGACTGCGCGCCGATGGAGACCGACACGCCGCAGGAGGCGCCGTCGAAGCCCTTCTTGGACGAGTCGTAGCCGATCTCGAGGATCTTGCCGCGGACGAGGGTCGCGATGTCCGCGTAGGTCTTGGTGGTGACCTCGCCGGCCACGTGCACCAGGCCGGTCGTGATCAGCGTCTCGACGGCGACGCGGGACGTCGGGTCCTCACGCAGAAGCGCGTCGAGAATGGTGTCGCTGATCTGGTCAGCGATCTTGTCGGGGTGGCCCTCGGTGACGGACTCCGAGGTGAACAGGCGACGGGACACAACGCTCCCTGGGGTTGCAGCGGCTGCTGGCTGATCATTGGCGGACGGGCTCGGAGGCTGCGCCCGGCATCGTCCGAGAACAGTTTATCGGTCGCACTCGGCCAACGGCCCCCCTGTCTCGCGCCTCGGGAGTGCTGTGACCTGCGGCACGCGCATTCTGCCCAATACCGAGCGGCCTTGGCCAGAGTCGCCACGCCTCGTCGTCGAGGTTTGAGGTGACCGAGAGGCGAATGAAACATTCAGCTCAGGCGTCCCGTCACCAGGTCCCAGACGATTTCGGCCAGGGCCTCCTTGGGGCCGTGCGGCACGAGGGTCTCGCTGCCGTCGGCGCCCAGCACCACCGCCTCGTTCTCCTCGGAGCCGAACGTCTTGCGCTCCCCCACCTCGTTCACCACCAGCAGATCGCAGCCCTTGCGCGCCAGCTTGGCGCGTCCGTTGGCGAGGACGTCGTCGGTCTCCGCGGCGAAGCCGACGATCACCTGCCCGGGGCGGGCGCGGTCGGTGGAGATCTCCGCGAGGATGTCCGGATTCCGTACGAGGACGATCGGCTCGGGGTCGTGATCGTCCTTCTTCTTGATCTTCCCGGTCGCGTACGTCGCCGGGCGGAAGTCGGCGACGGCCGCGGCCATGACGACGGCATCCGCGTCCGCGGCCGCCTTCAGGACCGCCTCCCGCAGTTGCACCGCCGTGCCGACCGGGACGACGTCCACGCCCGCGGGGTCCGGCAGTCCGGCGTTCGCGGCCACGAGCGTGACGCGGGCGCCGCGCGCGGCGGCGGTGCGGGCGAGGGCGTAACCCTGCTTGCCGGAGGAGCGGTTGCCCAGGAAGCGCACCGGGTCGAGGGGTTCGCGAGTGCCACCGGCGCTGACGACGACGTGCCGGCCCGCGAGGTCCGGCTCGGTCACTCCGCGGGCCAGCACGCGGCGGCAGACCTCGAAGATCTCGGCGGGGTCGGGCAGCCGTCCCTTGCCGGTGTCGACGCCGGTGAGCCGGCCGACCGCCGGTTCGATGACGACGGCGCCACGGCGGCGCAGTGTCGCCACGTTCTCCTGGGTGGCCGCGTGTTCCCACATCTCCGTGTGCATCGCGGGTGCGAAGACGACCGGACAGCGGGCGGTGAGGAGGGTGTTGGTGAGCAGGTCGTCGGCGAGGCCGTGCGCCGCCTTGGCGAGCATGTCCGCCGTCGCGGGAGCCACGACGACCAGATCGGCGCCCTGGCCGATGCGCACGTGCGGGACCTCGTGGACGTCGTCCCACACCTCGGTCGAGACCGGGTGCCCGGACAGCGCGGACCAGGTGGCGGCGCCGACGAAGTGCAGTGCGGAGGCGGTGGGCACGACACGGACGTCATGGCCCGACTCCGTCAGTCTGCGCAGCAGCTCGCACGCCTTGTACGCCGCGATGCCACCGCTGACCCCCAGCACGACCCTCGGCTTGTCCACCGTCTCTCCCCGAGCTCGGAAACCGTACAACCCCATGACACACCACAGGCCCGACAGTCGCGCTGCCGGGCCTGTGGACAAAGCTGTCGCGATCTGCGGATACGACTATCCGCCGACGCCGTACACGTCTCAGGTCGCGGGGCCCTCGACGGCCTCGGAGGTCAGCAGACCCGCGTTGATCTCGCGCAGGGCGATGGAGAGCGGCTTCTCGTGGACGTGGGTGTCGACGAGCGGACCGACGTACTCGAGGAGGCCCTCGCCGAGCTGCGAGTAGTACGCGTTGATCTGACGGGCGCGCTTGGCGGCGTAGATCACGAGGCTGTACTTCGAGTCGGTGGCCTCGAGGAGCTCGTCGATCGGAGGGTTGATGATGCCCTCGGGAGCGGTGATGGAAGAGGACACGCTCTGCCTTCCGAAAGATGGGATGAGATCGGAAAAACGATCACACAACTTCCATCAAGGCTAGCAGCTCGCGTGCTACGTCCTCGACGGAGGTGTTGACAAGGGTCACGTCGAACTCCGGCTCGGCGGCCAGCTCGATCTTCGCGGCCTCCAGACGGCGCTCGATCACCTCGGGCGGCTCGGTGCCCCGTCCGGTGAGCCTGCGCACCAGCTCCTCCCAGGAGGGCGGAGCCAGGAACACCAGCAGAGCGTCCGCCATGGACTCGCGGACCTGCCGGGCCCCCTGGAGATCGATCTCCAGCAGAACCGGCACGCCGGACTCCAGATGCTCCAGCACGGCCGCACGCGGTGTGCCGTAGCGATTGCCGGCGAACTCGGCCCACTCCAGCAGCTCGCCGTTGGCGATCAGCTTGTCCATCTCCTCGTCGGTGACGAAGAAATAGTGGACGCCGTGCTTCTCGCCGGGGCGGGGCTTTCGGGTCGTCGCCGACACCGAGAGCCAGGCCTCGTCGTGTTCCTTGCGCATATGAGCGACGACCGTGCTCTTGCCGACCCCTGAGGGGCCGGAGAGCACGGTCAGCCGCGGACGTACGTCCGGGGGCTCGGGGGTCGTCCCCCGGAATGTTGCAGCCATGCAGCGATTATTCCAGCAATCCCGGACTGCCCGGGACTCCCTGTCCTAGTGATCAGGACTCAGGAGCCGGTGCTGCCGAACTCACGCTCCAGGGAAGCGATCTGGTTGGAGCCGAGACCGCGCACTCGGCGGCTCTCGGAGATGCCGAGTCGCTCCATGATCTGCTTGGCGCGGACCTTGCCCACGCCGGGCAGCGACTCGAGCAGCGCGGAGACCTTCATCTTGCCGATGACGTCGTTCTCCTGGCCCTGCTTGATGACCTCGTGCAGGGAGGCGCCGGAGTGCTTGAGTCGATTCTTGACCTCGGCCCGCTCCCGGCGAGCCGCGGCGGCCTTTTCGAGCGCGGCTGCGCGCTGTTCAGGGGTAAGGGGCGGAAGAGCCACGCCTACGTCACCTCGGATGTCGAACTGTCGGATACGGACCGGTGAGGAACCTAGTCGCCCCACACCTGGGGAGCTACGAGCAACACGCTTGCCCGTTAACTCTGCTCGGAGACTAGCGGCCAAGTACGCCAGAGTCAGCGAGAACAGCGGAAAAGTCCTGGTCAGCCTCCGCCAGGCCGGACATTAGGGACATAATGCCCAGGATTTGAGGATGTATTCAGGCTCAAGCGCTCCCCGGACCGTCACCGAGCCACTCATCGGAGGACTCCGACGACCAGCTCGAACGCCTGCGACGACCGTCGCGAAAGCCTCATACGGTCACGAGCCGCACGCGACCACGGAACTCACCCGGTCATGAACCTCATGCGGCCGCGAGCGCGGCCCGGATCTCCTCGGCGAAACGATCCGCGGCCGCCCGCAGCGCGCCCGTGTCGGGTCCGTGCCGCAGCACGCCCCGGCTGACGTTCGGGACGACGTTGGGCAGCGCGCCCCCGAACACCGCGGGCAGGTCGGCCGGCGTGGCTCCCTGGGCACCCACGCCCGGCGCGAGCAACGGGCCGTTGATCTCCAGGTCGTACGACGACAGATCGCCCAGCGTGGCGCCGACGACGGCCCCGAAGGAACCCAGGGGCTCCTCCCCCGCGTTCTCGGCCGCCAGATGGGCCAGCATCGTCGCGCCGACGGTCCGCCCGTCCGCGCGGACCGCGTGCTGCACCTCGCCGCCCTCAGGGTTGGAGGTCAGCGCCAGCACGAACAGGCCCGCGCCGCTCTCGCGCGCCAGCTCGATCGCCGGCGAGAGCGACCCGTAGCCGAGATACGGCGACACGGTCAGCGCGTCGGAGAACAGCGGGGAGTCCTTGCGCAGGAAGGCCTCGGCGTACGCGGCCATGGTCGAGCCGATGTCGCCGCGCTTGGCGTCCATGACGACCAGCGCGCCGGCCGCCCGCGCCTCCTCCACCGTCTTCTCCAGGACGGCGACACCACGCGAACCGAAGCGCTCGAAGAAGGCGCTCTGCGGCTTGAAGACGGCGACCCGCTCGGACAGCGCGTCGACGACCGTGCGGCTGAACCGCTCCAGGCCGGCCACGTCGTCGTTGAGGCCCCACTCGGTGAGCAGGGAGGCGTGCGGGTCGATGCCGACGCAGAGCGGGCCGCGCTCGTCCATGGTCCGGCGCAGTCGCGCGCCGAAGGGTTCGAGAGGACTCATACCGGCTTCCTTACGTCGGCGCCGACCGCGTCGGCGAGGGTGGCGTACGGGCTCGTGCGCAGGCGCGCGGCGAGTCCCTTGTGAAGGGCGCGGCCCCAGAAGGGCCCTTCGTAGATGAACGCGCTGTAGCCCTGTACGAGCGTGGCGCCGGCGAGGATGCGCTGCCAGACGTCCTCGGCGTTCTCGACGCCGCCGACGCCCACGAGGGTGATGCGGTCGCCCACGCGCGCGTAGAGGCGGCGCAGCACCTCCAGAGAGCGCGCCTTCAGCGGAGCGCCGGACAGGCCGCCGGTCTCCTTCACCAGTGAGGGTTCGGATGTCAGGCCGAGGCCCTCGCGCGCGATGGTGGTGTTCGTGGCGATGATCCCGTCCAGGCCGAGTTCGACGGCCAGGTCGGCGACGGCGTCCACGTCCTCGTCGGCGAGGTCGGGCGCGATCTTCACCAGGAGCGGGACACGGCGAGCGGTGACCGTACGGTCGGCCGCCTCGCGCACGGCGCTCAGCAGCGGACGCAGCGCCTCGGTGGCCTGGAGGTTGCGCAGTCCGGGCGTGTTGGGCGAGGAGACGTTGACGACCAGGTAGTCGGCGAACGGCGCGAGACGCTCGGTCGACTTCACGTAGTCGCCGACGGCCTCCGTCTCCGGCACGACCTTCGTCTTGCCGATGTTGACGCCCACGACGGTCCTGAAGACCGGCTCACGGGCCGCCAGACGGGCCGCCACGGCCAGCGAGCCCTCGTTGTTGAAGCCCATGCGGTTGATGAGCGCGCGGTCCGGTACGAGGCGGAACAGGCGCTTCTTGGGGTTGCCCGGCTGCGCCTCCCCCGTGACCGTGCCGATCTCGACGTGGTCGAAGCCGAGCATCGTCATGCCGTCGATGGCGACCGCGTTCTTGTCGAAGCCGGCGGCGAGCCCGAAGGGGCCGTGCATGCGCAGCCCGAAGGCCTCGGTGCGCAGCTCCTTGTGGCGGGGCGCGAGGGCGGCGGCGACGAAGGTGCGCAGCACCGGGACGCGGACGGCGAGGCGGATCCAGCGGAAGGCGAGGTGGTGGGCCTGCTCCGGGTCCATCCGTTTGAAGACGAGATTGAAGAAGATCTTGTACATGGTGTCCTCATGAAGAGGGGGACACCGTTTCCGGTGTCCCCCTCTTGGCTGCTAGTCGCGGGCCGCGGTCAAGTGTTCGGCGTGTTCCTGGAGTGAACGGACGCCCACGTCACCGTGGTTGAGGGCGTCGATGCCCTGGACGGCGGCGGCGAGCGCCTGGACCGTCGTCAGGCACGGGACCGACCGCGCCACGGCCGCCGTACGGATCTCGTAGCCGTCGAGGCGGCCGCCGGTGCCGTACGGGGTGTTGACGATGAGGTCGACGTCGCCGTCGTGGATGAGCTGGACGATGGTCTTCTCGCCGTTGGGGCCGGTGCCCTCGGACTGCTTGCGCACGATCGTGGCGTTGATGCCGTTGCGCTTGAGGACCTCGGCCGTGCCGGAGGTCGCGAGCAACTCGAAGCCGTGCGCGACCAGTTCGCGGGCCGGGAAGATCATCGAGCGCTTGTCGCGGTTGGCGACCGAGATGAAGGCGCGGCCCTTGGTCGGCAGCGGACCGTAGGCGCCCGCCTGCGACTTGGCGTACGCCGTGCCGAAGACGGAGTCGATGCCCATGACCTCGCCGGTGGAGCGCATCTCCGGGCCCAGCACCGTGTCGACACCGCGCCCGTGGATGTCGCGGAAGCGCGACCACGGCATGACCGCCTCCTTGACGGAGATCGGCGCGTCGAACGGCAGCTCGCCGCCGTCGCCGTTGGCCGGCAGCAGCCCCTCGGCGCGTAGTTCGGCGACGGTCGCGCCCAGCGAGATGCGGGCGGCGGCCTTCGCGAGCGGGACCGCGGTCGCCTTGGAGGTGAAGGGAACCGTGCGGGACGCGCGCGGGTTGGCCTCCAGGACGTAGAGGATGTCGCCGGCCAGCGCGAACTGGATGTTGATCAGGCCGCGCACGCCGACGCCCTTGGCGATGGCCTCCGTAGAAATCCGCAGGCGCTTGATGTCGAAGCCGCCCAGGGTGATCGGCGGCAGGGCGCATGCCGAGTCGCCGGAGTGGATGCCGGCCTCCTCGATGTGCTCCATGACACCGCCGAGGTAGAGCTCCTGGCCGTCGTAGAGCGCGTCGACGTCGATCTCGATGGCGTCGTCGAGGAAGCGGTCGACCAGGACCGGCCGGGAGGGGCTGATCTCGGTCGACTCGGCGATGTAGGACTCCAGCCGGGTCTCGTCGTAGACGATCTCCATGCCTCGTCCGCCGAGGACGTACGACGGCCGGACGAGGACCGGGTAGCCGATCTCGTCGGCGATGGCCTTGGCACCCACGAACGTGGTGGCCGTGCCGTGCTTGGGGGCCGGCAGGCCCGCCTCGGCGAGCACGCGCCCGAAGGCACCGCGGTCCTCGGCGGCGTGGATGGCCTCCGGCGGAGTGCCCACGATCGGCACGCCGTTGTCCTTCAGAGCCTGCGCCAGACCGAGCGGGGTCTGGCCGCCGAGCTGCACGATGACACCGGCGATCGGTCCGGCCTGCTGCTCCGCGTGGACGATCTCCAGCACGTCCTCCAGCGTCAGCGGCTCGAAGTAGAGGCGGTCGGAGGTGTCGTAGTCCGTGGAGACGGTCTCGGGGTTGCAGTTGACCATCACGGTCTCGTACCCGGCGGCGGACAGCGCGAAGGAGGCGTGGACGCAGGAGTAGTCGAACTCGATGCCCTGGCCGATGCGGTTGGGCCCGGAGCCCAGGATGATGACGGCCGGCTTCTCGCGCGGGGCGACCTCGTTCTCCTCGTCGTAGGACGAGTAGAAGTACGGGGTCTTCGCGGCGAACTCGGCGGCGCAGGTGTCGACCGTCTTGTAGACCGGGCGGATGCCCAGCGCGTGCCGGACCTCGCGCACGACGTCCTCGCGCAGCCCGCGGATCTCACCGATCTGCTGGTCGGAGAAGCCGTGCCGCTTGGCCTCGGCGAGCAGCTCGGGGTCGAGCTTGGGGGCGGCGGCCAACTCGTCCGCGATCTCCTTGATGAGGAAGAGCTGGTCGACGAACCAGGGGTCGATCTTCGTGTAGTCGAAGACCTCCTCCTGGGTGGCGCCCGCGCGGATGGCCTGCATGACGGTGTTGATCCGGCCGTCGGTGGGCCGTACGGCCTCCTCCAAGAGCTGGACCTTGTCGCCGGGCTCGCCGACGAAGGTGAACTGGCTGCCCTTCTTCTCCAGGGAGCGCAGCGCCTTCTGGAAGGCCTCGGTGAAGTTCCGGCCGATGGCCATGGCCTCGCCGACCGACTTCATGGTGGTCGTGAGGGTGGAGTCGGCGGACGGGAACTTCTCGAAGGCGAAACGCGGGGCCTTGACGACCACGTAGTCGAGGGTCGGCTCGAAGGAGGCCGGGGTCTCGCGCGTGATGTCGTTCGGGATCTCGTCGAGGGTGTAGCCGACGGCCAGCTTGGCGGCGATCTTGGCGATCGGGAAGCCGGTCGCCTTGGAGGCGAGCGCCGAGGAGCGGGACACACGCGGGTTCATCTCGATGACGATCACCCGGCCGTCGACCGGGTCGATCGCGAACTGGATGTTGCAGCCGCCGGTGTCGACGCCGACCTCGCGGATGATCGCGATGCCGATGTCCCGCAGGTTCTGGTACTCGCGGTCGGTCAGCGTCATCGCCGGGGCGACGGTGATCGAGTCGCCGGTGTGCACGCCCATGGGGTCGAAGTTCTCGATGGAGCAGACGACCACGACGTTGTCGTTCTTGTCGCGCATCAGCTCCAGCTCGTACTCCTTCCAGCCGAGGATGGACTCCTCCAGGAGCACCTCGGTGGTCGGCGAGAGCGTGAGGCCCTGGCCCGCGATGCGGCGCAGTTCCTCCTCGTCGTGGGCGAAGCCGGAGCCGGCGCCGCCCATGGTGAAGGAGGGGCGCACGACGACCGGGTAGCCGCCGAGGGTGTCGACGCCCTTGATGACGTCGTCCATCGAGTGGCAGATGACCGAGCGGGCCGACTCGCCGTGCCCGATCTTCTGGCGGACGGCCTCGACGACGCCCTTGAAGAGGTCGCGGTCCTCGCCCTTGTTGATGGCCTCGACGTTGGCGCCGATCAGCTCGACGCCGTACTTGTCGAGCGTGCCGGCCTCGTGCAGGGAGATGGCCGTGTTGAGGGCCGTCTGACCGCCCAGGGTGGGCAGGAGCGCGTCGGGGCGCTCCTTGGCGATGATCTTCTCGACGAACTCCGGGGTGATCGGCTCGACGTAGGTGGCGTCGGCGATCTCGGGGTCGGTCATGATCGTCGCCGGGTTGGAGTTCACCAGGATGACGCGCAGGCCCTCGGCGCGCAGGATGCGGCACGCCTGCGTACCGGAGTAGTCGAACTCGGCGGCCTGGCCGATGACGATCGGGCCGGAGCCGATGACCAGGACGGACTGGATATCGGTGCGCTTAGGCACGCTGGCCCTCCATCAAAGACGTGAAGCGGTCGAACAGGTAGGCCGCGTCGTGCGGGCCCGCCGCTGCTTCGGGGTGGTACTGGACGGAGAAGGCGGGCTGGTCGAGCAGCTGGAGCCCCTCCACGACGTTGTCGTTCAGGCAGACGTGGGAGACCTCGGCGCGGCCGAACTTCGTCTCGCTGACCTGGTCGAGCGGCGCGTCCACGGCGAACCCGTGGTTGTGCGCGGTGACCTCGACCTTGCCGGTCGTACGGTCCTGCACCGGCTGGTTGATGCCGCGGTGGCCGTACTTCAGCTTGTAGGTGCCGAAGCCGAGGGCGCGGCCGAGGATCTGGTTGCCGAAGCAGATGCCGAACAACGGGGTCCGGCGCTCCAGGACGGCGGTCATCAGCGCGACCGGGCCGTCGGCGGTGGCCGGGTCGCCCGGGCCGTTGGAGAAGAACACGCCGTCCGGCTCGACGGCGTAGACGTCGTCCACGCTCGCGGTGGCGGGCAGCACGTGCACCTCGATGCCGCGCTCGGCCATGCGGTGCGGGGTCATTCCCTTGATGCCGAGGTCGACGGCGGCGACGGTGAACCGCTTCTCGCCGATCGCGGGGACGACGTACGCCTCCTTGGTGGCGACCTCCTCGTACAGCGAGGCGCCCTTCATCTGGGGCTGGGCCTGCACCTGCTCGACCAGTTCGGTCTCGGGGACGATGGCCTCGCCGGAGAAGATGCCGGCGCGCATCGAGCCGCGCTCGCGCAGGTGCCGGGTCAACGCGCGCGTGTCGATGCCGGAGATGCCGACCACGCCCTGCGCGACGAGTTCGGCGTCCAGGGAGCGCTTGGCCCGCCAGTTGGACGGCACGCGCGCGGGGTCGCGGACGACGTAGCCGGAGACCCAGATGCGGGCAGACTCGTCGTCCTCGTCGTTCCAGCCGGTGTTGCCGATCTGCGGGGCGGTCGCGACGACGATCTGACGGTCGTACGACGGGTCGGTGAGGGTCTCCTGGTAGCCGGTCATCCCGGTGGAGAACACGGCCTCGCCGAAGGTCACCCCCACGGCCCCGTAGGCACGGCCGCGGAAGATCCGGCCGTCCTCCAGGACGAGTACGGCGGGAGCTGCCTTGTGCCTCTGCGAGGCCGCTCCCTGGATGGAGGTCGTCATCGTGCGCCTTCCGTGTTGTTGATCATGCTGTTCAGAGTCTCGACCCACTCGGCGTGCTCGGCCGCGTGGTCGGAGCGGAACCCGGAGTCGATCAGCTTGTCGCCGTGCGCCCAGGTGACGATCAGCAGGCCGCCCTCGCTGAGCACCTTCCCGGCGATGCCCTTGCCGAGCAGGGCCTCGCGCAGCGCCTCGGCCGGGACGAAGAAGTCGGTGGCTCCGGGGCGTACGACGTCCAGGCCGGCGTCCGTCAGGGTCAGCTCGACCCGGCTGCGGGTGCCCAGGCCGTGCGCCACGATGCGGTCCAGCCACTGACCGGCCGTGGTGGAGCCGTGGTAGCGGCCGCTCATCGTCAGTTTCGCCGGACCGGGGTCGTCCGGCGCGGTGGGCAGCTCCGGCAGGTCGCCCTGGAGCGTGCCGCGCCACTTCCAGCCCTCGCGCATCAGCCAGTAGACGAGCGCGACGAAGAGGCCGAGGCCTACGAGCCAGCCGATGCGGGCGGCCCAGTCGGTGACGTCGGCCGACTTCTTCTCGGCGGCGAGCGATGCGGCGGCGAGCAGAGTTGCAGATGTCACGTGAGCTTCCCGTCGACGAGCGTGGCCTTGCCCCGGAGCCACGTGTGCGTCACACGGCCCGGCAGCTCACGCCCCTCGTACGGGGTGTTCCGGCTGCGCGAGGCGAAGCCCGCGGGGTCCACCGACCCACGGTATGCCGTGTCGACGAGCGTGAGGTTGGCGGGCTCACCAGCCGAGACGGGACGGCCGTGGCCCTTGGCCCGCCCGATCTCGGCAGGCTTGACGGACATGCGCTCGGCGACCCCGGCCCAGGTGAGGAGCCCGGTGTCCACCATGGTCTCCTGCACCACTGACAACGCGGTCTCCAGGCCCACCATCCCCATGGCGGCCGCGGCCCACTCGCAGTCCTTGTCCTCGTGCGGGTGGGGCGCGTGGTCGGTGGCGACGATGTCGATCGTGCCGTCCGCGAGGGCCTCGCGCAGGGCGAGCACGTCCCGCTCGGTGCGCAGCGGCGGGTTGACCTTGTAGACCGGGTTGTAGCTGCGCACCAGCTCGTCGGTGAGCAGGAGGTGGTGCGGGGTGACCTCGGCGGTGACGTCGATGCCGCGGGACTTGGCCCAGCGGACGATCTCGACGGAGCCGGCGGTCGAGAGGTGGCAGATGTGGACGCGGGAGCCGACGTGCTCGGCGAGCAGGACATCCCGGGCGATGATCGATTCTTCGGCCACCGCCGGCCAGCCGCCCAGGCCCAGCTCGGCGGAGACGACGCCCTCGTTCATCTGGGCGCCCTCGGTCAGCCGCGGCTCCTGCGCGTGCTGGGCGACGACCCCGCCGAAGGCCTTCACGTACTCCAGCGCCCGGCGCATGATCACGGCGTCGTCGACGCACTTGCCGTCGTCGGAGAAGACGGTGACGCCGGCGGCCGACTCGTGCATGGCGCCCAGTTCGGCGAGCTTGCGGCCCTCCAGGCCGACGGTGACGGCGCCGATGGGCTGCACGTCGCAGTAGCCGTGCTCCTGGCCGAGCCGGTAGACCTGCTCGACCACGCCGGCGGTGTCGGCGACCGGGAAGGTGTTGGCCATGGCGAACACGGCCGTGTAGCCGCCGGAGGCCGCCGCGCGCGTGCCGGTCAGCACCGTCTCGGAGTCCTCGCGGCCGGGCTCGCGCAGATGGGTGTGCAGGTCGACCAGGCCCGGCAGCAGCACCTTGCCCTCGGCGTCCACGACCTCGGCGCCCTCGTCGGACAGCCCCGGGCCGACGGCCTCGATGACCGAGCCGTCGATCAGGACGTCCTGCGCCTCGCCGCCGAGCACCTTCGCACCACGGATCAGGATCTTGCTCATGGGACTTACTTCTCCTCGATGGTGCGGGCGTGGGAGACGGCGGGTTCGTTGCCGCCGAGCAGGAGGTACAGAACGGCCATCCGGATGGAGACTCCGTTTGCGACCTGCTCGATCGCGGTGCAGCGCTCGGAGTCGGCCACCTCGGCGGTGATCTCCATGCCGCGGACCATCGGCCCGGGGTGCATCACGATGGCGTGCTCGGGCATCTTCGCCATGCGGTCGCCGTCCAGGCCGTAGCGCCGGGAGTACTCGCGCTCGGTCGGGAAGAAGGCGGCGTTCATGCGCTCGCGCTGGACCCGCAGCAGCATCACCGCGTCGCTCTTGGAGAGCGTGCTGTCGAGGTCGTACGACACCTCGCAGGGCCAGGACTCGACGCCGACCGGCACCAGGGTCGGCGGGGCGACGAGGGTGACCTCGGCGCCGAGGGTGTGCAGCAGGTCGACGTTGGAGCGGGCGACACGGCTGTGCAGGATGTCGCCGACGAGCGTGATCCGCTTGCCGTCCAGGTCCTGCCCTATCCCGGCGTCCCGCCCGATGAGCCGGCGGCGCATGGTGAAGGCGTCCAACAGGGCCTGCGTGGGGTGCTGGTGGGTGCCGTCACCGGCGTTGATGACGGCCGCGTCGATCCAGCCGGAGTTGGCGAGGCGGTAGGGCGCTCCGGAGGCGCCGTGCCGGATGACGACGGCGTCGACACCCATGGCCTCCAGGGTCTGGGCGGTGTCCTTCAGGGACTCGCCCTTGGAGACGCTCGACCCCTTGGCGGTGAAGTTGATGACGTCCGCGGAGAGGCGCTTCTCGGCGGCTTCGAAGGAGATACGCGTGCGCGTGGAGTCCTCGAAGAAGAGGTTGACGACGGTACGGCCGCGCAGGGTCGGCAGTTTCTTGATCGGCCGGTCGGCGACCCGGGCCATCTCCTCGGCGGTGTCGAGGATCAGGACGGCGTCGTCGCGGGTGAGGTCGGCGGCCGAGATGAGATGACGCTGCATCTGTCAGGCTCCGTAAGGCAATTCAGGAGTTTTCGGGCATACGGGCATACGTGAGCGCACTTCGGCGGGAGCCGGAGTGCTACTGCGACGCGCCCGGGGCGGCCGGCTTCGCACCGAGCAGCACGGTGTCGCGACCGTCCTCCTCGGCGAGCAGGACCTTGACCGTCTCCCGCAACGACGTGGGGAGGTTCTTGCCGACGTAGTCGGCGCGGATGGGCAGTTCGCGGTGGCCGCGGTCGACCAGGACCGCGAGCTGCACCGCGCGCGGACGCCCGATGTCGTTCAGGGCGTCGAGGGCGGCGCGGATGGTGCGACCGGAGAAGAGCACGTCGTCGACGAGGACGACCAAGCGGCCGTCGATGCCGTCGCCGGGGATCTCCGTGCGGGCCAGCGCACGCGGCGGGTGCATGCGCAGGTCGTCGCGGTACATGGTGATGTCGAGGGCGCCGACCGGGATCTTGCGGTCGGTGATCTCCTCCAGCTTGACGCCCAGCCGCTGGGCGAGGAAGACGCCTCGGGTCGGAATGCCGAGGAGCACCACGTCGTCGGCACCCTTGGCGCGTTCGACGATCTCGTGGGCGATGCGGGTCAACACCCGCGCGATGTCGGGTCCTTCGAGCACGGGCCGGGCATCGGAGGCGTACGTGTCGTGCTTGTCCTGCTTGTCCATATGAAACGGACCTCCTTCTCCGCCTCACGGGACGGACGTTAAAGGACGTCGGATTTGCGCCATCCACGGTAGCAGGCCCGGACGACGTCCCTGATCACCCCCCTGGCGTAATCAGCCACGGGTTCCCCAGAAGAGGCGGTGTGGACCATTCGGCTTGACGGGCGAGAGTCACGCTGCGTAACCTCACAGTGAGTTACCAGACGCGCGGCTCGGAAACACCATCGGTCGCGTCGATCCAGTGTCCGGGGAGCTATATGTCCAGCGAATACGCCAAACAGCTCGGGGCCAAGCTCCGGGCCATCCGCACCCAGCAGGGCCTTTCCCTCCACGGTGTCGAGGAGAAGTCCCAGGGACGCTGGAAGGCGGTCGTGGTCGGGTCGTACGAGCGCGGTGACCGTGCCGTGACCGTGCAGCGCCTCGCCGAGCTGGCGGATTTCTACGGTGTGCCGGTGCAGGAGCTGCTGCCGGGCACGACCCCGGGCGGTGCCGCCGAGCCGCCGCCGAAGCTGGTCCTCGACCTGGAGCGGCTGGCCACGGTGCCGGCCGAGAAGGCGGGCCCGCTGCAGCGGTACGCGGCCACGATCCAGTCCCAGCGCGGCGACTACAACGGCAAGGTGCTGTCGATCCGCCAGGACGACCTGCGCACACTCGCCGTCATCTATGACCAGTCCCCCTCGGTCCTCACCGAGCAGCTGATCAGCTGGGGCGTCCTGGACGCGGACGCCCGCCGCGCGGTGGCCTCCCACGAGGAGAACTGAGCCGTACCGCACAAGAGCAGAAACGTGCCGCCGGGGTGGCCGGAACTTTAGGGTTCCGGGCGCCCCGGCGTTCTTTTGTCGGTGCTCCATCGCCGCTCACGTCTCGGGAGACGTGAGGGCAGCTCCCAGGGGCGCGGGGCCGTGTCGATATGCGGCTCCGCCGCGCGGGCGCGACAAGCCCCAGACGGCCCGCAGCCGCCCTACAACGACACCACCCACCCCCTGGGCGGACAAGAACGCCGGGGGCCCGCAGCAAGCACGCTGCGGGCCCCCGGCGTTCTTCGTACCGGAAGGCCTACTCCTCGTCCCGGCGCAACGAGGGCTTCAGGTCCTTGAAGCGGGCCAGCAGACCGTTGACGAACGCGGGCGACTCGTCCGTCGAGAACTCCTTCGCCAGCTGCACCATCTCGTCGAGGACGACCGCGTCCGGGGTCTCGTCGACCCAGATCAGCTCGTACGCGCCCAGCCGCAGGATGTTGCGGTCCACGACCGGCATCCGGTCGAGCGTCCAGCCGACCGAGTACTGGGAGATCAGATCGTCGATGCGCCGCTCGTGCTCGGCGTAGCCCTCGACGAGCTGCATCGTGTACTCGCTCACCGGCGGCTGCCGGGTGTCGTCCCGGGAGAGTCGGATCCAGTCCGCGAGGACCGTCAGGACGTCGGCTCCGCGCTGGTCGCCCTCGAAGAGGATCTGGAAGGCGCGCTTGCGGGCCGTGTTGCGAGCAGCCACGGTTAGCTGTTCACCCGGCCGAGGTAGTCGCTCGTGCGGGTGTCGACCTTGATCTTCTCGCCGGTGGTGATGAAGAGCGGGACCTGGATCTGGTGGCCCGTCTCCAGCGTCGCGGGCTTGGTGCCGCCGGTGGAGCGGTCGCCCTGGACGCCCGGCTCGGTCTCCTGGACGACCAGCTCGACGGCGGCCGGCAGCTCGACGAAGAGCACCTCGCCCTCGTGCTGCGCCACGGTGGCCGTGAAGCCCTCGATCAGGAAGTTGGCGGCGTCGCCGACGGCCTTGCGGTCGACCATGAGCTGGTCGTAGGTCTGCATGTCCATGAAGACGAAGTATTCGCCGTCCATGTACGAGAACTGCATGTCGCGCTTGTCGACAGTGGCCGTCTCGACCTTGACGCCGGCGTTGAACGTCTTGTCGACGACCTTGCCGGACAGCACGTTCTTGAGCTTGGTGCGCACGAAGGCAGGGCCCTTGCCGGGCTTGACGTGCTGGAACTCGACGACGGACCAGAGCTGGCCTCCGTCGAGCTTGAGCACCAGGCCGTTCTTGAGGTCGTTCGTGGAAGCCACGGTTGCGGAATCTCCTGGACTGACGTGGACGACCACGGGGCACGCGCGTTACAGCGCTAGGAGCTCCTTGGTCGTGATGGTGAGTAGCTCGGGTCCGCCGTCCGCCTCGGGGCGGACGACGAGCGTGTCATCGATCCTGACACCGCCCCGGCCCGGGAGGTGGACCCCCGGTTCGACGGTGACCGGCACGCAGGCGTCCAGTTTACCCATGGCCGCGGGGGCCAACTGCGGCTCCTCGTCGATTTCGAGCCCCACCCCGTGCCCCATCAGCGCCGACAGCCTCTCCGCATGCCCCGCCGAGTCCAGTACCTGGCGTGCCGCCCGGTCCACATCGCGGTAGGCGGCGCCGGGCGCCAGAGCCTCGCGGCCGGCGCGCTGGGCGGCGAAGACGAGGTCGTAGAGCTCGATCTGCCAGTCGGCCGGCGAGGTCCCGATCACGAACGTACGCCCGATCTCGCAGCGGTAGCCGCGGTACCTCGCGCCGAGGCAGACGGAGAGGAAATCTCCCTCCTCCACGCGGCGGTCGGTGGGCAGGTGTGCGCGCCGGCCGGCGTTGGGGCCGGTCGCGACGGAGGTGGCGAAGGCGGGGCCGTCGGCGCCGTGGTCGACCAGGCGGCGCTCCAGCTCCAGGGCGAGATGGCGTTCGGTGCGGCCGACGAGGATGGACTCCAGGAGTTCGCCCAGGGCCTGGTCGGCGATCTCCGCGCCGATGCGGAGACAGGAGATCTCCTCCTCGTCCTTGACGACCCGGAGCTGTTCCACCGCCCCGCCGAGGTCTGCGACGCGGATGCGCGGTGCGACCGAGCGGATCTCTCGGTGCCGGGCGACGGTGAGGTGGTGTTCCTCCACGGCGAGGGATTCCGCGCCCTGAGTCCTGGCGAGGCCCGCGGCCGCGACCGCGGGGTCGCCTGCGCTGCTCGGGAGGCTCTGTACGCGGATGGTCTCGTCGGGGCGGCCGTCCGTGGGTCTTTCGTCCGGGGGGCCGGTGCAGAGGAGGAGGTCTTCTGTCTTCCCCAGGAGCAGGACCGCGCCTTTGGGCGACGCGCCTGCGAGGTAGCGGACGTTGGCCGGGCGGGAGACGAGCGCGGCCGTGTTGCCGGCGGCGTTGCACTGTTCCCTGAGCCGGGTTCGGCGGATCGCGTACATCTCTGACATGAGATGAGCGTAGGAGGGGTGGGTGATTTGTGCCGGTTGGAGGGGTGCCGTTTGGGGGACGCGGGGGGTGGTGACGGTTGTGTCCCGACTGACGGCCGGTGGGGGCTGGCCGCGCAGTTCCCCGCGCCCCTTGAGGGACGTGCACTCACCCGGCATCTACCAGTTCGGGGGGCTTGCGATGGAGCGGGCCAATACGTCGTTCAGGACCGCTGCCGTCTGGGCCACGTCCAACTGGGAGTTGTCGATGATGGGGAGGCCCGAGCCGTACCAGCCCGCCATGCGGCCGTGGATGCGGGCCACCTCTTCGTCGGTGAGGCGGCGGTTGCCCGCGCGTTCGCCGTTGCGTTCCAGGACCACTTCGAGGCCGGGGAGGAGGACGACGGGGAGGAGGCCGGGGCCGACGTGGCGCTTCCAGCCGCCGAGGCCGACGACCGGGCGGTCCGGGAAGACGGCGTCGTCGAGGATGCAGGAGATGCCGTTGGCGAGGAAGTTGCGGGCGGCGAAGCCGCAGGTGCGGCGGGCGAGGCGGTACTGGGCCTCGGAGTGGTCGTTCCAGCCGGACTGGGGGTCGGCGAAGCCCGAGCGGACCCATTCGCGCACGTCGTCGAGGCTGATGTGGGCCGTGGGGACCCGACGGTGGTCCGCCCAGTACTTGGCGACGCTCGTCTTGCCGGCGCCCGCGGGGCCGATCAGCAGCACGGCGAGGGTCGTGGACGTCGGGTCCGCGCCGGCCGTGGCGGTCGGCGGGACGCTGGGCATGGCGACCGGGCCGCCGGGCGGCAGCGGGACATGGCCGGTGGTGTCCGGGACCGGTGGCGGCGGCGTCGGGGCCTGGGGTGGTGCGGGCGGCGGGGCCATGGCAGGAGGCGCTCCCGGGTAGCCCGGGGCCTGCGGCGGCGGTGGCACGGGGGCCGCGCCCTGGTGCGGGCCCGGGTGACCCGGGTGGTGCGCGGCCGGCGACCAGCCGGCGGCGGGTCCGTGCCCCGGCTGATGGGGCGGCGGCAGCGGAGAACCCACTGCGTGCTGCATCCGGTGCCACTCCGTCTCGTACAGGCAATTGGCGCTGGCGACGGGGGCTGGCCCCCACTCCCTACCGAACGGTACCTTCCCCGGCCGCCGTTTGGTGAACGGCCGGGGGCGGTCCGAAGTGCCCGTGCCCACAAGGGCAGATCGGCATTTCGGACGGACGGCGCTCCAGTGGACTTACTCACCCACCTCGCCGTACGCGGCGAGCAGGACGGCCGGGTCGGGGCCCTCCAGGACGGTCGGCTTGGCCAGGCCGTCCAGGACGATGAAGCGGAGCAGGTCGCCGCGGGACTTCTTGTCGACCCGCATGTTCTCCAGGAGCTTGGGCCACTGGTCGTAGCGGTAGTGCAGCGGCAGGCCGACCGATTCGAGGATCGTGCGGTGGCGGTCGGCCGTCGTGTCGTCCAACCGGCCCGCCAGACGGCCGAGTTCGGCCGCGAAGTGCAGGCCGACGGAGACGGCCGCGCCGTGCCGCCACTTGTAGCGCTCGTTCTTCTCGATGGCGTGACCCAGGGTGTGGCCGTAGTTGAGGATCTCGCGCAGACCGGCTTCCTTGAGGTCCGAGGAGACCACCTCGGCCTTGACGCGGATGGAGCGCTCGATCAGCTCGGCCGTGTGCGGGCCCGCGGGCGTGCGGGCCGCCTCGGGGTCCTCCTCGATGAGGTCCAGGATCACCGGGTCGGCGATGAAGCCCGCCTTGATGATCTCGGCGAGTCCGGAGACGTAGTCGTTGACCGGCAGCGAGTCCAGCGCGGCCAGGTCGCACAGCACGCCGGCCGGCGGGTGGAAGGCGCCGACCAGGTTCTTGCCCTCGGCGGTGTTGATGCCGGTCTTGCCGCCGACGGCCGCGTCCACCATGGCCAGCACGGTGGTCGGTACGGCGATCCAGCGCACCCCGCGCAGCCAGGTCGCGGCGACGAATCCGGCCAGGTCGGTACTGGCCCCGCCGCCCACGCCGACGATGACGTCGGAGCGGGTGAAGCCGGACTGGCCGAGCGCCTTCCAGCAGTAGGCGGCGACCTCGGCGGTCTTGGCCTCCTCCGCGTTGGGCACCTGGATGGCGACGGCCTCGAAGCCCTGCTCGGCCAGGTCCGCGCGGAGCGCCTCACCGGTCTCGGCGAGCGCCTCGGGGTGCACGACGGCCACGCGCTTGGCCTTCTCGCCGATCAACCCGGCGAGCTCGCCCAGGAGTTGACGGCCCACCAGGACCTCGTACGGCTCGTTGCCCGCTGTGCCGCCGACCTGGATCCGGGTCACTGCCTCGCTCATGCTTCCTTCAACTCCAGTGCGTCCAGGGCGACTTGGGTGACCTCTTCGGGCGTACGGCCATCGGTGGCCACGACCGCGGTGGCGATCCCCTCGTACAAGTGCCGCCTGACCTCCATCAGTTCGCGCCATTGCTTGCGCGGGTTGATCATGAGGAGCGGGCGAGCGGCGTTGAGGCCGGTGCGCTTGACGGCTTCCTCCACGTCCATCGAGAGGTAGACGACCCGCTGCCCGGCCAGCAGCGCGCGGGTGTCCTCGTCGAGGACCGAGCCGCCGCCCAGGGCGAGGACGCCGTCGTGCTCGGCGAGCGCCCGGCGCACCGCCTCCTTCTCGATCGCCCGGAAGGCGGGCTCGCCCCCGTCGACGAAGATCTCGGCGATGGTCCGGCCCTGCTCGGCGACGATGTCGTCGTCGGTGTCCCGGTAGCCGACGCCGAGGCGCTCGGCCAGCAGTTGTCCGACGGTCGACTTGCCGACCCCCATCGGGCCCACCAGCACGACCACGGGTGCGGGGCTCACCGGATGGCCAGGTGCTCGAGGTAGGAGCGCACGTTGCGGCGGGTCTCGGGGACCGAGTCGCCGCCGAACTTCTCCGCGACCGCGTCCGCGAGGACGAGCGCGACCATCGCCTCCGCGACGATGCCGGCGGCCGGCACCGCGGACACGTCGGACCGCTGGTGGTGGGCCTGCGTGGCCTCGCCGGTGACCACGTCGACGGTCCGCAGGGCGTGCGGCACGGTGGCGATGGGCTTCATCGCGGCGCGTACCCGCAGCAGTTCACCGGTCGAGAGGCCACCCTCGGTGCCGCCGGAGCGGCCCGAGACCCGGCGGATGCCCTCGTCGGTCTTCACGATCTCGTCGTGCGCCTGCGAGCCGGGCACCCGCGCCAGCTCGAAGCCGTCGCCGATCTCGACGCCCTTGATGGCCTGGATGCCCATGAGGGCACCGGCGAGGCGGGCGTCCAGCTTGCGGTCCCAGTGCACGTGCGAGCCGAGGCCCACCGGCACGCCGTAGGCCAGGATCTCGACCACACCGCCGAGGGTGTCGCCGTCCTTGTGGGCCTGGTCGATCTCGGCGACCATCGCCTTCGACGCGTCCGCGTCCAGGCAGCGCACGGGGTCGGCGTCCAGCTTCTCGACGTCGGCCGGCGTGGGCAGGACGCCCTGCGGGGCCTTCGCGGAGGCGAGTTCGACCACGTGCGAGACGATCTCGATGCCGGCCGTCTCCTTGAGGTAGGACCGGGCCACCGCGCCCAGCGCCACCCGGGCCGCCGTCTCCCGCGCCGACGCGCGCTCCAGGATCGGGCGGGCCTCGTCGAAGCCGTACTTCTGCATGCCCGCGAGGTCGGCGTGGCCGGGGCGCGGGCGGGTCAGCGGGGCGTTGCGGGCGAGCCCGGCGAGGATCTCCGGGTCGACGGGGTCGGCCGCCATGACCTGATCCCACTTGGGCCACTCGGTGTTGCCCACCATGATCGCGACCGGGGAGCCGAGCGTGAGACCGTGCCGGACGCCGCCGAGGAAGGTGACCTCGTCGCGCTCGAACTTCATACGGGCACCGCGGCCGTAGCCGAGCCGACGCCGGGCCAGGTGGTCGGCGACCATGTCGGTGGTGATCGGCACGCCGGCGGGAAGGCCCTCCAGCGTCGCGACAAGTGCGGGACCGTGGGACTCTCCCGCGGTCAGCCAGCGCAGCCTGCTCAACGATGCTCCTCAGTGCTCGCGCCCTGGTACTGCCTGTGTACGCGCGTCCTCGCGTACGACGACGGCCCGACCAGGTGCGCGGCCCTGGCCCGCCACCCCCGATCCTCCCACGTCCGGGCGTCGGGCCCGGCCGCCGGTCCAGCAGACGGACGGCGGCGAGTCAGGAGGAGGCGTCCTGCTGACGCGGCTGCGGGGCGTAGGCGCCCAGGTAGTCGGCGCCGCTCCCCTGGCTCTGGCCGCTCTGGGCGCTCTGCGCCTGCTGCGGCGCGTACTCCCCCAGGTAGTCCGCGCCGCGTCCCTGTCCGTACTGCGCCGCCGCGTGCACCGGCACTCCGTTGCGCACGGCACGCCGGTACTTGATCTTCGCCACCAGCTTCAGCACCCAGGACGCGACGACGGCGAGCACGATGAGGCCGAGGACGGTGATCTGCACCCAGTCCGGCATGAACTTCAGGACGGCCTCGAAGATCTCGCTCTTGCCGGACGCCAGCGGCACACCTGTGGCCATGACCCACTCCCCCGAATACCGTTCCGCCCCTGCGGAACAGGCGAATCCTAGCGGGATTCGAGTGCGTGTTCGCCCGCTTTTCGCATGGCGCCCAGGGGGGCCGGCACGTGTCCCGTCATCTGCTCGACCTGGAGCACGGCCTGGTGCACCAGCAGGTCGAGACCGCTGACGACAGCGCCGCCGTACGCCGACCAGCGGGCCGCGAGTGCGGTCGGCCAGGGGTCGTAGAGCACGTCGAAAAGGGTGGCGGGCCGCTCGGGGACGGCGGCGGAGAGGGTGTCCGTGGTGCCGGCCGGGGTGGTGGCGATGACCAGGGGCGCCCGAAGGGCCTCGGCCGCGTCCGCCCAGTCCGCGATGCGCACCTCGACGTCGAGCCGCTCGCCCCACTCCCGCATCTCGGCGGCGCGCGCCGCGCTGCGGACGTAGACCACGACGTAGCCGGTGCAGACGCGGGCCAGTGCGGCGAGTGCGGAGGAGGCGGTGGCGCCGGCGCCGAGGATCGCCGCCGAGTCGACCTGTTCGATGCCGTGCTCGCGCAGGGCGGCGACGATGCCGGGGATGTCGGTGTTGTCGCCGAGGGCGCGGCCGTCCGGGGTGAAGACGACGGTGTTGACCGCGTCGACCGAGGCGGCCGTCTCGCTGATCTCGTCGAGCAGGGGTATGACGGCCCGCTTCAGCGGCATCGTCAGCGACAGCCCGGCCCATTCCGGCCCGAGTTTCTCGAAGAAACGGGACAGCGTGGTCTCGTCGACCTCGAACCGGTCGTAGGACCAGTCCGCCAGCCCCAATTCCTGATAGGCGGTGCGGTGCAGCACCGGCGAGAGGGAATGGGCGATGGGCTTGCCCAGTACTGCTGCCCGACGGGTGTCAGCTGCCCGTGGCCTCATTGAACTTTTCCTTGAGCTTCAGGAATTCGGCGTGCGTCTTGGCGAATTCGGTCTTGTTCACACCGTCGGTCGCGACGAAGTAGAACCAGCCGTCGTCCGTCGGATTCAGCGCCGCCTTCAGCGCGACGTCGCCCGGATTGTCGATCGGGCCGGGCGGCAGGCCCTTCTGCGTGTACGTGTTGTACGGGTCCTGGTTCTTGTTGATCTCCGACTCGCTGATGTTGATGTTGCTCTGGCCCTTCAGGTAATTGAAGGTCGAGTCGAACTGCAACAGACCGTAGGTCTCGGGGTTCGCCAGATTGAGGCGGTTGTAGACCACCTCCGCCATCTTGCGGTAGTCGTCCTCGGTCTTCCCCTCGGCCTGGACGAGGCTCGCGACCGTGATGACCTGCAACGGACTGTCCAGCTTGAGCTCTTTGGCCTTCGCCTCGAGGTCGTACTTCTCGTAGGCCTTGGCGGCGTCACTGACCATCGACTTGAGGACCGCCTCGGGCTTCATGCCCTTCGCGGCGGGATAGGTGCCCGGGTAGAGGAATCCCTCCAGCGGGTCCTTGATCTCCTTGTTGTCGTTCGCCCAGCTCGGCAGTCCGAGGGTCTTGTACTTCTCTTTCGCGATCTCCCTGGTGGCACCGGACGACAGGTCGAGTTTCGCGTCGATCGCCTTGTACACGCTGACATTGCGCTGGCCCGGAGTGACCATCACGTTGTTCTGGCTCTTGGGGTCGAGCATCATCGCGACGGCGCTGTCGCCGGACATCTCCGTCTTCAGCAGATAAGCGCCGGCCTGAATCGTTTTTCCCTTGGGGTTCTGCGACTGGGCGGCGACGAACGCGTCGACGCTCTTGACGACGCCCGCTTCCTTCAGCCGCCGGCCGATCTCGTAACCGCCCGCGCCTTTCGGGATCTCGACGCTCACCGTCTTGCTGGTGCCGTCACCCGCGTAGTCCGGCGCCGAGCCGAAACGATTTTGGTAGAACTGGTATCCGAAGTAGGAGACCCCGCCGAGTCCGCCGCCGAACACCAGGACCACGACCAGGCAGGCGCAGCCGCTGCGACGCTTCTTCCCTTTGCCCTTGCCGTCCTTGCCCTTCCGGTCGCCCCGGCCACGGCGACTGTCGGCCTCGTCGTCGGGCTCCTCGTCGTCATCGTCGCCACCGCCGCCCGCGAAGAAGGCGTGCTCGCCCTGGTCGGGTCCGGGATCCCAGTCGGGTTTCGGCTCCGGCTCGGGCTGCCTGCGGCTGGGCGGCTCCGGCGGCGGATACGCGTCCGGCGTGCCGTAGTAGTCGGGCTGCTCGCCCCCGTATGCGGCGGCCTGCTGGCCGTACGGGTCCGAGGGATCCGTGTACTGGACGTGCGTGCCGGAACCCCAGGCTCCGTTGTCGTAGGGCTGCTGCTGGGGCTGGCCGTTGTTGTCGTAGGGCTGCTGGGTGTGACCCGCGTAGTTCTGCTGCTGTCCCTGGACGCCGTACTGCTGTTCGTACTGCTGCTGGGCATACTGCTGCTGGTCGTATTGCTGCTGGTCGTACTGGGGGTACTGCTGCTGCGCCTGACCGTAGGCGTTCTGGCCGCCGTCGCCCCACTCGCCGTACTGCTGCTGTTGGGACTGCTGCTGGTCCGAATAATGCTGCGGCTGGCCGCCGTAGGACTGCTGGCCCGTCTGAGCCTGCTGTCCCTCCCATCCACCGTCTCCGAACAACGGGTCCTCGGGATGCCACGGTTCGGAGCCGTGACCCCGGCCATACTCAGTCATCGATCCCCTAGAGCCGACGGACGGCGCGGCACGCGGCTGGTGGGCCGGATTCCGTTTCGCCTCTTGCTGTGCGGTGGCTGTTCGAAAACCATCGCATCGCGCGGAACGTTACCGTATCGCGATCAGATGACCACTTCGACGCCTTCGCCGGGCGCTTTACCTGACACCCGTTCGGATTCAAGTGCTTGCTGCAAAATAATCACAGCGGCGGCCTGATCGATGACGGAGCGTCCCTTTTTCGCCTTCACGCCGGAGGCACGCAGCCCCTGACTGGCCGTCACCGTGGTCATCCGCTCGTCGACCAGCCGGACCGGGATCGGCGCGATCCCCTGGGCCAGCTCCTGGGTGAAGGTGCGGACCTTGACCGCGGCCGGTCCCTCGCCCCCCTTGAGGGAGCGGGGCAGACCGACGACGACCTCGATCGGCTCGTACTCCTCGACGAGTTCCCGCAGCCGGCGATGGGCCGCGGGGATGTCCCGTCCGGGAACCGTCTCCACCGGAGTGGCGAGGATCCCGTCGGGGTCGCACGAGGCGACCCCGATGCGGGCGTCCCCGACGTCGATGGCGAGCCGACGCCCTCTTCTCATCGTCGGACCGCTTCTACTTGGCCGTCTCGGCGACGAGCCGCTCGACGGCGTCGATCGCCTCGCCGACCGCGGCCGGGTTCTGGCCGCCGCCCTGGGCCACGTCCGGCTTGCCGCCGCCACCGCCACCGAGGGTCTTGGCGGCCGCGCGGACCAGTTCACCGGCCTTGAGACCGCGGTCCCGGGCGCCGTCGTTGGTCGCGATGACCGTGAGCGGCTTGCCGTTGTTGACCGTGAAGAGCGCGACCACGGCGGCCCGGCCGCCCTGGATGCGACCGCGCACGTCCAGGACCAGGCGACGCAGGTCGTCCGGGGTGGTGCCGTCCGGGACCTGCCCGGTCACGACCGCGACACCCTGCACGTCCTTGGCCGACTCGACGAGCCCGGCGGCGGCCTGCAACACCTTCTCGGCGCGGAACTTCTCGATCTCCTTCTCGGCGTCCTTCAGCTTGCCGAGCATCGTGGAGACCTTCTCCGGCAGCTCCTCCGGACGTCCCTTGATCAGCTCCTGGAGCTGGGCGACGACCGTGTGCTCGCGAGCGAGGAAGTTGTAGGCGTCGACACCGACGAGCGCTTCGATACGGCGGACACCCGAGCCGATCGACGACTCGCCGAGCAGCTTCACCAGGCCCAGCTGGGCGGTGTTGTGCACGTGCGTGCCGCCGCACAGCTCCTTGGAGAAGTCGCCGATGGTCACGACGCGGACCCGCTCGCCGTACTTCTCGCCGAACTCGGCGATGGCGCCTTCCTTCTTGGCCTGGTCGATGCCCATGACCTCGGCGCGCACGTCCAGGTCGCGGGCGAGCACCTCGTTGATCTTCTGCTCGACGTCGGTCATCACGGCCGTCGGAACGGCGGACGGCGAACCGAAGTCGAAGCGGAACCGGCCGGGCTGGTTCTCGGAACCGGCCTGCGCGGCCGTCGGGCCGAGGGCGTCCCGCAGCGCCTGGTGGGTGAGGTGGGTGGCCGAGTGGGCGCGGGCGATGGCCGTGCGCCGACGGCCGTCGATCGAGGCGAGCGCCTTCGCGCCGACGGTGACCTCGCCGACCTGGACGACGCCCTTGTGGACGTAGACGCCGGGGACCGGCTTCTGGGTGTCGCGGATCTCGATGACGGCGCCGGTGTCGACCTTGATCCGGCCGGTGTCGCCGATCTGGCCGCCGCCCTCGGCGTAGAAGGGGGTGCGGTCGAGGACGATCTCGACCTCGTCGCCCTCGGTGGCGGCCGGCGAGGAGACGCCGTCGACGAGGATGCCGACGACGGTGGTCTCGCTCTCGGTCTCGGTGTACCCGATGAAGTCGGTGGCCCCGGCGGCGTCGGCGATCGCCCGGTACGCGCCGGTGCCGGCGTGGCCGGTCTTCTTGCCCTGGGCGTCGGCCTTGGCGCGCTCCCGCTGCTCCTTCATCAGGCGGCGGAAGCCGTCCTCGTCCACCGACAGGCCCTGTTCGGCAGCCATTTCGAGGGTGAGGTCGATCGGGAAGCCCCAGGTGTCGTGGAGCAGGAACGCCTTGTCGCCGGCGAGGACCGTGCCGCCGCCGGCCTTGGTCTCGCCGACCGCGGTGTCGAGGATGTTGGTGCCGGCCTTCAGCGTCTTGAGGAACGCGTTCTCCTCGGCGACGGCGACCTTCTCGATGCGCTCGCGGTCGGTGACCAGCTCCGGGTACTGCTGGCCCATCATCGAGATCACGGTGTCGATCAGGTCGAGGACGACCGGACCGGTGGCGCCCAGCAGGCGCATGTTGCGGATGGCGCGGCGCATGATGCGGCGCAGCACATAGCCGCGGCCCTCGTTGCCGGGGGTCACGCCGTCGCCGATGAGCATGACGGACGTCCGCATGTGGTCGGTGACCACGCGCAGGGAGACGTCGGAGTCGTGCGCGGCGCCGTACTCGATGCCGGTCAGCTCGGTGGCCTTCTTGATGACCGCCATGGAGGTGTCGATCTCGTACATGTTCTGCACGCCCTGCAGAATCATGGCGAGGCGCTCCAGGCCGAGGCCCGTGTCGATGTTCTTGCTGGGGAGTTCGCCGAGGATCTCGAAGTTGTCCTTGCCGATGCCCTCGCCGCGCTCGTACTGCATGAAGACGAGGTTCCAGATCTCCACGTACCGCTCGTCGTTGACGGCAGGACCGCCCTCGGCGCCGAACTCGGGGCCGCGGTCGTAGTTGATCTCGGAGCACGGGCCGCAGGGTCCGGGGACGCCCATGGACCAGTAGTTGTCCTTCATGCCCAGGCGCTGGATGCGCTCCTTGGGCACGCCGATGACGTCGTGCCAGATGCGCTCGGCCTCGTCGTCGTCCTTGTAGACGGTGATCCAGAGCTTCTCCGGCTCCAGGCCGTAACCACCCTTGTCCTGGGGGCTGGTGAGCAGCTCCCAGGCGTACTTGATGGCGCCTTCCTTGAAGTAGTCGCCGAAGGAGAAGTTGCCGCACATCTGGAAGAAGGTGCCGTGGCGGGTGGTCTTGCCGACCTCTTCGATGTCGGGCGTGCGCACGCACTTCTGCACGCTGGTCGCGCGCGCCCACGGCGGCTTGACCTCACCGAGGAAATACGGCTTGAAGGGGACCATGCCGGCGGGGACCAGGAGCAGAGTCGGGTCGTCCGCGATGAGCGACGCCGAAGGGACGACGGTGTGGCCGCGCTCCTCGTAGAAGCTCAGCCAGCGGCGGCGGATCTCTGCCGACTCCATCAGTGGTCCTCATTCCGGTTGTACGGGTTCTTCGTCGACGAGTTGTTCGTCGGCGAGGACGTCGGGGCTTCGATGTACTTGGTGGCGCTGCGGTTCTCGATGGCCGCGTAGCGCCGGGGTGCGGGGAGTTCGGGGGACGCGTTGATGCCCAGCGCCTCGCCCAGCTCTTCCTCCCGCCGGGCCATGTTGTCGCGGACGTCGAGCGCGAAGCCGACCGCCCGGTCCTTGAGCCGGTGACCCGCGTCGAGCGCCTTGTTGGCCGCCGCGGCGGCCAGGTTCTCGGGGGTCAGCTGCTTCAGCTTGCGGTTGACCTTGGTGGTGGCCCAGACACCGGCGGCGACGCCGGTCGTGAACCAGAAGGTACGGCGGAACATCGCTGGTCTCAGTCCCTCTTTCCGCGGAGGTCTCGCTTGCCCCGCCGCGTGCCCGGGACCGTGCGGCCCACGATCACGGTACGCCGGGACTCCTTGGCGGGCGCGGGCACGTCGTCCCGGCGGGCGCCGAGGGCGCGGCGGACGCCGTAGCCGAAGGCCGCGACCTTGACCAGGGGGCCGCCGAAGGTGGAGGCGACGGTGGTCGACAGCGCGGACGCGTTCGACGTGACCTCCTGGACGTCGGTGGCGATCGCGTCGACCCGGTCGATCTGCGTCTGCGCGGAACGCACCGCCGAGGAGGCGTCCGCCAGGAGCGGGACGGCCTGGTCGGTCACGTCCGCGACGAGCTTGGTCGTCGCCCTGAGCGTCTGGGCCAGCCTCACCAGCGCTACGGCGAGGAAGGAGACCAGGATCGCCCAGAAGACGGCCACCAGGATCCCGGCCACCTCTCCACCGGACACCGCGTGCACCCGCTCCCTGAAACGTGCCTGAACATCGAGAAAGTCGTGACCGAGCCTATCGCGCCGGGGATGCCGCTCTGTACCGGATTCCGGGCCGCGAGGGCAAGAGTTGAGGGAAGCGATTGTACGGAGTGATTACGGTTCAGTACGCTCCGTGTCCCATGCGAGGTTCTCAGCCAGGCGGCACCCCTGTGAACGGCAATCTGCCCCTGGAACTAGACGCCTTCGTCGGCCGCACGGCCGAACTCGCCGCACTGGCCCGGTCTCTGGACGCCACGCGGCTGGTCACCGTGACCGGAGCCGGCGGGGTCGGCAAGTCACGGCTCGCGGTCCGGGCGGCCTCGCGGCGCGCGCCACGGGACGGGGTGTGGCGGGTCGAGCTGGCGCAGGTGAGCGATCCGGACTTCGTCGACTACGCCGTCGTGGACGCCCTCGGCCTCACCGACCACACCACCAGGCCCCCGCGCGAGACGCTGCTCGCGCATCTCGCCGAGCGTCAACTCCTGCTGGTCCTGGACGGGTTCGAACATCTGGTGGACGTCTGCGCCGAACTGGTGGGCGTGCTGCTGCGCGAGGTGCCCGGGCTCCGCGTGCTCGCCGTGGGCCGCAGACCACTGGCGGTGGCAGGCGAGCGCGTGTTCCCGCTGGCGCCTCTCGACGAGCGCGAGGCGGTGGAGCTGTTCCTGCGCCGGGCCGCGCAGCAGGGGCTGGAGACGGCGGACGGACCGGAGGTACGGGAGCTGTGCCGGCGCCTGGACGGCATCCCGCTGGCGATCGAGCTGGCCGCGGGACGGCTGCGGGCCCTGCCTCCCGAGGAGCTGCTGGCGCGCCTGGACGACCGGTTCCGGCTGCTGACCGGCGGTGGCCGGGACGCGCTCCCGCGCCATCAGACGCTGCGGACGGCGATCGGCTGGAGCCATGAACTGTGCACGCCCGAACAGCGGTTGCTGTGGGCGCGGCTCGCGGTGTTCGCCGGCCAGTTCGACCTGGAGGCCGTCGAGTACGTGTGCAGCGGGCACGGCCTGGTCGCCGACGGCGTCCTCGACGTGCTCTCGGAACTGCTCGCGCAGTCGGTGATCGTGCGCGAGGAGACGTCCTCCGGTCTGCGCTACCGCATGCTGGACACGGTCCGGGCCTACGGCGCCGACTGGCTGGAGGCGACCGGGGACGCGGCCCGGCTGCGGCGCCGGCACCGCGACTGGTACCTGGGCCTGGCCACCTGGTGCGAGCTGGACTGGTTCTCACCGCGCCAGGCGGAGGTCGCCGTACGCGTGGAGGCCGAGCTGCCGAATCTGCGCAGCGCCCTCGAACACTGCCTCACCGAGCCGGAGGAGGCGCACCTGGGCCAGTACCTCGCGGCCTCGCTCTGGTTCTACTGGGCCGGCTGCGGCCGTCTCTCCGAGGGCCGGCACTGGCTGGAGCAGGTTGTACGGCTGGACTCCGGCCACGAGGACTCCCGCCTGAAGGCGCTGTGGGTGCTCGGCTACGTGGCGATCCTCCAGGGCGACAAGGTGCCCGCGCTCGCCGCCCTCCAGGAGTGCCGGGAGGAGGCGGAACTCTCCGCCAGTCCTACGGCGGTGGCGTACGCGGAACATCGCACGGGCTGTCTGGCCCTGGTCACGGACGACATGCCCCGTGCGGAGAAGCTGCTGCGCTCGGCGCTCGACCGCTACCAGGAGATCGGCGAGCTGAACAGCAATGTGCTGATGGGCCAGGTCGAGCTGGCCATGTCGCTCGCGTTCCAGGGCGATCTGGCGGGCGCGGTGGGCCTGTGCGAGGACGTCCGCCGGGTCTGCGAGGACCACGGCGAGCGCTGGACCCGCGCCTACGCGCTGTACGTCCTGGCGTACGCGGCCTGGGCGGACGGCGACACGTCCCGGGCCCGCGCCCTGCTCACCGACTGCCTCGGCAGCGCCCATGCCTTCCACGATCTGCTCGGCTCGGTGCTCTCGGTCGAGCTGCTCGCCCTGGTCACGGCGGTGGAGGGCGACGCGGCCGAGGCAGCGGTGCTGCAGGGGGCGGCCGGGCGGATGTGGCGCTCGGTGGGCCTGCCGCTGTTCGGCTCGGCGTACTACAACGCCCCGCACGAACTGTGCGAGGCGAAGGCCCGGGAGGGCCTCGGCGACGCGCGGTACGAGGAGTGCGTACGGGAAGGGGCGCGGTTGGTGCGGGATGTGGCGGTGTCCCGGGCGCTGGAGCGGCCGCTGGACGGGCTGCCCGCACCCCGGGGGCCGGTGCTGCGGGCCACGGCCGGGGTGCAGACGCACGAACCCGCCGCCTCCCGCGCCCACAAGGGCGGGGAGACGGCGGGCTGAGGTGCTGCTAACGCCTGCCGGTGATCAGCGGGCGTAGTACTCGACGACGAGCTGCTCGTCGCAGATGACCGGAACTTCCTTGCGGTTCGGCTCGCGGTCCAGGCGGAAGGCCAGGGCGCGGAGGTTCACCTGGAGGTAGCGGGGGGTCTCGCCGTCGGGGGCGAAGCCACCCTCACGCGCGACCTGGAACAGGGTCTTCTCGCGGCTGCGCTCGCGGACCATCACGACGTCGTCGGGACGGACACGGAACGACGGCTTGTCGACCTTGCCACCGTTGACCTCGATGTGGCCGTGCACGACCATCTGACGGGCCTGGTAGATGGTGCGGGCGATGCCCGAACGCAGGACCAGGGCGTCGAGACGGCGCTCGAGCTCGACGATCAGGGCCTCACCGGTCTTGCCCTGCACCTTGGAGGCACGCTCGTAGGCACGGACCAGCTGACGCTCGGAGAGGTCGTACTGCGCGCGCAGACGCTGCTTCTCCAGCAGACGGACCTTGTAGTCCGAGTTCTGCTTGCGGCCACGGCCGTGCTCACCCGGCGGGTAGGGGCGGGCCTCGAAGTACTTGACGGCCTTCGGGGTCAGCGCGATGCCGAGGGCACGCGACTTCTTGACCTTGGGGCGGGACTGATTCGCCACTGTCTCTCATTTCTTGTGTTCGGCTTGTCAGAGTCGTGGGAGGTCGCATCCGCAGCCGGGGAAACCCGCCTCGTCCTGACGGACGGAGTGGGCAGCCGCTCCCCTGATCTGGGCACTCTGTGCAGCACGCGAGTGGCCCATCGACCGGTCCCGTCCTGCGACGGGTGGTGATGGGCTGCCCGCGACACCGTTCAACGGTGCGCGACGCTCCTGGAGCCAATCCACGAGGGACCGGGTCTCCGGCCGGTTGTCCCGCTCTGACTGCGCGGGACTCGGCACTTCGAGGGATTCTACAGGGTGCTCAGGACCGCTTTCGACCGAGGTGCTTGCGGGTCCACTCCACCGCGTCCGCGTACCGCGCCTCCGCGCCGTGCCGGGTCGGGGTGTAGTACTCGCGGTCCTTCAGCTCCTCCGGCGCGTACTGCTGCTCGGCGATGCCTTCCGGCAGGTCGTGCGGGTAGACGTACCCCTGCGCGTGCCCGAGCTTGGCCGCGCCCTTGTAGTGCCCGTCCCGCAGATGCATCGGCACCGGTCCCGCATGCCCCTTGCGTACGTCCTCCAGGGCGGCGCCGATCGCGGTGGTCGCCGCGTTGGACTTGGGGGCCAGGGCGAGCGCGATGGTGGCGTGGCTGAGGGTCAGCGCGGCCTCCGGGAAGCCGATCATCGCGACGGCCTGGGCGGCGGCCACCGCCGTCGGCAGGGCGTTGGCGTCGGCCAGGCCGATGTCCTCGCTCGCGGAGATCATCAGGCGGCGGGCGATGAAGCGGGGGTCCTCGCCGGCCTCGATCATGCGGGCCAGGTAGTGCAGGGCCGCGTCGACGTCGGAGCCGCGGATGGACTTGATCAGGGCGCTGGCGACGTCGTAGTGCTGGTCGCCGTCGCGGTCGTACTTCACCGCGGCCCGGTCGACGACCTCCTCCAGCGTCTGGAGGGCGACCTCCGCCTCGCCCTTGTCGAGGGCGGCCCCGGCGGCGGCCTCCAGGGCGGTGAGGGCGCGGCGGGCGTCGCCGCCGGCGATGCGCAGGAGGTGCTCCTCGGTGTCCTCGGGGAGGGTGACGGCGCCCTTGAGGCCGCGCTCGTCGGTGAGGGCGCGGCGGAGCAGGGCGCGCAGGTCGTCGTCCGTGAGGGGTTCGAGGGTCAGCAGCAGGGAGCGGGAGAGCAGCGGGGAGATGATCGAGAAGTACGGGTTCTCCGTGGTCGCCGCGATCAGGGTCACCCAGCGGTTCTCGACGGCGGGGAGCAGGGAGTCCTGCTGGGCCTTGCTGAAGCGGTGGATCTCGTCCAGGAAGAGGACGGTCTCCTTGCCGTAGCCGCCGGTGGCGCGGCGGGCGCCCTCGATGACCGCGCGGACCTCCTTGACGCCCGCGGTGATCGCCGACAGCTCGACGAAGCGCTTGTTGGTGGCCTTCGAGACGACGTACGCCAGGGTCGTCTTGCCCGTGCCCGGCGGTCCCCACAGGATCACGGACGACGCCCCGGCCGGGCCGCCGGCGCCCTCGCCGACCAGTCGGCGCAGGGGCGAGCCCGGCTTCAGGAGGTGCTGCTGGCCCACCACCTCGTCGAGGGTGCGCGGGCGCATCCGGACCGCCAGGGGGCTGCCGGTCGGGTCCTTCTCCTGGCGTTCTTCTGCTGCTGCGGTGAACAGGTCGGGCTCCACGCTGAAACCCTAGTTCACCGCACTGACAGTCGGGTCCGGGCCGTCGGACGGTCCGTACCCGCCCCCGTCAGCTGGTCCAGAAGTCCCACCAGCGGGTCAGGATCAGCATGCCGATGATGCCGATGTGCAGGACCGGCAGCACCCAGGTGAACTCGCCGAAGAACGACTTCAGCCAGCCCGGGCTCGGCAGGAAGCCCTTGCGGATGTTGAACGAGGTCACGTACCAGAACATGATGATCGTGGCGACCCAGGCCAGCGAGCACCACAGGCACAGCGCGTTGATCCGGTACAGGGACTGGAACTGCAGCCAGGTGCAGAAGCCCACACCGAAGAGCGTGCCGAAGTTGAAGGTCAGCCAGTACCAGCGCGGGTAGGTGGCCCGCGCGAGCAGGCTGATGCCGACGCAGATGACGATGCCGTAGCAGACCAGGCCGAGCATCGGGTTCGGGAAGCCGAAGGCCTCCGCCTGCTTGCTCTCCATGACACTGCCGCAGGAGACGACCGGGTTCAGGCTGCAGCCGGGGGTGAAGGACGTGCCCGCCACCTTGGCTTCCAGCAGCTTGAACTTGTCGACCGTGATGACCCACGCGGCGAGCAGACCGGCCGCGCCGGTGATGATCAGCAGCAGGGCGAGGGCACGGCTGCCGCCCTCCGTGCGCGGTCCCGCCGAGGCGCTTTCCTCGGAAGGGTCGGGCTCGGTGGAGACGTCTTTGACTGTCGTCTTGCTCATCACGCCGATTCCATCTGCTTGAGAGTTGGACCTTCTTCAGGCAGGTGCCATTGTGCCGCACGGAGGCCTCTGTCCACCGTTCGGTGGACATAAGGAGGTACGCACGGTCGTCCCTGAGCGTTCGATTCCGGACGACGCTGTACGGCATGACAGCACACGCGAACGAACTCGCCGTGGACGTTCGAGGCCTGCGCAAGCGGTACGGGGACGTGACCGCGGTCGACGGGATCGATCTCGGCATCCGGCGCGGCGAGGTGTTCGGCCTGCTGGGGCCCAACGGCGCCGGCAAGAGCACCACCGTGGAGATCCTCCAGGGCAACCGCGCGCGGGACGCCGGGGAGGTGTCCGTGCTGGGCGCGGACCCGGCGAGCGGCACGCGTGCGTGGCGATCTCGTGTCGGAATCGTCTGGCAGGACGAATCCGCGCCCGCGGAGTTGACGGTCCGCGAGACCGTGCGGCACTTCGCCCACTACTACCCGAGGCCGCGCGACCCCGAGGAGGTCATCGGTCTGGTCGGTCTGGAGGCCAAGGCGGGCGCCCGGATCAAGGCCCTCTCCGGCGGACAGCGCCGCCGCCTCGACGTGGCCCTGGGGGTGATCGGCGACCCCGAACTGCTGCTCCTGGACGAGCCGACCACCGGATTCGACCCGGCGGCCCGGCGTCAGTTCTGGGACCTGATCCGCAAGCTGTCCGGCGAGGGCACGACCATCCTTCTCACGACGCACTACCTGGAGGAGGCCGAGGCACTCGCCGACCGGCTCGCGGTGATCGCCGAGGGCCGGGTCGTCGCCGAGGGCGAGCCCGCCACCCTGCGGGAGCACTACGGCACCGGCGCGACCGTCGGCTGGACCGAGCCGGACGGCACCGCGCGCAGCGAGCACACGGACACTCCCACCAGGACGGTCGCCGCCCTCATGCACCTCTTCGACGGCGAGATCCCGGGCCTCACGGTGGCCCGCCCCACGCTGGAGGACGTCTACCTCCGGCTGACCGGACAGGAGGTCGGACGGTGACCACGACCGCCGTACAGAGCCGCACCGACGCACCCGCCGGCCGACTCCCCGGCACCTGGGGACTGGGCATCAGGCGAGGCGGCTTGGAGATCAAGCAGTTCTTCCGGCAGCGCGACCAGGTCGTGTTCACGTTCGCGTTCCCGGTGGTGTTCCTGTTCCTGTTCGCGTCGATCTTCCACGACGACGTGCACGGCTCGGGCGTCACCGCCTCGCAGTTGTACGTCCCCGCGATGATGGCCTCGGGCATCATGTCGACGAGTTTCCAGTCGCTGGGCATCTCGATCGCCGTCGAACGGGACGAGAAGGTCCTGCGCCGGCTGCGCGGGACGCCGATGCCACCGACCTCGTACTTCCTCGGCAAGATCTGGCTGGTTCTGTTCACCGGAATCCTGGAGACGGCCATCCTGCTGCTCGTCGGCACCACCCTGTACGACGTCGACCTGCCGTCGGACGCGACCAGGTGGCTCGACTTCGGCTGGATCTTCGTGCTCGGTCTGACGGGGTGCGCGCTGCTCGGCATCGCGATCAGCTCGGTGCCCAAGTCGGCCAAGAGCGCCAGCTCCGTGGTCGTCCTCCCCTTCCTGGTCCTGCAGTTCATCTCCGGGGTGTACATCTCCATCGACACCATCCCGGACTGGATGCTGAACGTCGGCGCCCTGTTCCCGCTGAAGTGGCTGTGCCAGGGACTGCGGGGTGTCTTCCTGCCCGACTCCGCGCAGGTGCTGGAGCAGGCCGAGAGCTGGGAGTTCGGACGGATCGCGCTGGTGCTCGCGGCCTGGTGCGTCGGAGGATTGGTCCTGTGTCTGCTGACCTTCCGCTGGAAGACCCGGCGCGACGGATGACCGGCCCGGGCGTGGCCCGCGACGAGCACGCCTGGGACCGGACGATCCGGCTCTGGGACGGGTACTTCGCGGTCGCCTGGGCGGCCACCCTCGCCTTCGTGCTCGCCGCGGCGCATCCGTCCCCGCCCGTCCGCGCGGTCGCGGCGGCGCTGCTCGTGCCGCTGGTGCCCTGGTACGCCCTGGTGGGGCGCCGGTTGCTCCAGGAGGACCCGCCGGACCAGCGGCAGGCACTGCGCTATCTCGCCGGGGCGATCGCGCTGTTCCTGCCGTCGGCGGTACTGGTCGGGGAGACCCGGCTGATGGCGTTCGCGCTCGTCCCGCAGTGCTTCATGACCCTGCGGATGCGCTGGACGCTGGTGACGGTGAGCCTGATCAACCTGGCGCCGGTGGCGGGTTGGGCGCTGCTGTGGCGCCCCAGCGGCGAGGACCTGTTCGCCAACTCCCTCTTCGCCGTGGTCACCTTCGTCTTCTCCGTGGTGGTAGGCAGCTGGATCGTCCGGATCATCGAACAGAGCTGGGAGCGGGCCGAGTTGATAGCCGAGTTGGACGCGAGCCGCCACGAGGTCTCCCGCCTGTCCGCCGCACACGGCGCGCTGGCCGAGCGCGAGCGCATGGCCCGCGAGATCCACGACACGCTCGCGCAGGGCTTCACCAGCCTGCTGATGCTGATCCAGGCCGTGGAGGCGGAACTGGACCACGATGCTCCGCAGGCCCGCCGCCACTTGGCGCTCATGGACGCGACAGCCCGTCAGAACCTCGCCGAGGCCCGCGCCCTGGTCGCCGGCGGCGCACCGGCCGACCTCGACGGCGCCTCCCTCCCGGACGCGCTGCACCGGCTCGCCGCCCGGCACGAGGCGACCCTCGACGTGACAGGCCCCGTCCGCCCGCTACCGGCCGCGCCGGAGGTGGTGGCCCTGCGCTCCTGCCAGGAGGCACTGGCCAACGCCCGCAAACACGCGGGGAGTTCGGCGACGGTGGACGTGGCTCTCGCTTACGCCGACGACACGGTGACCGTGTCCGTCCGGGACGACGGCTGCGGCTTCGACCCGGGCGTCCCGTGCCCGGGCTACGGCCTGGCCGGGTTGCGAGCACGGGCGACCGAGGTCGGAGGGAAGGCCCGGATCCACAGCTCACCCGGCGACGGCACGACGGTGACGGTGGTTCTGCCGGTCGCCATTCCGAGGAGTACTCCGTGACGATCCGGATCATCCTGGCCGACGACCATCCCGTCGTACGGGAGGGTCTGCGCGCGATGCTCAGCGCCGAGCCGGACCTCGAGGTCGTCGCCGACGCGGCGAGCGGTCCGCAGGCGGAGGCATTGGCGGCCGAACTCCGGCCCGACATCGTGCTGATGGATCTGCGGATGCCGGGTGGTGGGGGCGTGGACTCGATCGTGCGGATGAGCGAGACGGGGTTGGCGTGCCGGGTGATCGTGCTGACGACGTACGAGACGGACCGCGACATTCTGCGGGCGGTGGAGGCCGGGGCGGCGGGTTATCTGCTCAAGGACATGCCGCGGGCTCAGCTTGCGGAGGCGGTTCGTGCTGCGGCGCGGGGGGAGACGGTGTTGGCGCCGTCGGTGGCCGCGCGGTTGGTGGACCGGTTGCGGGTGCGGCCGGAGCGGCCTCGGTTGTCGGAGCGGGAGGTTGCGGTGCTGCGGTTGGTGGCGGAGGGGTGTACCAACGCGGAGATCGGACGGCGGTTGTTCATCGGGGAGTCGACGGTGAAGACCCATCTGCTGCGGGTCTTCGGGAAGTTGGGGGTGGATGACCGGACGGCGGCGGTGACGAGCGCGATGCGACACGGCTTGCTGGACTGATTTTCCTTCGCCCCCGCCGCCCCTACCCGTCCCATCCTTCTGGGGGCTGCCGCCCCCAGACCCCCGCTTCGGCCTGAACGGCCTCGTCCTCAAACGCCGGACGGGCTGGGTAACTCAGCCCCTCCGGCGTTTGAGGAGCGGGGTCTGGGGCGGAGCCCCAGGATGGGACGGGTAGGGGCGGCGGGGGCGAAAGAGGCAGGTCTCAGCCGAGCCTCGACTCCAGTTCCGCCACGATCTCGTTCACGCCGACCGCCGCCTGCTCCCCGGACTCCATGTCCTTCAGCTGGACCACGCCCTCGGCAAGGTCGCGTTCGCCGGCGACGACAGTGAAGCGGGCGCCACTGCGATTCGCGCTCTTCATCGCACCCTTGAGGCCCTTGTGGCCGTACGAGAAGTCCGCCGCGATCCCGACCTTCCGCAACTCCGTGACCTTCGCGAACAGCAGCCGACGAGCCTCCTCGCCCAGCGGCACCGCGAACACACTGGTCGTGGAGGGGAGTTCGAGCTCCACGCCCTCCGCCTCAAGGGCCAGGACCGTGCGGTCGACGCCCAACGCCCAGCCCACCGACGGCAACGCCGGGCCACCGATCATCTCGGACAGGCCGTCGTAACGACCGCCGCCGCCCACCGCCGACTGGGAGCCCAGCCCGTCGTGGACGAACTCGAAGGTCGTACGCGTGTAGTAGTCGAGGCCGCGCACAAGGCGGGGGTCGTCCTCGAAGGCAACGCCCGCCGCCGTGATCAGTTCGCGGACCTCCTCGTGGTACGCCTTGCAGGCGTCGCACAGGTAGTCGCGCAGCAGCGGCGCGTCCGTCAACTGCTTCTGGACGTCGGGGCGTTTGTCGTCCAGGACGCGCAGGGGGTTGATGTCCGCCCGGCGGAGGGTCTCCTCGTCGAGGTCGAGACCGCGCAGGAAGGTCTGCAACGCCTCCCGGTAGACCGGACGGCACTCCTTGTCGCCCAGGCTGTTGAGGAGGATGCGGAACTCGCGCAGGCCCAGCGAGCGGTACGCCTGGTCGGCCAGGATGATCAACTCGGCGTCGAGCGCCGGGTCCTCGGCGCCGATCGCCTCGGCACCGACCTGCGAGAAGTGGCGGTAACGGCCCTTCTGGGGACGCTCGTAGCGGTAGTACGAGCCCGAGTACCAGAGCTTGACGGGGAGGTTGCCGAGCTTGTGCAGGTTGGCCTCGAGTGCCGCACGCAGCACGGAGGCCGTGCCCTCGGGGCGCAGGGCGAGCCGGTCGCCGCCCTTGGTCTCGAAGGCGTACATCTCCTTGGTCACGATGTCGGTGGACTCGCCGACACCGCGCGCGAAGAGCTCCACGTTCTCGAAGCCGGGGGTCTCGATGTAGCCGTAGCCGGAGTTGCGCAGCGGCGCGGCGATCGCCTCACGGACGGCCAGGTACTTGGCGCTGTCCGGCGGGATCAGGTCGTACGTGCCCTTGGGGGCCTGAAAGGTGCTCACGGGAGGTCTCTCGTCACATTCCTCGTCGGGGAGCGTCCGCGCTCCCGAGGCCGGCGGCCACCTGCCGCAGATACGGGTTGGTGGCGCGCTCCTGGCCGATGGTCGTGTATTCGTTGTGACCGGGCAGCACCACGGTGGCGTCGTCGAGCGGCAGGACCACGCGGGCCAGCGATTCGAGCATGTCGTCCATGGAGCCACCGGGCATGTCGGTGCGTCCGATGGAGCCGGCGAACAGCAGGTCGCCCGAGAAGAAGACCGGCGGGATGTCCGCCGACTCGGGCAGGCCGAAGGTCACCGACCCCTTCGTATGGCCGGGCGCGTGCGTGACGGACAGCTCAAGACCCGCGAGCTCCAGTTTCGCGCCGTCGGTCAGCTCCTTGACGTCGTCCGGCTCCCCCACGGTCAGCTCGCCCATGAGCGGCATGCCGATGCTGCGGCCGATCGCCTTCTCGGGCTCGGCCATCATGTAGCGGTCCTCGGGGTGGATCCAGGCGGGTACGCCGTGCGCGCCGCACACCGGGACGACCGAGGCCACGTGGTCGATGTGGCCGTGGGTCAGGACGACGGCGACGGGCTTGAGCCGATGCTTCCTCAGCGTTTCCTCGACTCCGGCGGCGGCCTGGTGGCCCGGGTCGATGATCACGCACTCCTCACCGGCGGCGGGGGCGACGAGAAAACAGTTCGTCCCCCAGGCCCCGGCGGGGAACCCGGCAATGAGCACGATCGTCCTTCGTTGTGTCGATACGGGTGCGCCTGGAAGAGGTGGCACCTGCCGTCAGAGCCTACCGGCGCTGCCGAATCCTCAGCGAACCCATATACGGTACGGGACACACGCAGGCGGTCGGCACAACAAGACGCACGCGTCCCAGTAGACGTACGAGACGCATGAGGAGAAAACCCCGTGGTCACCCAGGAACAGCGGAAGCGGCAGCTAGCCCGGGAGAAGTTCTTGCGGCAGCAGCAGCGGCGCACGGCCTCGCGGCGCAAGGCGCGCATGCGCAACTCGGTGATCGCGTCGGTGCTCGGCGTGATCCTGATAGGCAGTGTCGCCCTTTACACGACCGGGGTCCTGAAGGACGACGACAAGGCCAACGCGAGTTCGGACACGACTCCCAGCGCCGCGCCGTCCAGCAAGGCACCGACGGATCCGTGCGAGAAGCCGGCCGCCGGCTCGGTGAAGAAGCTGAGCTGGAAGAAGGAGCCGGCGGTCACCATCGACAAGTCGGCGAAGTACACGATGACGCTCGCGACGACGTGCGGTGACATCGGCATCGCGCTGAAGACGTCGGCGGCCCCGCACACGGTGAATTCCTTCGACTTCCTCGCGGGCAAGGGATTCTTCGACCACACGAAGTGCCACCGGCTCACCACCAACGGCATCTACGTGCTGCAGTGCGGCGACCCGACGGCCGCCGGCAGCGGCGGTCCCGGATACACCATTCCGGACGAGAACCTGAAGGACGCCTCCCTCAAGGGCGGCATCTACCCCGCGGGCACCGTGGCGATGGCCAACACCGGTCAGAAGCACACCGGCGGCAGCCAGTTCTTCCTGGTCTACCAGGACAGTCAGCTGCCGGCGAGCTACACGCCGTTCGGCACGATCTCCGACTCCGGGATGAAGGTCCTGCAGAAAATCGCCGCCGCCGGAGAGAACACCGGAGCCGGTGACGGAGCCCCGAACGCGACCGTTGTGATCAACAAGGCGACGGTCACGAAATCCTGATCCCGTCCTGATCCATCCCGACCGCATCCCGCCCCGAGGTGCGAAACTTCGGTCGCGCGGGATGCGGACAGGCAACCCGCCGGTCGCCTATGTTGGCCGTGACGAAACTGTGGACGATGCCCGGGGGCGCTGACGCCCCACGCAGGCATCATGTGGAGGAGGCGCTGTGAGCAGCGACCCGTGGGGCCGCGTCGACGAGACGGGGACCGTGTACGTGCGTACGGCCGACGGCGAGCAGGTCGTCGGTTCCTGGCAGGCGGGCTCCCCTGAGGAGGCGCTGGCCTATTTCGAGCGCAAGTACGAGGGCTTGGTTGTCGAGATCGGCCTCCTCGAGAAGCGAGTGAAGACCACCGACCTGTCCGCCAAGGATGCTCAGGCAGCCATCGACCACATCCGCGAGCAGGTGGACGCCCATCACGCGGTGGGCGACCTGGCCGCGCTGCGGGTGCGGCTCGACAAGCTCGTGGAGACCGTCGAGTCGCGTCGCGAGGAGCGCAAGCAGCAGCGGGCGAAGCAGTCGGACGAGGCGCGCAACTCCAAGGAGGCGCTGGTCGCCGAGGCGGAGCAGCTCGCGCAGTCCGACCAGTGGCGGGCGGCCGGTGAACGGCTGCGCGCGCTGGTGGACACCTGGAAGGGGCTTCCCCGCCTCGACCGCAAGTCGGACGACGAGCTGTGGCACCGCTTCTCGCACGCCCGGTCGGCCTTCTCCAAGCGCCGCAAGGCGCACTTCGCGTCCCTGGACGCGCAGCGCGAGGAGGCCCGCAAGACCAAGGAGCGGCTGGTCGCCGAGGCCGAGGGGCTGTCCGCTTCGACGGACTGGGGTCCCACGGCCGCGCGCTACCGCGAGCTGATGGCCGAGTGGAAGGCCGCGGGCCGCGCCCAGCGCGAGCACGAGGACGACCTGTGGAACCGCTTCCGCGGCGCCCAGGACGTCTTCTTCGCCGCCCGCAGCTCGGTCTTCGCCGAGCGGGACGCCGAGCAGACGGAGAACCTGAAGCTCAAGGAGGAACTGGCCGAGGAGGCCGAGAAGATCCTCCCGATCACGGACCTCCGTACGGCACGCGCCGCCTTCCGTTCGCTCAACGAGCGCTGGGAGGCCATCGGCCACGTACCGCGTGACGCGCGGCCGAAGGTCGAGGGCCGGATGCACGCCGTCGAGCGGGCGATCCAGGAGTCCGAGGAGGCCGAGTGGCGCCGGACGAACCCGGAGGCACGCGCGCGTGCCGCGGGTCTGACCGGTCAGCTCCAGGCGGCCGTGGACAAGCTCCGGGGCCAGATCGAGCAGGCGCGCGCCCAGGGCAACAGCTCCAGGGCCGAGAAGCTGGAGCGCGAGCTGGAGGGCCGCCAGGCCCTGCTGGACCAGGCGCTCAAGGGCTTGCAGGAGTTCGGCGGCTGACGCGCCTCCCGCGCATCGGCCTCGCGCACCACGAGAAGGGCTCCCGTACGTGACGTACGGGAGCCCTTCTCGTATCCGCTGGAATCTCTGCCCTACGACCTGCTGCGCGCCGACGTCACCCGGTACACGTCGTAGACGCCCTCCACGCCCCGGACCGCCTTCAGGACGTGGCCCAGGTGCTTGGGGTCGCCCATCTCGAAGGTGAAGCGGGAGGTGGCGACGCGGTCGCGGGAGGTCTGGACGGCCGCGGAGAGGATGTTGACGTGCTGGTCGGACAGGACGCGGGTGACGTCGGAGAGGAGCCGGGAGCGGTCCAGGGCCTCGACCTGGATGGCGACCAGGAAGACCGAGGACTGGGTGGGCGCCCACTCGACTTCGAGGATGCGTTCGGGCTCGCGGGACAGTGACTCCACGTTGACGCAGTCGCTGCGGTGAACCGATACGCCACTACCCCGCGTGACGAAACCGATGATCGGGTCGCCGGGTACCGGTGTGCAGCAGCGGGCCAGCTTGACCCATACGTCGTCGACGCCCTTGACGACGACGCCCGGGTCGGCGTTGGAACGGCGTTTGCGGCTGCGGCTCCTGGTCGGCGGGACCGACTCGTCGATCTCCTCGGTCGCGGCCTCCTCGCCGCCGAGGGCGGAGACGAGCTTCTGCACGACGTTCTGCGCCGAGACATGGCCCTCGCCGATCGCGGCGTACAGCGCGGAGATGTCCGGGTAGCGCATCTCGTGCGCCAGCGTGACCAGGGAGTCGCCGGTCAGGATGCGCTGGATCGGCAGGTTCTGCTTGCGCATCGCGCGGACGATGGCGTCCTTGCCCTGCTCGATCGCCTCGTCACGGCGCTCCTTGGAGAACCAGGCGCGGATCTTGTTGCGCGCCCGCGGCGACTTGACGAAGCCGAGCCAGTCCCGGGAGGGACCCGCGCCGGCCGCCTTGGAGGTGAAGACCTCCACCAAGTCGCCGTTGTCCAGGGTGGATTCGAGGGGTACGAGTCTTCCGTTGACCCGTGCTCCTATGGTCCGGTGGCCGACCTCGGTGTGGACCGCGTACGAGAAGTCCACCGGGGTGGAGCCGGCCGGCAGCGATATCACGTCACCCTTCGGCGTGAAGACGAAGACCTCGTTGCGGGACAGGTCGAAGCGCAGGGACTCCAGGAACTCCCCGGGGTCCTCGGTCTCCTTCTGCCAGTCGAGCAACTGGCGCAGCCACGCCATGTCGTTGAGGTGGTCCTCCTTGCCGGTGCTCTTGGGCGCGTCCGAACGCACCTTGGAGGCGCCGGCGACGGCCTCCTGCTTGTACTTCCAGTGCGCGGCGATGCCGTACTCGGCCCGGCGGTGCATGTCGAAGGTACGGATCTGGAGCTCGACAGGCTTGCCGTTGGGGCCGATCACCGTCGTGTGCAGCGACTGGTACATGTTGAACTTGGGCATCGCGATGTAGTCCTTGAACCGGCCGGGGACCGGGTTCCATCGCGCGTGCACGGTGCCGAGGGCGGCGTAACAGTCCCTCACCGTGTCGACAAGGACACGAATACCCACCAGGTCGTAGATCTCCGCGAAGTCGCGACCGCGGACGATCATCTTCTGGTAGACGCTGTAGTAGTGCTTCGGTCGGCCCGTGACGGTCGCCTTGATCCGTGCGGCGCGCAGATCCTGCTGCACCTCGTCGGTCACTATGGCCAGGTACTCGTCACGCTTCGGCGCCCGCTCGGCCACCAGCCGCACGATCTCGTCGTACATCTTGGGGTAGAGGATCGCGAAGGCGAGGTCCTCCAGCTCCCACTTGATGGTGTTCATGCCCAGGCGGTGGGCGAGCGGCGCGTAGATCTCCAGCGTCTCGCGCGCCTTCTTCTCCTGCTTCTCGCGCTTGAGGTAGCGCATGGTGCGCATGTTGTGCAGCCGGTCGGCGAGCTTGATGACCAGGACGCGCGGGTCCTTGGCCATGGCCACGACCATCTTGCGCACGGTCTCGGCCTGCGCGGCCTCGCCGAACTTGACCTTGTCCAGCTTGGTGACGCCGTCGACGAGCAGCGCGACCGAGTCGCCGAAGTCGCGGCGGAGCTGGTCGAGGCCGTACTCGGTGTCCTCGACGGTGTCGTGCAGCAGCCCGGCCATGAGCGTGGCCGGATCCATGCCCAGCTCGGCGAGGATCGTCGTCACGGCGAGCGGGTGCGTGATGTACGGGTCGCCGCTCTTGCGCTTCTGGCCGCGGTGCCAGCGCTCGGCGACCTGGTAGGCCTTCTCGATCTGGCGGAGCGTCGCGGTCTCGATCTTCGGGTCGTTGCTGCGCACTATCCGCAGCAGCGGCTCCAGGACCGGGTTGTACGGGTTGGAGCGCTGCACTCCGAGGCGGGCGAGGCGGGCGCGGACGCGGTTGGAGGAGCCGCCGGAACGGGCGGGCTGGCCGGTGTTCGGGCGGACCGCGGGTGTGGCCGACTGCGTCGCGTCGGCCGGGGTGGGCTCGGGTGCGGGGGGCGGCTTGGGGCGCGACTGCTCGGCCGACTTGTCCACGGGGCCGGACTGGGCGTGCTCGACCGTCCCGCGGGAGTCGTTCTTCGCGTGCGGCTCCGTCGGCGCAGGCTTGGCCGCGGCTGCCGAGGCGGACTCGGGCTTGGCGGCGGTCAGGTGTTGGGCCTCGTCTGGCAAGAGGACTCCTCGTGCGCGATCCGGGTCCCCCGGTCAGGCTCCGGAGACCCCATGGTAGCGATCCTGCGCCCCAGGATCGCCTTCAGCCCGATGTGAGGGCCGTCTACCCCTGAAACACGAGGGGCTCCCGCCGGATTCCGGAGGGGTGGCTTCAGGGTGATCGAGGGGTGTCTTGGGGGTGACTGCGGGGGCCTGCGGGTTTACCGGGGGGCGTGGAGGTGGCTCGGGGCGGGGGGTGTGCGGCGGGGGCTGAGGAAGGGGCAGGGGGGAGCGACTGTACGCCTGCGCATCGGGGCACGACCGGAGCGCGTGGGGTGAGCGGGAGGGCACGCGTCCAGCGGGGGCGCGGTGGGCTACGCCTGGTGCGGACCGTGAGTGTGCGGGGCACGCCTGCTGCGGGCCGACGCGTGGGCGGGGGCCAGAGTCATGGCGTCGCCCGGCCGTCGGCACGCTGAGGGCCGCGTCCACCGGGCGGGCGTGACCGCGGGCCCGCGAAGGCTTCGGCGACCTGTGCCCTTGCGAGCAAGCGGCCCCGTCGCGCGCTCGTGAGGCGTGTACGAGAGGTCGCACGCCGGGCGCGAGCGTGCACCGCCTCTCGGAGGCCGTACCGCGGAGGAGGGGCCGAGGTGGACAGATCGTCGAGCCGCCCAAGGCAGACATGCGAACGGCCGTTCCGGTGGGACCGGGACGGCCGTTCGGGGTGTGCTGTGTGGTGCTGGGGTCAGACGACCAGGAGTGCGTCCAGCGGGGCGTCCGCGAGGGCCGGTTCCAGGCGGGCCCGACCGTTCAGGAAGCCGAGTTCCATCAGGACCGCCAGGCCCGCGATCTCGGCGCCCGCGCGACGGATGAGCTGGATCGAGGCCTCGGCGGTACCGCCCGTGGCGAGGACGTCGTCGACGACCAGGATGCGGTCGCCGGCGCTCAGATCCTCCGCGTGCACCTCGATCTCCGCCGAGCCGTACTCCAGCTCGTACGACTGCGCGAGGGTCGCTCCGGGGAGCTTGCCCGCCTTGCGTACGGGGATGAAGCCGAGGCCCGCCCGGACGGCGACCGGAGCACCCAGGATGAAGCCACGGGCCTCCAGGCCGACGACCTTGGTCGCGCCGACGCGCTCCGCGATCTCGGCCAGCGCGTCGGTGAGCGCCGTGAAGGCCGCCGGGTCCGCCAGGAGCGGGGTGATGTCCTTGAACACCACGCCCGGCTCCGGGTAGTCCCGCACATCGCGGATCCGGCTGAGCAGCAGCTCCTGGATGTCGGTCATCGGCGCTTCCCGGACGGCCGACCGCGGCCACGGTTGCGGGAGGCGGGCTGGTTGCGCGGCCCGACGACCGCGTGCGCGGCGTCCTCCGGCTCGTCGTCGTACGCCGTGCCGGCGTCGTCGTGCGACTGGGCCGGCTCCCCCTCGGCGGCGGCCTGCGCCCGCTTGGCGAGGACGCGCTTCTTGAGCGCCTTCATCTGCGGCTCCGCCTCCTTGAGGTCGGCGACGAGCGGCGTGGCGATGAAGATCGAGGAGTACGCACCGGCCGCGAGGCCGACGAAGAGCGACAGCGAGATGTCGTTCAGCATGCCCGCACCGAGGAAGGCGCCACCGATGAACAGCAGGGCCCCGACCGGCAGCAGCGCCACCACCGTGGTGTTGATGGACCGCATCAGGGTGCTGTTGATCGAGCGGTTGGCCACATCGCTGTAGGTCCACCGGGTCTGCTTGGTGATGTCCTTGGTCTGCTCCTTGAGGCTGTCGAAGACGACGACCGTGTCGTAGAGCGAGTAACCGAGGATGGTCAGCAGACCGATCACCGTACCCGGCGTGACCTCGAAGCCCACGAGGGCGTAGATGCCGGTGGTGATCGTGATGTCGTGGATCAGGGCGACCAGGGCCGCCAAGGCCATTCGCCACTCGAAGGCGATGGCCAGATAGATCACGACCAGGACCATGAAGATCGCCAGGCCTTCCCAGGCCTTGTTGGCGACCTGGTCGCCCCAGCTGGGGCCGACCAGGTCCGCGGCGATGTTCTCGGAGCTGACCTTGAGGTCCTTGGACAGCTGCGTCTTGATGCCGTCGGACTTGTCGGTGTCGATGCCGGCGATCTGGATGCGCAGGCTGCCGTCGCCGAGCTTCTGCACGATCGCGTCGTGCCCGGAGGCCTCCTCGGCGTAGGTCTCCGCCTGGTTCACCGAGACGGTCATGTGCTTGGGCGTGGTGAAGACCGCGCCGCCCTGGAACTCGATGCCCATGTTCAGGCCGCGCACCGCCAGGCCGAGGATGGCCGTGATGGTGATGAGGATCGAGATGCCGTACCAGATCTTGCGGTTGCCGACGAAGTCGTAACCGACCTCGCCGCGGTGCAGTCGGGCGCCGAGGCTGCCGAGTTTCGACATCTCACGCCTCCTTCGGGTCGACGGGGGCGTGGGGACGGCGGGTGCGGCGCAGCGGCGCCTTGGCTCCCAGGGCCTTCGGGTCGAGGCCGGACCACTTGTGACCGTTCGCGAAGAACTTCCGGCGGGCCAGGAGCGTCATCAGCGGCTTGGTGAAGAGGAAGACGACGACCACGTCGAGCACGGTGGTCAGACCGAGCGTGAACGCGAAGCCCTGGACCTTGCCGACCGTGACGATGAAGAGCACCGCGGCGGCGAGGAACGACACGAAGTCGGAGACCAGGATGGTGCGCCGGGCGCGCGGCCAGGCCCGCTCCACCGCGGGACGCAGCGTGCGGCCCTCGCGGATCTCGTCCCTGATGCGTTCGAAGAACACGATGAACGAGTCGGCCGTGATACCGATCGCGACGATCGCGCCGCAGACCGCCGGCAGGTTCAGCGCGAAGCCGATGGCCGGGCCGAGCAGCGCCATGATCACGTAGGTGAGGATCGCGGAGACCAGCAGCGACGGGATGGCGATGACCGAGAGGCCGCGGTAGAAGATCAGCAGGTAGATGACGACCAGCGCGAGGCCGATCGCGCCGGCGATCAGACCGGCGTGCAGCTGCTCACCGCCGAGGGCCGCGGTCACCGTGGTGACGCTGTCCTCCTTGAAGGTCAGCGGCAGGGCGCCGTACGACAGCATGTTGGCGAGGCTCTGGGCCTCTTCCTGGGTGAAGCTGCCGGAGATCTCCGCGCTGCCGCCCGCGATGGACGAGCTGACACTCGGGGCGGAGACGACCTGACCGTCGAGGACGATGCCGAACTGGTTCTGCGGCTGCTGGTTCTGCGCGAGCTGGCCGGTGATGTCGGCGAACTTCTTGGAGCCACTGCCCGTGAAGTCCATCGTGACCTGCCAGCCGGCGGCCGTGGTCGTGTTGTAGATGGCCTGGGCCTTCTTGACCTCGGTGCCGTCCACGGCGGCGGGGCCGAGCAGGTACTTGAACCAGACGCCGTCGTTCTCGCCGCACGCGACGGTCGACTCGGTGGCCTTGGCGCTCTTGCCTGCCGTGTTCTGGACCGACTTCTTGGAGCAGTCCAGCGCGGTGTACTGGGCCTCCAGCTTGGCGTTCGCGTCGCTGGCGGCGCTGCTGTCGCTCGGCGACGGGGAGGCGCTGGAGGAGGCCGAGGAGCTGGCGCTGGAGCTCGCGGACGGGGTCTCGTCGGCCTTCAGGGCGTCGGTGACGGCACGGCCCTGCGAGGTGGCGGTGTCCGAGGGGCTCGCGGAGCTCGACGCGGACGAGGAGCCGGTCGCCTTGGGAGAGGTCGAGCTCGACGGGCTGCCGGAGGCGCTGCTGGACGCGCTGGGCGAGGTGCTCGGCGTGGCGCCGGCGGAGGCCTCGGTGGCGATCACCGGGCGGAAGTACAGCTTGGCCGTGGTGCCGACCTGCTGGCGGGCTTCCTCGGAGTTCGTGCCCTTGGGGATGTTGACGATGATGTTGCGGTCGCCCTGGGTCTGAACCTCCGCTTCCGAGACACCGAGACCATTGACACGGCGGTTCATGATGTCGACCGCGGTGTCCATGTTGGTCTTGTTGATCGCGGACTCCTGGCCCTTCTCCGGGACCGCCCGGAGAGTGATGCTCGTGCCCCCGGCCAGATCGATACCGAGGCGCGGAGTGGTGTGCCCGGAGGCGAACATCCCTCCGGTGAGCGCCACGATGGCGATCAGGATGAGGGCCAGCGAACGCCCTGGCTTGCTCTGGGCACTCGCGCTCCGGCCCTTCTTAGGTGCTGCCACCTTCTCGTACTCCCTCTCGGGCCGCCGCGCGCCGGATCTGCGGGCGGGCGGCCATGACATGGTGTCGGGACCCCGTGCGAGCTGCGCGTGCTCCAGGGCGTGCGGGAACGGTCCGCACGCCCCTTGGCGCGGCTACTTCGCCTCGGACTCGCCGTCCTTCTTCTTCGGCTCTTCGTCCGACTTCGCCTCAGCGGTCACGATCTCGTCGGCCGGTTCCTCGGGCGCGTCCTTCTTGCCGAGGTCGACGGACTTGTCGTCGGAGGCGGCGGCAGCTTCGTCGGCGGAGTCGTCGGTCTCGGTGAGGGAGGAGGCGTCGTCCGGGACGACGTCGGAGTCGGACTTCAGGTCGTGCTCGACGCCGTGGACGATGCGGTTGTACTCGTCGTCCGACAGAACGGCGCCGATGGCGTTCTTCGCGAAGAGGAGATCGACGCCGGGACCGGCGTCGAGGAGGACCGTCTCCTCGTTTACCTCCTTGACCGTCGCGTAGATACCCCCGATCGTGCGGACGCCGGAGCCTGGCTGCATCTCGTTCCGCATGGACGCGGCCGCCTGCTGCTTGCGCTTGGCCGAGCGGGTCATCAGGAACATGGCCCCGATGAGCACGATGAACGGGAGAAGGGTCACGATATTCACGGGACGGAATTTCCTTCGCACGACCGCGACGGAGAGCGGCCTCATGGATGGGGTATGCATACCGCCGACAAAGGCGGCATCGGCGGAGTCTAAGCGAGTCCGCGCGCATGGAACAACGCTCAGCATGGCACCTGGGTTCCTGACTGGGCCAATGCCGGGTCGTCACGATGCCGTCACGTCCCGAACAGGTCCTGTTGTCCGTTTCCCGGCTGCGCGGCCTGCGGTGGGGTGAGGCCGAGATGTGACCAGGCGGCGGGCGTGGCGACCCGCCCGCGCGGGGTCCGGGCCAGCAGTCCTTCGCGTACGAGAAAGGGTTCGGCGACCTCTTCCACCGTCTCGCGCTCCTCCCCCACCGCGACGGCGAGCGTGGACAGGCCGACCGGTCCGCCGCCGAACAGCTTGAGCAGGGCCTGCAGGACGGCTCGGTCGAGGCGGTCGAGACCGCGCACGTCGACCTCGTAGACGGCGAGGGCCGCGGCGGCGATGTCCCGGTTGATCACGCCGTCCGCCTTGACCTGGGCGTAGTCGCGGACCCGGCGCAGCAGGCGGTTGGCGATACGGGGCGTGCCGCGGGAGCGGCCGGCGATCTCGGCGGCGCCCTCGGTGTCGATCTCGACGTCGAGCAGGTTCGCCGAGCGGTGGATGACGCGCTCCAGTTCGAGGGGTTCGTAGAACTCCATGTGCCCGGTGAAGCCGAAGCGGTCGCGCAGCGGGGGCGGCAGGAGTCCCGCGCGCGTGGTGGCGCCGACGAGCGTGAAGGGCGGCAGCTCCAGGGGGATGGCCGTGGCGCCGGGGCCCTTGCCGACGATGACGTCGACGCGGAAGTCCTCCATCGCCATGTAGAGCATCTCCTCGGCAGGCCGGGACATGCGGTGGATCTCGTCCAGGAAGAGGACCTCGCCCTCCTGGAGGGAGGACAGGATCGCCGCGAGGTCGCCGGCGTGCTGGATCGCGGGGCCGCTGGTGATGCGGATGGGGGCGCCCATCTCCGCCGCGATGATCATCGAGAGGGTGGTCTTGCCGAGGCCGGGGGCGCCGGAGAGCAGCACGTGGTCGGCGGTGGCGCCCCGCGCGCGTGCGGCACGCAGGACCAGGTCCAGCTGCTCGCGGACCTTCTCCTGGCCGATGAACTCGCCCAGGTCCTTGGGGCGCAGGGCGGCCTCGACCGCCTGGTCCTCACCGTCGGCGACCGAGCCCACCAGCCGCTCGGGGGCAGTCTCGTCGGTGGTGTCGTCCCAGTTCACTGACGGTCTCCTAGCGGGCGCGGTTCAGGGTCTGGAGGGCGGCCTTGAGCAACTGGCCCACCTGGGGCGCGCCCTCGGCGGCCTCGGCCTGCGGGGTCACGGCGGCGACGGCCTCGTCGGCCTCGCGCGTGGCGTAGCCGAGGCCGATCAGGGCGGCGTGCAGCTGATCGCGCCAGCCGCTGCTGATCGGGGCGCCGACCACCGCGGCGCCGATCGGCTCGCCCAGCCGGTCCTTGAACTCCAGCAACAGCTTCTGCGCGCCCTTCTTGCCGATGCCCGGGACGGCCATGAGCGCCTTCTCGTCGCCCGTGGCCACCGCCCGGCGCAGGGCGTCCGGCGTGTGCACGGCCAGCATGGCCTGGGCGAGCCGGGGGCCGACGCCGGTCGCGGTCTGGAGCAGCTCGAAGATCTGGCGTTCGTCGTCGTCCACGAAGCCGTACAGGGTCAGCGAGTCCTCGCGTACGACGAGGGAGGTGGCGAGCTTGGCCTGCTTGCCCAGGCGGAGGGTGGACAGCGTGTTCGGTGTGCACTGGACGGCCATGCCGACTCCGCCCACCTCGACCACCGCGGCATCGGGAGCGAGTGCGGCGACCGTGCCGCTGACGAAGGCGATCATGCGAGGCGGCCTTTCGGGGCGTTCGATGCGTTCGGGGCTTTGGCCGGGATCGTTGCTTTGGCCGCGTGCAGGGCGACGGCCTGCTGGAGTCGGTTCTGGGCGGGTGCGCGCCAGATGTGGCAGATGGCGAGCGCGAGGGCGTCGGCGGCGTCGGCCGGCTTCGGGGGCGCGTCGAGCCGGAGCAGCCGGGTCACCATGGCGCCGACCTGGGCCTTGTCGGCGCGACCGCTGCCGGTGACGGCGGCCTTGACCTCGCTCGGGGTGTGCAGGGCGACGGGGATGCCGCGGCGGGCGGCGCAGAGCATGGCGACGGCGCTGGCCTGGGCGGTGCCCATCACCGTGCTCACGTTGTGCTGGCTGAACACCCGCTCCACGGCGACGAATTCGGGCCGGTGTTCGTCCAGCCACGCTTCGATGCCCTGCTCGATGGCGACCAGGCGCAGCCCCAACTCGGCGTCCGCCGGGGTCCGTACGACACCGACGCCCACCATCGTGAGCGGCCGGCCCGCGACGCCTTCGACGACGCCGACACCACACCGCGTGAGACCGGGGTCCACCCCGAGTACCCGCACCGTGCCCCCCTTCGCCTCTTCGCAGCCGAACGTGATCTTTGACTTCACGCCAGGCTATCCGCTGCCACCGACAACAGCGGCGGGCCGGGGGACGTGTGTCCCATCCGGCCCGCCGATACCGCTGAACTCGCGGCAGCGCTACGCGTCGACCTTCTCCATGACCTCGTCGCTGACGTCGAAGTTGGCGAAGACGTTCTGCACGTCGTCGCTGTCCTCGAGGGCGTCGATCAGCTTGAAGATCTTCCGCGCGCCGTCCTCGTCGAGCTCGACCTGCATGGTCGGGACGAAGTTGGCGTCGGCGGAGTCGTAGTCGATGCCGGCGTCCTGGAGCGCGGTGCGGACCGCGACCAGGTCGGTGGCCTCGGAGATGACCTCGAAGGACTCACCGAGGTCGTTGACCTCCTCGGCGCCCGCGTCGAGCACGGCACCCAGGACGTCGTCCTCGGACAGCTCGCCCTTGGGGACGACGACGACGCCCTTGCGGTTGAAGAGGTACGAGACGGAGCCGGGGTCGGCCATGTTCCCGCCGTTGCGGGTCATGGCGACGCGGACGTCCGAGGCGGCGCGGTTGCGGTTGTCGGTGAGGCACTCGATCAGCACCGCGACACCGTTGGGGCCGTAACCCTCGTACATGATCGTCTCGTAGTCGGCGCCACCGGCTTCGAGACCGGCGCCGCGCTTGACGGCGGAGTCGATGTTCTTGTTCGGGACCGAGCTCTTCTTGGCCTTCTGGATGGCGTCGAACAGCGTCGGGTTGCCGGACACATCGGCACCACCGGTACGGGCCGCGACCTCGATGTTCTTGATCATCTTCGCGAAGAGCTTGCCGCGCTTGGCGTCGATCACGGCCTTCTTGTGCTTCGTCGTAGCCCATTTAGAGTGGCCGGACATCTGCCTGTCTCCTTCGCGTAACCCAACTCTTTACGAACCCCAGGAATCCTACTAGGACCCCGGAGCCAGGTTCGCGCGCACCATGTCGACGAACAGGGAGTGCACGCGGTGGTCGCCGGTCAGTTCCGGGTGGAACGACGTGGCGAGCGCGTTGCCCTGGCGGACCGCGACGATGTGGCCGTCGTGCTCGGCGAGCACCTCGGTCTCGGCGCCGACGGACTCGACCCAGGGGGCGCGGATGAAGACGCCCTCCACAGGATCGCCCCCGACGCCCTTCACGTCGACCGTCGCTTCGAAGGACTCGTTCTGACGTCCGAAGGCGTTGCGGCGCACGATCATGTCGATGCCGCCGATCGTCTCCTGGCCCGAGCGCGGGTCGAGGATCTTGTCGGCGAGCATGATCATGCCGGCGCAGGTGCCGTAGACGGGCAGACCTGCACGCACGCGTGCGCGCAGGGGGTCCATCAGTCCGAAGAGGACGGCCAGCTTGGAGATGGTGGTGGACTCACCGCCGGGGACGACGAGTCCGTCCACCTCGGCGAGTTCCTCGGGGCGCCTGACCTGCCTGGCCACGGCGTCGGCCGCGGCCAGGGCGATCAGGTGCTCCCGTACGTCGCCCTGGAGGGCCAGGACGCCTATGACAGGGGCTGTCTCGCTCATCTACGTGACTACCAGCCGCGGTTGGCGTAGCGCTCGGCCTCGGGGAGGGTGTCGCAGTTGATGCCGACCATGGCCTCGCCGAGGTTGCGGGACGCGTCCGCGATGATCTTCGGGTCGTCGTAGAAGGTCGTCGCCTTCACGATGGCGGCGGCACGCTTGGCCGGGTCGCCGGACTTGAAGATGCCGGAGCCGACGAAGACGCCCTCGGCGCCGAGCTGGCGCATGAGCGCGGCGTCGGCGGGGGTGGCCACGCCACCGGCGGAGAACAGGACGACCGGGAGCTTGCCGAGCTCGGCGACCTCCTTGACGATCTCGTACGGGGCGCGCAGCTCCTTGGCGGCGGCGTACAGCTCGTTGTTGTCGTAGCCGCGCAGCCTGGCTATCTCGTTCTTGATCTGGCGCAGGTGACGGACCGCCTCGACGACGTTGCCGGTGCCGGCCTCGCCCTTGGAGCGGATCATCGCGGCGCCCTCGGCGATGCGGCGCAGGGCCTCGCCCAGGTTGGTGGCACCACAGACGAAGGGGGTCGTGAAGGCCCACTTGTCGGAGTGGTTGACCTCGTCGGCCGGGGTGAGGACCTCGGACTCGTCGATGTAGTCGACGCCGAGGGACTGGAGCACCTGGGCCTCGACGAAGTGGCCGATGCGGGACTTGGCCATGACCGGGATGGAGACGGCCTCGATGATCCCCTCGATCATGTCCGGGTCGGACATCCGGGCCACGCCGCCGTCCTTGCGGATGTCGGCCGGGACCCGCTCCAGGGCCATGACGGCGACGGCGCCCGCGTCCTCGGCGATCTTCGCCTGCTCCGGCGTGACGACGTCCATGATCACGCCGCCCTTGAGCTGCTCGGCCATGCCGCGCTTCACGCGCGCGGTGCCGGTCTCGGGGGTCTGGTTTTCGGAGAACGTGCTGGACACGGGTGACCTCGCTCGGTGAAAGAGGGTTTCTGCACCACCGAGGAAACGCGAGTGGACCAGTCCACTGCAAGGGCCAATGGGTAGGCGGTGGATCCTTTTCGCGTGCGAGGGACCGCGCGACCGCCCCGAACAGGCCTTACGCCGCCCGGTCCACCAGTGCCGCCGGCGGCTCGTCGTCCATCTCGAAGGCCATCGGGAACGGGGCGTGTCCTGCCAGGTGGAACCAGCGGACCTTGCGGTGGTCGCGCAGCCGGCGGGCCGCGCCGACCGCGTCGTTGTGGAAGCGCCGGGCCATCGGCACGCGGCGTACGGCCTCGGTGAGTTCGTGGGCCGCCGAGTCTCCCCCGGGGGCCTCGCGCACCACCTCCACCTGCTGGGCCTCAGCGAAGACGGCCCGCAGCGCCTGGCTCAGGTCGCTCTCGGCGACCTCCCGCTGCTCCTCCTCGGCCTGCCGGGCCGCGTGCGCCGCCTCGTACAGGACGATCGAGGCGGCCGGGTCGAGGACACCGGAGGTCGCCAACTCCTGCGCCACGGAGGCCCTGCGGAGCAGCTGGGCGTCAAGTGCCGCGCGCGCGGCGTCGATCCGGGCGTGCAGCCGGTCAAGACGGCCGGCCGTCCAGCTCAGGTAGAGGCCGATCGCCACGAGAACGACGAGGATCCAGATCAAGGTAGCGCTCACGCGCCGCACCCTACGCTCTGCGGGTTCGGCGTTGTGACGTGCGGGGTGTCGTGGCGGCGTGCGGGGTGTTGGCGTGGCCGTCGTTCTGGGGGCTGCCGCCCCCAGGCCCCTGCTTCGGCCTGGACGGCCTCGTCCTCAAACGCCGGACGGGCTGAAATTGCCGACCTGCGCCCGGGAGAGACGCCCGCCTCAGTCCCGCGCCAGCCCGAACCGCGCCCGCAAGCCCGGACCCCGCCCCTCGTCGTCCGCCGCCGCCACCGCTGCCGCGCCCTGCGTCACCGTCTCGTACACCGAGAGGATGTCCGCGCCGACCGTCGACCAGTCGAAGCGGCGTACGTGGGCGCTGCCCCGGGTGCGGAGTTCGGCCAGGCGGGTCGGGTCGGCGAGCAGGCGTACGGCCGCCTCGGCCAGGGAGTCGGGGCTCTCGTTGGTGAAGAGCTCGCCCGCCGCGCCCTGGTCCAGGACCTGGGCGAAGGCGTCCAGGTCCGAGGCGAGGACGGGGGCGCCCGCGGACATGGCCTCCACGAGGATGATGCCGAAGCTCTCGCCGCCGGTGTTGGGGGCGATGTAGAGGTCGACGCTGCGCAGGAAGCGGGCCTTGTCCTCGTCGCTGATCATGCCGAGGAACTCGACGCGCGGGCGGAGTTCGGCGGGGAGGGACTCGACCGCCTCCTTCTCGTCGCCCCGGCCCGCCACCAGGAGCCTGGTCTGCGGGCGCTCGGCGAGGATCCTGGGGAGGGCGCGCATCAGGACGGGCAGACCCTTGCGGGGCTCGTCGATGCGGCCGATGAAGCCGATCGTGTTGCCCTGCCACTCGGGCTTGGGCTCGGCGCGGGCGAAGAAGTCGACGTCGACACCGTTCGGGATGACGACCGCGTCGCCGCCGAGGTGCTCGACCAGCGTGCGGCGGGCGTACTCGCTCACCGCGATGCGCGCGCTGATCTTCTCCAGGGCCGCCTGGAGGATGGCGTACGCGGCGATCATGGCCCGCGAGCGCGGGTTGGAGGTGTGGAAGGTCGCCACGATCGGGCCCGAGGCCGCCCAGCAGGCCAGCAGGCCGAGCGAGGGCGAGGTCGGCTCGTGGATGTGGATGACGTCGAACTCGCCGTCGTGCAGCCAGCGGCGCACCCGCGCGGCGCTCAGGAAGCCGAAGTTGAGGCGGGCCACCGAGCCGTTGTACGGCACCGGGACCGCGCGCCCTGCCGAGACGACGTACGGCGGCAGCGGGGTGTCGTCGTCGGCCGGGGCGAGGACCGAGACCTCGTGCCCCAGGCGGATGAAGTAGGCGGCGAGGTCGCGGATGTGGAACTGGACGCCACCGGGCACGTCCCAGGAGTAGGGGCAGACGATGCCGATCCTCACGTGGTCCCCTTCTCGGGGTCGCCGGGGTTCTTCGCGGGGTCGAGATCCTTGAGCCACAAGCGCTGCAGCATGTGCCAGTCCTCCGGGTGGTCGGCGATCCCCGTGGCGAAGGCATCCGCCAGCGCCTGTGTCATGACAGACGTCTTTTCGGCCCGGCCACCTGTCTCCGGGACCGCGATCGGTGGATGGACGCGTCCCCGCATCACGGGCGAGTCGTCGTACCAGAGCGTCACCGGGAGCAGCAGCGCGCCGGTCTGCTGGGCCAGCAGGGCCGGGCCCGCGGGCATCCGGGTGGCCTCGCCGAAGAACTGCACCTCGACGCCGGAGGAGGACAGGTCGCGCTCGGCGACCAGACAGACCAGGCCGCCGTCGCGCAGCCGTCGGGCCAGCGTGCCGAAGGCGGTACCGCCACTGTGCGGGAGGACCTCCATGCCGAGGCCCTCGCGGTAGGCGACGAAACGGTCGTACAAAGTCTCCGGCTTGAGGCGCTCGGCGACCGTGGTGAACGGTGTCTCCAGCTTGGTGGTGACCCAGGCGCCGGCGAGATCCCAGTTGGCCATGTGCGGCAGCGCGAGGATGACGCCCTTGTCGGAGGCGATCCCGTCGGTCAGGTGGTGCACGTCCTTGGGGTCGAAGCCGTTCCTGACCCGGTCGGCGCTCCAGGCGGGCAGCCGGAAGGACTCCATCCAGTAGCGCAGGTACGAGCGCATCCCCGCGCGCGAGAGCTCGGCGAGCCGCTCGGGGCTCGCGTCGGGCACCACGCGCGCGTAGTTGCTCTCAAGCCGCTGGACGCCCTTGCCGCGCCGCTTCCAGGCCAGGTCGGCGATGGTGCGGCCGAGCCGGACGGCGACGGGTTCCGGGAGCTTCTTGACCGTGCCCCAGCCCAGGCCGTACAGCCCGTCCGTCAGCCGGTCCCGCGCACTCACGTGGCCGCACCGCTCTCCTGCTCGGCCGCCTCGGCCTCGGCCTGCGCCTCCGCCTCCGCCGACTCGCGGCGCACGGTGACCACCCGCTGGACCAGCGTGACCAGGCTGCCGACGGCGACGATCCACAGGGCGACGGGCAGCAGGTACTGGATGCCCGGGACGCCGAACTTGTGCAGACCGGCGAGGCCGCACGCGACCAGCGAGATCACCAGCCGCTCGGCCCGCTCGATCAGCCCGTTGACGGCGACCGGCAGGCCGATCGACTCGCCGCGCGCCTTGGTGTACGACACCACCTGGCCGCTGGCCAGGCAGAAGATCGAGACGGCGCACAGGGCGATGTCGTCGCCACCGCCCGCGTACCAGAGCGCCAGGCCGCCGAAGACCGCGCTGTCGGCCACCCGGTCCAGCGTGGAGTCCAGGAACGCGCCCCAGCGGCTGGAGCGGCCCAGCTGGCGGGCCATGTTGCCGTCGACGAGGTCGGAGAAGACGAAGAGCGTGATCACGACCGTGCCCCAGAAGAACTCGCCCATGGGGTAGAAGACCAGCGCGCCCGCGACCACTCCGGCGGTGCCCAGGAGCGTGACCGTGTCGGGGCTGACGCCCCGGCGGATCAGGAACGAGGCGAACGGCGTGAGAACACGCGTGAAGAAAGCACGCGCGTACTTGTTCAGCATGGCCTTCCCGAGGGTCGGTGTGGCCGCGCGGCCCCTGCTGGCCACCGGCTGGCCCATCGTAGCCACGCGTGCGCGTGTACGACGTCCGGGCACCCGGACGCCCGGGCCCGAGATCCGGCGGACGGCTCATGAGGGACAGCATGCGGCGGGATCGCGTCCGCTGTATGGACGCACCGTGACGGGAGTGGAAAGCTCGAAGCACCGCGGGCGTCATCGGAGCCGCCACCGCACGCGGCCCCCGCATGTCCGCGCCCACAGTGACCTCACCGTGCACGGGAGGCAAGGCCATGGGCGACAAGGCGAACGCACACCCCGGAGCCGCCGGCAGGGCAACAGCGGCCGACCACCCCGCGTCCGTACGGAATGTGGTGCTGGTCGGCCACTCCGGATCGGGCAAGACGACTTTGGTGGAGGCTCTCGCGCTCACCGCGGGGGCCGTGAACCGGGCGGGCCGCGTCGAGGACGGCGGCACCGTTTCCGACTACGACGAGATAGAACACCGACAACAACGCTCGGTGCAGCTCTCCCTGGTGCCGGTCGAATGGGACGGCATCAAGGTCAATGTTCTCGACACCCCCGGATACGCCGACTTCGTCGGGGAACTCAGGGCCGGTCTGCGAGCGGCGGACGCGGCCCTTTTCGTCGTCTCGGCCTCCGACGGCGTGGACGGCTCGACGCGCATGGTGTGGGAGGAGTGCGCGGCGGTCGGCATGCCGCGGGCCATCGTGGTCACCCATCTGGAGGCCGCTCGGGCGGACTTCGACGAGATGACCAGGACCTGCGCGCAGGCCTTCGGCCGGGACGACCCCGACGCCGTGCTGCCGCTCTATCTGCCACTGCACGGCCCGGAGGGTCCCGACGGGCACGCGCCCGTGACCGGACTGATCGGGCTGCTGTCGCAGAAGCTGTTCGACTACTCCTCCGGGGAGCGCAAGGAGTCCGAGCCGGGCCCCGACCAGCTGCCCGAGATCGAGGAGGCCCGCAACCGGCTGATCGAGGGGATCATCGCGGAGAGCGAGGACGAGACCCTCATGGACCGCTATCTCGGCGGCGAGGAGATCGACTTCAAGACACTCGTGGAGGACCTGGAGCGAGCCGTCGCGCGCGGTGTCTTCTTCCCGGTCCTGGCCGCCGCCCCCGCGGCCGAGGGCGCCCGGCAGGGCCTGGGCACGGTCGAGCTCCTGGAGCTGGTCACCGGCGGCTTCCCGACCCCGCTGGAGCGCGCGGCGCCCGGGGTCACCACGGTCGCGGGCACACCGCGCGAGCTGAAACCGTGCGACCCGGACGGGCCACTGGTCGCGGAGGTCGTGAAGACGGCGTCCGACCCGTACGTCGGCCGGGTCTCGCTGGTACGGGTCTTCTCCGGCACCCTGCGCCCCGACGAGACGGTGCACGTCTCCGGGCACGGGCTCGCCGACCGCGGGCACGAGGACCACGACGTGGACGAGCGCGTCGGCGCCCTGTCCGCGCCCTTCGGCAAGCAGCAGCGGAGCCTCACCCACTGCATCGCCGGCGACCTCGCGTGCGTGGCGAAGCTGAACCGCGCGGAGACCGGCGACACCCTCTCCGCCAAGGACGACCCGCTGCTGATGGAGCCGTGGGAGATGCCCGACCCGCTGCTGCCGCTGGCCATCGAGGCGCGCAGCAAGGCGGACGAGGACAAGCTCTCGCAGGGCCTGTCCCGGCTGGTCGCCGAGGATCCGACGATGCGGCTCGAACAGAACCCGGACACGCACCAGGTGGTGCTGTGGTGCCTGGGCGAGGCCCACGCGGACGTGGCACTGGAACGGCTGCGCAGCCGGTACGGCGTCCAGGTGGACGTCGTGGCGCACCGGGTCTCCCTGCGGGAGACGTTCGCCGGCCGGTCGGCGGGACGCGGCCGGCACGTCAAACAGTCCGGTGGGCACGGGCAGTTCGCGATCTGCGAGATCGAGGTGGAGCCGCTGCCCGGCGGTTCGGGCATCGAGTTCGTGGACAAGGTGATCGGCGGCGCGGTACCACGCCAGTTCATCCCCTCGGTGGAGAAGGGGGTACGCACCCAGGCGGCCAGGGGCGTCGCGGCCGGCTATCCGCTCATCGACGTCCGGGTGACGCTGCTCGACGGCAAGGCGCACTCCGTGGACTCCTCGGACGCGGCCTTCCAGACGGCCGGCGCACTGGCGCTGCGGGAGGCCGCCTCCGACGTGGGCATCCATCTGCTGGAGCCGGTGGCCGAGGTGACGATCCTGGTCGGCGACGACTACGTGGGCGCCGTGATGAGCGACCTGTCCGGGCGGCGCGGCCGGGTGCTGGGCACGGAACAGACCAGCGGCGCCCGCACCCTCGTACGGGCCGAGGTGCCCGAGATCGAGATCGGGCGGTACGCCGTCGATCTGCGGTCCCTCTCGCACGGCACCGCGCGCTTCAACCGGGCGTACGCCCGGCACGAGCCGATGCCCCCGCAGATCGCCGAGAGGATCCGTGAAGAGACCGACCACGCCTCGTAGTTGACACCGGAAGCGCCCGCCGAACGGCCACCGGGCCCTGTTCCGGCGGCTGTTGCGGAACGTTTCCCTCCGTCTCGGCGGGCGGCTTCGGCCGTCCGCCGACGAATGTCGGTGCCTGCGGATACGCTGATGACCTGATCAACAGGTGTGCGGAGCACGGAAGTCGGGAAGGCCGCAGGAGCGACACCGGCGGCGATCGGGGGCGGTAGATGACAGTCGGGACCGGTTACGAGGACGCCTTCGGGCCACAGGTGCCTCTGTCGGGCGGTGGCAGCCAGACGGCGACGTTCGCCCTCGCGTCCGCTGCCTACCGGGACAATCCGATCGAGGAGATCAAGAAGGCCGACAACGAGTGGCACCAGACGACCCTCAAGGAGGGCCAGAAATGGTCCACGGGGCTGTTCAAGCCCAACCTCGGCGAGGCGTTCTCCAGGGCCGTGATCGACCGCATGATCGGACCCGGCCGCAAGCCGCTCATCCAGTCCTTCGGCATGGAGCCCCAGGTCGTCGTCGAGCACTGCCTCGCCGCGTACCGGCTCCGCCGTGAGCGCGACAAGCGCCTGTCCACGGTCATGGTGCTGTGCGGGCTGCTGTTCCTGCCCGGGCTGCTGGTCTGGCTGGCGGTCTTCCAGATCCGCACGATGATCGACAAGAACACCAACAAGCGGGCCTCGGCCCTCGCCACGACCCTGCTCGTCGGTGTCGGCGCGCTCGCGGTCATCTTCCTGGTCCGCATGCCGTTCACGGGCTTCTGGGCCTGGTACGCGCGTGCGTGCGTGATCGTTCCCGTCCTCGGCTGGTTCTGGGCCAAGCAGATCTGCGAGAGTGCGGCGAAGGACCTGCGGGGGCGCTGGGACAGCCTGCTCGCGGGCAGCAGCATCGGCGCCCAGGTCCCCGAAGCGGTGCCGACCAGCCCCGCCCAGACGCAGGCCGAGCAGCTGCGCCAGTCGCTCGCCAGGCTCAGCGCCGAGCAGCAGTCCAACGCCGTCTTCTACGCGGGCCCCAAGGGCATCCTCGGCATGGGCACGCGCTGGGGCAGCTGGCAGCTCGCCGAGGACCTCAAAGCGGCCGACCCGACCCGCGAGATCCACCCGTTCCGCAGCTGGGACGTCATACGCGCGATCCACGACCAGCTGCGCATGCTGGAGCGCGGCCCGCTCAACACGGGCGGTTTCCCGCCGCCCTCGATACGGCACTGGATCGTCACGCCGATCGGCGAGGGCGCGAAGGCGGTGTCCCGGACCGAGCAGTCGGCGGACGTGGAGGCCTTCCAGCACCGGACCCACTCGATACAGGACATCTGCAACAAGCAGCAGTTCGGCAGCGGGGAGCGGCACTACCTCGGCGTGCAGTGGACGCTGTGGGACGGCCAGTTGATCATCACGATGATGATCACCGTGACGGTGCTGCACGAGACGCTGCGCATCGAGGTGACCGGGCATGCGCTCGGGCCGGTGAACCCCCTCTTCATGGACAAGCCCTCGGCCCCGACCAGGAGCGTCCAGAAGTCGGTCAAACGCTGGGAGAGCCGGACGGTGAAGCTGCCGCTGGTCCCCACGAACGAGGTCGTACGGCTCGCCGTCCGCGCCCCGATCACCTGGTACCCGCCGCTGCTGAACTACCTCGGCGGCACGATGGCCCTGCCCGAGCCGTTCGGCATGCGGCACGCCTGGGCCGACCAGCCCTGGCGCCACCGCTTCATGGCCGACGACGCGCTGCGCGCCGCCACGCCGGTCCTGCGGGTCGTGCACGCGGCGGCGATCAAGGTCCTCGCGGAGAACGGCGTGGACACGGAGAAGTTCGGCGCGAGGTCGGCGTTCCTGAGCGGCGCGGTCCAGGACCCGAGCCCGCGAAAGGCCGACCTGTACGACGCGTAGAGGTCAGCCGAGGCCCGCGGGCGGCACGTCAGCCCGTGGGCCAGGCGTCCGCCAGCATCTTCCGGGTGTCCGCCAGCAGCTGCGGCAGCACCCGTGTGTGCCCCACCACCGGCATGAAGTTCGTGTCGCCGCCCCAGCGCGGGACGATGTGCTGGTGCAGGTGCGCGGCGATACCGGCGCCGGCGACCGAGCCCTGGTTCATACCGATGTTGAAGCCGTGCGCGCCGGAGGCGGTACGCAGAGCCGTCATCGCCTGCTTGGTGAGCGCGGCCAGTTCGGCCGTCTCCGGGTCGGTGAGGTCCGTGTAGTCGGCGACGTGCCGGTAGGGCACGACCATGAGGTGACCGCCGTTGTACGGGTACAGGTTGAGCACCCCGTACACATGCTCACCGCGCCTGACGATCAGACCGTCCTCGTCGGATTTCGCCGGGATCGAGCAGAAGGGGCAGCCGTCGTCGGCGCCGGGGCCCGTCGGCTTGTTCTCGCCCTGGATGTAGGCCATCCGATGCGGCGTCCACAGGCGCTGGAAGGCGTCCTGCGTCCCCACTCCCAACTGCTGCTCCGGCTCACTCGTCATGCAGTGCAGCATATTGCGTCGCCCGTTCGCGGCGTGTCGCCGGGGTTGCGCGAAAAGCCCGCCGGGCCAAGCTGGCCCGATGGACGATGCGATGGACGACGACAGCCCCAAGGCCCGCTGGGAACGGCGCACGGAGGTCCCCCTCGCCGTGGCGTCGCTGGTCTATCTCGCCTCGTACGCGATCCAGGTCCTCGCCCGGGGTCTGCCCGACGATCTGCGGGACCTCTGCCTGGCCGTACTGCTGCTCGCCTGGGCGCTGTTCGCCGTCGACTACGCGGTCCGGTGGCGGCTGAGCGGACAGCGCCTGCGCTTCGTACGGACGCACTGGCTGGACACCCTGGTGCTGATCCTGCCGCTGCTGCGCCCGCTGCGGGTCGTGCGGGTCTACGAGGCCGTGCAGCGCCGGCACGGCAGGCCCCGGCTCGTGCTGCACGCGCGCGTGATCGTCTACGCAGGGCTGTCCACGGTGCTGCTCGGCTTCGCCGGGGCGCTCGCCGTCTACCAGCAGGAGCGCGGGGCGCCGGACGCGACGATGCGCACCTTCGGGGACGCGGTCTGGTGGACCTGCTCGACCCTGGCCACCGTCGGCTACGGCGACATCGCGCCGGTGACGCCGCTGGGCCGGCTGATCGCGGTCGGCATGATGGCCATCGGCCTGGCCCTGCTCGGCGCGGTGACCGGCACGTTCGCCTCCTGGCTGCTCCAGGTGTTCTCGCGGGAGGACGACGAGTGGCCCCCGGGGAGGTGAACTCCCCGGGGGCCATGGCGTCTTAGATCAGGCGGGATCAGACCTGAACGCGGTCCTCGACGACCTGCTGGATCTTCGCGATGGCCTCGTCGAACGGGATGCCGTTCTCCTGCGAACCGTCGCGGTAGCGGAAGGACACCGAGCCGCCCGCCATGTCCTCGTCGCCGGCGATGACCATGAAGGGCACCTTCTGCTTCTGGGCGTTGCGGATCTTCTTCTGCATCCGGTCGGACGAGGAGTCGACCTCGACGCGCAGCCCCTTCTTCTTGGCCGCGGCGGCGAACTTCTCCAGGTACTCGACGTGACCGTCGCCGATCGGGATGCCGACCGCCTGCACGGGCGCGAGCCAGGCCGGGAAGGCGCCCGCGTAGTGCTCCAGGAGGACCGCGAAGAACCGCTCGATCGAGCCGAAGAGGGCGCGGTGGATCATCACCGGGCGCTGCTTGGCGCCGTCGGGTCCGGTGTACTCCAGGTCGAAGCGCTCGGGCAGGTTGAAGTCGAGCTGGATCGTCGACATCTGCCAGGTTCGGCCGATCGCGTCCTTGGTCTGGACGGAGATCTTGGGACCGTAGAACGCGGCGCCGCCCGGGTCGGGCACGAGGGGCAGCCCCTGCTTCTCGGCCACCTGACGGAGGGTCTCCGTGGCCTCTTCCCAGGCCTCGTCGGAGCCGACGAACTTCTCCGGGTCCTTGGTGGACAGTTCCAGGTAGAAGTCGGTCAGACCGTAGTCCCGCAGCAGGCCGAGGACGAAGGTGAGCGTCTTGTCGAGCTCCTCCGACATCTGCTCGCGCGTGCAGTAGATGTGCGCGTCGTCCTGCGTGAAGCCGCGCGCGCGGGTGAGGCCGTGCACGACGCCCGACTTCTCGTACCGGTACACGGTCCCGAACTCGAAGAGGCGCAGCGGGAGTTCACGGTAGGAACGGCCGCGCGCGTCGAAGATCAGGTTGTGCATCGGGCAGTTCATGGGCTTGAGGTAGTAGTCCACGCCCTCGTCGAGCTGCATGGGCGGGTACATGCCGTCGGCGTACCAGTCCAGGTGCCCGGACGTCTCGAAGAGCTTCCCCTTCGTGGCGTGCGGGGTGTAGACGAACTCGTAGCCCTCCTCCTCGTGCCGGCGGCGCGAGTAGTCCTCCATCACCCGGCGGATGATGCCGCCCTTGGGGTGGAAGACGGCGAGGCCGGAGCCGATCTGCTCGGGGATCGAGAAGAGGTCCAGCTCGGAGCCGAGCTTGCGGTGGTCGCGCTTCTCGGCCTCGGCGAGGAAGTCGAGGTGGCCCTTCAGCTCTTCCTTGGTGGGCCAGGCGGTGCCGTAGATGCGCTGGAGCATCGGGTTCTTCTCGCTGCCGCGCCAGTAGGCGGCCGCGTTGCGCATCAGCTTGAACGCCGGGATGTTCCGGGTGGAGGGCAGGTGGGGACCGCGGCACAGGTCCTTCCAGCACAGCTCGCCGGTCTTGGCGTCCAGGTTGTCGTAGATCGTCAGCTCGCCGGCGCCGACCTCGACGTCCGCGCCGTCGTCGGTCGAGGCGGAACCCTTGATGCCGATCAGTTCGAGCTTGTACGGCTCCGAAGCCAGCTCCGCGCGGGCCTCCTCGTCGGTCACCACGCGCCGCGAGAAGCGCTGCCCGCGCTTCTGGATCTCCTGCATCTTCTTCTCGACGGCCTTGAGGTCCTCGGGCGTGAACGGCCGCTCGACGTCGAAGTCGTAGTAGAAGCCGTCCTTGACCGGCGGGCCGATGCCCAGCTTGGCGTCGGGGAAGAGCTCCTGCACGGCCTGCGCCATGACGTGCGCGGTGGAGTGGCGCAGGATGTCGAGGCCGTCCTCGGAGGAGATCTCGACGCCCTCGACCTCGTCACCGTCGGCCAGTTCGTACGCGAGGTCCTTCAGCTCGCCGCCCACGCGCGCGGCGACGATGGAGCGCTCGCCCGCGAAGAGGTCGGCGGCCGTAGTGCCCGTCGTCACCACGCGTTCGTCCCGCTCGGAATCGCGTTGGATGATCACACGGACGTCTGACACCGGTCTCTCCTGACTGAAGGTGGGTGCGGCGCCATACCAGGAGCGCGCGCAATAGGGGATCGTACCGACCCCGACCCACCCACCGCGAAACGGCCGCCCCAGGGCCCGCCCGGCGGCTCATGCGGACGCCACCGAGCCCGGCACACCCTCCCGCGGATCGACACACCCCCGCGCGGACCGGCACACTCACCCCCGGCGCAGGAATCCCGTCACCTCGCCGCCTGCCTCCGGCCCCGCCCCGCAACCGGCCCTCCCAGGGTCGATCCCGCCGATCATCCGGCGCCGCCGGGCCCGGCGGCCCCTCCCGCGGACCGACACGCCCTCCCGCGACCCGCCGTCCCACGTCTCAGCCGCCCGCACCGATCGGCGCCGCTTCCCGCAATCCGGCCCGGTCCGCCGGAGGCATCCGCGCTCAGTCGCAGTCGTCCCCCGCGCACGCCTCCTCGAAGAAGTCGAGGTTGTCCTGGAGGGACTTCATCAGCCGGTCGCGCTCCGCTTCGTCCACCTGCACGGGTACGACCCCGCCGGCGCCGCTCAGCCGCCGGAAGCCGCCCCGGCTCTCCAGCCGTCCGTGCACGCGCACCGGCAGTCCTACGAGGTGGGCGTGGCCGGCGATGCGGTAGTCCTCCTCGTCCAGGGCGACGCGCAGGTGCGGGACCTCGGCGCCGGCGATCACGCGCAGCCGCACGCTGCCCTCGCCGCGCGGCCCCGACCTGTGCATCCGGACCACCGTGCCGGTGATGCGGACGGGCACGGACGGTTCGTCGCGCAGGAAGCGGGCGCCGGCCTCGCGCAGCACGGGCAGGTCGCCCGGCGAGAACTCGACGGGCTCCACCCCGGCCGCGCAGTCCGCGGGCACCCCGGCCGCGGGCGCCCACTCGACGGCGATCCGGGCACCCTCGGTGCCGCGCACGAGGGCGATCAGCGCCTCGGTGAGCTCCCGGCTGACGCCCGCCTCGACGGCCCCGTCGAAGGCGTCCATGCCGCCGGTGGCCCGCTGGTAGTCGATGGCCTCGCGGGCTGCGTACAGGGCCTGGTGGAGGCTGACGGCGAGCGGGCGTGCGGTGCCGACGGGCACGAAGGCGGTCAGTCGGCCGCCGCCGGCCGCGGACCCGACCAGGACGCTCTCCAGGAGCGCGGCGGCGGCACGGCGGTGCCTCGCGCCGTAATAGCCGGCACGCGCGCGCGTGGCGAGCGCGCCGGCGAGCAGCATCTGCCGGGCGGCGGCGCGCAGTTGCTCCTCGACGGTCCACGGCGTGGAGTCGGCGGGGCCGGTGGGCACGTCGCGCCACCAGCGGATCTCGTCGCTGGGCACCGCGAGCCCGACGAGCACCTCGCGCGCGGAGGGCGTGCCGCTGCGGGTCAGCGCGAGCAGCGCCTCGCCGAGCAGGTCGTCGCTGTCGGGGAAGGCGCGGCTCTCGGGCACGAGCAGGCTGGTGCCGCCGCCACCCGGTCCGGGCGGGGTCCAGCGGCCGTAGCGCCCGGCGGCTCCGCCGCGCCGCTGCCAGCCGTGCCGGCGCAACAGGGCGCTGAGCACGGCGGGGTCGACCTGGTCGGGCTCGGGGGGACGGTGCCAGACACCGTCCACGGGATGCGGCCTCACCGGTCGGAGTGGCTCCTCCAGGGGGCGGTGCGTCACGGTCTGCCTCCCGTCCCGACCCGCGTCATGATCTCGCACAGCGCGCGGTCGTCGAAGATGCGTGAGGTCGGTACGCGCACGGTGGTCCGGGTCCGGCCGGTGATCGCGTGCCCGGCCAGGTTGACCCAGTAGCAGCAGTGCCGCAGATCGAGCCGGTCGTGGCTGGCGCGCAGCCAGTCGTCCTGGGATCTCGGTACGAGCATCACGACCATGATCTTGTGCACCGAGACCGGCGTGCGCGCGAGCTTGCGCAGGTGCTCGTTGTCCAGCGTGAACGAGAAGAAGCGGCCTGGTGGGTTGGGCGCGATCTGGTACGTGCACTTCAGCTGCACCTTGATGGTGACCTCGTCGTCGACCGTGTGTCCGGGCGAGCCGTGACTGACGTGCCAGTCGATGCCGTTGTCCGGAAACGGCTGCGACAGCGAGCAGCCGGCCGCCGCCGCGACGGCGTGCAGATACCCCACCTGCAGTGTCTCCATGCAGGCGGTGGTGGCGAGTGTGCCGCGATGGGGGCCCGTGCGTTCGGGCAGCAGCCCGCTCCGCTCGGGCTGCGCTATCGCCATGACCAATAGCCTTCCAAGCCAAGTGAATCCCCGTGTCGGGCCGCTGAACTGCAAAGACCCGTACTCCTGTTGTGTCCTTCCGGCGTACGGCGCAAACAGCCCGGGTATCACCAAACAGGCAGAAGACGGGACGTCAGCTGCCGTGGGTGAACGAGGAGTTGTGTAGGCATGACGTGCTGGTACGAGGGGCCACTGGCCGCCTTTGACACGGAGACCACGGGCGTCGACGTCGAGACCGACCGGATCGTGTCGGCCGCCGTGGTCGTCCAGGACGCCCCGGGCACCCGCCCCCGGGTGTCCCGCTGGCTGATCAACCCGGGCATGCCGGTGCCGGAGGCGGCGACCGCGGTGCACGGGCTGACCGACGAGCATCTGCAGCGCAACGGCCGCTGGCCGGCGCCGGTGATGTACGAGATAGCGGAGGTGCTGGCCGAGCAGGCTTCGGCGGGCCGTCCGCTGGTGGTGATGAACGCCCCCTTCGATCTGACCCTGCTGGACCGCGAGTTGCGCCGCCATCGGGCGTCCTCGCTCGACCACTGGTTCGAGGCGACCCCGCTGCGGGTGCTCGACCCCCGGGTCCTGGACAAGCACCTCGACCGCTACCGCAAGGGCCGCCGCACCCTGACGGACCTGTGCGCGCACTACGGCGTCACGCTGGAGGGCGCGCACGACGCGGGCGCGGACGCGCTGGCCTCACTGGATCTCGTACGCGCCCTCGGGCGCCGTTTCGCGGCCAGACTGGAACGCCTGACCCCCGCCGAGCTGCACACGTTGCAGATGACGTGGCACGCGGCACAGGCGCGGGGCCTCCAGGCGTGGTTCGCGCGCAGCGGCACCCCGGAGTTGGTGAACACGTCCTGGCCGCTGCGTCCGGATCTGCCGGCCGCTGCGTAAAGGCGACTTGACCGAGTGGCGGTCGACATGAAGAAAGCCGGTCCGCGTCATGCGGACCGGCCTTTTCCCGGCGGTGGGCGATACTGGGTTCGAACCAGTGACCTCTTCGGTGTGAACGAAGCGCTCTCCCACTGAGCTAATCGCCCGGGAACGCACTGAACAATACAGGCCTTCGCGGGTTTCCTTCAAACCGCTTCCAAGTAGGCCGCGAGTCCCCGCCGTCCGGCCCGCATCATCAGCCGGTGGTTGGCGCGGAACAACGGTCGTCCGGGCACGGCGAGGTGCTTGAGCAGCGGCTTGCGCACGTCGACGACCTGGTCGTAGCGGGCCAGCGTGGCACCGGAGTCGGTGGTGTCGGCGCCGAGCGTCCAGCGCGCCCAGCCCTCCAGGTCACCGGACATGGCGATCTCCAGCACCCCGGCCACCGGATCGCGCCGCGCCTCGCGCGCGGTGAAGGTCAGGTCGTACGGGAGGAGGGCGCGGATCCGGATGGTGCCGGTGGTGTCGTCGACCCTGGTCACCTCGCGCACCTGGGGCCACCAGCGCGGGTAGTCCTCGGCCTGTTCGAGAACCTCGTACACCCTGGCCGGGGGCGCGGGCAGCGGCCACAGGCTGCGGAAGCGGTAGTGGGACCAGTCCATGGGGAGAGTCTGCCCGTGCACAGGGCCCTCGCCACGGAATCTGAGTACGTTCTGAGTACGTACGCTCATGCCGGGTGACGTGACCCGCACCACACTCCAAGGCATGACATCCTTCCCGCCACCGGCCGAGGAACTGCGGTTCCTCGACATGGAGCTGCGGCAACTCGACGCCCGCCGGGCCCAGTTGCTGATGCGCCGCGCCTGGCTCGTCACCGCCCTCCAGCAGCCGGTACCGCGAGCGCCCCTCGCGCCGCCCCGCCCCGAGGCCTCCGCACCGCGCGTCCAGAACATGCTGCTCGTCCTCGGCGGCGTGCTCCTCACCATCGCGGCGATCGCGTTCACGCTGGTCAGCTGGGGGCACATGGGCATCGCCGGGCGGTCCCTGGTGCTCGGCGCGGTCACGCTGGCCGCGCTCGGGGCGCCGGTGGCGCTGCTCAAGCGGGGCCTGCGGTCGACGGCCGAGTCGGTGGCGGGCCTTGGCCTGGCGCTCACGATCCTCGACGCGTACGCGCTGCACGAGGTGGTGTTCACCGGCACCGACGGCACGGCGTACGCGGCTCTCGCGGCGACGGGACTGGCGGCACTGTGGACGGCGTACGGCCTTCTCGCCGTGACGGTCTCCCTGCGCCTGCCGCTCCCCTCGGCCGTGCTCTCGGCCCAACTCCCCCTGCTCCTCTGGGCGATCGCGGCGGACGCGGGCGCGTACGGCATCACGGCCGCGCTTCTGGTGACGGCCGGTCTCGACACGATCGTGGCGCTGTGGAACACCGCCAAGTCCGTCCGTCTCGTCGCCGCCGTCAGCGCGTGCGCGATGGGCGGCTTCGGCGCATGGGCGGCCGGCTGGCTCTCCTGGAACGCAGCCGGCCCGAGCGCCGCCGCCCGTGCGGCGGCGCTCCTCGTCCTCGCGGCGGTGATCGCGCTCGGCGCCGCATGGCGCCTGCACCAGCCGGTCACCGCCGCGAGCGGCGCCGTGGCGTCGGGTCTGCTGCTGGTCACCGCGGTCGGCGGCATCCTGCGCGTGTCCCTGCCGGCCGACTGGACGGTACCGGCCCATCTCCTGTGCGGTGTCGCCCTGTTGGCGACCTGGCGGACCTCTCTGCCCGAGCAGGTGCGGCGCGGTTTCGCCCTGGCGTCCGCCGGCGTCCAGGCCCTGGCCCTGCTCTGGGCCGTCCCGGTGGTCACCCTCACCCTCCTCGGCCCCGCCTCCTGGACGGCCCGCGCCTGGTCCGGCGCTCCGTCCGACGCGCGTGCCGCAGTGACCCTCGACACCCCGTGGCCGCCGCATGCGGTGGCGGTGCCCGTGGTCCTCGCGGTCGTCACCGCCGTACTGCTGCTGGCGGTGCGCGACACGACATGGCGCCCCCGAGCCGTCATCGCCGCCGTGACCCTGGCGTGGACGACGGTTCTCGTCCTCCCCGCGGTACTCGAACTGCCTTATTCGGCCACTCTGTTGATCCAGGGCGGCACGACGGTGGGAACGCTCGCGGCGATCGCGTGGATACACGAACGGGCAGAGCACCGGCCCACAGCCGAGACACCCGAGCAGCCGACCGCACAATCCACCGCCCAACTGCTCACGCAGCCGACCACGTTGCTCCTCACCCTCCTCGCACTGCTCACCTCCCTCACCCTCTCCTTCACCGCGCTGGCGTCGCAGACCGCGACCCTGACCGTCCTGTCCGCCCTCACGGCACTGTTCGCGGGAGCGTCCTGGCTCAAGCGACTCAGGCACCTGACCCCGGTGATGGCGCCGACCGCATTCGCCTACGCCGCCGCGCTGGCCGTCGCGTCGGGTGTCGCCGCCGGCTGGCAGTCGCAGCACGTCGCCCTGTTGGTGCTGGCGGTCCCCGTGGCCGCCGCGCTGCTCGCCGCACGTCTGGGCGACTCCCCCGCGACCGTGCCGACCGAGGTGACGGGTGCGGTGGCCGGGCTGCTCGCGGTGGGGCTGGCCGTCGTCGATCCGCCGATGCTGGCCCTGGTGCTCGGTCTGTGCGCGGTGATCACCGCGGGCGTGGCGCTCCGCCCGGACCGCCGCTCGGTCGGCTACGCGTCCGTCGCCCTGTTCGTCCTGGCCGCCTGGGTGCGCCTGCTGGCCTGGCGCATCGGAGTCCCCGAGGCGTACACGCTCCCGGTCACCGTCCCGGCGCTGCTGATCGGCCACCTGCGCCGGAGCCGCAATCCACGGACCAGTTCCTGGACGGCGTACGGCCCCGGCCTCGCGGCCACGCTCCTGCCGAGCCTGACCGCGGCCTGGGCGGACCCGGAGTACCTGCGCCCCTTGCTGCTGGGCACAACAGCGCTCCTCGTCACCCTCCTTGGCGCCCGCCACCGCCTCCAAGCCCCGCTGGTACTCGGCGGTTCGGTCCTCACCCTGGTCACACTCCACGAACTGGCCCCGTACCTGGTCCAGTTGACCGGCGCCCTCCCCCGCTGGGCCCCACCCGCCCTCGCCGGCCTCCTCCTACTGGCCCTAGGCGCGACATACGAACAGCGCATCAGAAACGTCCGCCAGGCCCGAGAGGCCTTGGGCAAGATGAACTAGGCCCGCTTTCCCGCACGGTTCACCCGCACCCCGGTTAGGGGCGCGGGGCTGTGTCGATATGCGGCTCCGCCGCGCGGGCGCGACCAGCCACAACGCACTCGCACCCGACTGACTACGAAGGCATCTCGTCCCCGAGCAACGCCAAATTCTCGATCGCGGCCAGCCCATACAACGCGGTGTCATTCGTAGACACCCAACTCGCCTCACTACCCGCGACCAGAGCAACCGGCCCGCTCAACTCCGCGGTCTTCCAAGGCGACGACTCCATATAACCGTCGGAGTTGTAGAACTTGCTCCAAGCCCGTTTGGCCAGTGCAGCATCCCCCGTCTGGACGGCCGCGTACGCATCGAGCCGCGAGTGGCCCTGGAACAGCAGCAGGGTCCCGAAGTTGGAGCCGTACCGTGCCGCCTGCTCGGTCTTGCTGGCGTTGAAGTACCGGCAGTAGTCGAAGTACGCCTCGTTGAACTCCGGCATGTCCACCAGGTCGATCAACTCGGCACACAGCTCGTTGAGTCCGAAGACGGCCGAGAGGTGAGAGACAGAAACAACAGGGGCCGCGGCGATCGCGAAGCGACCCGTGTCGAGGTCGTACAACCCACTCCCCTGCACAAACCCATTGGGCTGCGCGGCAATCGTCGACATCGTGGACAGCACCCGCGCCCTCGCCTTCTCCCACTTCGGCCCCTTGCGCTCCCACTCGGTCAGCCACGCCGACACCAGCCCGCTCCAGTCCGTGCCGAACCCGATCGACAGGGCGTGCCGGTCAGGCGTGTACGGCTCCGTACGGATCTTGCGGATCGGGTCGAGGACGAGAAACGTCTCGTCGGAGTCGACATTGGCGTGCATGAGGTCACCGACCCGCTCGTCGGCGGTGAGGAAGTAGTAGTAGCGGCGGTACGTGGTGTTGGCGATGCGCTGCTGCTTGGCGCTGTCGGCGTAGTGCTGCACCCCGTGCCGGGTGCCGAGGCCCGCCCACTCCCCCAGGTGGAACACGTCCACCTCGCCGGTGTGCCGGGTCATCGACTCCGCGAACCGGAAGATGTCGGCACGGCCCGAGCGCAGGTACGCGAACCAGAGCCAAAGGTCGGGCGAGAGCTCGGAGTTGTCCCAGGCGTAGCCGCCGATGTCGTACCGCCACTGGTGTCTGACGGTGTCGTAGCTGTGCATGACGTCGCCGTAGTCCCAGAAGCCGTACCAACGGCGTTGCTCCACCTGGTCCTTGTAGTAGGTGAAGAGGAAGTCGAGGTGGTCCTCGATCTTCGCCTTGGCGGGCGTGGAACGGTCCGGCTCGGAGTAGAGACCCGGCCCGAAGACCTTCGCCTTGATGAGCTGCTTGGGCGGGGCGGCCAGCTGGGGCAACACCCTTACGGCTTCGACCTGTTGGGCCAGCGCCTCCGCCGAGGGCGTCGACTCGTTCGCCCAGAAGAGGAGTTCGGAGGTGCGGGCGATGCCGTACGGGGTGCCGAACCCGGGTTCGTAGTCCTCGTAGGTGATCTCCAGGCCCTGGAGCTGTTCGGCGTACGTGTCCTGGCCCATGCCGTCGTGGTAGAAGCGCAGGTCCATGGGCTGCGCCTCGGGTGACCAGAGCCAGAGGGTGACCTCGGCCTCGTCGGTCTGGGCGTCGCGGATGTCGAGCTGGGCGGGGTGCTTCTCCCAGAAGTCCCGCAGCCCGAAGGAGAATCCGCCGCTCGCGCCGCCGACATACCCGAATCCGGACGCCCGCCCACCACCGCCGGCGCCGATCCAGCCGTACCCCTTCTTGGTGCGCTTGCGCAGGGTGAAGCCGTCGGCGGAGAGCTGGGAGAGGGTGTAGTCGCCCCACTCGGGGATGTACTGGAGGCGGGTGGTGACCCGTTGGTCCCAGGTGGCCGGGTCGGGCAGCCGCTGCCCCGCGTACTGCGCCGCCTGCACGGCCGCGCCGGGGTCGCGGCGCAGTCCGGTGATTCCCTTGACCGCCTCCCGCAGCAGGCCGGTGCCTTCGCCGCCGATCCGGATGTGCCGGTCGTAGGCCTCGTCGCGCATCGGCACACCGAAGCGGACGCCGAGCCCGCGGATGAAGTCGCCGCTCGCCTTGCCCGGTTCCTGCTTCCCGTCGAAGGTGACGGTGTGCACCATGCGGAAGGAGTCGGCGCCCGCGTAGAAGTAGAGCCGGATCGAGAACGGCAGCCAACTCCGGTCGCCCTTGCGGTGCTTGCCGTCGATACGGACCACCGCCCGGACCGGGCCGTCCTGTTCGACGGTCACCGCGCCGATGGCGCTCTCGAAGCGCTCGTACTTGACCGTGCACTGGTCGCCGTCCTCGATCTCGGGCTGGCGCAGCAGCACGAGCCGCCCGTTCCTGGCGATCTCCGTCGAGCCGCGCTTCACCGATTTCACCAGCGTGGAACCGGACTTGCCGATCCTCACGTCGATGACCCCGGTCGAGACGTCGATGGTGCCGCCGCTCCGGTCGACGGTCACCTTCTTCTCGGGGGCACTCGCCGCACCGGCGGCGAGCGTGAGTTTGCCGGATCCCGAACTCACCGCGTGGGCCGACCACTTGAGGGAGCCGTCGGGCCAGTAGGCGATCGGCCAGGACTGCACGGGCACGGCCTTTCCGTCCGTGTCCGTCAGCGCGAAGGTCTGGTCGGCCGGGTAGGCGCCCTTCGGCCACGGGACGCCGACGGTGGAGCCGGGGGCGGCGCCGAGGCCGCCGTCCTCCAGCCAGTCCAGGGTCACCGGATCGGCATCGGCGGCCTCGGCGCCGGGCGCGGCCTGCGCGTCCCTGGCGCCCAGCGCCCAGCTGAACTGCGCGGCGGCTCCGGCGACGGCGGCCGCCTTGAGAAGGGACCTGCGAGGGATGGGAGACATGAGAGGTCAGCCTTTCCTTTCCGTGCGGGATCCGTGGGGGAAGGTCGTTCCGTACACGTGCAGGTAGTGGTCAGGGGCATGACAGGCAGAGGTGCGGCGCCCAGGGCGCCGACCCGACACGATGGGCACCGCCCGTCAGCGGTGCCGGTGGCGCTCCTCCACGGCGACGGCCGCCGCGACCAGCGCCCCCAGGACGGGGACCGCGAGCGGCGCGACGAACAGGGCGGTCAGGGTGACGACGGCCAGGCCGCAGACGAGCAGGAAGGACCCGGCGGGATCCAGCACCGTCCGCCGGCCGGCGTCCGCGAGCAGCCCTCGCCAGGCGGCACCCGGTGTCCATACGGCCGCCGCCCGCAGCAGGGCGACGACGAGTCCGATCAGCGCGAAGACGCCGACCGCCCCGACGAGCCGCCCGCCGGGAATCCCGGCCCGCGCGGCCAGGACGTCCACCCAGACCGCGCCGACCGCGGCCCAGCCGCCGAGCCCGACGACCCACCCGCCGCGCACCGCCGTACGGAAGTCACCGACGAACTCCCGCCAGCCGCCGATCTGATGGGAGGTTCGCCGCCGAAGGTGCCGTGCCCCGGCGGCGATTGCCGCCGGGTACGTGACAACTCCCAGCGAGGCCACGGCGATCCACACTCCGGTGAGCAGACATTCGGCAAAGACCGCGAACCGTTCGGCGAGCACCGACTCCTTGCGTGCTTTCACTCGCGCCTGGGCCATGGTGACCGCCTCAGCCCTTCAGTCCGGAGGTCGCCATGCCGTCGATGAGGTAGCGCTGGAAGGCCATGAAGAAGGCGATGACCGGTACCAGCGCCACGAGCGACATCGCGATCATGCCGCCGTAGTTGGAGACGCCCTCCTGGTCGCGGAACATCATCAGGCCGAGCGAAACGGTGTATTTGGAGGGGGTGTTGAGATAGATCAGCGGCCCCATGAAGTCGTTCCAGGCGTTGATGAAGGTGAAGATGGCGGCGGTGATGACGGCGGGCCGGCACAGCGGCAGCACGATCGACCAGTAGGTCCGCAGATGGCCGCAGCCGTCGAGCCTGGCCGCCTCGTCCAGCTCGCGCGGCAGCCCCCGCATGAACTGCACCATCAGGAAGACGAAGAACGCCTCCGTGGCAAGGAACTTGCCCGCCACGAGCGGCACCAGGGTGTCGACGAGTTCGAGCTTGCGGAACATCACGTACTGCGGGATGAGCAGCACGTGGTACGGCAGCAGCAGCGTGCCGATCATCAGGGTGAACAGCAGATTCCGTCCGGCGAAGCGGATCTTGGCGAAGGCGTAGGCGGTCAGCGAGCTGGACACCACGACACCGACCACGGCGAGGACCGCGTACATCAGCGAGTTGACGAAGAAGCTGCTGATGGAGATGCCGGAGATGCCGTCGGCGAGGCCGGAGAAGTTCGACCAGATCGGCTTGGCGGGCAGCAGGTCGAGGCCGGCGATGATGTCCTTGCTCGGCTTGAACGAGGCGCCGAGCACCCAGATCACGGGATACAGGACCACCGCGAGCAGGACGAGCGCGCCCACGTGCCAGACGAGCGATCCGGTGCGCCGACGCTCGCTGCCGGTGCGTACAACAGGGCTGGTCGCACTGGTCACTTGGCGGCCTCCTCGTAGTGCACCCACTTCTTCTGCGACCAGAACAGGACCGCCGTGACGAGCGCGACCGCGACCACCAGCGTCCAGGCCATCGCGGAGGCGAAGCCCATCTGGGCCTCCTTGAAGCCCTTCTGGTAGAGGTAACAGGTGTAGACGAGCGTGGCGTCGGCGGGCCCGCACCGGGTGTCGGAGACGACGTACGCGGAGCCGAACACCTGGAACGCGTGGATGGACTCCAGCAGCACGTTGAAGAACAGCACCGGGGAGATCATCGGCAGCGTGATGTTCCAGAACCGCCGCAGCGGACCGGCCCCGTCCACCTCGGCGGCCTCGTACAGCTCCCGCGGAACCTGCTTGAGCCCGGCCAGGAAGATCACCATCGGCGCCCCGAACTGCCAGATGCTCAGCGCCACCAAGGAGTACAGGACGTAGTCCGGGTTCCCGATCCAGCCGCCGACGTCGACCCCGAAGATCTTCTGCGTACGGTCCACGACGGCGTCGTCGGAGAACAGGGCCCGCCAGACGAAGCCCACGGAGACGCTGGCGCCGATCAGCGAGGGCAGATAGAACGCGGCGCGGTACAGCCCTTCGCCGCGCCGCTTCTGGGCGAGCAGCAACGCGACTCCGAGGGCGAGCAGCAGCTTGAGCGGGGTGGCCACGACGACGTACTTCAGCGTGACCTCGACCGACTTCTGCCAGCGCGGGTCCTGGAACATGGTCGTGAAGTTGTCGAGGCCCACCCACTTGGGCGGCGTGAACAGGTTGTAGCTGGTGAACGCGTAGTACAGCGACGCGATCATCGGCCCCGCGGTGAGCAGCAGGAACCCCGCGATCCACGGTGACATGAAGAGAAAGCCGGCGAGGTTCTCGCGCCGCCGCCCGCGCCGCCCGGCGGCGGGCGGCGCGACCCGCTTCCCGGCCGGGCGCACGGGCGCTTCCTTGACGAGCGTCATGGCGGTACGTCCCCTCAGCCCGCGAACGCGGCCTTGGCCTCGCCGAACAGCGCCTTGGCTGCGTCGGCCGGCTTGGACTTGCCCTGGGCCACCTCGCCGCCCAGGCGCAGGAACGCGGCCTCGATGACGTCGGCGCCGGACGGATGCGGGGTGATCTTCCCGAGCACTCCGGCGTCGGCGACCTCGGCCTCGTAGGCCGCGACGCCCTTGTTGTTGGCGTCGGTGGGCTTGAACGCGGCGTACTGCTCGGTGGTGGCGAGGATGCCGCGGTCGTAGCCCATGATCTTTCCGACCTCGGGGTCGTGGACCATGAAGTCGATGAACTGGGCGGCTTCCTTGGGGTGCTTGGTACCGGCGAAGGCGCTGAGCATCAGCGAGCCGAGGTACTGGCCGGTGTCCTTGCCGTCCGTGGTGGGGATCGGCGCGAGCCCGTAGTCCGACTCGCCCTCACCCTCGTAGCGGATGGAGAAGTTGTCCCAGGTGAACTCGGACGCGGCCAGGCCGGCCGAGAGACCGGACTTGGGCTTGACCTGCTCGATCTTCTTCGGGTCGGCGACCAGGCCGGACTTGACGCGCTTGTAGCCGTCCGCCCACCACTGGGTCAGGTCGTCCTCGGTGAAGCCGAGGTCGGAGTCGGTGAAGAAGGCCTTGCCATGCTGGCGCAGGTAGAGGTCGTAGAGGTACATGATGCTGAAGTAGCCGGTGTCACCGGCGATCTTCAGCTTGTCCTGGATCGTCTGGAGGGTGTCGAAGTAGTCGTCCCAGGTCCAGCCGAACTTCGCCTCCACGCCCGCCTTCTTGAAGGCCTTCAGGTCGATGACGAGCGCCATGGTGTTGGCGCCGACGGGTATGCCGAGTTGCTTTCCATCGGCCTGACCGGCTGTCAGAACTCCGTTCCGGAAGTTCTCCAGACTCAGATTCCCGGAGTCCGCCTGTGTCTTGAGGTCCATCAGAACTCCGCGCTTGTCGTACTTGCGCAGAAAGCCGACCGCATTCTGGAAAACGTCCGGCGGATTACCGCCGGAAGCCTGCGTCTGGAACTTCTCCCAGAACGCCTCGTAGTCGGTGAATTCGGGCTTGATTTTGATCTTCGGATACTTCTTCTCGAAGAGCGCGATCGTCTTCTTGATGGCGATGGTGCGCGGTTCGCCGCCCCACCACGCATAACGGAGCGTCACATTCCCGTCTCCGGAACCGCTTTCCCCACCGCAGCCCGTCGTCGCCGCGAGCCCGAGCGCTGCCGCCGAAGCTCCGGCGGCCTTGAGGATCGTACGTCTCTCGACATTCCTGCTGGTTCCCACAGTCGGGCCCCTCCCCGGCATCGTTGCCGCCTGCGTGAATCGTTTCAAGTAAGCGCTTGCTGGCACAAGGTACGGAGGGTCCGGGGGTGCGTCAATGATTCGGACAGGAATTTCTCAAGGGCTGGTAAGCCGCAGCGGGGCGCTCGGCGACGGGACGAGGCGGCCGATGTGACGCCGTCGCAGGTGGGAGGCCCATGGCCGACGGGCCGGACGGGAGGCGGCTCCCCGGGGAAAAAACGTCCGGGAGCAGGCGTTTGAGGGGGCATCAGGGGCTCGTCCGGACGCGTACACGACGGCGGCCCACCTGCACTGAAGCAGATGGGCCGCCGTCTTCGGGTGGGCGATACTGGGTTCGAACCAGTGACCTCTTCGGTGTGAACGAAGCGCTCTCCCACTGAGCTAATCGCCCGGACGCAGGAAGAAGATTACCCCATGTCAGGGGGTACCCATGACCGTCGGCGAGCCGCGGCGGCACCCCCCGCGCGGGTCACTGGTCCTTGATGTTCCAGGGCATCTCGAGGCCGAACTTCCACAGGTAGACGCCGACCAGGGCCGCGATGATCACGAGGCCGATCGAGGTCAGGATGATGTTGCGTCGCCGCACCCTGGGGTCGAGGGCCTTCTGGGCCGCCTCGGTGACCTTGCGCTTGGTCCAGCGCAGCACCAGCTGGGCCCAGACGAACTCGGTCGCCCAGATCGCCATGCCGCCGAAGATCACGACCCAGCCGGGTCCCGGCAGCGGCAGCATCACGATGCCGGCGGCGACGACCGCGAGGCCGATCACGAAGATGCCGACCTGCCAGCTCAGATGCAGGACGCGACGCGCCTTGACGAACTCCGGCGCCTTGGACCCCAGGCCCCGCTCACCGTCTGTGGCGTCCGTCTTCGTCACGTCCGCGCCGTTCCCGTCCGATGCCACGGCGACCTCGCCCGGCTCGTCACTCCCCGTATCCATACGGCCAAACCCTACCGGACGGAAACCGGTCACCGGAATGGTCGTACCGTGCGAACAGGCTCTCGGCCGGAAGAGTTACGTAAAGGCACGCAAAACACTCAGAGGGGTTTACAACGGCACCGTAGGTGGCATGTCGATTTCGCCGACGTGCGAATCCCCGAGCGCACACTGAGCGAAAGGCCCTGGCGCTTATGAACACCACGGTCAGCTGCGAGCTGCACCTGCGCCTCGTTGTGTCGAGCGAGTCCTCCCTGCCTGTCCCCGCAGGCCTGCGGTACGACACGGCCGACCCCTACGCCGTGCACGCCACCTTCCACACCGGAGCCGAGGAGACCGTCGAGTGGGTGTTCGCCCGCGACCTCCTCGCGGAAGGCCTCCACCGGCCCACCGGCACCGGCGACGTCCGTGTCTGGCCGTCGCGCAGCCACGGTCAGGGCGTCGTGTGCATCGCCCTGAGCTCCCCGGAGGGCGAAGCCCTCCTGGAGGCCCCGGCGCGGGCGCTGGAGTCCTTCCTGAAGCGAACGGACGCCGCCGTGCCCCCCGGCACGGAACACCGGCACTTCGATCTCGATCAAGAGCTCTCCCACATCCTGGCGGAGAGCTAGGCCCGCGGCCCCGCGAAGCCGCCCGGCGCCGTCGACTCGGGGAGACGGCTCGGGCTTCGACATCCGCATAACGTGCGCACCGGCGCCGTCACCGCGATCCCTCGCGGTGACGGCGCCGGTGCGTGTGCGAGGGGGCGGTGATGAGCCGGAACCCGTGCCACGCCCGGCCGACCGATTACCATCGGCCAGCAACGGCGGGTGTGTGCCCGACCCCCAGGCCAGGGAGCGAAACGTGCTCATCACCCACGACACCCGGTGCGCCCTCGACACTGTGGTGGACCTGGTGAACACCGCACCGGAGGACGAGGCGACCCCGGAGGGGCTGCCGGACACCGCGACTCTCGAGGATTTCGTGCGAAACCACGAGATCAGTGATGTCGGCGTCCTGTCGGAGTTCGACCTCTCGGCGGTGCGCAAGATCCGCGGCCGGTTCGCCGCGGTCTTCGCCGAGGCGGACCCCCGCGCCGCGGCCCGGCAGATCAACGAGCTGGTCGCCGCCGCGGGCACCACCCCGCGCCTGACGGACCACGACGGCTACGACTGGCATGTGCACTACTTCGCCCCCGGCGCCTCCGTCGCCGACCACCTCGCGGCGGACTGCGGGATGGCGCTGGCCTTCTTCGTGGTCGCCGGTGAGCAGGAACGGCTGCGGCGCTGCGAGGCCCCGGACTGCCGGCGCGCCTTCGTCGACCTCTCCCGCAACCGCTCGCGCCGCTACTGCGACAGCCGCACCTGCGGAAACCGGTTGCACGTGGCCGCGTACCGGGCGCGTCGCAAGGAAGCGGCGGGCTGATCCCGCGCGGGCACGGAGGGTGATGTCGACGTGGTCCCCGACGGGTGACGTCAGGGACCACGGGTACGGCTCACAGCAACAGCAGGTCGTGCAGCGCAGCCATGAGCAGCAGACACCCGATCACCGCTAGGAAGATCATCAGCGGTGGCTGGGAAAGGGCGAAGAGGCATCCACGCGGCTCGTCCTCCGGCGGCGCGGCTTCCCTCTGGGTCGTGTCCAGCATCTCGCGGCGATGATGTCCTAGACCGCACCCCCCGCGCGATCAACACGCCCGGAATGACTGGGAGTTCGCCGAATTCCGTGTTGTCCGTTTCGGGTCGTGATCACTTCCGGACAGCGTGGTGATCCACTGTGTCGTTTCAGTCGTCATGCACCGGACATATGCGCTGCTGCCGCGCGGTTCAGATGCCGTGCTTCTTGAGGATGGCCTCGATGTCGCTGAAATCGTCGCCCGCGGACGCGCCCGCACGGGGCGCGGTCGCCGGACGGGACGCCGCTCGGGTGCTCGGGCCCAGCGAGGGCGCCGAGGCCTTCGGCGCGACCGCCGCCTCGGACCGCTGCGCGGCCCGGGCCTCCCTGCGCTCCTTGCGGGTGCCGCCGCGGCGGCGCTCCACGGCGCGCGTGCCCATGAACAGCACCCACGAGGCACCGAGCACCACGAAGCCGGCCCAGGCGGTCGGACTGAACGCGGTGTCCGCCACCCACCCCACGACACCGGTCATCACCAGGCCGGCGGGCACGAGCGAGTAGGCGGCGATACGGGCGGCGGAGAGGAAGCGCTTGCGGTACGCGGTGACCGCCGCGATGCCCAGGCCGGCCGCGGACACGGCGGAACAGACTGTCTCGGCAATCATCCGGTCCTCCTGGCAGGCCTCGGTCGGGCGTGGTCGCTTCGTCCCTTCCATCCTGCACCGCCCGACCCCCGTGGGGCCATGCTCCGGCGGGACATCAGGGACATCTCCGGGTCGGATCATCCGCAGGTGCCGGTCGCGGACGAGCCCTGGCCGCGTCAACAGGTGCCTCATCAGGTATTTCGCGGGCCGCCGGCCGACGTCCGATTGGGGCGTGCGGGCCCGGACTGGAAGACTGTGGCCATGAGCGACTCCTCCCCCGAACTGCCCGCCGCCGTCCTCGAGGTCTGGTGCGAACTCCAGTGCCCCGACTGCCGTGCCGCCCTGGCGGATCTGCGCGCCCTGCGGGCCCGCTACGGCGACCGGCTGGAGCTGCGGCTGCGGCACTTCCCGGCGGAGAAGCACCAGCACGCCTTCGCCGCCGCGCAGGCCGCCGAGGAGGCACTGGAGCAGGGGCAGGGGTGGCCGTACATCGAGGCCGTGCTGGAGCGGGTCGCGGAGCTGGACCGTAGGGGAGAGCCCTTCCTGGTCGAGGTGGCCGGCGAACTCGGGCTCGACGCCGAGGAGTTCGACACCGCGCTGATCGACGGCCGGCACATACTGATCGTCGACGCCGACCAGGCCGAGGGCAAGGCGATCGGCGTGAGCGGCACACCGACGTACGTCATCGGCGGGGAGCGCCTGGACGGCAGCAAGAGCCAGGAAGGGCTGCGCGAGCGGATCGAGGAGATCGCGGACCGACTGCTGGCCGGACAGCAGGACGCCTGAACCGCGACTTCGACCGCGGCTCGTCCCTACAGCAGCGACTTGTACAGGGCGTACCGCGTCGTCTCGTAGCCGAGGGACTCGTACAGCCGCTCGGCCGGGGTGTTGTCGGCGAACACGTTGAGGCCGAGGGTGCGGCTGCCTGCGGCGATCGCCTGGGTCTCCGCGAGCAGCATGAGCGTACGGCCGTGTCCGCGGCCGCGGTGGGCGGCGTCGGCCTCCACGTCGTAGACGAAGGCCCCGTCCGCCGTCAGTGCCACCCACAGGGTGCCCACCGGAGTGCCCTCGTGTTCTAGGACGCTGAACAGCATGTTCTCGGTGGCGAGCCCGTGCGGCAGCAGGGCCTCGTGGTCGCGCCGGGCCTTCGCGTACGCCTCGGCCTCGGGGACGCCGCGCTCGATCCACGTGCGCGCGTACGCCTCCGACTCGTGCGCGTGCCACGCCGCGAAGTCGGCCTCGGTCATGGGGCGGCCGTGGCTGCCGGCCGGCAGGGCGGGCGGGGTGTCGCCGAGCGGCTTGCGCATGCCGCGGTTGCGCGGGACGTAGCCGACCGCCTTGACGAGCCGCAGGGCCGCTTCCGCGTCGGCGGCCACGCCGATCTCGATCTGTCGGCAGCCCCAGCCGCGCGCCACCTCCTCGGCGGCCAGCGCCGCCACCGTGCCGCGGCCCCGACGGCGGTCCGGCTCCTCGATGCGCAGGTCGACGATGCGGGCCACCGCGTCGCCGAAGGCGGGCGAGGTGCCGAGGTGGAGGGTGCCGACGGGACGGCTGTTCACGCACACCTGGTAGTGGCGTGAACGCGTCCCGTCGGCGGCGCGCTGGAGCGGCTCGGTCGGCCGCAGGGTGGTGGTCATCAAGGGAGTTCTACCCGCAGTCGGCGCCGACGTCTGCCTAATTAATTCGGCTCACGGATCCTGGTCGTCGCCGGACCGCTCGTCGAAGATCCGCATGGCCTTCGCCGTCACCGGGCCAGGCGCGCCCGGGAGTTCACGGTCGTCGACGCGGTGCACGGCCTGGACGTCCCGCAGGGTGGAGGTGAGGAAGACCTCGTCCGCCCGCTCCAGGACGTCGAGCGGCAGGTCGGTCTCCTTGGCGCCGGTCCATTCGACCGCCAACGCGCGCGTGACGCCCGCGAGGCACCCTGAGGCGAGCGGCGGGGTGTGGATCTCGCCGTCCAGGACGACGAAGACGTTCGACCCGGTGCCCTCGCAGAGCTGCCCGACCGTGTTGGGAAACAGCGCCTCGGAAGCGCCGGCACGGTGCGCGCGGGCCAGGGCCACGACGTTCTCGGCGTACGAGGTGGTCTTCAAGCCGGTGAGAGCGCCGCGTTCGTTGCGGGTCCACGGGACCGTGATGACCGCCGTGGAGTCCGCGCGGCGGGTGGTCTCGCCGAGCGCGACGACGAGGGTGGGGCCGGTGTCGCCGCGGTCCGAACCGAGCGGGCCGTGGCCGCCCGTGTACGTGATGCGCAGGCGGCCTAGCGGCATCGGGTTCGCGTCCAGCACGGCCGCGCAGGCGCGGCGGACCTCGTCGTGGTCCGGGTCCGGCAGGCCGAGACCCTGTGCGGAGCGGGTCAGCCGGTCCAGGTGCCGGGTGAGCGCGAACGGCCTGCCGTCCACCGCCTTCAGCGTCTCGAAGATGCCGTCGCCCACGGTCAGTCCGTGGTCGAAGACGGAGACGCGGGCGGACTCGATGTCCTGGAGCCCGCCGTCGAGCCAGATCTTCACGTCAGTCCCTCTCCACTCACCTCGTACGCCCCCGACGCTATCGCGAGCAGCCGGCCCGCCTTCAGCTCGGTCTCCCGCCACTCCCCCTCGGGATCGGAACCCCAGGTGATGCCGGCGCCGGTGCCGAAGCGCAGCTCTCCCGCCGCCCGGTCGATCCAGAACGTCCGGATCCCGACGGCCAGTTCGCCCGTCCCGCGATCGGCGTCGACCCAGCCGATGCCACCGCAGTACGGGCCGCGCGGTGCCGTCTCCAGGGCGTCGATGATCCGCAGGGCGCTGGACTTGGGCGCGCCGGTGACCGAGCCGGGCGGGAAGGCGGCGGCGAGCAACTCCGGCCAGCCGGCGCCGGCGCGCAGTTCGCCGTGGACCGTCGACACCAGGTGCACGAGCCCCGGGTGCTTCTCCACCGCGCACAGGTCGGGCACGGTCACACTGCCGGTGGCGCACACCCGCCCGAGGTCGTTGCGGACCAGGTCCACGATCATCACGTTCTCGGCGTAGTCCTTCTCCAGAAGGTCCGCCTCGGTGCGCCCGGTGCCCTTGATCGGCCCGGACTCGACGACCCGTCCGGCGCGGCGCAGGAACAACTCCGGGGACGCGGTGGCGATCTCCACACCGTGCTCCGGCAGCCGGATCGTTCCTGCGTACGGCGCCGGGTTGCCGCGGGCCAGCAGCGCGGTCAGGGCGTCCACGTCGGCGTCGGCGGCGACGGGCGCGGCGAGCACCCGGCACAGGTTCGCCTGGTAGACCTCACCGGCCGCGATGTGCTCCCGGATCCGGCGCACACCCGCCGTGTACGCGACGCGGCCGAGCGACGACGTCCAGCCACCGGCCGCCGGCCCACGCCACCGCCCCGGCATCGGCGCGGGCACCGGTTCCTCTCGTACGTCGCTGAAGCGCGCGCAGGTCAGACGGCCCTCGAAGTCCGCGGCCACGGCCCAGAAACCGGTGGAGTCCAGCGCGGCGGGATCGTCGGTGACGTCGAGGAGCCCGGTGGCGACGCGGTCACCGAAGCGGGCGAGGGGCGGGAGGTCGTGCACGCGGTCGAGTCTATGGCGGGTGTCCTGGAGGTGGCCCGGCCGTGTCCCCGAGGATGCCCAGGCCACGCGCGTGAGCGGGCGCAGCGCAGCACGCTGCACAAACGCGTTTTTGTACTGGCCCCGGAATCCGCTAGAGTTCAACACGTCGCCGGGTCGCGCGAGCGGACCGGAAACGACAAGCGGACGTAGCTCAGTTGGTAGAGCGCAACCTTGCCAAGGTTGAGGTCGCCAGTTCGAACCTGGTCGTCCGCTCGTAGGAAACGGGGGATCTTCCCGACCCCCGCACTCCGGGTGGAGTGGCCGAGAGGCGAGGCAACGGCCTGCAAAGCCGTCTACACGGGTTCAAATCCCGTCTCCACCTCCAAGGACGATTAGCTCAGCGGGAGAGCGCTTCCCTGACACGGAAGAGGTCACTGGTTCAATCCCAGTATCGTCCACTGGAGCCTTCCGGCTTCTGAAGCCGTGAGGCTTCGACCCCGCGCGATTAGCTCAGCGGGAGAGCGCTTCCCTGACACGGAAGAGGTCACTGGTTCAATCCCAGTATCGCGCACGCAGCACATGAGGACGATTAGCTCAGCGGGAGAGCGCTTCCCTGACACGGAAGAGGTCACTGGTTCAATCCCAGTATCGTCCACACACCGAAGCCCCCAGCCGTCTCGGACGGTTGGGGGCTTCTTCGTGGTCCGGACCGGGCGTCCGGACCGTGGTTCCGGTCAGCTGGAGAACAGCATGCGGCCGAAGCTCTTCTGCCGGTGGTGACCACCGTGTCCGCCGTAGTGGGCTCCGCCGTGCGGGGCGCCCCAGGCGGGTGCGGCCGGGGCCGGGTAGCCCTGCGGGCCCGGGGGCGGCGGGGCGGGCTGCTGCCACTGGGACTCCACACGGGTCAGCGCCTCGAGCTCGCCGTAGTCGAGAAAGATCCCGCGGCAGTTGCTGCACTGCTCGATCTGGACACCGTTGCGGTTGTACGTCTGCATCGACCCATGACACTTCGGACACTGCATGGCCGGCTCAACTCCTCGCCCGTCGGACCTGTTTCCCGTTTCGCCAGGACAGACTCCGTCCGGCGGCGGTCGGTTGCACCCTACTTCGGGAAACCGGGAGGCAAGTCCGGTGCGGCAGAACTCATTCGGGCGCATGCGTCGATCACGGACATCTCGATCTCGTCCAGGGGGCGTTGCTCGGCGGTCGCCTTGACGATCGCGCGGGCCGCCGTCTGCACGGTGAGGGCGCGGGCCGGGACGTCCAGGGCGGGCCAGGGGTCGCCGTCGGGCGGGACGGCCGGGCCGCCGGCCGCGCGGTACGCGGAGAGGAAGCGGGTCCACTCGTCGGGCGGGAGGAGACCGCAGGCGTACCAGGCGGCGGGGCGGGCGAGGTCCCAGGTGGGGACGCCGGTGCCGAGGTCGTCGACGTCGATGAGGTGCCACGGGCCGTCGGGGGTGGGGTGACGGACGAGTTGGCCGAGGTGGAGGTCGCCGTGGCAGAGGGTGGTGCGGTCGGGCATGGGGGTCTCGGCTCGGGCCCACGGGGGGAGGGTGGACCAGGCGGCGAGGACGGGGGGTACGGCGGGGTGTTGGGCGGCGGTGGTTGGGGCGGCTTGGAGGCGGGCGACGGCGTGGGCCGCTTTGGTGGGGCCCTGCATGGGGGGCAGGGGCAGGGGGGTGCGTGTGGTCGTGGGGGCGACGGTTGCGAGGGGGGTGCGGTGGAGGTGGGCGAGGAGGGTGGCGGCGGCTTCCCAGGGGGCCGCGTCGGGGTCCTCCGGGTCCACGGGGGTGCCGTACGGCCAGAAGGTCACCAGGCGGCCGTGCAGGTCGACGGGGGTCGGGACGAGTGGGGGGAGGAAGATGCCGGGGAGGTGGGCGGCTGTGGTGAGGCGGGTGGTGAGGTCGGGGAGGGGGGTGGTGGGAGCGTGGGCCTTCGCGACGGTGTCCGCGTGGCGGACGACTGTGGCGTCGGGGCGGTCGGCGAGGGTTTCCGTGCGGGGCGCTGTGCCGCGGAGACAGGGGCAGGTGGGGGTGCGTGTGTGTGCCGTGGCCCTGGCTCGGGTGGTGAGTTCGGTGAGCAGGGGGGTGGCGGTCACGGGGCTCCCTGGGCGCGGGTGAGTCTGGTGCACGAGCGTACGATTCTCGCCCCCGCCGCCCCTACCCGTCCCATCCTCCAGGGGCGCTGCCCCCTTCGACCCCGCCAGGGGGCTCCGCCCCCTGGACCCCCATCGGCCCTGAACGGGCCTTGTCCTCAAACGCCGGACGGGCTGAAAAACCAAAGACAGAACGCACAGGACAGAAACCAAGATGCGTGCCGGCGTTTTCGGGCAAAGCAACGCCGGCGCAGCTCCCCAGCTGCGCCGGCGTTTTGCCGTCCGCCGCACCCCCGTCCCCACGGGGTTTCATGGGTGGATGTCCCCGCCCGGACCGCTCTTCCGGGCCTGGGGTCGCCGCTCAGCGCCCCAGCATCACTCCCACGGACGACGCCTGTGTCGCTACTGTCTCCCAGCCGTCGAAGACGAGGAGCAGTAGCGCAGCCAAGGGGAGGGCCATGAGTGTCGCCACCAAGGGGTGGCGGCGGCCCTGACGGCGGGGGCGGAAAGCGGTGTGCGCCTTGCGCTCCTGCGTGCGGATCTGTGCCCGCGGTGCCGTGTAGGCCATGGTCCCTCTCCTGACCGAACTCAGTTGTCGTTGGCAGCGGCGGGTGTCTGACCTCGGGGGACGAGTGCTGCACCCGCCGCTTGACTTCAAATCTAGGCGTCCGGCCTCTGTCGCACGTCATGCCCTCGTATCGATTCCCGGGCCTCCCGGAGGATGAGCCATGACCTGGGAACTACTCCCCTGGGTGGAGAAATGGTCCTAGGTCTCAGGGTCTTCCCGGAGGGGCTGTCCGGTGTGCCCTGCCTTCTCCGAGCTGTCCTCCCTGGGCACCGGCTGTTCGACCAGGGCCAGCACCCGGGTCGCCATGAAACGGGCCGTGCGGACCACGGAACCGCTCCGGGTGACTTCGCTCACTTCCACGACACCTCGGCGGACCGCCGTCTCCACCCGACGGCCCGCTCTGCTCGCCACCACCTCGTACGTCCTTGTCGTGTCCCCGGCGTCCACGACTATCTCCACGCGATCACCCTTCACGCGCTCAATCCCCCTTCTGTGGCGGGTGGTTGGGATCACAGGGCGGTCGAAGTCCCGCTGTTCACGCGGTCCCTGACCACTCTTCAAGTCTCCCACCCGGCACTGACAATCCGTTGGGGCGAGAGGGCGCGGCCTCTGCGCGCGGGCGGCCGTGGAAACGTAAGCTGTCGCTCGTCACACGGACCGGGCAGCGGGGATGAACATGGCGATGATGCGCCTGAGGCGCGAGGACCCGCGTGTCGTCGGCTCGTTCAGGCTTCACAGACGGCTCGGCGCGGGTGGGATGGGCGTTGTCTATCTGGGCTCCGACAAGAAGGGGCAGCGGGTCGCGCTCAAGGTGATCCGGCCCGACCTGGCGGAGGATCAGGAGTTCCGGTCGCGGTTCGCCCGTGAGGTCTCCGCCGCGCGGCGGATCAGGGGCGGGTGCACCGCCCGGCTGGTCGCCGCGGATCTCGACGCCGACCGGCCGTGGTTCGCCACGCAGTACGTGCCCGGCCCCTCCCTGCACGACAAGGTCGCCGACGAGGGGTCGCTGGGTGCGGCCGAGGTGGCTGCGGTGGGGGCTGCCCTGTCGGAAGGGCTCGTCGCCGTGCACGAGGCCGGCGTGGTGCACCGGGATCTCAAGCCCTCCAACATTCTGCTGTCCCCCAAGGGGCCGCGGATCATCGACTTCGGTATCGCCTGGGCGACCGGGGCCTCCACGCTCACCCACGTCGGTACGGCCGTCGGCTCGCCCGGCTTCCTCGCGCCCGAGCAGGTGCGCGGGGCCGCCGTCACTCCGGCCACCGACGTCTTCTCCCTCGGCGCGACCCTCGCGTACGCCTCGATGGGTGACTCGCCCTTCGGGCACGGCAGCTCCGAGGTGATGCTGTACCGCGTCGTGCACGAGGAGCCCCAGCTGCACGGGGTCCCGGACGCGCTCGCACCGCTCGTGCGGGCCTGTCTGGCGAAGGACCCCCAGGACCGGCCCAGCACCCTCCAACTGTCGCTCCGCCTCAAGGAGATCGCCGCCCGCGAGACCCAGGGGCTCGGCGACGTACGTCCGCCCGCGCCCCGCGCCGGTGAGGCGGACCGGCCCACCGGGCGGCTCTCGGACACCTATCCGGACCAGCAGCGCGCCGTCCAGCGGCGGCCTCCGCAGGGGACCAAGGGTTCACAGGGGGGACAGCAGGGCTCGCAGGCGGGGCACGGCGGGCAGGGGAATCCGGCGGGTTCGCAGGGTTCGGCCGGGCCTCGGGGCAATGCTCCTTCCCGGGGTAGCAGTGCGTCCCGCGGGGGTGGTCCGTCCTCGTCCCGCGCGGGTGGCCGCAGCACGCCCCCCGCGCGGAACACGACGCGTTCCGGCAACGGCAGTGGGAGTCGGCCCGCGCCGCGCAGCGGTACCGGGCGGCCGGGGCCCCGGCCCACGGGGACCGGTCGGCGGCCCGCCAATCCGCGGCTGTTGCGGCAACGGCTGTTCGTGTTCGTCGTGGTGACGCTGCTCGTTGCGCTCGGCATCGCCGCCGCGCAGGGATGTCAGGGGCCGTCGCGGGGGCTCGGCGGGGACCGTGATGTCGTACGGCAGGAGCAGCCGCACGCGGATCGGGCCGCTTCTCAATAGGGCGTCAGCCCGAATGAGCGTCAGACCGAACGGGGCGTCAGAGGGTCGGCAGGATTCGTTCGAAGAACTCTCGGTCGGCCTCGAAGACCGGGGTGAGCGCGAGGTACTCCTCCGGTGTGACCCAGCGGGCCTCGGTGACCTCGTCGCCGTCGGGGACGGGTTCGTCGGTGGAGTTCTCGGCGGTCCACCAGTGGAGGCGGAAGTGGCCGTCGTCGGTGAGTGACTCCCAGACCTTGGCGCCCGGGGAGACGGTCAGGCCGATCTCCTCGTGGACCTCGCGGACCAGGGCCTGTTGCTGGGTCTCCCCCGGTTCGAGTTTGCCACTCAGGGGTTGCCAGTAGCCGGGGCGGGCGACGGTGGGGCCGCGCCGGACGACCAGGACCCGGCCGTCGCGGCGCAGTACCGCCACGATCGCCTCGCGCCGTGCCATCGCTTACGCCTCGGGGCGGCCGGTGGCCACCGCGTAGAAGGCGACCGCGGCCGCCGCGCCGACGTTCAGGGAGTCGACGCCGTGGGACATGGGGATGCGGACCCATTCGTCGGCGGCCACCAGGGCCTGCGTGGAGAGGCCGTCGCCCTCGGCGCCGAGCATCAGGGCGACGCGGTTCATGCGGTGCGGGGCGGCCTCGTCGAGGGATCTGGCCTTCTCGTCCGGGGTGAGGGCGAGGAGGGTGAAGCCGGCCTCGCGGACCGACTCCAGGCCCTTGGGCCAGGTGTCGAGGCGGGCGTAGGGGACGGAGAAGACGGCGCCCATCGAGACCTTGACGCTGCGGCGGTACAGGGGGTCGGCGCAGTCCGGGGAGAGCAGGACCGCGTCCATGCCCAGGGCCGCCGCCGAGCGGAAGATCGCGCCGATGTTGGTGTGGTCGTTGACGGACTCCATGACGACCACGCGGCGGGTGGTCTGGAGCAGGTCGGCCGCCGTCGGCAGCGGCTTGCGCTGCATGGAGGCGAGCGCGCCGCGGTGCACGTGGTAGCCGGTGACCTGTTCAGCCAGCTCCGGGCTCACCGCGTAGACGGGGGCGGGGAGTTCGTCGATGACGTCACGCATGACGTCGACCCACTTCGCGGACAGCAGCATCGAGCGCATCTCGTAACCAGTGTCCTTGGCCCGTCTGATGACCTTCTCGCCCTCGGCGATGAACAGGCCCTCGGCCGGTTCGCGCTTACGGCGCAGCTCTACGTCGGTCAGGCCCGTGTAATCACGCAGGCGCGGGTCGTCGGGATCCTCAACGGTGATGAGATCGGCCACAGGGTGATACTGCCTTGTCCTGGGTGTGGTGCCAACGGCTGGAACCGGGTTGGGTTACCCGTGGTTACGCAAGCTTCTTGGGGCCTACGTCCACGACCTCGCCGATGACGATGACCGACGGGGCCTTCACTTCCTCCGTGCGGACCGTCTCGGCGACCGTCGCGAGGGTCGCGTCGACGCGGCGCTGACCTGCGGTGGTGCCCTCCTGGATCACGGCGACCGGGGTGTCGGGGGACTTGCCGTGCGCCACGAGGGTTTCGGCCACCTTCCCGATCGTGCCGACGCCCATCAGGATCACCAGCGTGCCGGTCAGCCGGGCGAGGGCCGGCCAGTCGACCAGGGAACGCTCGTCGTCGGGGGCGATGTGGCCGCTGACCACCGTGAACTCGTGCGCGACGCCCCGGTGGGTGACCGGGATGCCGGCCGCGCCCGGGACCGAGATCGAGCTGGAGATGCCGGGCACGACCGTGCACGGGATGCCGGCCTCGGCGAGCGCCTGGACCTCCTCCATCCCGCGGCCGTAGACGAACGGGTCGCCGCCCTTCAGCCGTACGACCGACTTGCCCTGCTTCGCGTGTTCGATCAGGGCGTTGTTGATGGCCTCCTGGGCCATGAAGCGGCCGTAGGGCAGCTTCGCCGCGTCGATCACCTCGACGTTCGGGGAGAGTTCGGCGAGGAGGTCGCGGGGGCCGAGGTGGTCGGTGATGACGACGTCCGCCTCGGCGAGCAGGCGGCGGCCTCGGACGGTGATCAGGTCCGGGTCGCCGGGGCCGCCGCCGACGAGGGCGACGCCGGGGGTGCGGGTGCGGTGGTGCGGGGCGACGAGGGTGCCGTCGCGCAGGCCCGCGACGACCGCGTCCCTGATGGCGGCGGTGTGGCGGGGGTCGCGGCCGCGGGCGTCAGTGGTGAGGACGGCAACCGTGACGCCCTCGCTGTGGCCGGTGGCCGGGGTCCAGGCGGTGGCCTGGTCGGCGTCGTCGGAGCGGACGCAGAAGACTCGGTTGCGTTCGGCCTCGGCGGAGGCGGCGGTGTTGGCGTCGGGGTCGCTGGTGGCGATGAGGGCGTACCAGGCGTCGGCGAGGTCGCCGTCCGCGTACGGGCGCTTCTCCCAGGTGAGTTCGCCCGCGTCCACCATCGCTTCTACCGAGGGGGTTGCTTCGGGGGATACGAGGAGGATGTCGGCGCCTGCCGCGATGAGTGCGGGGAGGCGGCGCTGGGCTACCTGGCCCGCACCTAGGACGACGACCCTGCGGCCGGTGAGGCGGAGGCCTACGGGGTAGGCGGGGTGTTCGGCCATGGGGGTGCGGCTCCCTGGTGTGGCGGTGGTGCGATGCGGATGCCCTGACGTGCAGATTTTAAGGGGAGCGGGGATTCTGGGGCGGCTCGGGTGTGCGGTGGCTCGGTTTCGTTGCCGAGTGCACGCCGGTGGGCGCTTGTGCCCACCCTCCCCCACTCTCGGCTTCGCTCGAGCGGGGGGACCCCCATCGCCGTGCGGAACGCCTGCCCACAAGCGCAACTGAATTATGAAGGAACCGGGGCACCGGTCCCCCGAAACCCCCGTCCCCAGCGCTCCTCTGGCCCTACTTCTCCGTGACCCCCGCCGAATCGAACGTCGCCACCTCGTGCATCGCCCTGGCCGTGCTCTGTACCAGCGGCAGAGCCAGCAGCGCGCCCGTGCCCTCGCCGAGGCGGAGGTCCAGGTCGACCAGGGGGCGGAGGCCGAGTTTGTTCAGGGCGGCCACGTGGCCCGGTTCGGCGCTGCGGTGGCCGGCGATGCAGGCCGCGAGGACCTCCGGGGCGATGGCTCGGGCCACCAGGGCCGCGGCGCCCGCGCTGACGCCGTCCAGGATCACCGGCGTACGCAGGGACGCGCCGCCGAGGAGGAGGCCGACGATGGCCGCGTGCTCGAAGCCGCCGATCGCGGCGAGTACGCCGATGGGGTCGGCCGGGTCAGGCTGGTGGAGTTCGATGGCGCGGCGGACGACCTCGGTCTTGCGGGCCAGCGTCTCGTCGTTGATGCCGGTGCCGCGGCCCGTCACCTCGGCGGGGTCGGTGTCCGTGTAGACCGAGATCAGCGCGGCGGACGCGGTGGTGTTCGCGATGCCCATCTCGCCGGTGAGCAGCGCCTTGTTGCCGGCCGCCACCAGGTCGCGGGCGGTCTCGATGCCGACCTCGATGGCCTGCTTGGCCTCCTCGCGGGTCATCGCGGGGCCGGTCGTCATGTCGGACGTGCCGGCGCGCACCTTGCGGGGCAACAGGCCGGGCGTGGCCGGGAGTTCGGACGCGACGCCGACGTCCACCACGCAGACCTCGGCGCCCACCTGGGTCGCGAAGGCGTTGCAGACCGCGCCGCCGCCGAGGAAGTTGGCCACCATCTGGGCCGTCACCTCCTGCGGCCACGGGGTGACCCCCTGCGCGTGCACGCCGTGGTCACCGGCGAAGATCGCGACGGCCGCGGGCTCCGGGATCGGCGGCGGGCACTGCCGGGACAGCCCGGACAGTTGAGCGGAGATGATCTCCAGCATGCCGAGCGAGCCCGGCGGCTTGGTCATCCGCTTCTGGCGTTCCCATGCCTCGCCGAGCGCCTTGGCGTCCAGCGGGCGGATCTGGGCGACGGTCTCGCCGAGCAGGTCGTGCGGGTCCTCGCCGGGCAGTGCCCGACGGCCGTACGTCTCCTCGTGCACGACCCATGACAGGGGGCGCCGCTTGGACCAGCCGGCCTGCATCAGCTCGGGCTCGTCCGGGAACTCGTCGACGTAACCGACGCAGAGGTACGCGATGACCTCGAGGTGCTCCGGCAGGCCGAGCGCGCGGACCATCTCGCGCTCGTCGAAGAAGCTGACCCAGCCGACGCCGAGGCCCTCGGCGCGGGCGGCGAGCCAGAGGTTCTCGACCGCGAGGGCCGCGGAGTACGGCGCCATCTGGGGCTGGGTGTGGCGGCCGAGGGTGTGCCGGCCGCCGCGGGTCGGGTCGGCGGTGACCACGATGTTCACCGGGGTGTCGAGGATGGCCTCGATCTTCAGTTCCTTGAACTGCTTCGCCCGGCCCTTCGGCAGCGACTTGGCGTAGGCCTCGCGCTGGCGCTGGGCCAGTTCGTGCATCGCGCCGCGCGTCTCGGCGGAGCGGATCACGACGAAGTCCCAGGGCTGCGAGTGCCCGACGGACGGCGCGGTGTGGGCCGCCTCCAGGACGCGCAGCAGGACGTCGTGCGGGATGGGGTCGCTGCGGAAGCCGTTGCGGATGTCGCGCCGCTCGCGCATGACCTTGAGCACGGCCTCGCGCTCGGCGTCGTCGTAGGCGGGCGCGGCCGGACCGGTGGACTGTGCTGCTTCTGCCACTACGGCCGTGCTCTCTTCCTGCTCGGCGGCCCTGGTCTCCAGGTCCTCCGCATGCTGTACGAGGTCGGGGTCGGCCTCCCGGGGTGCGGGAACCGTACCGACGGACTCCTCCTCCGCGGGGAGGACGAGGGGGTGCGGCGGGGTCGGCGCGAGGTGCGGAGTGGTCGGCACCGAGCCCTCGACGGGGACGAACTGGCCGACGGGCTGTTCCGGCGCCGCCAGGTCCAGGGGGAGGGCCGCGGACTCGGGCGCGTTGCCGGTGACGGGCCCCTGGGGGGCGAGGGGCGACCGACCGTCCGGCGCTTCACCAGGAACGTCGGAGGGGGTGTCCGTATCTGCCGACGCGACGACCGCGAGGGGCGTCACCGGGTCGGACACGACATGCACTTCGGCTTCCGGGAACGCGGGCTGCGCGGGCCCGTCCCAGGCACTGGACTCGGGGTCCACAGGCTGGACGGGCGGCTCATGGGATACGGCGATGTCGGCGGCCGGAGCGACGGCTTCCGCCAGTTGCGGGGCCGCCGCCGTGTCGTCGGGGGCCGGCGCCGAGTCCGCGGGCTCGGGGAACGGGAGGACCTCGACGGCTTCGAGGAGATAGGGCTCGGGCTCGGTCGGTTCGAGGACCGGCTCCACGGCGGGGGCGAGTCCGGTCGGCTCGACGGCAGCCAGGGGGGCGGGCTCGACGGGGACCGCTTGGGCGGCGGAGTCGTCGTGGGCGGCTTCGGCCACCGGCGTCTCGAAAGGCACAGCGGGCTCGGGCACGGGAGTCTCGAAAGCCACGCCGGCTTCGGGCGCGGCCGTCTCGTAAGCCACGCCAGCTTCGGGCGCGGGCGTCTCGAAAGCCACCGCGGCCTCGGGCTCCGGTGCCGGCAGCGGCAGGGCTTCGGCGGGCGGCGCCTCGAAAGCGTGCGCCGGCTCGGGTGCGACGGCCTCGACGAACTGCCCGCTGTCGGATGCCTGGACGTTCTCCGGAACCTGCCCGGCAGGGTCCAGGTCGACGGGCTCGGCCTCGGCAACCGGCTCAGAGCCGGTCATCGCGTCGGTCGTCGCGTCGGCCACCTGCCCCGCCTCCGGGAACGTACCGACGATCTCTCCGGCATCGGCACCGGCCCAGGCCGCCTCGACCGCCGCGGCGTCCGGACCGGTGGGCTCCACCGGAACGTCGGCCGGTCCGTCCTGCGGCGGCAGGGCCCCGGCGGGAACGCCGTACGAGCCGTCGGCCACAGGCGCGACCGGGAGACCCGGCACACCGTCCCCGTTGAAGCCGGCCCCGCCACCAGGAACGCCGTCCACCGGGACACCGGCCCCGGAGCTCTGCCCACCCTCTACGACGAACGGGGGCTCAACACCCCGGCCGTCGCCCACGCCGAACCCGGCGCCGGAGCTCTGTCCGCTCTCCGCGGCGGACACGCCCACCGGAATCTGGCCGTTGTGCAAGCCGTGGTCGTACTCCGCTCCTTCTGCCTCCGGGACCGAATCGCCGTACGCGGCAACGCCGTTCGGCTCGGGGGTCGGCATCGCCTGGGCCTCGTGGGACGGCTCCTGCTCAGCGACGGCCGCCGGCGCAGGCGCCTCCACCAGTTCGGGGCTCGGCTGCTCGGCCGGAACAACCGTTTCGGCGACCGCGGCCTCGGTGGCGACCGGTGTCTGGACCGCCGCCTGCGACCCGGCGGTGCCCCAGGGGCTCCCGCCCTGCGGGGGCAGGTCGCTCAGCGGCTGGGAGGCGTCGAGGTATTCGGGGTCGGCGGGGGTCGGCGGGCCCGACTGCCAGACCGGCGCTCCCGTGGGGCCGCGGTCGGCGAGGGAGCGGACCGGGCTCGCGGAGGCGTTGGGGGTCGGCGGGCCGAGGTGCAGGGGGCGGCGCGGCGGGACCGGGGCGGGCGCGGGTGTCGGGTCGGGCAGGCGTACGCCGTTGAGGTCGACCGAGCCGCTGTCCCGGCCCGCCGTCTCGTGCGGGCCCGGCTCGTGCACGGTCTCGACGACCGGCTCGGGCGCCGGCGGGGCGACCTCGTTGCCCCAGGGGCTCTGGGCGCCCGGGAGCAGCAACAGGTCTTCGTCCTCGGCGGTGGTCTCGGAGAGGTAGGTGTACGCGCCGTGCGGGGGGACGCCCGGCTGTTCCACCATGCCTGCGCTCTCCGGCAGTCCCTCGCCCGGGACCTGGCCGGTGTCCGTCATGCGTACCCCTCGCCCATCGGTTAGTGCTTCTACGTCCAGCCCACCGGGGACGGCGCACCGACCGCCCCCGCAGTGAAGAACGAGCGTGCCTGTCCAGCGGCACGAACGACCCGTCCGTAAAAGGCGACAAAGCCATTCAGTGGCATTGTCGCGGCCGTTGCCCCGCCTTGGCAGCTTGATCCGCGACGGGCCGCTGTGGACTGCGCCACGTTGCGCATCCCCCGGTTGTGCCGTACCACACCCCATCCCAAAACGGGCGCGTTTTCCGGACATTGAGGAACGAAGTGCCGGGCCACCCGATGCGGTACAACGGTCGGCCAGCCTACCGCGCGCGGTACGACTACAGGATCACCGGGACGGAATAAATCAGGATCACTGGGACGGTACGGGGCTCACGTGGTGCGCTCCGGGAGCACGCCGCTGAGCAGGAACGCGACGCTCCGCTCCTTCTCCGTCCACGCGCGCGTGTCGAGTTCGACGGACTGCAGGAGCGCGCACTCGACGCGGTATCCGTGCTCCGTCAGGTCCCGGCCGAGGAGTTCGGCCGCGTCGCGGGTGGCGGCGTGCGCGACGATGCGCTGCGGGCGGCGGTCGACGACCGCGGAGACCACGGCCGCTCCCCCGCCGCCGACGCGGACCACGTCGGGTTCGGGGAGGTTCTCCAGGACGTGCGGGGCGGTGCCGTGGATGATCTGCGGCTGGACGCCGAAGCCGCGCGCGACGGCCTCGGTGCGGGCGCAGGCCGCCACGTCGCGGTCGACGGCGATGACGGCGGCGCCGGCCCGCGCGGCCTCGACGGTGAAGGCGCCGCTGCCGCAGCCGATGTCCCACACCAGGTCGCCGACGCGCGGTCCCAGCCGGGCGAGTTGGGCGGCGCGCAGCAGATCCGTCTCGCCCTCGCCGAGGTGACCGCCGTACGACTCGTCGGGCAGTACCCAGCCACGGGGTTCGGTGCCCGGGTCGCGTCCGGCCAGCCAGCCGCCCTCGCCGGCGACGCCGGGTGCGGCGGAGCCGCCGATGACGATGACGACGTTCGGGTCGCGCCAGGTGTGGTCGGCGGCCTTGTCGGAGGTGACGACGGTGACCTGTTCGCGGTCGGTGCCGAGTTCCTCGCAGATGACGAAGGTGCGGTGCACGCCCTCCAGGAGCAGGCCGAGTTCGGCGGGGCCCGCGCCCGGTGAGGTGAGGACGGCGACCTTGGCGTGGGCGCGGCACACGTTCACGGCGCGGCGCAGGGTGCGGCGGTGAGCGACGACCACCTGCGCGTCGTCCCAGGGCATGCCGGCCCGGGCGAAGGCGGCGGCGACCGAGGAGACGGCGGGGACGACCTCGACCTCCAGGCCGAACTCCGGTGCGCGCAGGGTGCGTACGACTCCGAAGAACCCGGGATCGCCGTCGGCGAGGACGACCGCGGAGCCCCGGTGGGCGGCGATGCGGCGGGCGGCGAGGGCGACGCTGCCGAGGCGGATGCGTTCGGCGCGGGGCGGTACCTCGGGAAGCGCGAGGTGGTGGGCGGAGCCGGCGACCAGGGTGGCGGCACCCAGGGCGGAGCGGGCCGCGGCGGTCGGCGGCGAGCCGTCCCAGCCGATCACCGTGACGCGGTCGGCCATTGTCGTCAGTCTCCAGGAGGTTTACGCAGGTCGGGCTCCGTGAGGGTACCTGGTGTCGGGTACCGCCGGGGCGGTGCTGTTCCGCTCGTTCCCCCAGGGTTCAGTTCCAGTCGGTGTACGAGGTGAAACCGCTGGTGTCGGCGAGCTGCTCCTCGGTGCCGTCGAGGTCCTCGGGCAGCAGACTCCACACGATGAAGTCGGTGCGTACGTCGCTCCAAGTGCCGTCCTCGGCACGGACGTGCGCTATGCACGCGCCGCGCAGGACGCCCTCGCTGATGCAGCCGATCTTCTGCGCGACCTGCTGCGAGGCGGTGTTGTCGGCCGCCGTGCGCAGCTCGATCCGCTCGAACTTCTGGTCGGTGAACAGCCATTGGGCGGTGGCGAGCGCGGCCTCCGAGGCGTAGCCCTCGCCGCGGGCCCAGGGGCCGACGATGTACGACAGTTCGGTGGAGCGAACATGCCAGTCGGTCTTGGCGAGTTGGATGACGCCCACCAGACGCTGGGTGAGGAACTCGGTGACGGCGAAGTCGAGTCCGCGGCCCGACGCGCGTTCGCCCGGCGCGTATTCGGTGATCCAGCTGCGGGCGCGGTCCTCGGTGTACGGCTGTGGCACGTCGGTCCAGGCGCCGACCTGTTCGTCGTTCATCATCTCGGCCAGTGCGGGCACATCGTCCTCGTCGAGGGGACGCAGCACCAACCGCTCCGTGCTGATGGAGATGTTGGGGAAGGTGCTAGTCATGCGACGCTCCGTAACCTTCGGAAGAACATGCAGGGCCCGCTGAACTGCCCAGCATGCAGCATGCAGCCACCGAAACGCACCATGGGGTCCACCCCAAGTGAGGGAGTGGACCCGGTGCGTGGCGATACGGGACTAGAAGGACGCGATGACGGAGCCGTCGTACTTGTCCTCGATGAACTTCTTGACCTCCGGAGAGGTGAGGAGCTTGGCGAGCTTCTTCACTCGCGGGTCCTTCTCGTTGCCTTCCTTGACCGCGAGGAAGTTGCCGTAGGGGCTGTTCGTCGCGGACTCCAGGACGAGGGCGTCCTTGGCGGGCTTGATGTCCGCGGAGATCGCGTAGTTGCCGTTGATCACCGCCGCGTCCACGTCGTCCAGGGAGCGCGCGGTCTGGGCCGCCTCGACCTCCTTGAACTTGAGGTTCTTCGGGTTCTTCGCGATGTCCTGCGGGGTCGCCTCGCTGCCCGCGCCGTCCTTGAGGGTGATGAGCCCGTTCGCGGCGAGCAGCTTCAGCGAACGCGCCTCGTTCACCGCGTCGTTGGGGACGGCGACGGTCGCGCCGCTCTTGAGGGCGTCGACGTTCTTGACCTTGTGGGAGTAGAGGCCGAGCGGCTCCAGGTGCACCGTGACGACGGGCACGATGTGGGTGCCGCGCTTCTTGTTGAAGTCGTCGAGGTAGGGCTGGTTCTGGAAGTAGTTGGCGTCCACCGAGCCGTCCTCGGTCGCCGTGTTCGGGACGATGTAGTCCTGGAACTCCTTGACCTCCAGGTCGAGTCCCGCCTTCTTCGCCAGGTTGTCCTTGACGTAGTTGAGGATCTCGGCGTGCGGGGTCGGGCTCGCGGCGACGACCAGCGGACCGCTGTAGTCGGCGGAGGAACCCGCGGAGTCCTTGTCCGAACCGCACGCGGTGAGCCCGAGGGTGAGGGCTCCGGCGGCGAGGACAGCGGTGGTGAACTTTGTGGTGTTACGCACGAAAAGTGCCTTTCCTTCAGGGTGCAGCGACCCGCGGTGGGTGTGCGGGGCGTTCTGGGTGGGGGTGGCTCAGACGGTCTTGCTCGTCGCGGTGGACGCCTTGAGCAGCCGGAGCCTGGGGGCGGCCCCGGACTGACCGGCGCGCCGGTGCAGCGTGCGGGCCGCGTAGTCGCCGGCGAACTGGATGAGCGAGATGACGACGGCGAGGATCGCGACGGTGATCCAGATCAGCTGGGTCTCGAAGCGCTGGTAGCCGTAGCGGATGGCGATGTCGCCGAGGCCGCCCGCGCCGACCGTGCCGGCCATCGCGGAGTAGCCGATGAGGGCGACGATCGTCGTGGTGGTGCTGGAGATCAGCGAGGGCAGCGATTCCGGTACGAGGACCTTGCGCACGATCGTCCAGGTGTTGCCGCCCATCGACTGCACGGCCTCCACGAGCCCGCCGTCCACTTCGCGGACAGCCGTCTCGACCAGGCGCGCGAAGAAGGGGATGGCGCCGATGGCGAGCGGCACGATGGCGGCCTCGCGGCCGATGGTCGTCCCCGTGATGGCGCGCGTGAAGCTCATCAGCGCGACCATCAGGATGATGAACGGCATCGACCGGGCGACGTTCACGACCTGCCCGACGACCTTGTTGGCGACGACGTTCTGCAGCAGCCCACCCCGGTCGGTGAGGACGAGGAGCACGCCGAGCGGCAGCCCGCCGACCACGGCGATGAGGGTGGACCAGCCGACCATGTAGAGGGTGTCCCAACACGCCTGGGACAGCAGCGGCTGCATCTCGGACCAGGTCACTTGGCACCTTCCTTCACGAGCTGGGAGTCGCCCACGATGTCGATCTGCAGGCCCTGTTCGCGCAGGAAGCCGATGGGCACGACGTTGTCCTCGTAACGCCCGGGCAGCTCGATCCGCATGCGGCCGACCTGGAGTCCGCCGACGGTGTCGATGGCGGCACCGAGGATCGATATGTCGATGTTGTAGGTGCGCGAGAGCTGAGAGATGACCGGCTGGGTCGCGGCCTCGCCCTGGAAGGTGACGTCGACGACCGTGCGGTCGGCGCCGGTGGCCTCGCCGTCGACCGGGAACAGTGCGGCGGCCAGTTCGGAGCCCGGGGTCGCGAGCAGCTCGCTCACCGTGCCGGACTCGACGATGCGGCCCCGCTCCATGAGGGCGGCGGAGTCGCAGATGGACTTCACGACGTTCATCTCATGGGTGATGAGCAGGACGGTCAGGCCCAGCTGCCGGTTCAGGTCGCGCAGCAACTGGAGGATCGAGCGGGTGGTCTCCGGGTCGAGGGCGCTGGTCGCCTCGTCGGACAGCAGCACCTTGGGGTCGCCGGCCAGGGCGCGGGCGATGCCGACGCGCTGCTTCTGGCCGCCGGAGAGCTGGGCGGGGTAGGCCTTCGCCTTGTCGGCGAGCCCGACCAGGTCGAGGAGCTCGAGCGCCTTGGCGGACCGTTCCTTCCCCGACCTGCCGAGGATCTCCAGCGGCAGCTCGATGTTGTCCTGGACCGTCCGCGAGGACAGCAGGTTGAAGTGCTGGAAGACCATGCCGATCCGGCTGCGCGCCTGCCGGAGTTCCCGGCCGGCGCGGGGGCCGCGGCCGGCCAGTGCGGTCAGGTCCTGTCCGGCGACGGTCACCGTCCCGGCGGTGGGGCGCTCCAGCAGGTTGACGCAGCGGATGAGCGAGGACTTGCCGGCGCCGGACTGGCCGATGACGCCGTACACCTCGCCTTCGCGGACGTGGAGATCGACGCCGTCGAGGGCGGTGACCTCACGGCCGCGCGAGCGGTAGACCTTGGTCAGGCCTGATGTCGTGATCACTGGGGTTTCCGTCACTGTCGAGTACGCGGGCGTGGGTGTGCCCTGGTACGGGAAGACAAGGGGTGCGCGGGGCAGAGTGGTCACGTACGGCGTTCGACGACGTACGGACATGCCGCAGCTGCTCGCTTCGGGGCGCGAGACTCAGGGGTTGGTGCGAGGGCCCTCTAGAAGGCGCACATTCGACACATACAACGAGCACCGGGCGTCAGGGTCGCCTCGGTCGCAAGGGTGCGGTAGCTCGTCGTGGTCATGTGATCAGTAAAGCAGACGTATGGTCCTTACCAAATGCCGCCGTCCGCATGCTGGACGGCCGCGGACACCTTTCAGCCGCGTACCGAGATCTCCACTCCCCCGGCGCCGACCAGCGCGGACAAGGCCGAGAGGTCGTTCACCACGAGGTCGGCGGTGAGCTCGTGGGCCTGGTGCGTTGTGGTCAACGCCACGGTGGTCATGCCGGCCGCGCGGCCCGCTCGCAGGCCGGCCGGGGCGTCCTCGAAGACGACACAGCGGGCCGGGTCGACGCCGAGTTCGCGGGCGGCGCGGAGGTAGGGCTCGGGGTCGGGCTTGCCGCGGGTGACGTCGTCGGCGGTGATCAGCGTCTTGGGCAGGATGCCGACGGCGTCGAGCCGGGCCTCGGCGAGCGGGCGGGTGGCGGAGGTGACGACGGCCCAGCGCTCGGCGGGCAGGGCGGCGAGGAACGCCTGTGTGCCGGGCAGCAGCTGGACGCCTCCGTTGGGCACGTCCTCCACCTCCAGCTGCTCGATCCGCGCGACGGCCGCCGGTACGACGTCGGCGGGCAGCAGGTCGGCGGCTATCTCCGCGGCCGTGCGCCCGTGCAGTTCGACGCTCTCGAACGCCTCGGCGGTGATGCCGTACTCCCGCGCCCAGCGAGCCCAGCAACGACGTACGGATTCGAGGGAGGAGACGAGCGTGCCGTCGTTGTCGAACAGGAGGGCTTCGGCGTGGATCTTCATGGCCCCGACCCTACGTCGCACGGCGGGGGCGACGGCATCGGGCCTTTTGGCCCGTAATAGGGTCGCGGCATGCTTGATGCCCTGACGCTGGTGACCGGTGTCGCCGCGCTGCTGCTCGCCGCCTGGTGCGGGTGGGCCGCCTACCGCGATCAGCCGACGAAGGACTGGCACTTCATCGGCATGGCCGTGGTGTCGTTCCTGGCCGTGGTCCAGCTGGTGGTCGGGATCGTGCAACTGGCGCGGGGCGAGAAGGCGGACCAGGGCACGGCGATCTTCGTCGCCTATCTGATCGGCGCGTTCGCGTGCGTCCCGGCGGCCGGGTTCATGTCGCTGGCGGAGCGCACTCGTTGGGGTTCGGTGACGGTCGCCGCCGGCGGTGTGGTGCTGGCCGTCCTCGAAGTGCGGCTCTACGACATCTGGGGAGGGTGAGTTGACCACCGTGGAAGAGAACCTGGACGAGAAGGCCGGACAGCCCGGACGGCTCGTCAGCGGGCCGGGCATGCTGCTCGTCTGGTTCTACGGCGTGATGGTCGTCGGCGCGGTCTCGCGTTCCGTCTACCAGATCGCCACCGAGTTCGACCGGGCGCCGCTCGCCTACTCGCTGTCGGCGCTCGCCGGCCTGGTGTACGGCTTCATCACGTACTCGCTGGTCCGCGGTGGCGAGACGGCCCGCAAGGCGGCACAGGTGTGCTGCGCCGCCGAACTCGCGGGTGTGCTGATCGTCGGTACCTGGACGCTGGTCGAGCCCTCGGCCTTCCCGGACGCCACAGTCTGGTCGGACTACGGCATGGGGTACGTCTTCATCCCCGTACTGCTGCCGATCTCCGCGCTGTACTGGCTGCGGAAGAACCGCGCCGCCAAGCCGTAGTCGCGTCCCGCGGCAGTGGCGTCACGCGGTGGTGGCGTACGCCTCCGCCTTCTTCTCCAGGACGATCATCGGTACGCCGTCGGCGCCCTGGGACGTGCCGACCGTCTCGTAGCCCACCCGGCGGTACAGCCGCAGGTTGCCCTCGCTGCGGTGGCCCGTGTGGAGGCGGAACCTCGTGGCGCCGCGCTCCTCGACCAGGGCGCCCTCGGCCGCGCGCAGCAGCCGCGCGCCGATGCCGTGGCCCTGGAGGCGGGGGTGGACACAGAGCTTGCCGATGGCGGCCGAGCCGTCCTCGGTGATCCGGCCGCGCACCGAGCCGACCACTTCCTCGCCGAGCCGGGCCACGTAGACGCAGTCCGCGGCCACCTCCTGGCGGACCGAGTCCAGGGTCTGGACGAGCGGGTCGATGCGGTAGTTGCCGTACAGCGCCGCCTCGCTCTGGAAGCTCAGGTACTGGAGCTTGAAGATCTGCTCTGCATCCTGCTCGGTCGCCACCGAGATGGTCACGCTCATGCCCATGTGCGCACGCCTCCCGCTCACCTGATCGCCTGTAGTTCTCACTCCTATCCCCGTGCTTCGGGTGCCGCAACCTCCGGCGCGAGCAAACGACGGAGACATCCAAGACATCTGGAGCGTTCCGGGCCGAGACTTCCCTGTGAGATACCCAACTCCCCGGCAATTTCCCGGTATGTCAGGTCTTTCGGGGAGAGCAGGGCCTCCAGCAACCGGGGGCAGCGGCCGGGCAGCCGGCGCACGGCGTCGCGCAGGGCACGGTGGCGGGCCGAGGTGAGGGCGAGGTGCTCGGGGTCGCGGGCGGCTTCGTCGGCCGGTTCGATCTCGTACGGCCGTTCGATGCGGTGCGTACGACGGGTGCGGCGGACCTCGGAGCGGACAGCCCGGCGCAGCCAGCCCTGCGGGTCGCGGGGCGGGCCGTCGGAGTCGAGGCGCTCCAGGAGGCGGAGCCAGACGGCCTGTTCCAGGTCGCCCGGCTCGGTTCCGGAGGCATATGCCTCGGCGGAGGCTTCGGCGGCGAGCAGTGGGCGCAGGGTGGCTACGAGGTTGTGCGTCATATGCGGCACGACGCGGCCGCCCGGGCGATGGGTTGCCCGGGCGGCCGACTGTCACCCCAATCGGGGCTTTGTGCTCAGCTGTTGACGAGTGACGGAGCCATGGCTCAGCCGCCGTTCAGCGCTTGAGGAAGTCCGCGCGGGCCAGCAGACCGGTGTCGGCGTTGTCGGTGAAGACGCCGTCGATGCCGGTGGCGAAGTACCGCTTGAAGGCGCCGAACGCGTCGCCGTAGGCGTCCACGGCCGTGCCCTTGCGGTACTCCAGCGGCAGGAAGGGGTTCTCGTTGCGCATGGTGTAGGGGTGCAGGATCAGGCCCGCCTTGTGCGCGTCGGCGACCAGGGTGGTCTCCTTGTTCAGGCTGCCGTCGGCGTTCTTCGTGATGATCAGGTCGAGCGTCGGACCCAGGCCCTGCGCGTACGTCGCGATCTCGCGCAGGCCCTTCGGCGTGACCAGGTCGTCGGTGGTGCGCGGGTCGCCCAGGTCGATGAAGTCGAAGGGGCGGGTGCCCGTGCCGGACAGCAGCACCGCCAGGTTGTTGTCGACCAGCTTGCTGATCTTCTGGATGCTGGTCGGCTCGAAGGACTGGATGAGGACCGGCGAGTTCCTGCGGTCCTTGCCGTGCTTGCGCAGGGCCTTCGCGAGCAGCTTCTCCATCTCGAAGCCGCGCTTGCGGAAGTAGGTGGGGTGCTTCATCTCGGGGTAGATGAAGACCTGCTTGCCGCGCTTACGGGTCTGCTCGTCCTGCCACTTGAGCACCTCTTCGAAGGTGGGGATCTCCCAGCGGCCGTTGTAGAGCGTGTTGTGCGAGCGGTTGGCCGGAATGCGCTCGATCGCGCGCAGGGTCTTCAGCTCGGCGAGCGTGAAGTCCTCGGTGAACCAGCCGGTGGTGGAGACGCCGTCCAGCGACTTGGTGGTCTTGCGGGAGGCGAACTCGGGGTGGTCGGCGACGTTCGTGGTGCCGCCGATCTCCGGCTCGTGCCGGCAGACCAGGTGACCGTCCTTGGTGGGGACCAGGTCACCGGCCTCGACGATGTCGGCGCCCATGTCCAGGGCCAGGTCGTACGAGCCGAAGGTGTGCTCCGGACGGTAGCCGCTGGTGCCCCGGTGACCGATGATCGTCGGCTTGGGCAGGCTGCTGAGTCCGCCGCCGTGGCCGTGCCCGGCACCCGCCGCGCTCGCCGTGCCGGACAGACCGAGTACGGCCCCGCCCGCGCCGAGTACCGCCGCACCGAGGAGCGCCCGTCGCCCGGTACCGCCTGACTGCTCGTTCTCCTGCGCTCCCATGAGCGACTCCCCTGACCTCGGCTTGATCTAGGGGCTGTCGTTTGGATCAGCCCGGCGTCGCGGGCCCTGGCACGCACGGCTCGGCCAAGAGGCACCGCACCTCACAGCCGGCCTGATCCAAACGACAGCCCCTAGTTGTCTCGGCGCCGATCGTAGGGTCGTGGACATGACGCGAGGGAGACCTCGGCCGGAACACGCGGGTGACTCGGGATGTCGTATCAGGAGACCTCGCCGGGATCGTCGGGGATCGCCCGCATAGGAATCTCCGTTCGAGGTACGCGACCTCCGTCACATCGTTCCGGGGCGGTTACCGACTGCCAACGGGGCGCCACCGCAGGTAAACGCGGGTCAACAGTGCGTAAGACCTCGGTGAACCCGCGGTCCCCGATGTGCACGACCGGTCGAACCGCGAGTATCGTCCCGACCTGCACAGACTCATATCGAATCCCTTGACACCGGAGGGCCCGTTGTCCCGCTTCGCGCTCATCAAGGCACTGCTCGGACCGATCATGCGCCTGATGTTCCGCCCACAGGTGGAGGGCGTGGAGCACATCCCGGGCGACGGTCCCGTCATCCTGGCCGGAAACCACCTCACGTTCATCGACTCGATGATCCTTCCGCTGGTCTGCGACCGGCAGGTGCTCTTCATCGGCAAGGACGAGTACGTCACCGGGAAGGGCTTCAAGGGCCGGCTGATGGCCTGGTTCTTCACCGGCGTCGGCATGATCCCGGTGGACCGGGACGGTGCCAACGGTGGTGTGGCGGCGTTGATGACCGGGCGCCGGGTGCTGGAGGAGGGCAAGGTCTTCGGGATCTATCCCGAGGGCACGCGGTCGCCCGACGGCCGGCTGTACCGGGGCCGCACGGGCATCGCCCGGCTCACGATGATGACGGGCGCGCCCGTCGTCCCGTTCGCGATGATCGGCACGGACAAGTTGCAGCCGGGGGGTGCGGGGATTCCCCGCCCTGGGCGGGTCACTGTTCGGTTCGGTGAGGCGCTGGAGTTCTCGCGGTACGAGGGGATGGACCGGGATCGGTATGTGCTGCGGGCTGTCACCGACTCCGTGATGACCGAGGTCATGCGGTTGTCCGGGCAGGAGTACGTGGACATGTACGCCACGAAGGCCAAGGCGGCGTAGCGGTTCGTTTTCGGGTGCGGCTGCGCTGTGGTTGCTCGCGCAGTTCCCCGCGCCCCTTACGGGGCGCTGTCCAGCCGTTGGTCTCGCAGCATGAACCATGCTGCGACTGCCGTTGCCAGTAGGACGATTGCGCCCACCCCGGATGCCAGGCTGAGGCCGTCGACGAAGGCCTCTCTGGCTGACGTCAGCATTTCCTGAGCCGTCCGGGTCGGCATGCTGTTCGCCGCGTCCACCGCTCCGCCCAGCGACTCGTGCGCCCCTTCCGGCGTGCCCGCCGGAGACGCGAAGCCCCTGTAGACGCCCGTCACGATCGAGCCGAGTACGGCGATTCCGAGGGCCGCTCCCAGTTCGTACGCCGTCTCCGAGACCGCCGATGCGGCGCCCGCCTGCTCCTTCGGTACGGAGGAGAGGATGACGTCGGCGGTCACCGTGAAGGAGAAGCCGGCGCCGACACCCACCACGAGCAGCGCGGCACCGAGGATCGGGTAGCCGGTCGACTGGCCCAGTGTCGTCAGTACGGCGAGTGCCAGGCCCACCGCCGCCAGGCCGCCCGCGACGACCGAGCGGACCGAGAAGCGCCGGGCCGCGCGACCCGCGATCAGACCGGCCGCCACCGCCCCTACCGCCGCGGGGATTTCGGCGAGCCCCGCCTCGAACGGGCCCCTGCCCTGGACGAGTTGCAGGTACTGGGAGAGGAAGAACACCAGCCCGGACAGGCCGAGGATGGTCAGCAGGTCGGCCAGGACCGCCGCGCTGAAGCCGCGGTTGCGGAACAGGCGCATGTCCAACAGGGGCGACGGGAGCGTGAGTTGGCGGCGCACGAACCAGTACAGGGCCGCCGCGCCCACCGCACCCGCCGCGAGCGAGTGCACCTCGAAGCCGTGTGTCGCCGCCTCCTTGACCGCGTAGACGACACCGATCACGCCGACCAGGGACAGCACGACGCTGATCATGTCCCACGGCCCGGGGTTCGGGTTCTTCGACTCGGGGAGCATCTTGATGCCGACCAGGACGAGGACCGCCATCACCGGCAGGTTGATGAGGAAGACCGAGCCCCACCAGAAGTGTTCCAGCAGGAAGCCGCCCGCGACGGGGCCGACGGCCGTACCGGCGGAGGCCGTTGCGCCCCAGATACCGACCGCCAGGCTGCGCTCGCGCGGGTCGTGGAAGAGGTTGCGGATCAGGGCGAGGGTGGCCGGCATGAGGGTCGCGCCCGCGACGCCGAGCAGGGCGCGGGCGAGGATCATCAACTCCGGTGTGGACGCGTAGGCGTTGAGGACCGATATCGCGCCGAAGGCGGTGGCGCCGAGGAGAAGGATGCGCTTGCGGCCGATGCGGTCGCCGAGGCTGCCCATGGAGACCAGGAGGCCGGCGATCACGAAGGAGTAGACGTCGCCGATCCAGAGGAGTTGGGTGCAGGACGGCTTCAGGTCCTCGCTGATGTAGGGGGTCGCGAGACCGAGGACGGTCGCGTCGACGGCCACCAGCAGCACGGCGAGCACGAGAACGGACAGCGCGAGCCAGCGGCCCGGGCGCTTCACCGCCTCGGTCGTGGACGCCGACTGCAGGGTGCTGGTCATGATTCCTCTCTCCGTGTTTCGTCTCTGCGTGTTTCGTCTCTGCGCAGTGCGCCGCCGAGCAGCAGCTCGGCGATCATGCGGGTGAAGTCCTTGGGAGCGCCCTTGCCGCTCTGCACCATCCAGGCACCGGAGGCCAGCAGGCCGAACAGCGCCTCGGTGAGCCAGGCGGGCGTGAGGTCGATGCGGAACTCGCCGTTGTGCTGGCCGCGCCGGAACAGGGCGGTGATGCGGTCGTCGATCCGGGCCCAGCCCACGTGCTGTTCCTCGCCCTCGAACAACTGGTTCTCGGTGTAGAGGAAGGCGAGCAGACCGGCGGCCGGTTCGACCTCGCGGACGAGCCGTCGTACGGCGTCCTCGGCGGGGCCCTCGTCCAGCCGCGCCGCCTCCAGCGCGGTCTCGCACTCGGCGATGCCGAGCGCCTCCAGCGCCCGTACGAGCGCGTCGCGGCCCGCGAACTGGCGGTGCAGCGTGGCCCGGCTGATCCCGGCCGCCTTGGCGACCTCGTCCATGGTCGCGGTGGATTTACGGGTCAGCAGAGCCGCGGCGGCGCGGAGTACGTGGTCGCGATCGAGAGCCATGAGACAACAGTAACCCATGTGAGACATTGATGTCTCATCACAAGCATGGACGTCTCATAGGCGGGTGGTCATCAGGGGTTTCTCAGTGCCAGGGCAGCTGCGCGCGCTTCTCCCAGTACGTCTGCGGGTCCTCGACCAGCGTGGCGAGGCGGGCCACCTGGTTCTCGTCCAGGTCCACGACGGCCGCGTGCAGGTTGGAGGCGAGCTGGCCCACGGTCGCGGCGCCGGAGAGGATCACGCCGGCCCAGGGCTCGCGCAGGACCAGGGCCAGGGCGACCGCGTCCGTGCCGAGGGCCGTCTCCTGAGCCACGGCCTTCAGGGCGTCCGGCGCGTACGGCTCCGCCAGCCTTCCGTTGGCCATGCCCTCCTTGACGATCACCGTGAGGCCGGCGTCGTGCGCCTCGGCGAGGGCGGGGCCCGCCGAGGTCTCCAGGGCGTTGTACGTCGACTGGACGGTACGGAAGAGGGGCTCGCCGTCGACCGTCACCGCGAGGGCGGCCCGGATGGCGTCCGCCTGGGCGGGGCCGCTGGTGGAGAAGCCGATGGTGGTGCCGTGGGCGGCGGCCTCCGCCAGCTTGGCGTGCAGTTCCTTGTCCGTGAGGGCCGGGCTGTCCGGGGTCACGGAGTGGATCTGGTAGAGATCCAGGTGGTCGCCGAGCAGCTCGGCGGTTTCGCCGCGCTGGCGGTCGTAGGTCTGGATGGTGTGGTCCTTGACCTCGTGCTTCTCGGCGTCCGTGGTCCAGTCGGCGGTGTAGGTGTAGCCCCACTTGCTGCCGACGACCACGTCGTCGATGTCGGGCCTCGCGTGCAGCCAGTCGGCGAGGAACTCCTCGCTGCGGCCGTAGGAGCGGGCGGCGTCGAAGTAGCGGACGCCTTGCGCGTACGCGGCGTCGAGGAGTTCGTGGGTGCGGGTGCGGAGCGTTTCGACGCTGCGGTTCTCTCCGAGGTCTTCTTCTCGACCCAGGTTGATGTAGCCGGGGCGGCCTACCGCGGCGAGGCCCAAGCCGATGTGGCAGGTGGGGGTTGTTGCTGTGGCCAGTCGGGCGAAGGGCATCGCGGGCTCCGTGGGGGTCGGCTCCGGTACGGTTCCTTCCCAACGTAGCCCGCGATGACCTTCGCTTCAGAGCTCGGGGGGTTGTGGTGGTTTGGCGGGTGCGGGTGCGTCGTGGTTGCTCGCGCAGTTCCCCGCGCCCCTGAAAGACCTGCCCTACCGCTTGTCTTTGGCTGTGGCCCATTCTTGCTGGGCCGCCAAGTCCTGCTTCACCTCTGCCAGTTGGATCGCCACCGCGCTCGGGGCCGTGCCGCCGCGGCCGTTTCGGGATGCCAGGGCGCCCGGCACATTGAGGACCGTCCGGACCTCCGGGGTCAGGTGGGCGGAGATTTTCGCGAACTGTTCGTCCGTCAGGCCGTCCAGTTCGATGCCCTCGGCCTCCGCGACCTTCACGCACTCGCCCGCGACCTCGTGCGCCACCCGGAACGGGACGCCCTGCTTGACCAGCCACTCGGCGATGTCGGTGGCCAGGGAGAAGCCGGCCGGGGCCAGTTCCTCCATGCGGTCCCGGTGGACCGTGAGGGTGGCCATCATGCCGGTGAACGCCGGGAGCAGGACCTCGAGTTGGTCGATGGAGTCGAAGACCGGTTCCTTGTCCTCCTGGAGGTCGCGGTTGTAGGCGAGAGGGAGGGCCTTGAGCGTGGCCATGAGGCCCGTCAGGTTGCCGATCAGGCGGCCCGACTTGCCGCGCGCCAGCTCCGCGATGTCCGGGTTCTTCTTCTGCGGCATGATCGACGAGCCCGTGGAGAAGGCGTCGTGCAGGGTGACGAAGGAGAACTCCTTCGTGTTCCAGATGATGACCTCCTCGGCGATCCGGGAGAGGTTCACACCGATCATCGCCGTGATGAACGCGAACTCGGCGACGAAGTCGCGGGACGCCGTGCCGTCGATCGAGTTGGCGACCGAGCCGTGCTCGAAGCCGAGGTCCTTCGCCACCGACTCCGGGTCCAGGCCGAGGGACGAGCCCGCGAGGGCGCCGGAGCCGTACGGGGAGACGGCGGTGCGCTCGTCCCACTGGCGCAGGCGTTCCGCGTCCCGGGACAGGGGCTGGACGTGGGCCAGGACGTGGTGGGCGAACAGGACCGGCTGGGCGTGCTGGAGGTGGGTGCGGCCGGGCATCGCCACGTCGGGGTGGGCCTCCGCGAGGCCGATCAGCGCGTCCTGGAGGTCGGCGATCAGGCCGCCGATCACGCGGGCGTGGTCCCGCAGGTACATGCGGAAGAGGGTGGCGACCTGGTCGTTGCGCGAGCGGCCGGCGCGGAGCTTGCCGCCGAGGTCGGGGCCGAGGATCTCCAACAGGCCGCGTTCCAGGGCCGTGTGGACGTCCTCGTCGGCGATCGTGCCGACCAGGGTGCCGTCGGCGACGTTCGCTTCGAGCTGGTCGAGGCCCGCGAGCATCCGGGTCAGCTCGTCGTCCGTGAGGAGGTGCGCCTTGTGCAGCACGCGCGCGTGGGCTCGGGAACCGGCGATGTCGTAGGGCGCGAGCCGCCAGTCGAAGTGGACGGACGCGGACAGCTTCGCCAGGGCCTCGGCGGGACCGTCGGCGAAACGGCCGCCCCAGAGCCGTACGTCACCGCTGTTGCTGCTCACTTGCTCGTACTCCTCGGAGGGGGTGGAAGGAAAGAAGGAAAGAGGGGGTGGATGTGCCACCGCCTCCCCACCTTTTCAGGTGAGGAGGCGGCTGTCAGGTCAGCGTGCGCGAGGCACCCGCGGGGGTTACGCCAGGTCCCGCTTGGCGGCGATCTTCGACGACAGGCTGTAGATGTCGATGAAGCCCTTGGCCGCGGCCTGGTCGAAGGTGTCGCCGGTGTCGTAGGTGGCGAGGTTGAAGTCGTACAGGGACGACTCGGAGCGCCGGCCGGTCACGACCGCGCGGCCGCCGTGCAGGGTGAGGCGGATGTCGCCGTTGACGTGCTGGCTGGCCTCGTCGATGAAGCCGTCGAGGGCGCGCTTGAGCGGGGAGAACCACTGGCCGTCGTAGACCAGTTCGCCCCAGCGCTGCTCGACCTGCCGCTTGTAGCGGGCGAGTTCGCGCTCGACGGTGACGTTCTCCAGCTCCTGATGGGCGGTGATCAGGGCGATCGCGCCCGGAGCCTCATACACCTCACGGGACTTGATGCCGACCAGGCGGTCCTCGACCATGTCGATCCGGCCGATGCCCTGGGCGCCGGCGCGCTCGTTGAGCTGCTGAATGGCCTGGAGGACGGTGACGGGCTTGCCGTCGAGGGCGACCGGGACACCCGCCTTGAAGGTGATGACCACCTCGTCGGCGTCGCGCTGGACCGCCGGGTTCTGGGTGTACTCGTAGATGTCCTCGATCGGGGCGTTCCAGATGTCCTCCAGGAAGCCCGTCTCGACGGCGCGTCCGAAGACGTTCTGGTCGATGGAGTACGGGGACTTCTTGGTGGTCGCGATCGGGAGGTTCTTGGCCTCGCAGAACGCGATCGCCTTGTCACGGGTCATCGCGTAGTCGCGGACCGGGGCGATGCACTTGAGGTCGGGGGCGAGGGCGACGATGCCGGCCTCGAAACGGACCTGGTCGTTGCCCTTGCCGGTGCAGCCGTGGGCGACCGTGGTGGCGCCGTGCTTGTGGGCGGCGGCGACCAGGTGCTTGACGATCGTCGGCCGGGAGAGCGCGGAGACCAGCGGGTAGCGGTCCATGTAGAGGGCGTTGGCCTTGATCGCCGGGAGGCAGTACTCCTCGGCGAACTCGTCCTTGGCGTCGGCCACTTCGGCCTCGACCGCACCGCACGCGAGGGCGCGCTTGCGGATGACGTCCAGGTCCTCGCCACCCTGGCCGACGTCGACCGCAACGGCGATGACCTCGGCGCCCGTCTCCTCGGCGATCCAGCCGATGGCGACGGAGGTGTCCAATCCGCCTGAGTAGGCGAGTACGACGCGCTCGGTCACGGGTTTCTCCTCACAGTGCATTCGCTGACATGCATGAGTATGCAGCACTCTGCATGGTTCGTCAATCCGGGGTGCGGGAGACGGTCGGCCAAGGGCCGGGTCGGCACGCCGACGGGATACCGGGCCGGGATTTTTGCAACTTCCTTGAACATCAGAAACCGCTTGCCCGTACCTCTCGCCGAACGCAGGCGCCGCGTTTGTAAACACCGAACACCCCCGACACACCCCCGACTTGAGTGAGGCATCCCCATGTCCAGGGCTCTTCCGAAGTACAACAAGCGCCGCGTCGCGTTCATCGGCGGTGCTGCCGCGCTGGTGCTGTCCGGCGCGGTGATCGCCGGTTCCGCACTGGCCGGGGAGTCGTCCAAGAGCAACGGGAACACCGCCCGGACGCTGGCCGACCCGGGCACGATCGCCTGCCCGGACGTCGCGTCCCAGCTGCCGGAGATCCCGGCGTCCGCCCAGGCCGAGGTCGACCGCAACCTCGCCCTCCTCCAGACCCAGATCGACGAGGCCAACAAGCGCCTCGTCGACACCGTCGGACAGGGCGGCGCCAACTTCGTCCAGAACGCCATCCTCGGCCCGCTGGAGGACAAGCGGATCGCCACCGTCAACCGCATCGCCACCGCCATCGGCCGCACCGCCGAGAAGCCGACCGGACTGGACGCGCTGGCGCCCTGCACCCTGAAGGCCGGGGGCGTCGCCGACACCGGTGGCGACACGGGCACGGGTGAGGACACGGGTGCCGGTGACGACGTCTCCGCCGCGCCCAGCGAGACGGCCGCGGCGGCGGAGGGCGCCGAGGGCGCAACCGGTGCGGGCGACGCGGCCGGCGGCGAGAACACCGGCGTCGGCACGATCAGCTGCCCCGACGTCGCCTCGCAGCTGCCGGAGATCCCGGCGTCCGCGCAGGCCGAGGTCGACCGCAACCTCGCCCTCCTCCAGACCCAGATCGACGAGGCCAACAAGCGCCTCGTCGACACCGTCGGACAGGGCGGCGCCAACTTCGTCCAGAACGCCATCCTGGGCCCGTTGGCGGACAAGCGGACCTCGACCATCGACCGCATCGCCATCTCCATCGGCCGCACGGCCGAGAAGCCGGCCGGACTGGACTCCCTGGCCGCCTGCACGCTCACCCAGTGACGTGACAGGCGCTGTGGCCGCCCCGAGTGAGCGCCGGCCGGGGTGGCCACGGCGGGGTCCGTACGCGTCGCACGGCGCATACGGACCCGACAATTCCTTAGACAGTCGAAAGAATTTCGTTCATAATCGGCTGACGTGGGAAAGACATACGAACGCATAGACGGCAGACTGCGCACGTTCATCGAGGCGCAGCCCCTCTTCTTCACCGCGACCGCTCCTCTGTCCGGCGACGGGACGGTCAACCTCTCCCCCAAGGGCCTCAAGGGTTCCTTCGTGGTGCTCGACGAGCTCACGGTGGCCTATCTGGACTTCGCCGGGTCCAATGCGGAGACGATCGCGCACCTGCGCGAGAACGGCCGGATCACCTTGATGTGGTGCGCCTTCCAGGGCCCGCCGAACATCGTGCGGGTGCACGGCCGCGGCGAACCGGTCTTCCGGGACGACCCCCGCTTCAAGGAACTCCTCGCGCATTTCCCGGACATCGACCCGACCCAGCACGGGCTGCGCGCGGTCATCGTCGTGACGGCCGAACTCGTCCGGGACAGCTGCGGATACGCGGTGCCCTACATGTCGTACGACGAGGACCGTGATCTGCACCGCAAGCGGTTCGCGCGCGAGGACGACGACTCGCTCAGCGCGTACTTCACCAAGAAGGACCACATCGCCACGAGCCTGGATGGCCTACCCGGGCTGCCGTTGCCGCTGCCGCCCTCTACGGTCTGAGCCATGCGCTCAGCTCTCGCCGCCGGTTCCCTGGTCTCCGCCTCCCTCCTGGTGCTCGGCGCCGCCGCGCCCGACGCCGCCCCGCCGCTGCCGGCCCGGATGGCCGACACCGGGGGCGGCAGCCAGCTGATCACCGCCGTCGCCTCCTCGACCGGGTCCACCACCGGGACGGTGACATGGTGGGACCTGCGCAACGGGCAGTGGGTGAAGGCCGGTTCGGCCGCGGCCCGGTTCGGCGCGAGGGGACTCGTCGAGGGCACCGCCCGCAAGCAGGGCACGAACACGACACCCACCGGGCTGTACGACCTCCCCTTCGCCTTCGGCATCAAGGCCGCGCCGGGCGGCACGCGCTACAAGTACCGTGCCGTGCACGCGAGTTCCTGGTGGTGCGAGGACAACTCCTCGGTGTTCTACAACCGTTGGACCGAGCCCCGCCCGAAGGACTGCCGCGCCTCGGAGTCCGAGCAACTCGCCTCCTACACCACGCAGTACGCCTACGCGCTCGTCGTCGGCTTCAACTACCACCAGCGGGTGCGGGGTCGCGGTGCCGGGATCTTCCTGCACGTCAACGGGCGCGGATCGACGGCCGGTTGTGTGTCGGTGTCCAGCGACGCGATGCGCGCGATCCTCACCTGGGTGCGGCCCTGGAGCGAGCCGCACATCGCGATCGGCACGACGGGCGGGAGCACGGCGATCACCCGCTACTGAGTCGTACGGTGAAAGCGGTCGCCCCCGGCACGCTCTCCAGGCTCACACTCCCGCCGTGCGCCTCCACGACCGCCGCCACGATGGACAGGCCGAGGCCCGCGCCGCCGCCGGGGGCCTCCGTGCGGCGGCGGTCGGCCCGGGTGAAGCGTTCGAAGACACCGGGCCGGATGTCGTCGGGGACGCCGGGGCCGTCGTCGATGACCCTGAGGACGGCGGTGCCGTCGTCGGTCTCCAGGGAGACGGTCACTTCGGTGCCGACGGGCGTGTGCACCCGTGCGTTGGTCAACAGGTTGGCCAACACCTGGTGGAGACGGTGGTCGTCACCGATGACGGTGACCGGCTCCGCCGGGAGTTCCAGGGTCCAGCGGTGGTCGGAGCCCGCGGCCCGGGCGTCGGTGACGGCGTCGAGCACCAGACGGGTCAGGTCGACGGGGAGACGTTCGAGGGGGCGGCCCGCGTCCAGACGGGCGAGCAGGAGCAGGTCGTCGACCATCGCGCCCATACGGGCCGACTCGGCGGCGATGCGTTCGAGGGCGCGGGTGATCTCCGGCGGCACCGGGTCGGGGTGCAGCAGGGCGAGTTCGGCGTGGCCGCGCACCGTGGCGACCGGGGTACGCAGCTCGTGGCTGGCGTCGGCCGCGAAGCTGCGCAGCCGCTCCTCGCTCGCGTGCCGTTTGGTGAGCGCGTCCTCCACATGGCCCAGCATGCGGTTGAAGGCCCCCGCGACCCGTCCCACCTCGCTGCGCGGGTCGGACTCCGGGGCTCGCGGCGGCAGGGCCACCTCACCGCTGGCGAGCGGGAGTTCGCTGACCCGGGTGGCGGTGTCGGCGACCCGGCTCAGCGGCCGCAGCGACCAGCGCACCCAGAGGGCGCCCGCGACGCCGGTGAGGGTGAGGGCCAGGCCGAAGACGACCGCGGCAACCAGTTCGAGCCGGTGGACGGGGGCCTCCACCGGCTCCAGCGGCAGCCCGGTGATCAGCACGTCGCCGTCCTTGCCCCGTGAGGCGACGACCCGGTAGCCGTCCAGGGCGGACAGGTCGACGCTGTGCCCTCTGCCGTCGGCCGGGAGCGCGGCGAGGTGCTTCACGTCGTCGTCGCTCAGGGGGACGTTCCTGGTGCCGGTCGGGCGGACGACGGCCGCGTTGGTGACCGAGCCGTCGACCAGCCGGGCGCCGAACGTCCCGGTGGCCTGGCGGCGGGTGTCGCCGCCCTCGTCGCCGTCATGGTCGTCCGGCAGGGTGCCGCCGTGTTCCAGACTCGCCGGGAACCGACTGCCGGCCTGGGTCAGCTGCTCGTCCAGCCGGCTGGTGAGGAACCCGTTCAGCTCGACGACCGCCGCTACGCCGACCGCGGCACAACTGACGGCCAGCAGCACGACCAGGCCCACGATGAGCCGGGCCCGCAGGGTGCGCGGCCGGGGCAGCCGCGGCCGGAACCTCATCGGGCCGTCGGCTTGAGCACGTATCCGGCACCGCGCACCGTGTGGATCATCGGCTCACGGCCCGCGTCCACCTTCTTGCGCAGATACGAGATGTACAGCTCGACGACGTGGGCACGGCCCCCGAAGTCGTAGGACCAGACCCGGTCGAGGATCTGTGCCTTGCTGAGCACCCGGCGCGGATTGCGCATCAGGAACCGGAGCAGTTCGAACTCGGTCGGGGACAGCTCGATCAGCTCGCCGGCCCGGGTGACCTCGCGGGCCTCCTCGTCCATGGCCAGGTCGCCGACGGTCAGCCGCGGACCCTCGTCCTGCTGCCGCGCCATGCCGGCGCGACGCAGCAGACCGCGCACCCGGGCGACGACCTCCTCCAGGCTGAACGGCTTGGTGACGTAGTCGTCGCCGCCCGCGGTGATGCCCGCGATGCGGTCCTCCACCGCGTCCCGCGCGGTCAGGAAGAGCACGCAGACGTCGGGCTTGACGGTGTGCAGGGAGCGCAGCACGGCCAGGCCGTCGGTGTCCGGGAGCATCACGTCGAGCACCACCGCGTCGGGCATCAGGGACCGGGCGGCGGCCAGCGCCGAGGCACCGTCACCGGCCGAGCGGACCTGCCAGCCCTCGTAGCGCAGGGCCCCGGAGAGCACCTCGGCGAGATCCGGATCGTCGTCGACGACCAGGACGCGCGGCGGTGTGCCGTCGGGGCGGACGAGAGCGGGGCGGCCGGAGCGGGTGGTGTTCATGTCCTTACCAGGATCACCCCTCGCGGGGACGGCACGCTCCACCCGAAGCTCTGAGTTTGCTCTGAGTCGGCTGGGCGGGGTGCCGGTTCAGAGGGTCCTGAGAAGTTGCGCGGGCAGTGTTTCGTCCTCCAGAGGCGATTCGTCCTCCGAAGACGAAAGGACGTACCGGATGACCACCCTGTACGACCGGCGGGCAGCACCCGCCCTGGCGCCACCGGCGCGACGCTCCCCCGCGGGAGCCGTGCTCGCGCTGCTGTGGGCGGGGGCCGCGGCCGTGGTCGCCCTGTGGTGGGCCGACACCGGATCCGTCGTCGGCGCAGCCGGCTGGCTGACCGGGGCGGGGCGGATCGCCGGGCTGCTGTGCGGGTACGCCTGCGCGGTGCTCGTCGGGCTGATGGCGCGCGTACCGCTGCTGGAGCGGCGGATCGGCTCCGACCGGGTGGCCCGCTGGCACGCGATGGCCGGCCGGTACACCGTCTGCCTGCTTCTCGCGCACATCGTGCTGATCCTCCTCGGGTACGCCGCCCAGGACGGCTTCTCCCTGTGGCACGAGACGGTCACCGTGGTCCTGGACTACCCGGACATGCTCAAGGCGACCTTCGGCACGCTGATCCTGTTCGCGGTCGGTATCACCTCGGCCCGGGCCGCTCGCCGTCGCCTCGGCCACGAGGTCTGGTACTACCTCCACCTGCTCACCTACCTGGCCGTCTTCCTCTCCTTCTTCCACCAGCTGACCCTCGGCAACGAACTCAGCGGGCACGCCGGTGCCACGGCCGCCTGGTACGCGCTGTACCTCGGCGTCGCGGCCCTGGTGCTGTGGTTCCGGATCCTCGCCCCGGTACGGCTCAACCTGCGCCACCGGCTGCGGGTGAGGTCCGTGCACCAGGAGGCGCCGGGCGTGTTCTCGGTCGTCGTACAGGGACAGCGGCTGGACGAACTCGACGCGCGGCCGGGGCAGTTCTTCCGCTGGCGGTTCCTCGGTGAGGGCTTGGGCTGGACGTCGACTCCGTACTCGCTGTCGGCTCCGCCGCGCCGGGACCTGATGCGGATCACGGTCAAGGCGCTCGGCGACCACAGCGCGGCCGTCTCACGGCTGCGGCCCGGCACGCGGGTGTGGGCGGAGGGCCCGTACGGCTCCCTGACCGCGGACCGGCAGACATCGCCCAGGTCCCTGCTGATCGCGGGCGGCGTCGGCATCACCCCGCTGCGGGCCCTGTTCGAGACGCTGCCCGGGGAGGTCACCCTCCTCTACCGCGCCCGCAGGGCCGAGGACCTCGCCCTGGGCCGAGAGCTGGAGGCCATCGCGCGCCGGCGCGGGGCGACGGTGCTCTACGCGCTCAACGGACCGGACGGGCAGCGCCCCGACCTGACCGCACGCGCCCTGCGCGCGTCCGTCCCGGACCTGGCCGGCCACGACATCTACCTCTGCGGTCCGCACGGCTTCGCCCGCGACCTGTACGAGGCGCTGCGCAGCGCCGGTGTGCCGAACCGCCGTATCCACCACGAGTCGTTCGAACTGTGAGGCGGCACACGTGCACGCGTTGAAGAAGGACCGCCCGCTGCGCCGGATCGTGCTGGCGTGCGCCGCCACCGTCTCCGGGATGGTGCTGCTGCTGTCGCTGAAGCCGCACTCGACGCCGACCGTGGCCGTGGCGGTGCCCGCGCCGTCGAACGGTTCGAGCGCGTCCGGCGGTTCGAGCGGATCGGCCACCGGTACGAGGACCGTGACCGGCGACACGATCCAAACCCGCTGGGGGCCCGTACGGATCCGGATCACCCTCAAGAACGGCAGGCTCACCGACGTCACCGCCGTCAGTTACCCGACGGACAATCCGCGGGACCAGGAGATCAACAGCTACGCGCTCCCCCGGCTGCGCAGCGAGGCCCTCCAGGCCCAGAGCGCGAGCATCGACACCGTCTCCGGCGCCACCTACACAAGTGACGGTTACCGCCAGTCTCTTCAGTCCGCACTGGACTCCGCACGCAGCTGAACACACGAGCGTCACGGCACGTATTCCAGGGCCAAGGGACCCCACGCCAACCCCCTTGCCCCCGTTCCCGGAGGAAACGTGACCACCACGCTCGCAGGCGGCCGTGCTGCCCGCCGCCAGACGATGCGCCGCATCCGTCCGCGCCGCTCCCCGGCGACCGTCCTGCTGCTCGCGGTGTTCGCGGGCGCGGTCGGCGTGCTGTGGCTGTGGTGGCACAACACACCGTCGATCGCCGACAACAACAGCAAGATCCTCAACGCGGGCCGGATCACCGGCCTGCTGGCCGGCTACCTGATGGCGCTGGTCGTGCTCCAGATGGCCCGGGTGCCCGCCCTGGAACGCCGGGTGGGCTCGGACCGGGTGGCCCGCTGGCACGCGATGTCCGGCCGCTACACGGTCTGCCTGGTGCTCGCGCACGTGTTCCTCACGATGTGGGGATACGCGTTGCAGGCCGGCAAGTCGCTCGGCGACATCGTCCAGCAGACGATCGACTCGGTGAACCAGCTGCCGGACATGGGCAAGGCCGCCATCGGCACCGGCCTGCTGTTCTTCATCGGCCTGATCTCGGTCGGCGGCATCCGCAAGCTGATCCCGTACGACACCTGGTACCACGTCCACCTGCTGACGTACGCGGCGGTCTTCCTGACCTTCTGGCACCAGATCTCCACCGGCAACGACTTCGCCGTCGAGCCGACCGCCAAGACCTTCTGGTACGTGCTCTACGGGTCGGTCACCGCGCTGGTCCTCTGGTACCGCATCCTCGCCCCGATCCGGCTGAACTTCCGCCACCGCATGCGCGTCGAGGCGGTCATCGAGGAGACGCCGGGCATCGTGTCGGTGCTCATCAGCGGGCGCAAGCTGCACCGGATGGGCGCGCAGGCGGGGCAGTTCTTCCGCTGGCGGTTCCTGGCCCCCGGCATGCGGTTCTCCTCCCACCCGTACTCGCTGTCGGCGGCGCCCCGCCCCGACATGCTGCGGATCACGGTGAAGGCGATCGGCGACCACAGCGCGCGGCTGCGCGAGCTGACGCCCGGCACCAAGGTGTGGGCCGAGGGCCCCTACGGCGCGCTGACCGCCCAGCGCCGCAGCCGCGGCAAGGTGCTGCTGGTCGCGGGCGGGGTCGGCATCACGCCGATGCGGGCGCTGTTCGAGACACTGCCCGGCGCCTCCGGCGACATCACGCTGCTGTACCGGGCCAACACCACCCAGGACCTGGCGCTGTGGGACGAACTGGCCGCCATCGCCAACGACCGCGGCGCCCGCCTGATGTACGCGGTCAACAGCCCGGACGGCGAGCGCCCCGACATCTCGGCGGAGCGGCTCAGGCAGAAGCTGCCGGACATCGACGACCACGACGTGTTCATGTGCGGCCCGCCCGGGTTCGCGCAGTCCGTGTACGAAGCACTGCGCGGCGCGGGAGTGCCCGCCCGCCGCATCCATCACGAGTCGTTCGAGATGTGAGCGACGGGACTTCAGGAGCTTTGAACCGATGAGGAAGAGTCATCCCATCCGGCGTGTCGTGCTGGCCACCGCCGCCACCGTCTCGGGCGTGGTGCTGCTGCTGTCGCTGAAGCCGGCGTCCGACCCGGGCGCCGCGGCGGCCGGTGTGGTGCCGCAGCAGACGGTGGGAGCCCAGGAGTCGCCCCAGGGCGGCGCCGCGGCCACCGGCACGGGCACCGTCGACGGGAACCCGGCCCAGACCGAGTACGGCGTCGTCCAGGTACGGCTCACCGTCGCAGGCGGCAAGATCACCAAGGCCGAGGCGATCCAGGCCCCCAAGGGCGGCACCAGCGACCAGAAGACGGCGCTGGCCATCCCGAAGCTCAACCAGGAGGCCGTCGCCGCCCAGAGCGCGGACATCGACTCGGTGTCCAGTGCCACGTACACGAGCGGCGGTTACAAGCAGTCCCTCCAGTCGGCCATCGACAAGATGAAGGCGGCCGGCAACGCGCAGGGCGGCGGTACGGGGTCCTCCTCCGGCGCCGGCTCGGGCTCCGACTCCGGATCCACGCAGGCGAAGACGGTGACGGGCGCCGTAGCGCAGACGATGTACGGCGCGGTCCAGGTCCGCATCACCGTCAGCAACGGCAAGCTCACCAAGGCCGAGGCGGTGCAGGCGCCCAAGGGCGGCACCAGCGACCAGAAGACGGCGCTGGCCATCCCGAAGCTGAACCAGGAAGCCGTCGCCAAGGGCAGCGCGGACATCGACTCGGTCTCGACCGCCACGTACACGAGCGCGGGCTACAAGCAGTCCCTGCAGTCGGCGCTGGACCAGGCCGGTGGCTGAGGCGGTGGCCGAATCGGCAGAGGCTCCCGCCGCGGTACGTCATGCGGAGGAGGTCATGGGGACCGTCTTCTCCTTCGACGTCCGCGGTGGGGAGCCCGGTGCGGTGCGCGCGGCGCTGGAGGAGGCCGTCGCCGGACTGCACCGGGTCGACGAGGTGTTCAGCACCTACCGCGACGACAGTCAGATCTCCCGGCTGGCGCGGGGCGAACTGACCCTCGGTGAGTGCGACCCCGAGGTCGCCGAGGTCCTCGAACTCGGCGCCGAGGCCGAGCGGTTGAGCGACGGCTGGTTCAGCACGACGTACCAGGGCCGGCTCGACCCGACCGGCATCGTCAAGGGCTGGTCCGCCGAACGCGCGGCCCGTCTCATCCTGGCGGCCGGCGCGACGGGCGTCAGCGTCAACGGCGGCGGCGACGTCCAGCTCCTCGGCGTCCCCGGCCCCCAACGCCCCTGGCGCGTAGGCGTGTCGGACCCGATCCGGCCCGGCGGCCTCGCGGCGGTCATCTCGGCCGCGGGCATGGACGAACTGGCGGTCGCGACCTCGGGCACGGCGGAACGCGGCACGCACATAGTCGACCCCAGCACGGGCCGCTCCGCGATCTCGGACTTGGTGGCGGTCACGGTGGTCGCCCCCCAACTGACATGGGCGGACTGCTGGGCGACGGCGGCTTTCGCGATGGGTTCGAGACAGGGCCTACGGTGGCTGGAGTCACTGCCTGACGTAGAGGCCCTGCTCATCACAGCAGGCGACGAGGTCAGATGCACCGGAGGCCTGGCATCCCGACTGGGCTAGGTGGAGTTACCCAGGGGCGCGGGGAACTGCGCGACCAGCCACAACGGGCGCGCACCCGACAAAACCACCTCAATGCCCGTTCTGAGCCAACCGCAACAAATGCTCGGCCAGCGCCTGCCCGCCCGTAGCCTCCCGGCTGATCAACAGCAACGTGTCATCACCGGCGATGGTCCCCAAGATGTCATGCAGCTCAGCCTGATCAATCGCCGACGCCAAGAACTGCGCGGCACCAGGCGGCGTCCGCAACACAACAAGGTTCGCCGAAGCCTCCGCAGAGATCAGCAGCTCGGAAGAGAGCCGCCGCATCCGCTCCTCCTTCGCCGACTCCCCCAACGGCGCCCGGGGCGTGCGAAAACCGCCCTCGCTGGGCACCGCGTAGATGAGATCGCCCTCGGTGTTACGGATCTTCACCGCGTTCAACTCGTCGAGATCCCGGGACAACGTCGCCTGAGTAACCGTCAACCCGTCGTCCGCCAGCAACTTCGCCAGCTGACTCTGCGACCGCACCGCCTGCCGGTTGAGGATGTCCACGATCCGCCGGTGCCGTGCGGTCCGCGTCTGCGGCACGGCGGGCCCGGCATGCTGTACGTCGTCGTCCTGCGCCTGACTCATCGTCGTCGTCTCATTCCCGGATCATCCGTCCCCGTGTGCCTCGTCAAGGACGCCGGGCAGCGCAGCGATCAGCGCGTCCACCTCGTCGTCGCGCAGATTCAGCGGTGGCATCAGCCGTACGACGTCGGGGGCGGGCGCGTTCACCAGGAAGCCGGCCTCCTGAGCCGCCTGCTGCACCTTGGGCGCGAGCGGCTCGGTGAGCACGATACCCAGGAGGAGGCCCGCACCCCGGACATGGCCGATCACGGGATGGCCGAGCGACTCGATTCCGTCCCGCAACCTCTCGCTCTGCCGCTTGACGTTCTCCAGCAACCCCTCGTTCTCGATCGTGTCGAGGACGGCGAGTCCGGCGGCGCAGGCGACGGGGTTGCCGCCGAAGGTCGTGCCGTGGTGCCCCGGCTGGAGCAGCTCCGCGGCGCGTCCGAAGGCGACCGTGGCGCCGAGCGGCAGCCCGCCGCCGAGCCCCTTGGCCAGCGTGACCACGTCGGGCAGGACGCCGTCGTGGGCCTGGTACTCGAACCAGTGGCCGGTACGCCCGACGCCGGTCTGCACCTCGTCGAGGACCAGCAGCGATCCGGTGGCGGCAGTGATGGCGCGGGCGGCCTTGAGGTAGCCCGGCGGGGGCACCACGACGCCGTTCTCGCCCTGGATCGGTTCGATGACGACGATCGCGGTCTCCTCGGTGACCGCGGCGGCCAGCGCCTGCGCGTCGCCGTAGGGAACGTGGGTGACGTCGCCGGGCAGCGGCCGGAAGGGTTCCTGCTTGCCGGGCTGGCCGGTGAGTGCGAGGGCGCCCATGGTGCGGCCGTGGAAGCCGCCCTCGGTGGCGACCATGTGCGGCCGGCCGGTCAGCCGGCCGATCTTGAAGGCGCCCTCGTTGGCCTCGGCGCCCGAGTTGCAGAAGTAGACCTTGCCGTCCCGGCCGAAGTGCTGGAGGAGCCGTTCGGCGAGGAGGACGGGCGGTTCGGCGATGAAGAGGTTGGAGACGTGGCCGAGGGAGGCGATCTGCCTGCTGACGGCCTCGACGATCGCCGGGTGGGCGTGGCCGAGCGCGTTGACCGCGATGCCGCCGACGAAGTCGAGGTACTCCTTGCCGTCGGCGTCCCACAGTTTGGCGCCCGCGCCGCGCACGAGGGGCAGTCGCGGGGTGCCGTAGTTGTTCATGAGCGAGCCCTGCCACCGCTCCGTCAACTCTTCGTTGGCGGTCATTCGGCGTCCCCCTCCTGCTCGTCGGCCACGACCATCGTGCCGATGCCCTCGTCGGTGAAGATCTCCAGCAGGATCGAGTGCTGGACCCGGCCGTCGATGACGCGGGCGGTGGTGACTCCGCCGCGCACGGCGTGCAGACAGCCCTCCATCTTCGGCACCATGCCGGAGCTCAACTCCGGCAGCAGCTTCTCCAGTTGGGAAGCGGTGAGGCGGCTGATCACCTCGTCGCTGTGCGGCCAGTCCTCGTAGAGGCCCTCGACGTCCGTGAGGACCATGAGGGTTTCGGCGCCCAGTGCCGCAGCGAGTGCCGCAGCAGCCGTATCAGCATTGACGTTGTAGACATGTCCGTCGTCCTCGGAACGGGCGATCGAGGAGATGACCGGGATCCGGCCGTCGGCGAGCAGTGCCTCGATCGCGCCCGTGTCGATCGCGGTGATCTCGCCCACCCGCCCGATGTCGACCAACTCGCCGTCGATCTCGGGCCGGTGCTTGGTGGCGGTGATGGTGTGCGCGTCCTCGCCGGTCAACCCCACGGCCAGCGGCCCGTGTTGGTTGAGCAGCCCGACGAGTTCGCGCTGGACCTGTCCGGCGAGCACCATGCGGACGACGTCCATGGCGTCCTCGGTGGTGACGCGCAGGCCGGCCTTGAACTCGCTGACGATGCCGTGCTTGTCGAGGGCGGCGCTGATCTGCGGGCCGCCGCCGTGCACGACGACGGGCTTGAGGCCCGCGTGGTGCAGGAACACGACGTCCTGGGCGAACGCGGCCTTGAGGTCCTCGTCGATCATGGCGTTGCCGCCGAACTTGATGACGACCGTCTTGCCGTTGTGCCGGACCAGCCAGGGCAGCGCCTCGATGAGGATCTGTGCCTTGGGCAGCGCGGTGTGCTTCCGGGTCACATTGCTCATGAGGAGTACGCGCTGTTCTCGTGGACGTAGTCGGCGGTGAGGTCGTTGGTCCAGATGGTCGCGGTCTCGGACCCGGCGGCCAGATCGGCGACGATGTGCACCTCGCGGTAGCGCATGTCGACCTTGTCGCGGTCCTCGCCGACCCCACCGTTCTTGCAGACCCAGACGCCGTTGATCGCCACGTTCAGCTGATCGGGCTCGAAGGCGGCCTTGGTCGTGCCGATCGCGGACAACACCCGTCCCCAGTTGGGGTCTTCGCCGTGGATGGCGCACTTGAGGAGGTTGTTGCGGGCGATGGAGCGGCCCACCTCGACGGCGTCGTCCTCGCTCGCGGCGTTGACGACCTCGACCTTGATGTCCTTGCTGGCACCCTCGGCGTCCCGGATCAGCTGCTGACCGAGGTCGTCACAGACGGCCCGGACCGCCTCCGCGAACTCCGCGTACTCAGGGGAGACTTCGGAGGCGCCCGAGGCGAGCAGCAGCACGGTGTCGTTGGTGGACATGCAGCCGTCGGAGTCGACCCGGTCGAAGGTCGTGCGCGTGGCGTCCCGAAGTGCCTTGTCCAGTACGTCGCTCTCGACGACCGCGTCCGTGGTGAGGACGACCAGCATGGTGGCGAGGCCGGGGGCGAGCATGCCGGCACCCTTGGCCATGCCGCCGACGGTCCAGCCGTCCTTCGTGACCACGGCGGTCTTGTGGACGGAGTCGGTGGTCTTGATGGCGATGGCGGCCTTCTCGCCGCCGTGCGGGGAGAGTTGGGCGGCGGCGGTCTCGACTCCCGGGAGGAGCTTGTCCATCGGCAGCAGCAGCCCGATGAGCCCGGTGGAGGCGACGGCGACCTCGGCAGCGCTCAGCCCCAGCGTGTCGGCGACCTTCTCGGCGGTGGCGTGCGTGTCCTGGAAGCCCTTGGGACCCGTACAGGCGTTGGCGCCACCGGAGTTGAGGACGACGGCGGAGACCTGGCCGCCCTTCAGCACCTGCTCGGACCAGAGCACCGGCGCGGCTTTGACGCGGTTGGAGGTGAAGACGCCCGCGGCGGCGAGGCGGGGCCCGTTGTTGACCACGAGGGCCAGGTCGGGGTTGCCGTTCTCCTTGATCCCGGCGGCGATGCCCGCGGCCGTGAATCCCTGTGCTGCCGTCACACTCACGGCGCGACTCCGATCGTCGTCAGCCCGGTGGACTCGTCGAGCCCGAGGGCGAGGTTCATGCTCTGCAGGGCACCGCCCGCGGTGCCCTTGGTCAGGTTGTCGATGGCGCTGATCGCGATGATCCGTCCCACGGCCTCGTCGTACGCGACCTGCACCTGAACGGCGTTGGAACCGTAGACGGACGCCGTGGCGGGCCACTGCCCCTCGGGCAGCAGGTGGACGAAGGGTTCGTCGGCGAAGGCCTTCTCGTAGGCGGCGCGGACGGACTCGGCGGTGACGCCGGGCTTCGCCTTCGCGGTGCAGGTGGCGAGGATGCCGCGGGGCATCGGCGCGAGCGTCGGCGTGAAGGAGACGGCGACCGGCTCACCCGCCACGGCGCCGAGGTTCTGGATGATCTCGGGGGTGTGCCGGTGGCCGCCCCCGACGCCGTACGGCGACATGGACCCCATGACCTCGCTGCCCAGCAGGTGCGGCTTGGCCGCTTTGCCGGCGCCGGACGTGCCGGAGGCGGCGACGATCACGGCCTCGCTCTCGGCGAGCCCGGCGGCGTAGGCCGGGAAGAGGGCGAGGGAGACGGCGGTCGGGTAGCAACCGGGCACCGCGATGCGCTTGGACCCCTCCAACGCGGCGCGGGCGCCCGGCAGTTCGGGCAGGCCGTAGGGCCAGGTACCGGCGTGCGGGGAGCCGTAGAACTTCTCCCAGTCGGCCGCGTCCTCGAGCCGGAAGTCGGCGCCCATGTCGACCACGAGCACATCGGGGCCGAGCTGTTCGGCGACGGCGGCGGACTGGCCGTGGGGCAGGGCGAGGAAGACGACGTCGTGTCCGGCGAGCACTTCCGGGGTAGTTCCCTCCAGGACCCGGTCGGCCAGCGGCAGCAGATGCGGTTGGAGTGCGCCGAGTCTCTGTCCGGCGTTGGAGTTGCCGGTCAGGGCGCCGATCTCGACCTCGGGGTGCGCGAGAAGCAGTCGCAGAAGCTCGCCGCCCGCGTATCCACTCGCCCCGGCCACCGCCGCACGTACCGCCATGTCATCCTCCTCCTGGATGGCATGACTATACGTTTCGCTGCACGTTTATGCAATCCCGTCCGCTTCCGCCTGACGCGCGGGGGCCTCCGTCTTCGACCCGGAGGTCTCCGCCTTCGGCAGCATGATCCGCCGCGAGACCACGAACGTCACCGGAATCGCCGCCAGCGAGGCGAGCAGCGGGGCGTAGCGGCTGTCGAGGTGCAGCAGGTCGACGAGGACGTAGACGCCTGCCGTCGTGACCACGAAATTGGCCGCATTCGTCAGCGGGAAGAGCAGGAATTTCCGCCAGGTCGGACGGGTCCGGTAAGTGAAGTGCGCGTTCAGGAAAAAGGATCCGGTCATGCTGAGGGCCGTCGCGAGAATATGGGCCACCAGATAGGGGAAACGGGTGAGGAACACCAGGTAGGGGCCGTAATACGTGCCGGTGTTCAGCACCCCGATCACGGCGAAGACGATCATCTGCCGTGACAGCAGACCCCGCGATCCGGAAGAACTCGACGGCGGGGAACTCGGCTTCAGGGAACTCTCCATCAGGGAATGAGGTCCTTCGTCCTGCCGTCCGTGGGGCAGTCCGTCGTCCGCTCCACGTTGCTCGCCTTCACCAGGAAGTGCGGGCGCCCCTTCACCTCGTAGTAGATCCGGCCGGTGTACTCGCCTATGACACCCAGCATGATCATCTGCACCCCCGCGACGCCGGTGACGGCGGTGATGATCGTGACATAGCCGGGGGTCTGGACGCCATGGACGAGCGCGGCGACCACGATCCATCCGGTGTAGAGACCGGCGCAGAGCAGCAGGCCCATGCCGAGGTAGAGGGCGGCGCGCAGCGGGCGGTTGTTGAAGGAGAGGAGGCCGTCGAGGCCGTAGTTGAGCAGGCCCTTGAAGGACCAGGAGGTGCGTCCTGCCTCGCGGGCCGCGTTCTCGTACTCGAAGGTCGTGGCCGGGAAGCCGACCCATGCGAACAGGCCCTTGGAGAAGCGGTTGTACTCGGTGAGGTCCAGGACCGCGTCCACCACTCGGCGCGACATCAGCCTGAAGTCGCCTACGCCGTCGACGAGTTCCACGTCCATGAGCCGGTTCACGAACCGGTAGTAGAGGCGGGCGGTGAGGGTGCGGACCATGCCGTCGCCGGTGCGGGTACGGCGGGCGATGACCTGGTCGTAGCCCTCGGCGCGCAACTCCACCATGCGCTTGATGAGTTCGGGCGGGTGCTGGAGATCCGCGTCCATGACGACGACACAGTCGCCGGAGGCGTGGCGCAACCCGGCCAACAGCGCCGCTTCCTTGCCGAAGTTGCGGCTGAAGGAGACGTACCGCACGCGTTTGTCGAGCCCGGCCAGTCGCTCCAGGACCATGAGCGTGCGGTCGCGGCTGCCGTCGTCTATGTACACGAACTCCATGTCGTGGCCCAGCGGCAGCAGTTCCTCCGCGACCTTCTGGACCTGGTCGTGGAAGCGCTCGATGACGTCTTCCTCGTCGTAACACGGTGCGACGATCGAGATCAGCATGGACTTTCCCCCCTGGGAAACGGTCGCCGAGCGCGGGTCATGCGCTCGCCCGGTCTAGGTGTCCGGTGGTCGTGGGCGACGGGTCCTGCGGCCGAGCGGCCCGCCGTCGGCGGACGGCGCCGAGGACGCCGAGCAGGATCACGGTGAGCAGCGAGGCGCCTCCGACCGCGGTGCCAAGACGCAGCCCGGGCGGGTGGAAGGTGCAGGTCAGATCCGTCGAAGAGCCGTCCAGCGGTACGGCGATCAGACCGTGATAGGCCTTGGCCGGTACGGCGGAGTCGGCGCCGACGGCACAGCGCCAGCCGGCGATGCGGGGAGCCGCCACGACGGCGATTCCGGTGCTGCCCGCCGGGAGTTCGGCCTTGATCGTGCCGTCGTCCACGCTCACCTTCGTGGCGCCGGTGGCCGTGAGGTGCTCCACGGCGGTGTGCAGCCGGGCGGTGTCCAGGCAGCCGACGGCGCCTTCGGGGACACGGCTCGGCCGGCTGGGGGTCAGTTCGATCTTCAGCCGCCCGGAAGCCGGGGCCGTGCCGAGCGGCTGCATCGCCGCGATCTTGGCGCCGAGCGCGTCGGACCGGAACCGCCCGGTCGGCCCGTCGCCCAACTGCGCGGTGCCCGCGTAGTGCGGAGCCCACAGATAGACCTGGCTGCCGGCCGGGCAACTGGCCGTGATCGTCGGCCTGTTGGCGCTGTCCTTGGCGGGAAGGTCGACGAGCAGCCCGGGATGGGCGGCGTTTCCGGCACGCGGCGGCTGTCCGCTGCTCGTGCGGACGGTGACATCGGGGACGGTGTAGACGCGGGCGCCGAGCACCAGCTCCTGATTGCGGTACGGGGACGCCCCGAAGTCCGCCCGCGAGGACGCGTCGGACGGTCGTACCGTCACCAGCGGCGGTACGTCCTCGCGGGTCACGGTGGGCCCGGAGCCGTCCTGCGGGAACCAGTTCTGGTGCGGGTCGGGCGGGGAGTGCACCCGGGCGCCGACGGAGAAGATCGCGTCGGTGACGGCGTTGTCGAGGCTCTGGAGGCTGCGGCCCCGGGAGGTCCAGCCGTCGCCGAGCGCGGTGAGGGTGCGGCTGAGGACGTCGGCGGTGAGGCTGCTGTAGTACTGGGCGCCCTGACCGCCGACCAGGAGCGCGTCGTTGCCGACGGTCTGCTCCCGGCCCGGGTCGGTGCGGTAGTCGGGCCAGCCGTCCGCCCGCGCGATCAGCGAGGCCTGCGTCTCCTGGCGGTCCCCCCAGGGCGCGTAGTCGTCCATGGACCCGAGCCGCAGCCTGCTCGCCACGGCGGAGGTCGCGGCGGCCTCACCGAACTGACCACCGAAGAGCAGGACAAGGGCGAGGCCTGCGAGGAGGGTGCGGCGGCGGGCGGGCAGCGAGGGGAGGGATCTGTCGGCGAGCAGGTCGCGGCGTCGGGCGGCGGCTCGGATGCGACCGGCAGTCGATCGCATCCGGCCGTCCGAGGGAGCGGTGTCATCGGCGCCGGCCTGGAAGCCGGTCGGCGACCGGTCGGCGACCGGCACCGGGCCCTCGGCGGAGCCGGGCCCGTCGGGTCGATCCGGCCCGTCCGCAGGGCCCCTGCCTCCGGCTCCCGGGCGCACGCCCGCCGGGATTCGGGTCTCCGCACCGGCGACTTCACCCGTCCGGCCAAGGCCTCGATCCCCGACACCTGTCCTCCCGTCCAACCGCCCCAGCAACGCGAGTCCCCCCACCGCTCCCACGACCGCGAGCCCCAGCACCAGCCATGTCACCGGGCGGACGAAATCGCTGCGGCTCGCGATCGCCGTGATCAGGGCCAGCAGTCCGACCGCGGCAGCGAGCGCACGCCGGTCCGGTGGGCCGTACGAGAGGGCGTGCCAGGCGGCGATCACCATCAGGGCGCAGAGCACGAAGGCTTGCCGGTAGGCGCTGCCCTGTGGGGTGGCCAAGGCGTGCCAGACCAGGTGGGTGGGTTCCCACTGGAGCGACAGCGCCACCGCGCCGACCAGTGCCGTCCAGCCGCCGCGCACCCGGCGCGGGACCTTGCGGTGGAAGGGCAGGGCGAGGACGAGCAACAGCGCGGTCGTGCCGACGTAGAGGGCGGGCGTGCCGAAGCTGTACGTCGTCGGGAGCAGGCGGGCCAGCAGGTCCTTCGTGGCCACGGGCGTGAAGTGCACGACCCGGCCCGGGTAGGCGTGCTTGGTGCCGAAGTACACGACCGTGACCAGCGGGGCAGCCAGGCCTACGCCGAGGGCGACGGTGGCGGCGGCGCGGCCCGCCGTGGCGAGCTTGTGCCGCAACGGCAGTCCAGAGAGCCAGAGTTGGAGCAGCAGGACCAGGCCGGCGCCGATGGTGGCCATGTACGCGGTGTAGAAGTTGGCGATCCAGCCCACCGCCACGATCACCACACCCAGCAGCGGGCGCCTCCGGTACCGCGTCCACTCGCCGACCAGGCAGAACAGCGGCAGCGCGACCAGGCCGTCCAGCCACATGGGGTTGTACGAGGCGACGGCCACGCTCCAGCCGCACAGCGCGTACGAGGCACCGAGCAGCGCAGCCGCCCACCAGCGGCCGGGGCGCAGGGTGAGCAGCAGCCAGGCCATGGCCGCCCCTGCGGCGGCCGTCTTCGACACCGTGACGACGTACACCGCGAGGTCGATCCGGTCGCGCGGGAACACGGCCACGAGCAGGGCGAACGGGCTGCTGAGGTAGGTGCCGAGGTCGGGCAGGAAGCTCGCGCCGTAGCCGGACTGCCAGTTGACGAGGAGGCCGCCGTCGGCGCGGCCGTGCAGCAGGTCCCACAGGTGCGCGTGGAAGGGGACGTACTGGTTGCCGAGGTCGTTGACGCTCCGTGTTCTCGGGCCGAAGGGGTAACTGCGGGCGACGGCGTCCGCGGCGCAGAACACGGCGACGGTGACCAGCGCGGCGAGCAGGGCCGCGCGCTGTCTGGGCCGGGCCGGAAAGATGGTCCGTTTCACGCCACAGGAAAAGCCTGTGGACAGGGTCGAGCGATCCATCTTCGTTGCCCCCGCACGTCATTGATTCGCCGACTTAGACGGTCGGAGTTTCCGTTCGGTTGTTCCGTCGATGAAAAGTGCTGAAGGGAATTCTGGGAGCGGTCACGGTCTTACCGAAGAGGAAGTGAACATTCGGCAAATTAAAAACTCCCTCTGCATTATTCGGTGATGAACCCGCCGTTGTTTCTCCTACTGTCGAGAGCATGACGACCGACGCAGAGCAGCACCGTACGCCTGACGAACGCTTCGCCCACGGCCTGGAGATCCTGCGGGCGATCGACGGGGAGGCGGGGCAGCGGGTCATCGACTCGTTGCAGGACATCAACCCGGACATGGCCCATCACATCGTCGCCTGGGGCTTCGGGGAGATCTACTCCCGGCCCGGACTCCCCCCGCGCGACCGCCAGTTGGTGACGTTGGGCATGCTCACCGCGCTGGGCGGCTGCGAGCCCCAGCTGGAAGTGCACATCAACGCGTCCCTCAACGTGGGCCTGACACCGGAGGAGATCGTCGAGGCGCTGCTGCACTCGGCCGGCTACTGCGGTTTCCCCAAGGCCCTGAACGCGACCTTCGTGGCGAAGAAGGTCTTCGCCGAACGTGGGCTGCTGCCGCTCGACAAGCAGCCCACGGACGGTGAGAGCGCTACTTCTGCCTGATCCTCAGGAAGGTGACGGAGTTCGCCGGGAACGTATACGAGAAGTTGTCGGCGACCGAGCTGAAGGTGGACGTCACCGGGGCGACCGGAGTGGCCGTCTCGGTGTTCACCGCGTCCGGCGCGGCGGCGAGGGTGGTCACCCGGGCCTTCTTGGCGACCTTCGCGCCGCCCAGGTCGATCGCCGTACGGGCCGCCGAGGCCTGGGCGTTGACCACCTTCACGATCAGATCGCCGGTCCTGTGGTCCTTGGTGACGACCTGCCGGAAGGGCTCGGCCGGCTTGTCGTCGGTGAAGCTGCCCCACTCCTGGCCGTCGAGGTAGAGCGTGACCTGGCGGCCCCGCACCTTGATGTCGATGTCGTAGGCGCGGCCGGTCTCGATGCTGCCCGCCTTGGAGATCAGCGTCGACTTGCCGCTGTCCACGGCCTGTTCGACCGCGCTCTGGGTGTTGTTCCAGCCGCCCAGGTTCCACCAGTAGTAGTTCCCGGTGTCCTTGACGCCGAAGGCGACCAGGAATCCCTCCCGGCCGGCCTTCTTGGTGGCCTTCACCCGCAGGTCGTAGTCGTGCCAACTCGGGTCACCGGCAGACACCATGGTGTTCTCGGCGGCCTCGGTGGTCTGCACGTACTGACCGTCCTGCACCGCCCAGCTCCCGCTGCCGGTGTGGGTCCACTGTGACGCGTCACCGGAGAAGTCGTCGCTCAGCAGGGTGTTGCCGTCGGCGTCGGTGACCCGCACGTCGTCGTACGCGGCGGTCGTGTTCCAGGTCGACAGGCCGACGGCGCCGCTGATCGGGCCGGTGAGCGAGGGCGTGCCGGTCGCCGTGGAGGGGACGACCCGGTCGCCGACGTTGGTCATGAACAGCTTCTGGACCTCGTAGTCGGCCGAGCCCCAGGAGGCGTGGTTGTTGAACCACACCATGTCGGGGCGCCACTGCACATAGTCCTCGTTGGCGAACAGCGGTGCGTAGGAGGCGAGCTTGACGACGTCGGCGTTGCGCTCCAGGCCGGTCATGTAGGCCGCTTCGGCAAGACCGTTCTTGAAGGTGTTGCCTTGGGAGGCGTACTCGCCGAGGAAGACCTTGGGGCCGGTGCGGCTGTAGGAGTCGTAGCGGTCGTTGTTCTGGAGGAACCACTGCGGGCTGTTGTAGTAGTGCTCGTCGACCATGTCGACGTTCGCGTCCCGGTTGAGCCGCCAGGCGGTGTCGAAGGTCGAACCGGCGTCGTCCGGACCGGAGTTGGAGATCACCGTCATGTACGGGTACTTGGCGTCGATCGCTTCCCGGAACCGCTGGAAGCGGGCGAAGAACTCGACGGGCAGGTTCTCCTCGTTGCCGACCTCGATGTGGGTGAGGTGGAAGGGCTTCGGGTGCCCCATCCGAGCGCGGATCTTCCCCCACTTCGACGTCACCGGGCCGTTGGCGAACTCGATCAGGTCGAGGGTGTCCTGGATGTGCCGCTGGAGCAACGCGTCGTCGTCGACGGCCTTGTTCTGGCCGCAGCCGGTCACCAGTGCCGGCACGACGGGCAGCGGCATCGCGCCGATGTCCTCGGCGAGGCGGAAGTACTCGTAGTAGCCGAGGCCGTAACTCTGGTTGTAGCCCCAGACGTTGGAGTTGGTGGCCCGCGTCTCGACCGGGCCGACGGTGTCCTTCCACTGGTACGAGCGCTTGCGCTGATAGCCGGAGGCCTCGCTGTAGTCCTGCATGGAACCGGTGTTGACCAGGCAGCCGCCGGGGAAGCGCACGAAGCCCGGGTGCAGGGCGGCGATCTTCTCGGCGAGGTCCTTCCGCAGGCCGTTGGGCTCGTGCTTGTAGGTGTCGCGCGGGAAGAGGGACACCATGTCGAGGGCCACCGCGTCGGAGGCGGCGACGGTGAGACGGCCCGTGGAGCTGGTGCGGGTGGCGGTGAGGGTCGCCCTGTACTGGGCCCAGCCGCCCTTGACGGCCACCTGCCGGGCGTCGGCGAGGGACCCGTCCGCATCGCCGAGGGCAACACTCAGGCCGGCACCTGCCGCCGCCCGCGCCCACACCGAGAAGTCGTACTTCTTGCCCGCCTCGACGCGGACGCCGGTGTTGTAGCCCGCGTTCGTGACCGACGAACCGGCGCCCAGGGAAAGGTAGTTGCGGTTGCGGGCGTTGAGCCGCCCGTCGTCGTTCACCACCTGCGCGGCACCGGCGACCGTCCAGGAGGTCAGCGGGGTGTACGTCCTGTTGTCGTCGGTGGAGTACTCGAAGGACCGGTTCTGCACGAGCTCGGCGTACAGCCCGCCGTCGGCGGCGCGGTTGATGTCCTCGAAGAAGACGCCGTACATCGTGTCGTCGATCTTCGCGCCCTTGGCGGTGGGGTCGACGGTGATCGCGTAGTCGGTGACGTCGTCGGCGTGGGCGGGCGTGGGAGCGGCCGGGATCAGACCGACGGCCAGCAGGAAGGCACTGGCACCCAGACCGAGTCTCAGGCGGGTGCGGGCGGTGCGTGACATGGATACTCCGCGGCTCTTGAAGGTGTTCGAGGCGTTCGACATATCAGACGTTGGTCAACACTTCGAACGGGAAGATAGGGAAGGGGCATGAGCGCGTCAATGGGGCCCGGGATCGAGAACTTTCGAGACGTGAAGGCCGGGACGTAGGGTCGAAGGCATGCATGCGCTGTGGCCCTACCTGATCGCCGTCGGCTGCCTGGCCCTGGTTCTCGGGTTCCTCACCTGGGCGGCACGCTAGATCCGGCGGCGCGGCTCCGGTGGCGGAGGTGTCGGCGGGGCGCTGGCCGCGTACGAGGAGGCCTTTCGCGCGACGAGTCACACGGCGTACCAGGAGATCCGGGCCGAGGCCGGGCGCAAGGACCCCTTGGAGTCCCCGGATTGGCTGCGCCGACTGCGGAAGAGGCGTTGAGGATGGGCGAGTTCTGGCCCGTGCCGGATGTGCTGGCGCATCTGGCCGGGCGGTGGCGGGTGGAGCGGTCGGTGCGGGATCTCGTGAGCGGGGACGAGGGGCGCTTCGAGGGGGCCACCGTGTTCGGGCCGTTGCCGGAGGGCGGACTGCCGGAAGGCGGCCTACTGGATGGCGGACTGCGGGACGACGGGTTGCTGGATCGCGGATTGCTGGATCGCGGGTTGTTGCACGAGGAGTCCGGCACGTTCACCTGGCAGGGCGTCGCGCGGCCCGCCGAGCGGACGTTGAGGTTTCTGCCGGCGACGGCCCCCGGGACGGCGGACGTGCGCTTCGCCGACGGGCGGCCCTTTCACCAACTGGACCTGAGCAGCGGGCGGTACATCGCCGACCATCCGTGCGCGGCCGACCTCTACCGGGGCGAGTTCACCGTCCTGGACGCGGACCACTGGCGGACGGTGTGGCGGGTGGGCGGTCCGGCCAAGGACCTGGTGCTGATCACGGACTACGCGCGCGAGGGCTGAGCGCCGACCGCGCCCACGTGAGGGCTACGCGCCGGCTACGCCTGTGACGGCTGCGTCGGCACGCCGTCGAACCTAAGGTTCCAGCGCCCCGCGTGGCCCGTGAACGTGATCGTCGACAAGGGGCGTACGTCGATGTTCCAGTACGTCGCCGGCGGCGCCTTCAGGACGTACACCAACGCGGCGCGGATGACGGACGGTTCGGCGACGGCGACGATACGGCCGCGGTCCTCGACGGGCCGGGTGTCGAGCCAGTTGCCGACGCGGGAGATGAAGTCCAGCAGGGACTCGCCGCCGTGCGGTGTCGACCGCGGGTCGGCGAGCCAGGCGTCCACCAGGGCCGGCTCCCGGGCCATCGCCTCGCCCAGCGTCAGCCCCCGCCAGCGGCCCATGTCGCAGTCCCGCAGAGCGAGTTGGACGAGGGGGGCGTAGCCGAGGCCCTCGCCGGTGGAACGGCTGCGGGGGGTGGGTGAGCAGTAGCGCAGTTCGGCGACCGAAAGCGGCACCAGGTCGTGGGCGGCGCGCTGTACCTCGCCCCATCCTGCCTGGTCGAGCGGTCGGTCGTCCTCGAAGCGTTCGGCGAGCAGCGGGGAGCTGCGCGCCGCGGCGACGAACGTGACCCGAAGTTGCATGCCGTGATCGTCAGTCTGGAAAGTACGCAGGTCAAGGGGTGTCGGCCGGGAGTTACCCAAAGTACGCGAGGCCTCACTTCATGGTGTGGACCTGGCGGACAATCGCCTCAAACCTCCGGCTGGAGCAGCAGCGCCATCCAGCGCTCGGGGTGGGGCAGGGCCTGGAAGCCGACCTTCTCGTAGACCCCGTGGGCGTCCGCCGTGGCGAGCAGGATGCGGCGCAGGCCGTACGGCTGGAGGCGGTCGCGGACGGCGGCGACCAGGGCGGTGCCGATGCTCTTGCCGCGCACCGAGGGGTCGACGTACACGTCGCACAGCCAGGCGAACGTCGCGCGGTCGGTGAGGACCCGGGCGTACGCCACCTGCTCCCCCGAAGCCGCCTCGTACACACCGAAGTTCAGCGACCCCTCGATCGCCCGGTCCTGCTTCTCACGCGGCCGGCCGAGGGCCCAGTACGCGTCGGTGGACAGCCAGCGGTACACGCGGTCGGCGTCGAGGCGGGCGGGGTCGGTGGAGATCTCGTAGCCGTCGGGGAGGCCAGGGGTGTCGGTCATGGCGGGAGATTCGCAGGCCGGGGGTGGGTTGTCGAGCGGGTTTCGATGGGCGGACGGGCGTTGTCAGTGGCGGCTGGCATGCTCCCCGCATGACCTCCTGGACGACGACCGCGGACTACGCGTGGCTCACCGAGCGGTACCCGTACCTGATGGTGGCCTACTGCGCCACGCTGGTCCGAGACCTCACTCCGGAGGAGTTGCTGGCGCGGCTCGGGGCCGAGCCCGAGATGCGGATCACGGGAGTCGCCGAGCTGGGCGATCCGTCGTACGCGGCAATCGGCCAGGACGGGCAGTTCGTCGCGGTCGCGGCCGTCGGAGACTGGTCCCTGATGATCGAGCACAACGGATATCTCGGGGTCAGGCCCGAGGTGATGCGGCCCATTTCGCGCGGGCGCACGGTGGTCTCCCACTACTGCAACGTCAACGCGGTGGACCACTTCTACTGGTTCGACGACGAGGACATCCGTCTGCACTTCCAGCCGCTGTTCGCACAGACCCGCCATGGGAGCCGTCCGGACGAACTCCTCGTGGAAATGCGCGAGTCGGGCTTCGACCTGAGCGATGACGACGACCGCGACTACAGCGGACACACGGAGGCGTCCTTCGCTCTCGCCCACCGCCTCACGGGCATCCGCCTCACACCGGACCTCTTCGACTCGGCCCGCTTCCTCTGCGGCTTGGTACAACTCCCCCGCACCTAGGACCTGTTGCCCTGCCCGACCTCCCCCCACGCCGTCCGCAACCGCCGTACCCCCTCCACGATCTCCCCCACCCCAGCCACCGCGGCAAAGCTCAACCGGACGTACGCCGCCGAAGGTTCGGCACTGAAATACGGCCGGCCCGGCGTGATGGCGACGCCCGCGCGCAGGGCCGCCGAGGTGAAGGCCAACTCGTCCGTGCCGTCGGGCAGGCGCAGCCACAGGTGGTAGCCGCCCGACGGGATGTGCGGGAGGGCCGGTTCGGGGAGGTCGAGATGGAGGGCTGCGGTCATCGTGTCGCGGCGGGTCTTCAACTCCCCCGAGATCGCCCGCAGATGACGTGGCCAGGCGGGCGACCCGACGAGTTCCAGGGCCGCCTCCTGGAGCGGGCGGGGAACGAAGAAGGTGTCGACGATCTGGATGGCTCGCAGCCGTTCAAGGACCGGGCCCCGCGCGGCCAGCGCGCTCACCCGGAAACTCGGCGAGGTCGCCTTGGTGAGGGAGCCGACGTGGACGACGACACCGTCGGGATCGGCCGCGGCGAGCGGGCTCGGTAGCGGCCCCGCGTCCTCGTGCACCAGCCGTCGTACGAAGTCGTCCTCGACGACGAACGCGCCGGACTCCCGGGCGATCCGCAGCACTTCGGGCCGGCGTTCGGGAGCGAGGACCACGCCCGTCGGGTTCTGGAACAGCGGCTGGCAGACGAACACCCGCGCGCCGGTGGCCCGGAAGGCGTCGGCGAGCAGCTCCGGGCGGACGCCGTCCGCGTCGACCGGGACGGGGACCGGGCGCAGACCCGCCGCCCGGGCGATCGCCAACATGCCCGGGTAGGTGGGTGATTCGACCAGGACGGGCGCGCCCGGCGGAGCGAGCGCGCGCAGAGCCGTGGTCAGCGCGGACTGGCCGCCGGACGTGACGAGCACCTCGGCCGCGGTGACCGCGCCGCCGATATCGCGCGCGAACCACTCCCGCAGCTCCGGCAGCCCCTCCACCGGGGGCCGCCCCCACGCGCCGGGGCGCCGGCCCGCCCGGGACAGTGCGGCGGCCATCGCGCGCTCCGGCTGGAGGGAGGGATGCAGATAGCCGCCGGTGAACTCGACGACCCCGGGCGGTGGCGCGGCGAGCGTGGCCAGGACACCGGACGCGTCCACCGTGCGCGGTACGAGGTCGGCCGCGCTGTCCGCGCTCAGCACCACCTCCTGCCAGGACGTGTCCCCGGCGGGAGCGGTCGCGGCCCGCGCCCGGGCCCGGAAGGCACCGGCCCCCGGCCGGGTGACCACCAGGCCCTCGGCGGCCAGCTGGGCCAGGGCCCGCGAGACCGTCACCGGGCTGACCCGGAACCGCTCGACGAGACTGCGGCTCGACGGGAGCTTTCCACCCGGCGAGTAGCGGTCGAGCTCCTGCCGCAGCTGATTCGCCAGTTCACCGACACTGCTACGCTCTTGCATGAGAGCACAGAGTAGCGCTACCGCACCCAAACGGATAACGGTCAGCAGCCCCCAGAGCACCGAGACGGCCGCCGAGTCGACCACCACCGGCACCCTCCTGGCCGCCCTCGGCGTCGTCTCCTTCTCCCTGACCTTCCCCGCCACCGCCTGGGGCCTGGAGAGCTTCGGCCCCTGGGCGCTGGTCGCCGTGCGCAGCGTGCTCGCGGCCCTCATAGCGGGCGGTTGTCTCCTGGTGCTCCGCGTGCGGGTGCCGGAGCGCCGGCACTGGGCGGGCCTGGCCGTCGTGGCCGCCGGTGTCGTCATCGGGTTCCCGCTGCTGACCACGCTCGCGCTGCAGACCTCGACCACCGCGCACGCGGCCGTCGTGGTGGGCCTGCTCCCGCTCACCACCGCGCTGTTCTCCGCCCTGCGCATGGGCACCCGCCCCTCCCGCACCTTCTGGACGGCGGCCCTCGCGGGCGCCGCCGCGGTGCTCGCCTTCACCGTGCAGCAGAGCGGCGGCGCGCTGAGCACCGCCGACCTGTACCTCTTCGGCGCGCTCCTGGTCTGCGCGGCCGGCTACACCGAGGGCGGGCGGCTGGCCCGGGTCATGCCCGGTTGGCAGGTCATCGGCTGGGCGCTGGTGCTGTGTCTGCCGCTCACCGTGCCGGGCGCGATCGTCGCGCTGTCGTTCGAGCCGGTGCACCTCACCGCGCACGGCGTGGCCGGACTGCTGTGGGTGGCGGCGGGTTCGCAGTTCCTGGGCCTGGTCGTCTGGTACCGGGGCATGGCCGCGATCGGCATCCCCAAGGCCAGCCAACTCCAGCTGGCCCAGCCGCTGTTGACGTTGGTGTGGTCGGTGCTGCTGCTGGGCGAACACCTCCCGGTGGCCGCCCCCGTGACGGCCGCGGCGGTGCTCGTCTGCATCGCCGTCACCCAGCGGTCCCGGGGCTGACGGACACGTACGGGCAGGTACCGACGGGGGCCCCGCGCCGTAGACTCGAAGCCCCGGACCGCTGCTCCCACACGTGGTGAGGAGACCCGACAGATGCGTGCAACCATCGGTGACCGGCTTGTCCAGCACGGCAGGGTGGTCGGCCAACACGACAGGATCGGCGAGATCGTCGAGGTGCTCGGTGCGGAGGGCAACCCGCCCTACCGCGTCCGCTTCGAGGACGGCCATGAGGGCGTGTGCTCGCCCGGCCCCGACACGGAGATCCGGCACAAGGAGATGTTGCAGTAGCTCAGGGTGCGCCCTTCCCCTGTTGCTCAGTGACTCAGCGCGGGGCCCTCGCCCGCTGCTGGTAGTGGTCGGCGACCACGCGTGCCATCGCCCCGATCCGGTCCGCCGCCACGTCCTTGGCGGCGAAGTACACATGCCCGTCGACCTCCTCGCGGCGGTCGGCCAGGGTGAGGTGGCGGGACAGTTCGGCCGGGTCCTGCCAGGCCGCGGGCTGCGCGGGGTCGCCGGCCTTGTACAGCGCCTCGCCGAGGTAGAGGCGCGTCCCGCTGCCCTTCGCCACGTCCGCCCACCAGGGCACGAGCTTGGCGTAGTCGGCGGCGGCGAAGCCGATGTTCCAGTACAGCTGCGGGCAGATGTAGTCGATCCAGTTCTTCCGCACCCACTTGCGGGTGTCCGCGTGGAGATCGTCGTACGTCTGCACGCCCGCCCGCGTGTCCGAGCCGAGCGGGTCGGTGGCGAGGTTGCGCCACACGCCGAACGGGCTGATGCCGAACTGGGTGCCCGGCCGTGTCCTCTTGATGCGGGCCGCCGTCTCGCGCACCAGCTTGTCGATGTTGTCGCGCCGCCAGGCGGCCCGGTTCGGGAAGGCGGCGCCGTACCGGTCGTAGGCCGCGTCGTCGTCGAAGGTCTGGCCCGCCACCGGGTACGGGTAGAAGTAGTCGTCGAAGTGCACCGCGTCGACCGGGTACTTGGCGACCGCGTCGAGCATCGCGTCCTGCACGAAGGCGCGCACCTGTGGCAGCCCCGGGTTGTAGTAGAGCTTGCCGCCGTAGACGACCACCCAGTCCGGGTGCCGGCGCGCGGGGTGCGAGGCGACCAGCTTGGTGGGGTCGGTGTGGTTGGCGATGCGGTACGGGTTGAACCAGGCGTGCAGTTGCAGACCGCGGGCGTGCGCCTCCTCGACCGCGGTCCCCAGCGGATCCCAGCCGGGGTCCTTGCCCTGGGTCCCGGTGAGGTACTGCGACCAGGGCTCGTACGGCGAGGGCCACATCGCGTCGGCGGTCGGACGCACCTGGAAGATCACGGCGTTGAGGCGGTTGCGCACCGCGAGGTCGAGCTGGGCGATCAGTTCCGTGCGCTGCTCGACCGCGGTCATGCCGGGGCGGGAGGGCCAGTCCCGGTTGGCCACGGTCGCCACCCACACGCCCCGCAGTTCGGGGTCCACCCACCGCCGGTGGCGGGCGTCCGGTACGGCGCTCGCGTCCGGCGCCGACGCCAGGGTCGCCAGCGCGGCCAGTGCGAACGTCCGGCGAGACAGTCGGCCCATCTTCACAACACCCCCATACCCAGCGGATCCGCGCGGTCACGGATCGTCTCCGCCGCCCAGGATGCACGTCCCCGCGCGATCGATCATCGATACTTACGGGTAACGTGCACGATCGGAGCAGGGCACCGAACCAAAGGCGTCCTGCCGCACGCGGAGATCAGCGAAGGGGACGATGTGACGGACATCCCGGCGGGAGACATCGCGAGCGTCGGAGTCGTGGGCTGCGGTCAGATGGGCGCGGGCATCGCCGAGGTGTGCGCCCGGGCCGGACTCGACGTGAAGGTCGCCGAGACCACCGGCGAGGCTCTGGAGATCGGCCGGACCCGGCTGTTCAATTCCCTGACCAAGGCGGCCGAACGCGGCAAGATCAGCGCGGACGAGCTGGCGGAGACCCAGGCGCGACTCAGCTTCACCACGGACCTCGGCGAGTTCGCCGACCGCGATCTGGTGATCGAGGCCGTCGTGGAGAGCGAGCAGGTGAAGACGGAGATCTTCCAGGTGCTCGACCAGGTGGTGACCCGCCCGGACGCGATCCTGGCCTCCAACACCTCCTCCATCCCGCTGGTGAAGCTCGCGGTCGCCACCTCGCGCCCGGACCAGGTCATCGGCATCCACTTCTTCAACCCGGCCCCGGTGCAGCAGCTCGTCGAGCTGATCCCGGCGTTGACCACCTCCGAGGGCACGCTCGCCCGCGCCCAGGCCTTCGCCGAGAAGGTGCTCGGCAAGCACGCGATCCGCGCCCAGGACCGCTCCGGCTTCGTCGTCAACGCGCTGCTGATCCCCTATCTCCTGTCCGCGATCCGGATGTTCGAGTCGGGTATCGCCAGCCGCGAGGACATCGACAACGGCATGGAGCTGGGCTGCGCCCACCCGATGGGCCCGCTGAAGCTGTCCGACCTGATCGGCCTGGACACCGTGGCCTCGGTCGCCTCGTCGATGTACGAGGAGTACAAGGAGCCGCTGTACGCCGCTCCCCCGCTGCTCCAGCGCATGGTGGACGCGGGCCGGCTCGGCCGGAAGTCGGGCTCGGGGTTCTACGCCTACGCCTGACGAGGAAGAGCGGTCGACCGCACCGGCGATCGACTACGAAGAGCGATTTCGATGGGCCCGGCACCGTGGTGGTGCCGGGCCCATGTCATTCACACACCGTGTGCGCGCCGGGCTCGCATATGCCGCGCGCACACGCTCCCCTCGCGCCCACCAGGCGAGTTGACTCTTCATGCGCATGCAAGGGATGTGCCGACTACGGAAAGGAGCGGACTCGTGACCGCCGACCCCGAGCATCCCGTGGTCCATGGAGAACTCGCAGAGTTACGCCGCCGCCTCGACGTCGCCTACGCGCGCGTCGAGGGCGGGTTGGCGCTGCTCACTCATCGTACGGAGGAGACCGACAAGGAGATGGACGACCTGAGTGCCAGGATCGTCGCCCTCGAACACTCCCGCTGGCCGCTGCCCGCGGTGGCGGCGCTGACGGCGGTGGGCGCGCTCGTCGTGACGGTCTGGCAGGCCCTGGGACGTTGAACGGCCAGGACCGGGTGGGGGGTTCAGCGCAGAGTGTCCTGGCCGAGCCTGAGATGGTGCAACAGCAGTAACGCGGCCGCCATGTTGGCGGCCGGGACCTCCCCACGGGCGACCATGTCGGGAACGAGCTTGAGCGGGACCCACTCCCGGCGGTCGGACTCGAAGTCGTCCACGGGGTGCCCGATGTACTCGCCCTCGTCGGACCAGTAGATGTGGTGCCGGGCGTCGGTGAGCCCGTTGGAGGGCTCCACGGTCATGAGGTGGTGCAGGGGTCCCGGTCGCCAGCCGGTCTCCTCCTCCAGTTCCCTGGCGGCCGCGTACGTGAGGTCCTCGCCGTCCTCGACGACGCCCGCCGCGAGTTCCCACCCCCAGCTGTCGGTGATGAAGCGGTGCCGCCAGAGCAGGAGGACCTCATTGGCCTCGTTGACGACCGTGGCCACGGCCACCGGCCGCAGCTTGATCAGGAAGTGATCGAGATGCCGGCCGTCGGGCAGTTCGACATCTGCGAGGTTGACGCTGAACCAGCGATTTGAGTACACAGTTTGTTCGTTCTGTTTCGTCCACTGCACGGTTCTGCCACCTTCCGTCGAGTAAGTGGCAATATCGCAGCAGGAACGAAGACGTGTTAGTGATCATGGGCCGGGTCTAGAGCGGTACGCGCAGTGCCCCGTCGATGAGTTCGGCGGCCTCGGCGGTGCCCGAACCGCCGCTGCGCACCAGGTGTTCGCGCACCGCGCGGAGTCTGTCGCGCAGGCGCTGGGACTCCATTCCCCGGGCCTGTTCGGCCATCTGCACGGCCGCGGCCACGGCCTTCTCGGCGTTTCCCTGGCGCAGTTCGATCGTGCTCAGCATGGCGAGCCGGTGCACCCGGCCGCGGTCGTGCGCCGGCTCACCGACGGCGGCCTCCGCGTGCTCGCTCGCGGCCACGAGTTCGCCGAGGCTGAGCAGGGCCTCCGCCACCTGGACGTTGACCAGGCCCGGCTGGACATAGCCCGTCTCGTCGGGCTCGTACCCGCGCCGGATGCGTTCGGCGGCCTTCTCGGCACGCCGGATGCAGGACAGGGCGCTCGTGCCGTCGCCCAGGTGCGCGTACGCCTTGGCCTGCATCGCGTACAGGTCGGAGGCGAGCGCCGGGGTGATGTGCTTGCCGGCGGCCCGCAGCGCGGCCTCCGCGAAGGCGACGGCCTGGCGGTACTCCCGCATGAACAGCGCCTGGTTGACCAGCAGCGCGATGACATAGGCGCCAAGTCCCTGATCGCCACTGGCCTTCGCGAGCCGCAGCGCCTGGTGGAAGTAGCGCTGGGCCAGGCCGTGCGCGTCGGAGTCGTACGCGCAGATGCCGGCGATCGCCACCAACCCGCCGGTGGCGCGGTGCAGTTGGCGGCCCATCGCGTCGGTGTAGCTGCCGCGCAGCAGCGGAGCGGCCTCGGCGTTGAGGAAGCCGACGATCCGGGTGCGGGTCGCGATGCCGCCGGCCTTGCGGTACATCTGCTCGTAGTGGGTGCGGGCGGCGCGCAGCATGTCGAGGTCGCCGGCGGTGACGCGGTGCCGGCCGCCGCGGGAGACGTCCGTGTCCTCGGGCGGGTTCTCCCACTCCCACACGGGCATCACGGCGGGCGTGCCGGTGACGGCGGGGGCGCCCAGTATGTGTGGGCGCTGCTGCTCGTCGGAGCGCCACAGGGCGGTGGCCCGCTCGACGAAGCCGGAGAGGGAGGTGCCGTGCGGGGTCGACGGTTCGCCGGGTACGCCGAGGCCGATGTCGTCGAGGGTCACCGGCCGGTGCAGGCGCTGCGCGAGCACTTCGCAGATCAGGTCGGGGACCTGGCCGCGGGGGCGTTGGCCCTTCAACCACCGTGCCACGGCGGTGTGTTCGTACCGCAACGCGAGTCCGCGGGGGCGGCCCGCCTGGTTCACGTGGGCGGCGAGGCCGGCGTGCGAGATGCCTGCCTCGTCGAGGATCGCGTCTAGCAGAGTGTTGGGCTGCATGGATGCCCCCCGGGTGCCTCGGTGCGGACAGAGTAGTGCGGGTCCGTTCGCACGGGGTGTGAACGGAGTACTCGGTTCCTTGGTGTGCGCGCTCTGTTGCGGAGAGTTGCCGGTCGATTGACTGGAGTGCCTCGCCAGAGGCCTGCGGGGTCGCCGGCTCCCCCTCACATAGTGCGGCGGCCCTGCCGGGGCGACCAGACGCCGGGAGCTTGGAGGTGTGTTGTCGAGTGCGGGTGCGTCGTGGCTGGTCGCGCAGTTCCCCGCGCCCCTTGAGGGCGATGACGTGGGCGGTCGTTCTGAAGCGCCAGTAGCGCGACATCGTCCGTAGGCGCATCCGCGGTATGACGCAGCAAGGCCGTGAAGACCGCGCCCAGGAGCAGCTGAGGTGCTGCCAACGGAATGTCGCGCAGGGTCTCGGTCAGTACTCCCTGCAACGGGAAGAAGTGGCCTCGGGCGTTTCTCGCGTCCTCGGCTCCGTCTGTGCAGAGGAACAGGGTTTCTCCGGAGAGCAGGTGGCCGCAGTGCAGTGTGGGGAGTTCCGGTGGGAGGGGGAAGGGGCCGAGGGGTGGGAGGGGGTCCACACAGGCCAGGTGTTCGACTCGGGGGCCGCTGAGGAGGTACGGCCAGGGGTGGCCGCAGTTGAGGGCGCGGATCTCGCCGTCGGGGCGGATCTCCAGGAGGAGGACGGTGACGAACTCCTCGGCGACCGGGTTGTCCGGTTCGGGGCCGGCGGAGGGGTGCTCGGCGCGGGCCCGTTCCCGCAGGTGACGGGCGAGGGCCCGGTCCAACTTCCGCAGGACGCAGCCGAGTTCGGGCTCGTCGTGGACGACCTCGCGGAACGAGCCGAGGACGGCGGCCACGGTGCTGATCGCGCCGATCCCGTGACCCCGCACATCGCCCATGACCACACGTACACCGTGCTCGGTGGCGATGACCTCGTACAGGTCGCCGCCGACCACCGCGGCGCGGTCCGTGGCGAGTTGGGCGGCCGCGACGTTCAGGCCGTCGACGCGCGGGGGCAGCGGTCGCAGCAGGGCGCTCTGGGCGGCGCCGGCGACCCGGCGGACGGCTCTGAGCTCACGCATCAGCGCCTGCCGGACGTGGACCATCAGCCCGGTGCCGACGGCGAAGAAGACCGCGCTGGTGACGATCCGCGCCCCGATCCCGTTCTGCTGGGCGAGCGGACAGGCCAGTTTGTACGTGATCGCCATGGCGCCCCAGACCGTGGGCAGCCCCAGCGCGAGAACCCGGCGAAATGGCCTCGACTCCTCCTCGCGGACGGCCCGGCGGGACACCCCAGCCTTGATGCGGATCATGCCGATGGCCCCCCATTCAGGCCCTGACAGCGCAGATCGGACCGGCCCCGAAAGGCCGGTCCGATTCTGTCGACCACATGGCCCGGGAGGACCAGATCGCCCGGAATTGTCACCCATATGAGTGACGTGACCGACGGTGGCCGTTCAGGCCATGACCAGGGCCATGAGCCGAACAGCCATCGCCACAACCGCTGTTGCAGCCACCGGCACAGTCACGGTCGCCGGTACGGTCCTCAGCCGCGCAGTACCGCTCCCGCCCGCTCGCCCGCGAGGGCGACCGCCGCGTCCCGGGCCGCCGAGGCCTCGTCCACGGTCAGCGTCCGGTCGGACGCGCGGAACCGCAGCGCGTACGCCAGCGACTTGTTGCCCGCACCGAGCTGCTCGTCGTTCTCGTAGACGTCGAACAGCCTGATGGATTCGAGGAGTTCACCCGCGCCCTCGCGCAGCGCGGCCTCGACCTGGGCCGTCGGTACCTCGCGGGCGACGACGAGCGCGACGTCCTGCGTGGCGACCGGGAAGGAGGAGATCCGGGGCGCCTGCGGGGTGTCGTCGCCGACCGCCGCGAGCGCGTCCAGGTTCAGCTCCATCGCGCTGGTGCGCGCGGGCAGGCTCAGCGCCTTGATCACGCGCGGGTGCAACTCGCCCGCGTGGCCGACGACTTGCTCGACGCCGTCGGTGACGACCACGAGTTCGGCGGTACGGCCGGGGTGCCAGGGACCGTACTGGCCCTGACGGACGACGAGTTCGGCGCCGGTCTCACGGGCGACCGCGCGGGCCGCCTCGACCGCGTCGGCCCAGTCGGCCGGCCGGCCCTTGCCCCACCAGCCGGCCTGCTCGCGGGCGCCCGCGAGGACGACGGCGACATGGCGCGGCTGCTCGGGCAGCGCCGCGTCCAGTTCGGCGATCTCCTCGTCGGTGGGACGCCGGTCGACGGGCAGGGACACGGCGGTGCGCTGCTCCTCGGCCGGGTGGAAGACCAGCCCGGTCTCGAACAGCGCCAGGTCGTGCGCGCCCCGGCCGTCGTTGCGCCGCAGCGCGCCGAGCAGGCCCGGCAGCAGCGACGTACGCAGCGCGGGCTCCTCGTCGTTGAGCGGGTTGGTCAGCTTGACGACACGGCGGGCCGGGTCGTCGGCCGCCAGCAGGAGCTGGTCGAAGACCTGCTCGCCGACGAACGGGTAGTTCGGCGCCTCGACGTATCCGGCACCGGCGAGCACCCGGCCGACCCGGCGGTGCAGTCGCTGCCGACGGGTCAGGCCACGCCCGGCCGGGGGCCGGGGCAGCGTGGAGGGCAGGTTCTCGTAGCCCTCCAGGCGGATGACCTCTTCGGCCAGGTCGTTGATCGCGGCCAGGTCCGGCCGCCAGGACGGCACGGTGACGATCAGCTCGTCCTGCCCGTACACGTCGCAGCCGATCTGCTGGAGCCGACGTACGACGGTCTCGCGGCCGTAGTCGACGCCCGCGACCTTGTCCGGGTGGTCGGCCGGGACGGCGATGGTGTGCGGCGCGGACGGCGCGCTGATCTCGGTGACGCCGGCCTCGGCGGTGCCGCCGGCGAGCAGCACGAGCAGGTCGACGGTGCGCTGCGCGGCGGCGGCCGCGGCCTGCGGGTCGACGCCCCGCTCGAAGCGCCGGGACGCCTCGGAGGACAGCTTGTGGCGGCGGGCGGTGCGGGCGATCGACACCGCGTCGAAGTGCGCGGCCTCGATCACGACGTCACTCGTCGCGTTCTCGGTGTCCTCGTGGTCGGCGATCTCGGTGTTCGCGCCGCCCATGACGCCCGCGAGGCCGATGGGCCCGCGGTCGTCGGTGATGACCAGGTCCTCGGCGTGCAGCGTGCGCGCGACGCCGTCGAGGGTGACGAGCTTCTCGCCCTGCTCGGCCCGGCGGACCCCGATGGTGCCGTGGACCAGACCGCGGTCGTAGGCGTGCAGCGGCTGGCCGAGCTCCATCATCACGTAGTTGGTGACGTCGACGGCGAGCGAGATCGGGCGCATGCCGACCTTCTGCACCCGGCGCTGGAGCCAGATCGGCGAGCGGGCCTCCGGGCTGAGCCCGGTGACCGTGCGGGCGGTGAAGCGGTCGCAGCCGACCGGGTCGGCGACCTTCACCGGGTAGCCGAAGGCGTTCGGGCCGGGCACGTCGAGCAGCGCCGGGTCGCGCAGCGGCAGGCCGTAGGCGACGGCGGTCTCACGGGCCACGCCGCGGATGGAGAGGCAGTCGCCGCGGTTGGCGGTGACGGCGATGTCCAGGACCTCGTCGACCAGTTCGAGCAGCTCGATGGCGTCCTTGCCGACCTCGGTCTCCGGCGGCAGCACGATGATGCCGTGGGTGCCGTCGTCGCCCATGCCCAGCTCGTCGCTGGAGCAGATCATGCCGTGGGACGTCTTGCCGTAGGTCTTGCGGGCGGCGATCGCGAAGCCGCCGGGCAGCACGGCGCCCGGCAGGACCACGACGACCTTGTCGCCGACGGCGAAGTTCCGGGCGCCGCAGACGATCTCCTGCGGCTCACCGGTGCCGTTGGCGGTGCCGACGTCGACGGTGCAGAACCGGATCGGCTTCTTGAAGCCCTCCAGCTCCTCGATCGTCAGCACCCGGCCGACGACGAGGGGACCCTTGAGGTCGGCGCCGAGGTGCTCGACGGTCTCCACCTCCAGGCCCGCCGAGATGAGCTTGGCCTGGACGTCACGGCCGGTTTCGGTCGCCGGCAGGTCGACGTACTCCCGCAGCCAGGAAAGCGGGACCCGCATCAGATCTCCATCCCGAACGGCCGGGTGAACCGGACGTCACCCTCGACCATGTCTCGCATGTCTTCGACGTTGTGGCGGAACATCAGCATCCGTTCGATGCCGAACCCGAAGGCGAATCCGCTGTACTTCTCGGGGTCCACACCGCAGGCGGTCAGCACCTTGGGGTTGACCATGCCGCAGCCGCCCAGCTCGATCCAGCCCTCGGAGGAGCAGGTGCGGCAGGGGCGGTCGGGGTTGCCGACGGACTCGCCCTTGCAGACGTAGCAGAGCATGTCCATCTCGGCCGACGGCTCGGTGAACGGGAAGAAGTTCGGCCGCAGCCGGGTCTTCATGCCGGCGCCGAACAGGGACTGGACCATGTGGTCGAGGGTGCCCTTGAGGTCGGCCATGGTGAGGCCCTCGTCGATGGCGAGCAGCTCGACCTGGTGGAAGACCGGGGTGTGGGTGGCGTCCAGCTCGTCGGTGCGGTACACGCGGCCGGGGCAGATCACGTAGACCGGCAGCTCGCGCTCGAGCAGCGAGCGGATCTGCACGGGCGAGGTGTGGGTGCGCAGCACGACACCGGACTCGGTGCCGCCGTCCGGCCCCTGCACGAAGAAGGTGTCGGCCTCGCCGCGGGCCGGGTGGTCCGGGCCGATGTTGAGGGCGTCGAAGTTGAACCACTCGGCCTCGGCCTCGGGGCCCTCGGCGACCTCGTAGCCCATGGCCACGAAGACGTCCTCGATGCGCTCCGAGAGGGTGGTCAGCGGGTGGCGGGCGCCGGCCGGCACGCGGTCGTAGGGCAGCGTGACGTCCACCGCCTCCTCGACCAGCACGCGCGCGTCGCGCTCGGCCTCCAGCTCGGTCTGGCGGGCGGCGAGCGCCTTGTTCACCGCGCCCCGGGCCTGGCCGACCAGCTTGCCGGCGGCGGCCTTGGCGTGCGGGGGCAGCGCGCCGATCTCGCGGTTGGCGAGGGCGAGCGGGGAGGTGCCGCCGGTGTGGGCGACCTTGGCCTCCTGGAGCGCGTCGAGGTCACCGGCGGCGGCGAAGGCGGCGAGCGCCTCGTCCCGCATGCGCTCGATCTCTTCCGGTTTCAAGGCCTCGACCTCTACAGGGTCGTACGACTTATTCGGTGCCGACATCTCTTCCCGTGCTTCCGGTTGGCTGGCGGATGGTCCCCGTCCCGACTCGGGGGGACGCGTCGTCCCTGAGACCTGATGAGACCTGAAACGGGGACGCAAAGGTGCCAAAGGCCGAGTCTAACGGGGGTGAGACAGGTGACCTCGCCCGTGGGGCCTCGTCGGCGGCTACTGGAGATACGCCGGGGTGCCCACGGGCAACGTAAATCGGAACTCGGCGCCGCCACCAGGGGCGCGGCCGACCGTGATGGCGCCGCCGTGGGCTTCGACGATGCCCTTGACGATGTAGAGCCCGAGGCCCGTGCCACCGCGCTTGCTGCCCCGCCAGAAGCGGGTGAAGACGCGGTTCATGGACTCCTCCGGGATGCCGGTGCCCTCGTCGCCCACGGTGACCGACGTGCCGGCGGCGTCCTCCCGCTCGCGCGGGGACGCCGAGGGCGTGATGTCGATGGTGACGGTTCCCTCGCCGTGGCGCACGGCATTTTCCAGCAGGTTGCTGAGCACCTGGTCGACCTTGTCCGGGTCGGCCCACAGGGCGGGCAGCGGCTGCTCGATCCGCAGCAGGAACTTGTCGGCGGGCTGACCTGCGGCGACGTAGGCCTGGATGTGCCGGCCGACGGCGGCCCCCATGTCGACGGGCTGGCGGCGCACCTCCAGGCGGCCGCTGTCGATGCGGGAGATGTCGAGCAGCTCGGCGATGAGCCGGGTGACGCGGTCGGCGTCGGCGTCGACGGTCTCCAGCATCAGCCGCTTCTGGTCGTCGGTGAACCTCTCCCACTTGGCCAGCAGGGTGGCGGTGAAGCCCTTGACGGAGGTGAGCGGGGAGCGCAGTTCGTGGGCGACGGTGGCGATCAGCTCGGCGTGGCTGCGCTCGGTGCGGCGGCGGGCCTCGGTGTCCCGCAGGGAGACCACGAAGCGCTGGACGGGTCCGGTGGGTTCGTCGCGCACATAGCGCGCGGAGACCAGGACCTCCCGGCCGCCGGGCAGCAGGAGGTTGCGCTCGGGCTGGCGGACCCGGGTGGCGAGGCCGCCGTAGGGGTCGGTCAGCTGCCACCAGCGGCGGCCTTCCAGGTCCTCTAACGGCAGGGCCTTCTCCAGCCGCCGGCCCAGGGCGTCCGCGGCGCGGACCGCGGTGATGCGCTCGGCCGCCGCGTTGAAGCAGATGACCTGGCCGTGCTCGTCGGCGACGACGAGTCCGTCGGGCAGATCGTCGGGGTCGATGCCGAGTCCTGCGGGGTCGCCGTGCGGGGGCACGGGTCCGGGCCGCACGTCACGTGCTCCCCGCGCCCTGCTCGTGCCGACGCTCATATCCCCGTATCCCGCCTTTCGACCGGCGCAGGTGGCTCCCGAGCTGGTCACCCTACTAGCTCTCGGTGACGGAGCGGCACCCTCCGGAGGCGCGCTGTGCACGGGCCGACGCATAGAGACATACGGCGGCGGCGGTGGCGAGGTTCAGGCTCTCGGCCTTCCCGTGGATCGGAACGCGCACCACGGCGTCCGCGAGCGCGCGGGTCTCCTCCGGCAGCCCCCACGCCTCGTTCCCGAACACCCACGCGGTCGGCCCGCCCATGGTCCCCTGGTCCAGCTCGTCGTCGAGGTCGTCGGTCCCGGCCCCGTCGGCCGCGAGGATCCGCACCCCGATCCCCTTCAGCCCGGCCACGGCCTCCTCGACGGGAACGCCGACGGCGACGGGCAGATGAAAGAGAGAGCCCACGGAGGCCCGCACGGCCTTCGGGTTGTAGAGATCCACAGAAGCATCGGTCAGTACGACGGCCTCGGCCCCGGCGGCATCGGCGCACCGCAGGACGGTCCCGGCGTTCCCGGGATCCCGCACGTTGGCGAGCACGGCGACCAACTTGGGCCGGGCGGCGAGGATTTCATCGAAGGGAGTGTCGAGAAACCGACAGATCCCGACAAGCCCCTGCGGGGTGACGGTGGTTGAGATGTCGGCGATGACCTGCTCATCGGCAAGATGCACCCGAGCGCCGACTTCCCGCGCCTCACCGACGATGTCGGCGTACCGCTCCGCGGCTTCCACGGTGGCGAACAACTCGACGAGCGTGTCCCCGAACCCGGCGGCCTCCCGCACGGCCTGCGGCCCCTCGGCGAGAAACAGCCGCTCCTTCCCCCGAAAATTCCGCTTGGCCAGCCGCCGAGCGGCGGAGACACGGGGAGAACGGGGAGAGATCAGGTCAGGGCTGACGGGAGACATCCAACTCACTTTCCGTACCAATGCTCCGCCGCAATCTTTTCTCCGCCGCGAAGTCCTCTCCGCCGTGACGGCGATCAACCACGACGGCGGCCAACGGCGGTGCCGAACAAACTCGCACCACTCAACGCAATGGACCCGCAGGCAGAAACCCACGGGTCCACACAGTGACGCCGGCCAAAGCCAGCGCAGCGATCACGCAGCCTTGGGCGCGTTGACGTCGCTCGGCAGAGCCTTCTGCGCAACCTCGACCAGCGCGGCGAACGCACCGGCGTCGTTGACGGCCAGCTCGGCGAGGATCTTGCGGTCGACCTCGATGTTCGCCGCGTTCAGACCCTGGATGAAGCGGTTGTACGTGATGCCGTTGGCGCGGGCAGCGGCGTTGATGCGCTGGATCCACAGCCGACGGAAGTCGCCCTTGCGCTTCTTGCGGTCGTTGTAGTTGTAGACCAGCGAGTGGGTGACCTGCTCCTTGGCCTTGCGGTACAGGCGCGAACGCTGACCGCGGTAGCCGGAGGCGGCTTCGAGGATCGCCCGGCGCTTCTTGTGGGCGTTGACTGCCCGCTTGACGCGTGCCACTTGTTAACTCCTTGTAGCGGGGCCGTGGTTGGACTCACACGGCCCGGAATCGATGGGGTCCCGGTCCAGACGTACGGCGCTCAATCGGAGCGCCGCGTACGTCACTTGCCGAGAAGCTTCTTGATCTTCTTGGCGTCGCCCGGGGCCATCTCGGCGTTGCCGGTGAGGCGACGCGTCACACGGGACGACTTGTGCTCGAGCAGGTGGCGCTTGCCGGCACGCTCGCGGAGCACCTTGCCGGAGCCGGTGATCTTGAAGCGCTTACTGGCACCGCTGTGCGACTTGTTCTTCGGCATAGCGCCGTATCTCCTCGTCGGTGGCGCTCCGGTGCCCGGTTGCGACAACCGGGCACGGTGGAGCGTCGCTTGTATCGGTTATGTCCTGGGGACTCGCGTCCCCCGGGATCACGCCTCGGCAGTCGCCTCGGCCGGAGCCTCGACGCTTTCCTCGGCGAGCTCGCCGTCTGCGAGGTCGGTCTCCGCGGCGTTCTGCGACTTGCCGGGGTTGGCCTTCGCTTCTGCCTTGCGGGCTTCCTGCGCCTGGCGGGCCTCGGCCATCGCCTCGGTCTTCTTCTTGTGCGGACCGAGAACCATGATCATGTTTCGGCCGTCCTGCTTCGGGTTCGACTCGATGAACCCGAGGTCCTGGACGTCCTCCGCGAGACGCTGCAGCAGTCGGTAGCCCAACTCGGGCCGGGACTGCTCGCGACCACGGAACATGATCGTGATCTTGACCTTGTCGCCCTGCTTGAGGAACCGGACGACGTGACCCTTCTTGGTGTCATAGTCGTGCGGGTCGATCTTCGGCCGGAGCTTCATCTCCTTGATGACCGTGTGCGCCTGGTTCTTGCGCGCTTCACGGGCCTTCATGGCCGACTCGTACTTGAACTTCCCGTAGTCCATGAGCTTGCACACGGGCGGACGGGCGTTCGCCGCGACCTCGACCAGGTCCAGGTCGTACTCCTGCGCAAGCTCCAGTGCCTTGGCCAGCGGGACAATGCCCACCTGCTCGCCACTGGGACCGACAAGTCGCACCTCGGGAACGCGAATCCGGTCGTTGATGCGGGGCTCGGCGCTGATGGATCCTCCTCGGTTAGCACCACACGGCGGTCTGGCGGACAGCCGCGTTTGTCTTTTGACAGACCTAACCGCGCCGAAGCACAAAAAATGCCCCGGACGATCACAAGGCGGGGCTCCAAGCACTACCGGAGCACCGCCGCGAGGGATCGCGGGGCGCACTTTCGGGCGACTCCATCGTCCGTACGGAACGATGGCGGCCGCCTGACCGGGGTGACCCGCCGTCCCGAAGGACAGCTGGGTGGGAGATCGGAGCCTCCACTTGAGGGCCGGGCACATAAGCGTCCGGCCGGTCGTCACACAAGGTTAGCAGCTACCAGGGGGTGGTGCGAATCGCCGTGCGGCGCGCTCTAGGGTCTGCCTTTCGGATCAGGTCGGCTGTGAGGCTCGATGCCCCTTGGCCGACCCGAGCGGGGTCTGGTGCGTGCAGCTGCAAGGCGGAGGAGGGCGGCGACGCGATGGGGGTCCCCCCGCGCGAGCGAAGCCGAGCGTGGGGGAGTCGACAACCGACGACAACGCCGCAGATGTGCGTGCCAGACCCCGCGACGTCGACATGATCCGAAAGGCAGGCCCTAGGGTGAGGCCTATGAGTGACACCCCTGCCGACTTCTCGGCCGACTCCGCCGAGGCCCCGCAGACCCCCGGCCCCGGCTTCGACGAGATGACCCGTGACATCGCCGAGGTCCCCGCCGTCGAGGTGATCGTGACGGTCGCCGTCAATCTGATGAGCGCCGCCGCGGTGAAGCTCGGTCTCACCGAGGAGGGCGACAAGTACAAGGACCTGGACGAGGCCCGCAAGCTGGTGCACGCCCTGGCCGGTCTGCTGGACGCGAGCGCGACCGAGATCAGCTCGTTCCACGCGGCCCCGCTGCGGGACGGCCTGAAGTCGCTCCAGCTGGCATTCCGCGAGGCGTCCCTCGTCAAGGACGAGCCGGGCCAGGGCCCGGGCGAGAAGTACACGGGCCCGATCTACGGCTAACCCGTCCTCTCGACGGCCGGACCGCCGTCCTCCCCTTTCACCCCCTCACCCTCGTACGTACAAGGGCTCGCCCGGTGGCGTCGCCCCGGCCGGCAGCAGTGCCAGGTCGAGGCCGCGGACCAGGCGGGCCCTGAGTGTTTCCGAGGCGGCGAGCCGCTCGGCGACCGCGCGGGCGGTCTCGGCCGGAGCGGCGGCCGGGTCGAGTACGAGGGCCAGGGTGCCGTCGGCCCGTCCGGGCCCGAGATGCGCGCGCAGCACGGCGGACTCGGCGGCGACGGCGGTGCGTACCGCCTCCCGTACGGCCGGATCGGCGAGCGGGTCGGCCGTCGTACGCCCCTCGGCGAGCGCCCGCAGCGCGGCCCCCGTCAGCTCGTACGGCACCGGTCCCGCCAGGTCGAGGACGACGGTGTCGGCCTTCTCGTGCGCGGCGGCCTGCAAGGCCTGCTGCAGGGGTACGGCGACGGGGCGGGCTTCCGGGTCCCATCGGGCCAGCGACTCGGTGGAGGTGAAGGCGGGCAGGGCGGTGCGGGAGCCGGCCTTCAGAGTCGGCACCGCCATGTCGCTGGTCTTCTCGCGGCGCAGCCCCTTCTCGTCCTCCTCGACCTCGCCGAGCACGGCGACGACGGGCACCAGCAGCCGGGCGTTCTGCAGCGCCGCCAGGACGGGCCCCACGGCATCCCGGTCCTCGGCCCAGGCCGCGAGCGCCGCGCTCAGCCGGGGGTCGGCGGAGCCGTCGTCGTCGGAGAAACCGGGGTCGGGAATGTTCTTGTTCGCCACGGTCATCGACCCTATAGGGGGGATGTTGCTGGGCTTGTGCGGGTCCGGAAACCTGGCCGACACCGCTTTCACGGGTTTCTCAGATATCCCTGACACACATCTAACGTGCGTCTAACGGCCCGCACAGTCAGCGCGACGAGCATCGCGAGCATGGAGTCCTCCAGAGCCCGCGGCCGCCGTGCCCGCCCCTCCCGGACGCGCCCCCTGCTCTACACCGCCCTCGCCGCCGTCACCATCGTCGGCGGTACGGCGGCGGGGACGGTGTACGTGAAGGCTCAGGCGCACACCGGTACGAGCCCCGTATCGTCGACGGCGCTGCCGTCGGCCACCTCCTCGGCCTCGGCGGACGGGGAGGAATCGGTGGAACCCGTGGCGGAACCGACGGTCGATCTCGACGCCCTGCTGGCGAAGGCCATGAAGTCCGTGGCCGTCACGGGCGACGCGAAGGTCTCGGTGGCGGTGCTGGACGTGGACTCCGGCGACAGCGCCACGTACGGGGACGGCTCCTTCGACACGGCGAGCATCGTCAAGGTCGACATCCTGGCGGCGCTGCTGCTCCAGCACCAGGAGGCCGGGACGCGGCTGTCCGCGCAGGAGAAGGCGTACGCCACCTCGATGATCGAGAACAGCGACAACGCCTCCGCGTCCGCGCTGTGGGACATCATCGGGAAGGCGGGCGGCCTCGACGCGGCGAACAAGAGGCTCGGGCTCACCGACACCGAGGGCGGCGACGGGGCGCTGTGGGGGCTGACCCAGACCACGGCCGCGGATCAACTCACGTTGTTGCAGCAGGTGTTCGGGGACGACTCGGAGCTGAGCGAGGCCTCGCGGACGTATGTGCAGGGGCTGATGGGTGAGATAGCCACCGATCAGCACTGGGGTGTGTCGGCCGCGGCCGACGGTTCCGCGTGGGCGTTGAAGAACGGCTGGCTGGCCCGGAGCACCACGGGTCTGTGGGACATCAACAGCATCGGGCGCGTGACGGCGACGGACGGCCACGACTATCTGGTGGCCGTGCTGTCGATGGGCAACTCGACGCAGGCGAAGGGGATTTCGCTGGTCGAGGCGGCGGCGAGGGCGACGGTGTCGGTGTTCGCCGGGGAGGCCTCGGCCTCGGCGTCACCCCGGGTCTAACAGCCCCCAGGTCTAGCAGCCCTCGGGTCTAGAAGTCTTCCTCGCGAGGTCGGCGTCCGCGCCACACGACCACCGCCGCGACGAGCAGCAGACCGCCGGCTGCACCGGCCAGCGGAGCGGCCCAACTGCTCGTGTCGTCATCGGACTTGGGGGCGTCCGGCCCCTCGCCGAAGTACTTCTCCCCGTACGAGGCCGCCTTGAGGCCCTCCGGCTCGAGCGCACCGGCCGCCTTGATGGCCGCGGCCGGGTCGATCATGCCGAAGCCGCGGGAGTCGTCGCGGCCGCCGGCCGGGGCGTCGCTGGCGGTGTCCTCCAGGAGCTTCTTGACCTGGGCCGGGGTCAGTCCCGGGTGGGCGGCCTTGATGAGGGCGACGGCTCCGGAGACGAAGGCGGATGCGGCGCTGGTCCCCCAGCCCTCGTAGTAGCGGTGGTCGGGGTCGGCGATGACGATGTTGACGCCCGGGGCGCTGACCGTGGCGTACCAGCGGCGGGTGGAGAACGCGGCGCGGGTGCCGTAGCGGTCGACGGCGGTCGCGGCGATGACGCCCGGGTAGGCGGCCGGGTAGGAGACGTGGTCGCCCTTCTCACCGCCGTTTCCGGCGGAGGCGACGACGGTCACGCCCTTCTTGAGGGCGTACTGGACGGCTTCGTCTTCGGTGGGTTCGGGGTGCGCGGAGGCGGAGTCGTCGCCGAGGGAGAGGTTGATGACGTCGGCGCCGTGGTCGGCGGCCCAGCGGATGCCTTCGGCGAGGGCGTTGCCGCGGGTGCTGCGGGCCTTGGCGCGGGCGGAGTCGCCGTCCTCCAGGATCACGCGGACGGGGAGGATCTTCGCCTCGGGGGCGATGCCCAGGACTCCGTCGCCGTTGCCGGGGCCGTGTCCGTGGCCGGCGATGATGCCGGCCATGGCCGTGCCGTGCCGTGCCCAGGCGCGGTCGCCCTCCTTGGCGCCGAAGCCGATCATGTCCTGGGTCGGGAGCACGTTGCCGACGAGGTCGGGGTGGTCGGTCTCGACGCCGGTGTCGAGGACGGCGACGGTGATGCCCTTGCCCTTGGTGGTCTGCCAGGCCTGCTGGGTGTGCAGGGCGTCGAGGGCCCACTGCTGGGCGCGGATGCCGTCGGCATGGGCGGCCGTGGAGGGTATGAGGGCGAGGGAGGCGGCGAGCAGCACGCTCAACGCCCCGACCCTGCTGCCGCGGCGCGTCATGAGGGCTGCTCCGAGGCGGGGCTGCTCACGTCCTTGCGCAGGGCACGCTCGATCCGGTCGGCGAGGCCCTGGGCCTCGTGGCCGAGGCCGGCCTGGGCGGGGGGCGTGGTGGCGCCGGACTTCATGGCTTCCTCGGCGGGCTGCGGGGTGTCGACGCTGCGGCCGTCGGACCAGCCGGAGACGGCGTAGGCGACGACGGGGGCGTCGGTGAGGACGGACACGGTCCAGGAGGCACGTTGCTTGCCGCCGAACCCTGCGGAGACGGTGCCCTTCGCGGCGTACGGGAGGGGCATCAGGTCGGTACGGCGCCCCAGGCCCTCGCGCTGGAAACGGGAGGCGAGGGACTTCATGCCGACGGCGTCGGCGTTGGTGAACAGCAGTCCCACGGTGGTGACGAAGCTCTGGGTGGCGTCGGTGTAGGTGGCGCGCAGCAGCCGCTGACACCCGACGGGCGCGAGCACCTTCTTGAGCAGCGGGTCGAAGGCGTTCCGACAGCCGCTGTCCGGCGCGACGGCGATCCGGGTCCAGGTCCGGTCGGCACCGCCGGGCCCGGCGCCCTGCCCCTGCACGGTAGTGGGGAACAGCCGGTCGACGGGCACGCTGTGCCACAACCCGGCGGCGGCGCTGAACGTGTCCCGCGTACCCCCGTCCCCCGAGTCCCCGACCAGCCAACTCCCGGTCACCGCACCGCCGATGAGCCCGAGCCCCAGCACGATGCACACGGCGACGGCGGCGACCCGCGGCGGTATCCGCACCCCCAACGGCCGCGCCCGCACCCGCTCGTCGTACCCCTCGGGCTCCCCGAACGACACGACCGGCCTGCCGGCCCCGGGCGCGACGGGCGCACTCCAGTTCAGAGCGGGATCGGGAGCGACCCCGACGGCCCCCTCCGAACGCGGGGAATCCGTCGGCGCGGGCGGCACGGGTGGGGGCGGCGGGGCACTGTGGGAGTAGGTCGAGTCGTCGGAGACGGGAGCGACGACCGGGGCGGCCCCTGGGCGAGCGCCCGGTCCCGAACGCGGGGTGTCGGCAAAGTCCTCGACGAAATCCGACGCCGGGGAGGGGCGGACGGCCGGAGCCGGAGGGACGGCTGAGCCGGGGGTACGGGCGGAGGCGGAGTCCGCTCGGGAGGACGCCGGCGGATACGGGCCGTCGCCGACCGCGGAGCCCGGCCGCGGAGACACGACCGGTCCTGGAGTACGGGCGGAGCCCGGGCGAGTGGGCGAGTACGGGGCACGAACGGAATCGACGGGCGCTGAACCCGAGCGACCGCTCGCCCCCGAGGGCGCTCCCGAACCCGGCCCACGACCACCGTCGACAGGAGCCGAGCCCAGCCCGGAAGGCGGAGCCGAATACGCGCCACGGGCACCGTCACCGGACACGGAGCCCGGAGGGCTCTCCGGCCGCGGAGGCACGGCTGAGCCCGACGCACGGCCGGTGTCGGCGGGGGCGGAACCCTGACGGGCACCCGGAGCCGAATACGGGGCACGAGCCGGATCCACCGGCACGGAGCCGGAGCGGCTGCCCGAACCCGGGGCACGACCCGAGTCGGCCGAGGCGGAGCCGGAACGGCCACCCGGACCCGGAGCACGGCCGGAATCAGCCGACGCGGAGCCCTGACGGGGCGGCGGGGGCGCGTACGGAGTACGGGTCTTGCCCTCGGGTGTGGAGTCCGGGTGGGTGGTACGCGACGAAGGCGCGGTGGAGCCGGGGGCAGGGGTCGGATCAGGCGACGGGGAGCCCGGGCGGGCTGCCGGACGTGCCGGGGCGGGCCAGCCTGGCGGGCTGGTGAGGGGCGGAGCCGGTGGTGGGGTCGGTCGTCCGGCGCCGGACGGGGGCGAGCCGGGGCGGCGGGGGGCCGATTCGGGCGACGGCTCCGCCGAGGTCGAGCGCACGCGTCTCGTGGGGTCCTGGCCGGTTTCGGTCGGCGTGGGGTGCATCAGGCGGAACGGTGGCGTGGGGCGGTTGCTCGGGCGCGGCGGTACCACGGGGGCCGGCGGCGCCGTCCTGCCCTGGGCGCCCTTGCTCTGTGCGGTGCTGCCCGGCGCGGCCGTTCCTTCGCCGTCAGCACCCCGGACTGCCGTTCCTCCGCCGTCAGCGCCCCGCGCCGGATCGCCGGCAGGCGGTGGTGGGACGTCCGGGAAGCGGGCCGATGCCTGAGGTGGGGGCAGGGGGGCCGTGTCCGTGTCCTGCGGGGAGCGCAGGTTCGGGAAGCGCGGGTGGGTCGGTGCGTCGAACTCGCCGGTCGGCGCTTCTCCCTCGGCTCCGTTCCCCGGCTCCGTCCGCGCGCCCGTGTTCCTGGGGCTCGGACGTTCCGCGAAGGCGTCGAAGGGTCGGCTTCCCCGCCAGGGTGACCAGACACCACCGGAACCGCCCGCGGCGGCCGACGTACCCGGCGCGGACCCCCGGGGCCCTCGTGATCCCCGCGATCCACCGGTCTCCGTGGCCGAGGAGGTCCCGTCCATCGCTCCCCACTCGTTCCCCGAAGCCCCGCCACCGGACTCGGACTCGGCAGCGCTCCACGCGCTCCCCGCGCCCGGCGTGGAAGCCCGGTCCGACGACCCGGCGCCGGCCCCTGCGGGCGCCGTACCGTTCGCGTTCTCCGGAGACGGCGTCGTGCCGTTCTCATGGGTCGGTTCCGGCGAGGTCTCTCCAGGCGTGCCAGGGGGCGTGCGGCGCTGAGGGTTGGAGGCGTGCCGCGCTTCCGTGCTCATGCACCCCCCGTTTCCTCGCGCCCGGGCCGACTACTCTTACGCACCCCGTCGCCGTCGTGCTCAACGCCCGGTCAAGGCGTCGGCAAGTCCGTCCCGGACACGCATACCCGCACGGAAGGACCGACATCCCGGCGCGGTGGTGACCCGGCGCGTTCCGCCATGCGTGCGCGTCACTCTACGGGTTGGCCCGCGCGGAACGGGAACCAGTGGCCCACCCCGGGGCTTCTGCCCGGAACGTCCCCCTACCCTGCGGTAATCCTGTCTGGCAGGCTTCGTTCATGACTGCGCGCTCCGCCGACAGGGCCCGTTACGACCGGGCCACGGCCCATCTCGACGCCCCTCTCGCCATCGTGGACCTGGACGCCTTCGACGCCAACGCGGACGACCTCGTCCGCCGCGCCGGCGGCAAGCCGATCCGCGTCGCCAGCAAGTCCGTACGCTGCCGGACCCTGTTGGAACGCGCCCTGGCGAAGGACGGCTTCGCGGGCATCATGTCCTTCACTCTGGCCGAATCCCTGTGGCTGGCGCGCTCCGGATTCGACGACGTCCTGCTCGCCTACCCCTCCGCCGACCGCGCCGGCTTCGCCGAACTGGCCGCCGACCCCAAGCTCGCCGCCGCCGTGACCGTCATGATCGACGACCCGGCCCAGCTCCGGCTGATCGACGAGGCGCGCGGCGGCGGACGCGAAGTCATCCGCGTCTGCCTGGAGTTGGACACCTCGCTGAAGCTGCTCGGCGGCCGGGTGCGGGTCGGCGCCCGCCGCTCCCCGCTGCACTCCCCCGCCCAAGTCGCCGACGTGGCAAGGGCGGTGACACGGCGACCGGGGTTCAAGGTCGTCGGGATCATGGCGTACGAGGGTCATATCGCGGGCGTCGGGGACGCCGTCGCGGGCCGGCCGATGCGTTCGCGTGCCATCCGGCTGATGCAGGCCACCGCCCGCCGGGAGCTGGCCGAGCGGCGTGCCGAGGTGGTGCGCGCGGTCCGGGCCGTCGTGCCCGACCTGGAGTTCGTCAACGGCGGCGGCACCGGCAGTGTGCAGTCCACCGCCGCCGAGGATGCCGTGACCGAGATCGCGGCCGGCTCGGGGCTGTACGTCCCGCGGCTGTTCGACAACTACACGTCCTTCACCGGCCGTCCGGCCGCCCTGTTCGCCATGCCCGTCGTCCGCAGGCCGGGCGTCGGCGTCGTGACGGTGCTCGGCGGCGGCTACCCGGCCTCGGGTGCCGCCGGCGCCGACCGGCTCCCGGTGCCGTACCTGCCGGAGGGGCTGCGCTACGACCCCCAGGAGGGGCCCGGCGAGGTCCAGACACCGCTGCTCGGCCCGCCCGCCGACGATCTGCTGCTCGGCGACAAGGTGTGGTTCCGGCACGCGAAGGCCGGCGAGCTGTGCGAACGGTTCGACGTGCTGCATCTCGTCGAGGGGGACGCGGTGACGGCGACCGTGCCGACGTATCGCGGTGAGGGCCACACGTTCCTGTAGGGCGACTCCCGGTCGGTGCGGGTCAGTTCGTCGGGCCGATGCTGCTGCCCACCCCGCCGCCCGTGCCCGCGTCGTCGACGGACCGGATGCCCTGGGTGATCCGGTCCATGTCGGCGAGCGGCGGCCCGTCCGCGCCCGCGTCGAAGACGAAGCGGACCAGGACCGGTGACTCGGTGCCGACGCTCGCGGGGAAGACGAGGGACTCGACATATCCGCCGGGACCCTTGGCGGTCTGCACGCGCCAGCGCACGAAGTACCCGGCCCGTCCGGCCACCGCGACCTGACCCGACTTCACCAACTGGTGTGATTTCAGGCCACCGTAGGGGCGGCGGCCGATCTCGTCGCGGTCGTAGGCGTCGTCGGCCGCCTTCGATATGTCCTGCTCGGCGAGCGTCCTGGGGGACGTCTCGGCATTCGCGGTCACCGTGCGCGAGATGACCAGGCCGTGCCGGCACAGGCCCGTGTCGCCCGGGCAGTCGTAGGTGCCGGGTGTGGTCATGACGACGTCGTCCTCGGAGACGTACTGCGGCCTGACCCAGCCGTCGGGCAACGGCAGGGTGATGCCGTTGAGTTGGTCCACCACGAGGGACGGGTCGGCGGCGGACGGTGACGGTGACGGGCTGTCGCTCGGCGGTGTCGAGGGGACGGTGGTCGGCGCGGTCTGGGCCTGCGCGCCGTCCGAGTCGTCGTCCTGGCCCATGAAGAACGCGCCCGTGACGATCGCCGCGACGAGCACGGCCCCGGCCGTGGTGATCGCGACGACCTTCCCCCGGCCGGTACCCGCGGCGGGCCCCGGTACGGGGGCCCCGGGCGCCTGCCAGTGCTCGGTCCAGGCCGTGCCGTCCCACCAGCGTTGCAGGTGGGGGGCGGACGGGTCGGGGTACCAGCCGGGCGGGGGCGACATGCTCATTCCGCCACCCTAGGACGGGTGGCGGAGGTCGTACACGGCTGCCGGGCCTTCCTACAGGGGTGTGACGTACGCGCCCGAGATGCCGCCGTCCACCAGGAAGTCGGTGGCGTTGACGAAGGACGAGTCGTCGCTGGCCAGAAAGGCGACCGCGGCGGCGATCTCGTCGGCCTCGGCGAACCGGCCGACCGGGATGTGGACGAGCCGGCGGGCGGCCCGCTCGGGGTCCTTGGCGAACAGCTCCTGGAGGAGCGGGGTGTTCACCGGCCCCGGGCACAGCGCGTTCACGCGGATGCCCTCCCGCGCGAACTGCACGCCCAGTTCACGGGACATGGCCAGTACGCCGCCCTTGGAGGCGGTGTAGGAGATCTGCGAGGTCGCCGCGCCCATCCGGGCCACGAAGGACGCCGTGTTGATGATGGAGCCCCTGCCCTGCTGCCGCATGTACGGGATCGCGGCCTTGCAACACAGGTAGACGGAGGTGAGGTTGACCTCCTGGACGCGCTTCCAGGTCTCCAGGCCGGTCTCCAGGATGGAGTCGTCGTCGGGCGGCGAGATGCCGGCGTTGTTGAAGGCGATGTCGACGCTGCCGTAGGTGTCGAAGGCCGCCTTGAAGAAGGCCTCGACCTGTTCCGGGTCGGTCACGTCGACCTTCACGAAGAGGCCGCCGACCGCGTCGGCGGCCGCCTTGCCGCTGGTCTCGTCGACGTCTCCGCAGACGACGTTGGCGCCCTCGGAGGAGAGCCTGCGGGCGGTGGCGAGGCCGATGCCGCTGCCGGCTCCGGTGATGACGGCGGTACGGCCGACGAGTCGACGGCAGACAGTCTGTTCGGTCACTGTGCGGGGCCCTCCGTGCTGATGAAGACGTTCTTGGTCTCGGTGAAGGCGGTCAGGGCGTCCGGGCCCAGCTCACGGCCGATGCCGGACTGCTTGTAGCCGCCGAAGGGGGTCCAGTAGCGGACGCTGGAATGGGAGTTGACGGACAGGTTGCCGGCCCGGACGGACTGCGAGACGCGCAGGGCGCGGCCGAGGTCGCGGGTCCAGATGGAGCCGGCGAGGCCGTAGGGGGTGTCGTTGGCGAGGCGGACGGCGTCGGCCTCGTCGGTGAAGGGCAGCAGGACGGCGACCGGGCCGAAGATCTCCTCGCGGGCCGCCGTGGAGTCGGGCCGCTTCCCGGTGAGGACGGTCGGCGCGAACCAGAAGCCGGGCCCGTCGGGCGCGCTGCCGCGCAGTGCCTGGGCGTCGTCCGGCACGAACGACCGTACGCGGTCGAGCTGTTGGCGGGAGATCAGTGGTCCCATCTGGGTCTTCTCGTCTGCCGGGTCGCCCACCACCACACCCGCCAGCGCGTCGGCGAGCAGTGCGTGGACCTCGTCGTACACCGACTCCTGGACCAGGATCCGGGTGCGGGCGCAGCAGTCCTGGCCGGAGTTGTCGAGGAACGAGAACGGGTCGACGGCGGTGGGGAGATCGGCGTCGGCGAAGACGATGTTGGGGCTCTTGCCGCCGAGTTCGAGGGTGACCGGCTTGACCAGGCGGGCGCAGCGCTCCATGACCTCGCGGCCGATGCGGGTGGAGCCGGTGAACACGATCTTCGCCACGCCGGGGTGGTCGACGAGGGCGCGTCCGGCGGTGTGGCCGTACCCGGGCAGCACCTGGAACAGGCCCTCCGGCAGCCCTGCCTCCAGGGCGAGTTCGGCCAGCCGCAGGGCGGTGAGCGGGGTCGTCTCGGCGGGCTTGAGGACGACCGCGTTGCCTGCGGCGAGCGCGGGGGCGGTGCCCCAGGCGGCGATCGGCAGCGGGAAGTTCCACGGGGCGATGACTCCGACCACACCCAGCGGTTCGCGGATGGTGACGTCGAGGCCGCCGGGCACCGGGATCTGACGGCCGGTCAGCCGCTCCACTCCCCCGGCCGCGTAGGCGAGCAGATCGCGGACGTTGCCGGCCTCCCAGCGGGCGTTGCCGAGCAGGTGGCCCGCCTCGCGCACCTCCAACCGGGCCAGTTCCTCGACGTGTTCGTCCACCACGTCGGCGAACCGGCGCAGTTGGCGGGCCCGGTCGGCGGGCGGGAGCGCGGCCCACTTCGCCTGGGCCGCGGCGGCGCGCACGACGGCCGCGTCCACGTCGGCCTCGGTGGCGGCGGGGACGGTCGCGACGACCTCTTCCGTCGCCGGATTGAGGACCGTCAGCTCATGCTCGTACGACAACTCGGGACCTCTCACAGACGTTCGAAGGAGCGGCGCAGCTCCCAGTCGGTGACCGCTGCGTCGAAGGCGTCCAGCTCGACGCGGGCCATGTTGCGGTAGTGGGCGACGACTTCGTCGCCGAAGGCGGCGCGGGCGATCGGGCTGTTCTCCCAGATCTCGGCCGCCTCGCGGAGGTTGGTGGGGACGTGCGCGTAGTCGGCGCTGTAGGCGTTGCCCGCGCAGGCCTCGGGCAGCTCCAGCTTCTGCTCGATGCCGTGCAGCCCGGCCGCGACGAGCCCCGCCACCGCCAGATAGGGATTCACATCCCCGCCGGGGAGCCGGTTCTCGAACCGCATGGAACGACCATGCCCGACGACCCGCAGCGCGCAGGTGCGGTTGTCGTATCCCCAGGCGACGGCGGTCGGGGCGAACGAACCCGGCTGGAACCGCTTGTAGGAGTTGATGTTGGGGGCGTAGAGCAGCGAGAAGTCCCGCAGCGCGGCGAGTTGCCCGGCGAGGAAGTACCGCATGACCTCGGACATCCCGTCGGACCCGGACCCGGCCATCGCGTTGTTGCCGGCCGCGTCCGCGAGGGAGAGGTGGATGTGGCAGGAGTTGCCCTCGCGCTCGTTGTACTTGGCCATGAAGGTGATCGACACGCCCTCCTGGGAGGCGATCTCCTTGGTGCCGGTCTTGTAGATCGCGTGCTGGTCGCAGGTGACCACGGCGTCGTCGTAGCGGAAGGCGATCTCGTGCTGCCCGGGATTGCACTCGCCTTTGGCGGACTCGACGGTCAGCCCGGCGGCGGCCATCTCATTGCGGATCCGGCGCAGCAGCGGCTCGATCCGCCCGGTCCCGAGCACCGAGTAGTCGATGTTGTACTGGTTGGCGGGCGTGAGCCCCCGGTAGTTCGCGTCCCAGGCCGCCTCATAGGTGTCCTTGAAGACGATGAACTCGAGTTCCGTGCCGACCTGGGCGGTGAAGCCGTGTTCGGCGAGGCGCTCCAGCTGGCGGCGGAGGATCTGGCGCGGGGCGGCGACCACCGGGGAGCCGTCGTTCCAGGCGAGGTCGGCGATGAGCATGGCCGTACCGGCGTTCCAGGGCACCCGGCGCAGGGTGGACAGGTCGGGATGCATGGCGAAGTCGCCGTACCCCCGGTCCCAGGAGGACATCGCATAGCCCTCGACGGTGTTCATCTCGGTGTCGACGGCGAGGAGGTAGTTGCAGCCCTCGGTGCCGTGGTGGAGGACCTCGTCGAGGAAGAAGCGGGCGGCGAACCGCTTGCCCTGGAGGCGCCCCTGCATGTCGGGGAAGGCCAGGACGACGGTGTCGATCTCACCGCCTGCGACGAGGGCGTGCAGCTCCTCGACGCCGAGCGGGGGTGTGCGGTCTGCCACGGAAAGCTCCTTCGGCTTCTTCGCGCTTCTTCGGCCGGGCCGGAAGCCATAAGGTATTGCCGAGAACCATTGCTTGGGAAGGGGGTGCGGTGGGATGTCGGTGGATCCGGAGGGCGACCTGGAGGACCGGCTGACGCCGGTGCTGCGGCCGGTGCGGGCGGGGAACGGTTTCGAGGAGGCCCTGGAACAGATCCTGCAGGTCGTACGGCTGGGCCTGGTGCCCGGGGGCGAGCGGCTGCCGGCCGAGCGGGAACTGGCGGAGCGGCTGGGGATCAGCCGGGTGACCCTGCGCGAGGTGCTCAAGGTGCTCCAGGACCAGGGGCTCGTGGAGTCGCGGCGGGGGCGGTACGGCGGGACGTTCGTACTGCCGAAGTCGGACGCGGGGGGCGAGGACGAACTGCGCCGGCGGAGCACCGAGGTCGACATAGAGGACGTACTGCGCTTCCGGGAGGTGTTGGAGGTCGGGGCGGCGGGCCTGTGCGCGACGCACGGCCTGACGCCGGACCACTCGGACCGCCTGCGCGAGGCACTGTCCCGCACGCACGACGCTCCGCTGGCGGACTACCGCCGCCTCGACACCATGCTCCATCTCACCCTCGCCGAGCTGTGCGGCTCGCCGACGCTGACCGCGCAGTACGCGGCGGTACGGGCCACGGTGAACGACCTCCTCGACTGCATCCCCCTCCTCGTCCGCAACCTCGAACACTCCCAGCGCCAGCACAGCGCGCTGGTCGAGGCGGTGCTGGACGGGGACGCGGACGGGGCGCGGGAGATGATGCGGGAGCACTGCGGGGGAACCGCGGCGCTGCTCAGGGGCTTCTTGGCGTAGCTGTTCAAAGGTAGTGAACTGCACCTTTTAGGGAGGGTCCGTGACCGGACGACGGCCACTGATCGGCGTGAGTACGTATCTGGAGTCCGGCGCGCGCTGGGGCGTGTGGGAGCTGGAGGCGGCACTGCTGCCGGCCGGCTATCCGCGCCTTGTGCAGCATGCGGGCGGTCTGGCGGCGATGCTCCCGCCGGACGCGCCCGAGCACGCGGCGGCAGCCGTGTCCCGCTTGGACGGGCTGGTGATCGCGGGAGGCCCGGACGTGGAACCGTCGCGCTACGGCGCGGACCGGGACGCCCGTACGGGGCCTGCGGCGCGGGTGCGGGACGCCTGGGAGCTGGCTCTGGTGGACGCGGCTCTCGCTGCCCGTGTCCCGTTGCTGGGTATCTGCCGGGGAATGCAGGTACTGAACGTCGCCCTGGGCGGCACGCTGATCCAGCACATCGACGGGCACGCGGAGACCCCTGGGGTCTTCGGCAGACACCCGGTGAAGCCGGTGCCGGGGACGCTGTACGCGGCTGCGGTCCCGGAGGAGACGTCGGTACCGACCTTCCACCACCAGGCGGTGGACCGGTTGGGGGCGGGGCTGGTGCCGTGCGCGTACGCGGGGGACGGGACGGTGGAGGCGGTGGAGCTGCCGCGGGCCTCGGGGTGGGTTCTGGGGGTTCAGTGGCATCCGGAGATGGGGGAGGATTTGCGGGTGATGCGGGCGTTGGTGGAAGCGGCAACGCAATAGCCTTTCTCGCCCCCGCCGCCCCTACCCGTCCCATCCTTCTGGGGCTCCGCCCCAGACCCCGCTCCTCAAACGCCGGAGGGGCTGGATTGTGCGGACCCGGGCTTGAATCTTTTAGCCCGTCCGGCGTTTGAGGACGAGGCCCGTTCAGGGCCGAAGCGGGGGTCTGGGGGCGGCAGCCCCCAGGATGGGACGGGTAGGGGCGGCGGGGGCGAAGAAAAGCTAGGTCCGCGTCAGGGACAAGAGCTCCCTCGCCGGCCCCACCGGACGGTGACCCGTCGGCCACACCGCCCGAAGGGAACGCGCCAACGCCACGCCGTCAACAGGAACCCGCACAAGCCTCCGCACAGCCAACTCCTCCCCCACCGCCAGTTCACTCAGCACCGCCGGCCCCGCCCCACTCACCGCCGCCGCCTTCACCGCCGTCGTCGAGGACAGCTCGATCAACGGCCGCGCCAGACCCCCCAGCGCAGCGTCCAGCACCTGCCGCGTCCCCGACCCCTCCTCCCGGAGAATCAACGGCGTCGCCGCCAACTCCCCTGCCTCCAACGCCCGTCGACGCCTAGCCCACGGATGCCCCGGCGCCGTCACCACGATCAGGTGATCGTGCGCGATGACCGCCGAGTCCAGACCCGCGGGGACACTGACCCCCTCCACGAAACCAAGGTCCGCTTCCCCGGACAGCACTCGCTCTGCCACCACCGTCGAGTTCCCCGCCAGCAACGACACCGCCGTGTCCGGCCGCTGCGCACGCAGCGCCAGCAGCCACCCCGGCAGCAGGTACTCCGCGATCGTCATGCTCGCCGCCACCCGCAACCGCGAGTCCCGCCGCACCCGCAACGCCTGCGCCCCCGCGTCGAAGGCCGCCGCCGCCTCCACCACCCGCCGGGCCCAGTCCGTGACCAACGCCCCCGTGTCCGTCAGTCGGGACCCCCGCGGCGAACGGTCGACCAGCGCCACCCCCAACTGCCGCTCCATGGACCGGATCCGGCTACTGGCCGCCGGCTGCGAGATCCCCATCTCGCGCGCCGCCCCACCCAGACTCCCGAGCCGGGCCACCGCCAGCAACAACTCCAGCGCGCCGAGGTCCGGCACCCGATGCGCGAGCGGACCGGCGGACGTCACCGTCTCAGCCGCCTCGGCCCGCTCGGCCCCCTCGCCCCTGTCGTCCATGCCCTTGCTCATAACCTCAGTTTATGCCCCCATAGACATGTCCTCCCTGGTACCGGCCCCCGCCCGGCGAGACCGTGGAGGCATGGTCACCGCAGCCCACCCCCTCACGCGTGCCACCGCACGCCCCCCGCACGCCAGGTCCGTCCGTCACCTCGGACCCAACTGGTACGCATCCGTCATGGGCACCGCCATCGTCGCCACCGCGGGATCGGCCCTGCCGGTCGCCGTCCCCGGCCTCCGCAGTGTCTGCGCGGGCATCTGGGCCCTCTCGCTCGTGCTCCTGTCGGCCCTGCTCGTCGCCCGCTCCCTGCACTGGACCCATCACGGCGACCAGGCCCGCGCACATCTCCTCGACCCGGCCATGGCGCCCTTCTACGGCTGTCTCGCCATGGCTCTGCTGGCCGTCGGCGGCGGTGCCGTCACCGTCGGGCGGGACCTGATCGGGCTGCACAACGCGGTCGCCCTCGATGCCGTGCTGTTCAGCGCCGGGACGGTCGTCGGGCTCGCGTCGGCCGTCGCCGTCCCGTACCTCATGGCCGTACGACAGAAGGTGGACGCGGCCGACGCCTCGCCCGTGTGGCTGTTGCCGCTCGTCGCGCCCATGGTGTCGGCCGCGCTCGGGCCGCTGCTCGTGCCGCATCTGCCGGCCGGGCAGGCGCGGGAGACGCTGCTGCTGGCGTGTGTCGCGCTGTTCGGGGTCAGTCTGCTGGCCACGCTCATGATGCTGCCGGTGGTTTTCGGTCGGCTGATCACCGGTGGGCCGCTGCCGCTCGTGCTCACGCCGACGCTCTTCCTGGTGCTGGGGCCGCTCGGGCAGTCCACCACCGCCGTCGGCAAGTTCGCGGACGTGGCACCCGGGGTCGTACCGGCCCCGTACAGCGAGGGGTTCGAGGTGCTCGCCGTGCTGTACGGCGTGCCCGTGATGGGGTTCGCGCTGCTCTGGTTCGGGCTCGCGACCGCGTATGTGGTGCGGGCGCGCCGGCACGGGATGCGGTTCGCGATGACGTGGTGGGCCTTCACCTTTCCGGTGGGCACCTGTGTCACGGGGGCCGAAGCGCTGGCCAGGCACACGGGGTTGGTCGTATACGACTGGCTGGCGGTCGGTCTGTACGTCGTTCTCGTCACCGCCTGGGGCACCGCCGCCGTGCACACCGCGCGCGGTGTGGTCAGCGGCGAACTGCTCGCAGGGCCGCGCCCAGCACGCGTGGCGCCTCGGCCAACGACGGCCCGTACCAGGTGAGATGACGTCCGCTGACGAGTGCGCAGGGCAGCCCGGGGAACGCCTCCGGGCCGTCGTCGGGGGTGAACCGGTAGGGCTCGTCGGGGAGTACGACCACGTCCGGGAGGGCCGCCCGCAACTCCCCTACGGGGATGGTCGGGTAGCGCTCGGGGTGTGCGGTGTAGAGGTGGTCCACGCCCAGACGGGCCAGGACGTCGCCGGCGAAGGTGTCGCGGCCCAGCACCATCCAGGGGCGGCGCCAGATCGGTACGACGGCCGTGGTGCGGCTGCGCGGTGCGGGGAGGGACGTCCAAGCGGACTCCGCCTCGTCCAGCCAGCGGGGGCGGGACGCCGACCCGCAGGCCACCAGTACCCGGGCGAGTTCCTCGAAGGCCTGTGGCACGTTCCGTACCTCGGTCACCAGGACCTCGACGCCCGCGGCGCGCAGGGCGGCGAGGTCGGGTGCGCGGTTCTCCTCCTCGTTGGCGATCACCAGGTCGGGGCGGAGCGCGAGGACGGCATCGGTCTTCGGGTTCTTGGTGCCGCCGATGCGGGCGACGGCGAGGTCCGCGGGGTGGCTGCACCAGTCCGTCGCCCCGACCAGCGCGCCCGGTACGGAACGCGCCACCGCCTCCGTGAGCGACGGGACCAGGGAGACGACCCGGGGGGTCACTGACGCGACCGGTCCTGGACCGCCTCGATGTGCTCGGCCACCGCGACGACGACCACGCGCGTGTCCGACACGGTCGCCCGCCAGCGGTGCCGCACCCCGCCGGTCAGGTACAGCGTGTCGCCACGGCCCAGCCGGTAGGCGCGGCCCTCGGCCTCGATCTCCACGGCGCCGTCGGCCACGTACATCAACTGGTCGTTGCGGTACTGGAATTCACGGCCCGCGTCGTGGTCGCCGGTGAACTCCGTGGCGTGCATCTGGTGGTGACCCCGGACCAGGGACCGCATGTGCGGTTCGTCCGCCGGCCCGGCGCCTTCGGCGCGGACGACGTCGACGCTGCACGCCGGGTCGGCGGCGGCGAGGAGTTCGACCGCGGTGGTGCGCAGGGCGTCGGCGACCTTCTCCAGGGAGGTGGTGCTGGGCCGCGCGCGATCGTTCTCGATCTGGCTCAGGAAGGGCACGGACAGGCCGCTGCGTTCGGCCACGACGGCGAGAGTGAGCTCCAGCGCGCGACGGCGCCGCCGTACGGCCGCGCCCACGCGCAGGGACTGGCCCTTGTGGTCGTCTTTGTGGTCGCCCATCGCTCCGGCTCCCTCCTTCACCCGTCGGTAGCTCCTGAAGAGTTCTCTCTGCTCCTGAAGAGTTCTCTGCACCTTACGCAGGTTCGGCAAACTGTTTCATGCGGCCGTCACATACCCGTAAACACTTCGTGCGGTCAATGCGCCAACTCTCGCCAGTCGATGAGATCCCATGAGTAACCGCCACCTCATAGTTCAATGCCCGAAAGGTCCACCATGTTCCCCCCTTGGACAGGGTGGTAGCGCTATGTGATTGGCTGGATTCTTTTGGTAGCCGTTGGCATATGCGCGCCGAAGACGACCCGAGGGGTGGACCCCACCACACGCTGTCAGGTCGCGTGGGGAGGCCCACCCCTCGGGGGTGCCGGGACGGCCGCTACCGCGGGGTCATCCGGTCCACCATGTCCGGGTGGTCCTTGAGCCAGGCGGCGACCGCCTCCTGCTCATGACCCTGGCCGTGCTCGTTGATCTCGCTCTCCAGGCTGCCCAGTTCGGGCTCGGTCATGTGGAAATTCTTGATCCAGCTGGTGAGCTGGGGGTATTCGCCCGGGAACTTCTCGTTCGAGATGGTCCGGATGGTGTTGCCCTCACCGAAGAGCTTCTTGTCGTCCTTCAGCTTGGTGAGGTCGTACTGGCTGTACGCCCAGTGCGGCGACCACAGGACGACGGCGACGGGCTGCTTCTTGGCGTAGGCGCGCTTGAGCTCGGCCAGCATCGCCGGTGTGGAGCCGTCGACGACCTCGTACTCCTTGTCCAGGCCGTAGCCCGGCAGCACCTTCGTCTTGAGCAGGTTCATCTCGCCGGTGCCCGGTTCGATGCCGATGATCCTCCCGTCGAAGAGATCGGCCTTGCCCTTGAGGTCCTCGTAGGAGTTGATGCCCTTGACGTACGAGGGCACGGCGACCTCCAGGGAGGTCGGCTCGTACCAGGTGCCCAGGTCCTTGAGTCTGTCCTTGCTCTTGTCCCAGTAGTTCTGCTGCGCGTACGGCAGCCAGGCGTCGAAGTTGAGGTCGAGGTCACCGGAGGCGAGACCCGTGTAGACCGGGCCGACGTCCATCTGCTTGAGGTTGAGCTTGTAGCCGCGCTTCTCCAGAACGTTCTTCCAGAGGTAGGTGACGGCGATGTCCTCGTCCCACGGGAACCAGGCCACGTCGATCGCGCGCTTGGTCTCGGCCGCGGCCTTGGTCTGCTGGACCGGGGCCAACTTGTCGACGAGGCCGGGCTGGTCCTTCAGCCAGGTGCGCACGGCGTCCTGCTGCTTGCCCTTGCCCGCCTTGTTGATCTCGGCTTCGAGGCTGGTGAGTTGCTTCTCGGTGAGCTTGAAGTCCTTCAGCCACTTGCCGACGGTCGGGTTCTCGTCCGCGAACCCCTTGCGGGAGAGGGTGTGCACTCCATCGCCCTCGCCCCAGGCGCCCTTGGGATCCTTGAGCTTCTTCAACTTGTAGTCGTTGTACGCCCAGTGCGGCGACCAGAGCGTGACGACGATCGGCTCCTGCTTGCTGTACGCCCGCTTCAGCTCGGCCAGCATGGCGGGCGTGGAGCTGTCGACGACCTTGTACTCCTTGTCGAGGCCGTACTCCCCCAGGACCTTGCTCTTGAGCAGGGCCATCTCGCCGGCGCTGGACTCGATGCCGGTGATCTTCCCGCCGAAGGTCGACGCCTTGCCCTTGAGGTCGGCCAGGGAGTTGACGTCCTTCATGTACGCCGGGACGCTCAGCTCCAGGGAGGTCTGGTCGTACCAGGCCCCCAGGTCGTCGAGCTTGCTGCCGTACTTCTTCCAGTACTGCGCGTGGGTGGTCGGCAGCCAGGAGTCGGTCTCGAAGTCGACGCTGCCCTGCGCGAGCGAGGTGTAGAGCGGGCCCGCGTCGAACTGCTTGGCGTCGACCTGGTAGCCGCGCTGCTCCAGGATCTCCTTCCACAGGAAGGTGGAGGCGACGCCCTCGTCCCAGGGGATGTAGCCGATGCTGAGCTTCTTGCCCTGGCCGACATCGTTGCCGTCGGCGACCGCGGTGCCGTCCGACTTGCCGCCGAAGATCCCCATGCCGCCCGCCACCAGGGCGAGGACGACGACGCCGACCACGGCGATCTGGGGGCTCGGCCGGTACGACCAGATCTTCAGGCCGCTCTGGGCGGCACGGGCCTTGGCGGCGGCGCGGCGGCCCAGCGGGGAGACCTGGGTGCCCAGGGCGCCGGTCATCCGGTCCAGGTAGATCGCGAGGATGACGATGGCAACGCCCGCCTCGGAGCCGAGGCCGACGTTGAGCTGACCGATGGCCTCGTTGACGTCGCCGCCGAGGCCGCCGGTGCCGACCATGCCGGCGATCGCGGCCATGGACAGGCCGAGCATGATGACCTGGTTGACGCCGGCCATGACGGTCGGCAGCGCGAGCGGCAGCTGGACGCGCAGGAGCGTGTCGCGGGGTGTGGTGCCGAACGCGTCGGCCGCCTCGACCAGTTCCTTGTCGACCTGCCGGATGCCCAGCTCCGTCATGCGCACACCGGGGGCGAGCGCGAAGATCAGGGTCGCGACGATGCCCGCGGAGGCGCCGGTGCCGAAGAACAGGATCGCCGGGATGAGGTAGATCATCGCGGGCAGCGTCTGCATGAAGTCCAGGACGGGCCGGACGATCCCGCTGACCCGGTCGGAGCGCGCGGCCCAGATGCCCACCGGCACGGAGATCACGAGCGCGATGATCGTGGCGACCAGAACGAGGGAGAGGGTCACCATCGCGTCGTCCCACAGTTCGAGGGAGTCGATGAAGGCGAATCCCACGAAGGTGAGCAGACCGGCGGTCGTGCCGCGCAGCCAGAACGCGAGAACCGCGAAGATGCCTGCAAGCAGCAGGGGTTGAGGCGCTTGCAGGACGGCGTTGATGCCGTCGTAGGTGCCCGTGAAGACGGTCTTGAGGAAGTCGAAGAGCCAGGAGACGTGGTTGAGCAGCCAGTCGACCGCGTCGTTGACCCAGTCACCGAGGGGGATCCTAGGCACGGGCCACCTCCTCGCTGCCGAGGAAGCCGACCAGGCGCGACTGCCTGACCACTCCGACGAGTTGCCGTTCCGCGTCCACGACGGCCACCGGATGCGTCAACAGGGCGCTCAGCGCGCAGAGTTCGGTGAAGGGCGTGTCGGGCGTCACGGTCCGGCAGTCGCTCTCGGTCGCACAGCCGCAGTCGGCCTCGTCGCCGCGCACGTCCGTGTCCATCACCGCCGAGGCGGTCAGCACGCGGGAGCGGTCGACGTCCTTGGTGAAGGAGGCGACGTAGTCGTCGGCGGGCCGGACGAGAATGTCCTCCGCGGTGCCGGTCTGGACGATGCGTCCGTCGCGCATGACGGCGATGCGGTCGCCCAGGCGCATGGCCTCGTTGAGGTCGTGCGTGATGAAGACGATCGTCTTCTTCAACGACTGCTGGAGCTGGAGCAGTTGGTCCTGCATGTCCCGGCGGATCAGCGGGTCGAGCGCGCTGAACGACTCGTCCATCAGCAGCAGGTCGGCGTCCGTGGCGAGCGCGCGGGCCAGGCCCACGCGCTGCTGCATGCCGCCGGACAGCTCGTCGGGCCAGGACTTCTCCCAGCCGGCCAGTCCGCACAGGGCGAGCGCCTCGCCGGCGCGGCGCTCGCGCTCGGCGCGGGGCACGCCCTGCACGGCCAGACCGTAGGCCGCGTTCTCGACGACGCTGCGGTGCGGGAAGAGCGCGAAGTGCTGGAAGACCATGCTGATCTTGCGGGCCCGGATGGCGCGCAGGTCACGGTCGGAGAGTCCGGTCAGGTCCTGTCCGTCGAAGCGGACTGTGCCCGCGGTCGGCTCCAGGAGGCCGTTGAGCATCCTGAGCAGGGTGGACTTGCCGGATCCGGACAGACCCATCACGACGAAGATCTGGCCCGGCGCCACCGTGAAGGAGGCGTCGATGACGGCGGCGGTGGTGCCCTCCGCACGCAGCTCCTCCCGGTCGACGCCGTCCTCGAGTCGCCGTAGCGCCTCGTCGGGTCGTCTGCCGAACACCTTGTAGAGATGCTCTGCCTCTAGCGTGGCTGACACGCGTACCTCTCGTCTCTCGGGGCAAGGGAACAGGAGACGACGGGCCGCAAACAGTCGTATGTGCACTTGGCATCGCTCCGAGGCGGCGCCTGCCCTGGTCGGGGCGGGTCAAACGCCTCAGTGGGCCAGTTCACAACTCGTTTACAACTGCCATGCGGGGCCCGGTGACGGGTGAGTGTCAGTGCGGTGCGGCATGATGCGAGGCGTGACCGGACGACTGATGCTCCTCGACACCGCCTCGCTCTACTTCCGCGCCTACTTCGGCGTCCCGGAGTCCGTGAAGGCCCCGGACGGCACGCCGGTGAACGCCGTGCGCGGGCTCCTCGAATTCATCGACCGCCTGGTCAAGGACCACCGCCCCGATCAGCTCGTGGCGTGCATGGACGCGGACTGGCGCCCCCAGTGGCGGGTCGATCTGATCCCCTCCTACAAGGCGCACCGCGTCGCCGAGGAGCACGAGGCGGGGCCGGACGCGGAGGAGATCCCGGACACGCTCTCGCCCCAGGTCCCGATCATCGAGGACGTCCTGGACGCGCTCGGCATCGCGCGCGTGGGCGTCGAGCGGTACGAGGCGGACGACGTGATCGGCACGTTCACCGCCCTCGCGAAGGGCCCGGTCGACATCGTCACCGGCGACCGCGACCTCTACCAACTGGTCGACGACGAGCGGGGGGTGCGCGTGCTGTACCCCCTCAAGGGCGTCGGCATGCTCCAGCTCACCGACGAGGCGTGGCTGCGCGAGAAGTACGGCGTCGACGGCCGTGGGTACGCGGATCTGGCGACCCTGCGCGGCGACCCGAGCGACGGTCTGCCGGGCGTGCCGGGCATCGGCGAGAAGACGGCCTCCAAGCTGCTCGCCGAGTTCGGTGACCTGGCCGGGATCATGGCCGCGGTGGACGACCCGAAGGCGAAGCTCACGCCGTCGCAGCGCAAGCGCCTGGACGAGTCCCGCCCCTACGTGGCGGTGGCTCCGACGGTGGTCAAGGTCGCCGACGACGTGCCGCTGCCCGCGGTCGACACGGCCCTGCCGCACACCCCGCGCGACCCGGCGGCACTGGATGAGCTGGCGGCGCGCTGGGGGCTGGGCGGCTCGCTGCACCGGCTGCTCGTCACCCTCGGGGCCTGACCGCTCGCCGCCCTCGGAGCATGATCCGGACGGGCAGCTTCGTAAGCCTGGTTCTCATATCAGCAACTCACCCTCTCATTTAGAGAGAGTAAAGCTCTGCGTGTCGGTCTCAGTAACCTCTCAGGCAAGGGGTGTTAAGTAGGGGAGAGATGCTAACTTAGGTTTACCTAAGCAAGGGAACAGGGAGGCCGCCATGGCAGAACGCCCGGCTCGGAAGCCGCGGAAGCCCCACACCGCGCAGGTCGTCCGCACCGAACGGCTCAGCCCGCACATGCAGCGCGTGGTGCTCGGCGGTGAGGAACTGGCCGTGTTCGCGGCCGACACCTGCACCGACCATTACGTGAAGCTCCTGTTCCCGACCGGTGGCGCCACTTATCCCGAGCCTTTCGACCTTGAGCGGATCCGGGCGGAGTTCCCCCGTGAGCAGTGGCCGGTGACCCGGACCTACACCGTGCGCGCCTGGGACCCCGAACACCTTGAGCTGACGCTGGACTTCGTGGTGCACGGCGACGAGGGCCTGGCCGGCCCGTGGGCGGCGAACGTCCAGCCGGGCGAGAAGGTGCGCTTCATGGGCCCCGGCGGTGCCTACGCGCCCAACCCGGAGGCCGACTGGCATCTGCTCGTCGGTGACGAGAGCGCGTTGCCCGCGATCGCCCGCTCCCTGGAGGCGCTGCCCGCGGGTGCGGTCGCCCACGCCTTCGTGGAGATCTCCGGCCCCGAGGAGGAGCAGAAGATCGACTCCGACGTGGAGGTCGTCTGGCTGCACCGCGGCGACCGCCCGGTCGGCGAACCCCTTCTCGACGCGGTACGGGCGCTGACGTTCCCGGAGGGCCGGGTGCACGCCTTCGTCCACGGCGAGGCGCACTTCGTCAAAGAGCTGCGCCAGCTGCTCCGTTGCGACCTGGAGATCCCCCGCGAGGACCTGTCGATCTCGGGTTACTGGCGGCTCGGCCACAACGAGGACGGCTGGCAGGCCTCCAAGCGGGAGTGGAACGCGCGCATCGAGGCGGAGCAGGAGGGCGCGGCGAGCTCGGCCGCGTGAGGGTCTTCGGCCGTGTGAGTTCTTCGGCTACGTGAGGCATAGGAAGCGGCGGCACCTCTCGGGGTGCCGCCGCTTCGGCGTGTGGTCAAACCAGCGCGTGGTCACATCGGCGCGTGATCACATCAGCGCGTGGTCACACCGACCGCTGGTAGGACCTGAACGTCCGGATCGACAGCCACACCGCCACCACCGCGAGCGCCAGCAGCGCACCCCCGCGACTGAGCACGACACTCCAGTCCTGTTGACGGGACAGCGCCGAACGGCCCGCGACCATCGCCCAGTCGAGCGGGTTGAAGTCGGCGACGTGCCGCATCCAGCCGGGCATCTGGGACGGCGTCATGAAGGCGCTCGACAGGAACGTCAGCGGCAGCAGCAGGAAGGTGTTGATCCCGATGATCGACTCCCGCTCCCGCACCAGCATGCCCAGCGCGTTGGACAGCGCCCCGAACACCGTGCCGAGCAGCACCGAGGCGATCACCAGGACCGCGACACCGCCGACGCCGCCCGGGTAATCGGCGCCGCCGAGCAGGCCCAGCAGCACGATGACCACCGACTGGAACGCGGTGACCAGGCCGTTGTTGACGACGTTGCCGTTCATCAGGGCGGCCCGGCTGACCGGTGTGGTCAGGAAGCGGTTGAGGGTGCCCCGCTGGATCTCCTCCAACGTGCCCATGCCGGCCCACATGTTGGAGCTGAGCGCGCTCATCACCACCACACCCGGGACGAGGTAGTCGAGGTAGGAGGTGGTTCCGAACCCGCCCAGCTCGACGACGTTCTTGAAGAGGCCGCCGAACAGGAACAGCCAGATCACCGGCTGGATCAGGGTGATGATCGCGTACGCGGGCTGCCGTGCGAACACCATGAGTTGACGCTGCGTCATGTACCAGGTCTGGGAGACGGCCGTGCTCATCGCGCACCTCCGGCGAGGACGAGGGGCTGGTCGGTTCCGGCGTCCGCCTCGGAGTAACGGCGGCCCGCGTAACGCAGGTAGACGTCGTCGAGGGAGGGCCGGGCCACGGTCGCGGCGGCGACGCCGACGCCGGCCCGCTCCAGGGCCGCGAGCAGGGCGGGTACGGCGGCCGCTCCGTCGTCGGCACGGACGCTGATGCGGCGCCCGTCGACCAACACCTCGTGCACGCCCGGCACTTGACGCAGGGCGCCGCCGAGGAGCGTACGACCGGCTTCGCCGACCGCCTCGCGCACCTCCAAGTGGACGGCGTCGCCGCGGAGTTCGCCCTTGAGGGAGTCCGGGGTGCCCTCGACGACGACCCGGCCGCGGTCGACGATGGCGATGCGCTCGGCGAGCCGGTCGGCCTCCTCCAGGTAGTGCGTGGTGAGCAGGATGGTCAGCCCCTCCTCGCCTGCCAGCCGGCCGATCTCGTCCCACATCGCGGTGCGGGCCTCGGGATCCAGGCCGGTCGTGGGCTCGTCGAGGAACAGCACCTCGGGCCGGTGCACCAGGCCGAGCGCCACGTCGAGGCGGCGCCGCATGCCGCCGGAGTAGCCCTTGACGGGACGCCGGGCGGCGTCGGCGAGGCCGAACCGGTCGAGCAACTCGTCGACGCGGCTGTTGAGGCCGGCGCCCCTCAACCCGTAGAGCCTGCCCTGCAGTTGGAGGTTCTCGCGGCCCGTGGCGACCGGGTCGGCGCCGGAGCTCTGGGCGACCACGCCGATCGCGCGGCGCACCCGGTCGGGGTGGCGCAGCACATCGTGTCCGGCGACCGTGGCGGTGCCCGAGTCGGGGCGGGCCAGGGTGGTGAGGATCTTGACGGTGGTGGACTTGCCGGCGCCGTTGGGGCCGAGGAGCCCGAAGACGGTGCCGGGTTCGACGGTGACGTCCATGCCGTTGAGGGCGGTGACGTCGCCTGGGTAGGTCTTGATCAGCTGACGCGCCTCGACGGCGGGCGCACGGGTAGTACTCATGACGACTGCTCTCCTGATGAGCGGATGACAGCTGATCCGTCCGTGCAAGGAGCGCCGGGCTATCCTGGGTGTGCCGCACCTCGATCGCCTGGAACTGCCTCACGGCGGATTCAGCTCGGGGTTCGAGACCCTGGCGGGGCTGCTCCAACAGCCCTGCCGGGGTCTGTTTCGTTAGGTGAACTCCGGTGGCAGCTCCCCCGTTTCGTGGAAGGTGCGCCACCCCTCGACGCCGGACAACGAGCCCTTCTCGATCTCCTCCAGGAGACCGCGGACCCACTCCGCCTGCGCCTCGACCATGTGCAGTTGGTATTCGACCTCGACGAGAAAGATCCGCGGCAGCGTCTCGCAGAGCTTCGCCAGCGCCGCCCGCCCGCTCACGACCTCCATGTCGAGGCCCTGCAGCCGCTCTTCGAGCAACCGGACCGCGTCGTCGGGGGGCAGCGCGCCGATGAGCGACAGCGCGGTCTCGAAGATCGGGTACTCCTTGACCGGGACGGCCACCAGGTCCGACAGCCACTCGGTCATCTCCACGCGCCCGGCCTCGGTGAGCCCGTAGACCGTGCGCTCGGGCCGGTTGCCCTGCCGCTCCACGTCGGTGACCTCGACGAAGCCGTGCTTCTCCAGACTCTGCACGACCGTGTAGAGCGAGCCGTAGTTGATCTTCGTGCTGGTGTCCTTGCCCTGACGGCGCAGGGTCTGGGCGATCTCGTACGGATGCATCGGCTTCTGCCAGAGGGTCACCAGCACGGCGAGCGCGAGCGGGTTGCTGAGCTTGCGGCGCTTCACCGCCATGACGGTCTCCTCGATCCGGCCACCGACCTCGTACACACGAGATCGAATATTCGTAGCCGAACATATCGCGAGTGGCGCCAACCGTCAATACACGATGTATCGCGATCCGAGTGATGACGCAAGGGCGTGAGGACTTGGGCCCGCCGCGGACACGGCGGCGTGACGCGTACGAAACAGCCCCTCCCTAATTTCTGTCGCCTGACAGGAACTCCGCACGCCCTGTCGCCGACAGGACCCCCGCGCCACACTCCGCTCCCGCGCCGAAGGCAGGTGCCGCCGTGACGACAACCGTCCCCTCCGACGTACGCCCCGACCCGCCGCACTCCCCCGACGACCACTCCCTCGCCGAGTTCGGCTACCGCCAGGAACTGCACCGCAGCCTCGGCCGGTACGCCTCCTTCGCGGCGGGCTTCTCCTTCATCTCGGTCCTGACGACCGTCTTCCAGTTCTTCGCCTTCGGGTACGCGTTCGGCGGCCCCGTCTTCTTCTGGGCCTGGCCGGTGGTCCTGGTCGGCCAGCTGCTGGTGGCCGCCTGCTTCGCCGAACTGGCCGCGCGCTATCCGATCTCCGGCGCGATCTACCAGTGGTCGTCACGCCTGTCGAACCTCACCTTCGGCTGGTTCGCCGGCTGGATCATGGTGATCGGACAGATCGTGGTGGTGGCCGCCGCGGCCCTCGCGCTCCAGATGGTGCTGCCGGCGATCTGGTCGGGCTTCCAGCTGATCGGCACCGACCCCGCCCCGACCTCGGCGGACGGCGCGGCCAACGCGGCCGTGCTCGGCGTGATCCTGCTGGTGCTCACCACGCTGGTGAACATCCTCGACAACCGTGTGATGTCCCTGATCAACCGGGTCGGCGTGACCGCGGAGATCATCGGCGCGGTCCTCATCGTCGTCCTGCTGCTCACCCACTCCGAGCGCACACCGAGCATCACCTTCCACACCACGGGCGCGGCGCAGTCGGGCCTGTTCGGGGCGCTGGCGGTGGGCTCGTTCACGGCGGCGTACGTGATGATCGGCTTCGACAGCGCGGGCGAGATGAGCGAGGAGACACACGACCCCCGCCGCACGGCACCCCGCACCATCCTCACCGCGCTCGGCGCCGCGGGTCTGCTGGGCGGCCTGATCGTCCTCGGCGGCCTGCTCGCCGCCCCCAGCCTCACCGACGGCCGGCTCTCGGTCGACGGCCTGAGCTACGTCCTCACCAGCAGCCTCGGCGACGGCTTCGGCAAGGTCCTGCTCGCCGACGTGGTCGTCGCGATCGCGGTGGCCACCCTCGCCATCCAGACGGCGGCCTGCCGCATGCTCTTCTCCATGGCCCGCGACGGCCAACTCCCCTTCGCCGCCCGCCTGTCCCGAGTCAACCCCCGCACCGGCATGCCCAGCGCCCCGGCCCTGGTGGTAGGCGTCCTGGCAGCGGCCCTGCTCCTCCTCAACTTCTCCTCCCCCGAAGCCTTCCTGGCCATCGGCACCACCTGCATCGTGATGCTGTACCTGGCCTACGCGATGGTCACGGGCCCCCTCCTGCTCCGCCGCCTACGCGGCGAGTTCACGACGGACGGCACCGACGAGAAGGGCGCGAAACTCTTCTCCCTGGGCCGCTGGGGCATCCCGATCAACGCCCTCGCCCTCGTCTACGGCCTCCTGATGACGATCAACCTGGCGTGGCCACGGGCGGCGGTGTACGACCCGGCGGGTGGGCATTGGTACTTCCAGTGGTTCACGGTGCTGTTCCTCGCGGTCACCGTCGGCCTGGGCTGGGCATGGCGGATCGCGGGACGGCAGCGGGTGGGCGCGCAGCCCGAGGCGTCCGAATCCGCGGCCCCCGAAACCGAGGTGCTCGGAGGGACGCAAGCCGGGTAGCCTGCGGCACATGTCGAGCCCTGAGGCATCCAAGGTGGGGGCTTTCGGTCACGCCGTCAGCCCCCGCAGCCACTGAATCCGTAGTCCTGGTCCTGGTACCGGCATGCGCCCTGGTACCGGTCGACGACGACGCGGCATGCCCTTCGCCGGGTGCTGACCGCGGTGACGAGACGTCTCCTTTCGCGCCTCTCCTCACCTCGGAGCAACTCGATGCCTCGCCCCTCGCATCTGTCCCTGTATCTGCCTCTGTATCTGCTCGCCCTGGCCGTCTTCGCCATGGGTACCTCGGAGTTCATGCTCGCCGGACTGTTGCCGGACATCGCCTCGGACCTCGGTGTGACGGTCGGTGCGGCCGGCGCGCTCACCTCGGCCTTCGCGGTCGGCATGGCCGTCGGCGCCCCGCTCATGGCCGCGGTCTCCCGCAACTGGCCGCCGCGCGCCTGCCTGTTCGGGTTCGTCCTGGTGTTCGCGGCGGCCCACGCCGTAGGCGCCACCACTGGCGGCGCCACCACCGGCTTCCCCCTCCTCCTCGTCACCCGCGTCATCGCCGCCCTCGCCAACGCCGGCTTCCTCGCCGTGGCCCTCACCACCGCGGCCGCCCTCGTCCCGCCCGCCCAGAAGGGCCGCGCCCTGGCCGTCCTGCTCTCCGGAACGACCGTGGCCACGATCGCCGGAGTCCCGGGCGGATCGCTCCTCGGTACGTTCCTCGGGTGGCGGGCCACGTTCTGGGCCGTCGCCGCGCTCTGCGTACCCGCGGCCGTCGGCATCCTCAAAGGCATCCCGGCGCACACGTCACAGGAAGCCAATCGGGAAGCCGATCAGAAAGCCGAACGGGAAGCCGAACAGGGAGCCAAGTCCCCCGCTCCCGCCCTGCGTTCGGAGCTCGCGCAGCTCACGCGTCCGCGACTGGTCCTCGTCATGCTGCTCGGCGCACTGGTCAACGCGGCGACCTTCGGCAGCTTCACCTTCCTCGCCCCCGTCGTGACCGAGACCGCGGGCCTCGGCCGACTGTGGATCTCCGTCGTCCTGGTCCTCTTCGGCATCGGCTCCCTCGCCGGTGTCACCCTCGCCGGACGGCTGTCCGACCGACACCCGGGTGTGGTCCTCGCGGTCGGCGGACCCCTGCTCCTCATCGGCTGGCCGACCCTGGCCCTGCTCGCCGACCGGCCCGCCGCCCTGCTCCCCCTGGTCCTCGTACAGGGCGCGCTGTCGTTCGCGCTGGGCGCCACCCTCATCACCCGCGTCCTGTACGAAGCGACCGGCGCCCCCACCATGGCCGGTTCCTACGCCACCGCCGCCCTCAACGTCGGCGCGGCCGTCGGCCCCCTCCTCGCCGCGACCACCCTCGACACCCCGGCCGGAGACCGTGGCCCCCTGTGGACGAGCGGACTCCTCGTGGCGCTCGCCCTGCCGATCGCCTACCGGGCGCTGGGTCCCCTGCGCGTCGGCCGGCCCCCGTACGCCTGATCCCGAATCCGCTCCCGCTCCTCGTACGCTGGCCCTCTGATGAAACGCAAACCCCGCATTCCCCCCTCCCCCCTCCCTCAACGCCAGGGCGTCGACCCGGTGCGCGTGAAGCTGCCCCAGGAAGGACCCTGGGCCACCGTGCGGGGGTATCTCGTCGAGCGGCTGAGCGGTGCCGGGGTGGGGGTCGTCGACGGGATGTTCGACGCGGGGGAGGTCGTCGGGGTCGACGGGCGGGCCGTGGCGCCGGAAGCCGCGTACGTGCCGGGGATGTTCGTGTGGTTCCACCGGGAGTTGCCCGCCGAGGTGCCCGTGCCGTTCACGCTGGACGTCGTGTACCGGGACGAGCACCTCGTCGTCGCCGACAAGCCGCACTTCCTGGCCACCACCCCGCGCGGCAGCCACGTCACCGAGACCGCGTTGGCGCGACTGCGCCGGGAGTTGGGCATCCCGGCGCTGGGTGCCGCGCACCGGCTGGACCGGCTCACCGCCGGGCTGGTGCTGTTCACGGTGCGGCCGGAGGACCGCGGGGCGTATCAGTCGCTGTTCCGCGACAAGCTGGTGCGCAAGGAGTACGAGGCGGTGGCTCCGTACGATCCCGGGCTCGAACTCCCTCGAACCGTGCGCAGTCGGATCGTCAAGGAGCGAGGGGTGCTGGCCGCCTACGAGGTCGACGGCGAGCCCAACGCCGTGAGCCGTGTCGAACTCGTGGAGCGGCGGAAGGAGTACGGGATCGCGCGGTACCGGCTGCTGCCCGCCACGGGACAGACGCATCAGCTGCGCGTCCACATGAACCGGCTCGGCGTACCCATTCTCGGCGACCCGCTCTACCCCGACGTGGCCGACCCCGTGCCGGCCGGTGACTTCCGGCGCCCGCTCCAACTGCTGGCGCGGGCGATGGAGTTCACCGATCCGGTCACGGGGGTCGAGCACCGGCTGCGGAGCACGCGCACGCTCGAAGCCTGGTCCTCGTACGACGATTGGGACGACCAGGACGGTCAGTAGCCGCCGCGCCACCAGCGCAGGAAGCGCTGCCAGGCGCTCAGCCCCTGGACGCGTTCCGGCGTCGGCGCGGGCGCCTGCTGCGGCGGCGGGGCGACCGGCCGCGGTTCCACGACCGGCGCCGCCGCCACGGGAGTCGACGGCTCGGTGTGCGTGGTGCCGACCTGCCAGTTGGCGCGCTGCGGCGGGACGGGAGCGTGGCCCGGCTTCTGCATGATGTCCTGCGGCGGCTTCGGGTCGAAGTAGACCGGCAGTTCCACCAGGTGCCGCGAGGCGATCGAGTGCGTCCAGGTCAAGTCCTCCTCGTCGCAGTCGAGTTGGACGTCCGGCAGGCGCATCAGCAGCGCGTCCACGCCGGTGACGGCGATGCCACGCGCGATGTCCTGCCCCGGGCACTCGTGCGGGCCGCCGCCGAAGGCGAGATGGGACCGGTTGCCCTGCATGTTGGCGCGGAGGTCGGGACGGACGCGCGGGTCGACGTTGCCCGGCGCGACGCCGAAGAGCAGTCCGTCGCCCTTGCGGATGCGCTGACCGCCCAACTCCGTGTCGTGCTTGGCGTAGTAGGCGAAGACGGTGCTGAACGGCGGCTCGTCCCACAGGGACTGCTCGACCGCTTCCTGCACCGTCATCTGGCCGCCGCTGAGTTGGGCCCGGAAGCGCGGATCGGTCAGCACCATGCGCAGCACGTTGGCGATGAGGTTGACGGTGGCCTCGTACGCGGCCATGAGGACGACCCACAGGTGCTTGGTGACCTCGTCGTCGGTGAGCCTGGCCGGGTGGCCGATGAGCTGGCTGGCGAAGTCCTCCTCGGGCTGCTGTCGCCGGCGTACGGTCAGCCGTTGCAGTGCGCCGAGGACGTAGCCGTGGCTGGCGATCGCGGTCTCGGTGCCCCTGAGCATGTCGCGGGTGGCCTGCACCATCCGGTCGTTGTACTCCTCGGGCATGCCGAGGATCTCGCACATCACGGCCATCGGCAGGTGCTCGGCGAAGTCGCTGACGAGGTCGGCGTGGCCGGTCTCGCAGAACTGGTTGACCAGGCGCTGGGTGGCGCGGTTGATGTGCCGGCGGGTGCCGCGGTGGTCGATGGTCGAGATGGCGCCGGTGACCGCGCCGCGCAGCCGCAGGTGTTCGTCGCCCTCCGCGTAGGAGCAGATGGGCTCCCAGGCGATGTGCGGCATCAGCGGGTGGTCGGGCTTGACCATGCCCTCCTGGAGCGGGGACCAGATGCGGCTGTCCCGGCAGAACTGCGAGGGCGTACGCACCACATGGAGGTTCTCGGTGTGCCCGAGCACCACCCACATCGGCACGTCGTCGTGGAGCAGCACGGGTGCCACCGGGCCGTGTTCCTCGCGCAGTCGCTCGTACAGGGAGGCCAGGTCCTCCGCCTCGGGACCGTAGAGCCGGTGCAGTCCCCCGGGGCCGCGGTTGTGGGCGGGACAGCCGGGCGGCGGGCCGAGCGTGGGGTCGTCCGTACCGGTGAGGGAGTGGGGTTCAGGCGTCACGGTGGTCGCTCCGAAGGGGATCCGTTGTCTGGGGGGTCGGGCTGAATCGGGGGGTCAGGTGAGGGCGCCCGTCATGGCCATCGAGTGCAGGAAGCGCATGAGGGTCATCAGGACGTCCCGGCTGGAGGCCCGGCGGCGCACATCGCACTCGATGATCGGGATCTCCTCCGCCAGGTCGAGCGCGGCGCGCAGATCCGCCACGGGGTAACGGGGCCCGTCCGGGAAGGAGTTGACGGCGACGACGAACGGCACACCACGCTCCTCCAGTCGCCCTATGACGTCGAAGCTGACCTCCAGGCGGCGGGTGTCGATCAGTACGACCGCGCCCAGCGCGCCCTCGAACAGGCCGTTCCACAGGAACCAGAAGCGCTCCTGGCCGGGTGTGCCGAAGAGGTACAGCACCAGCTTCTCGGTGATGCTGATGCGGCCGAAGTCCATGGCGACGGTGGTGGCCGTCTTGGACTCGGAGCCGTAGTTGTCGTCGACCCCGACGCCGGCCTGCGTCATGGTCTCCTCGGTGGTCAGCGGCCTGATCTCGCTGACCGAGCCGACCATGGTCGTCTTGCCGACTCCGAAGCCGCCCACGATCACGATCTTCGCCGCGGCCTGGGCCGTGTGCGGCAGGTGGTCCTCGGTGCGCGGGCCGGGGACGGTGTCAGAGCCTTTGAAGTCCATGCATCACCGCTTCGAGGAGGGAACGGTCGGGGAGCGCCTGCCGGACGATCGGGGCGCGCGCCACCACCAGCTCGGCCGTCAGCATCTCGGTGAGCAGCACGGTCACCACGCTGAACGGCAGCCTGAGATACGCCGAGAGCTCGGCCACCGAGAGCGGGGCGGAACAGAGCCGGAGCATCGTCGTCTGCTCGGGCGTGGAGGAGGGCGACGGGTCGGAGTGCGCCACGATGAGGGTGACCAGGTCGAGGTCGGCGCGCTCGCCGTCTCGTCCGGCGACCACGTACAGCCGTTCCGGCGCCTTCTCGTCACCCTGCTTGCCCTCGCCGCCCTGGTCGCCCTCGCCGCCGCCCTGCTTGCTCTCGATGACCTCTTTGGGTTTGAGGGGCGGTTCTTCCTTGGGATGTCGCCGTCGGCGTTGCGGAGGAGTCATACGGTCTGCCCGTTGCGCCTGGGCGGACTGGTGAGGTGGGCTCCGATGCGCACGACGAGGTCGCGCATGCGGTTGCTCATCAGTCCGGGTTCGGCGACGACGTCGGAGAGGACCGCGAGGTAGGCGTTGGCGCCCGCGGCCATCAGGTAGAAGTAGCCGCCGTTGATCTCGATGATGACCAGCTTCATCCGGCCGTCGCTGTCCGGGATCTCCTGGGCCACGGCACCCGCCAGGCTCTGCAGCCCCGCGCAGGCCGCGGCGACGCGGTCGGCCGCGTCCGGATCACCGCCGTAGCGAGCGATGCGCAGGCCGTCGGCGGAGAGCACCACGATCATCTCGATGCCCGGTACCCCGTCGGCGAGGTCCTTGAGCATCCAGTCGAAGTTGGCTCGCTGCTGGATCACTTGGGGTCCCTCTCGTCGTCGGCCTCAACTCGGGCCGGCTCGTTGGTCGGCTGGGGGGTGTCGAACGGGTCCGGCATGCCCTTGAGTCCGTCCCAGAACGCCTCGACCCACAGGCCGGGTTCGGGTTCGTCCTTCTTCTCCGGCTCGGGCTCGGCCTTGGGCGTGGACCAGACGGTCGGGTTGCCCTCCCGCTCGGCCCGTTCGATGGCGGCCTGTTCGGCGAGCCGCTGACTGAGCGGGGTCTTGACCCGACTGCGGCGCTGCGGCAGGCCGTTGGCGGTCCACTCGGTGACCTCGGAGACCTCGTCCTCCATGGACACGCCGGCCGGGATGCGCGGACTGGTGGGGCGCCGCTTCTTCGGCGCGCGCTTGGGACCTTCGAGCGCACCGAGTTCGGGCCTGGGCGAGCCGGTGGCGCCGACGCCGTGGGCGAGGCCGGGCGCGGGGTCGGTGGTCATCATCACGCGCGGCACGACCAGGACGGCGCGGACACCGCCGTACGCCGAGGAACGCAGCGAGATCTGCATGTCGTACGCCTTGCACAGGCGGCCCACGACGGCGAGGCCCAGGCGCGGGTTCTCGCCGAGGTCCTGGAGGTCGACGCCGGCCTTGGCGCGCTCCAGCATGGCCTCGGTCTTGGCGCGGGCCTCCTCGCTGAGGCTGACACCGGCGTCCTCGATCTCGATGGCGATGCCGGTCTGCACCTCGGTGGCGGTGACGTGCACCTTGGTCTGCGGCGGCGAGTAGCGCGTGGCGTTGTCGAGGAGTTCGGCGCAGGCGTGGATGACCGGCTCGACGGAGATGCCGCGGATGTTGACGTGGGCGATGGAGTCCAGCGAGATGCGCCGGTACTCCAGGATGCGGGACATGGCGCCGCGCAGGGTGCTGTAGAGGGTCACCGGGGCCGGCCACTGACGGCCGGGGCGGCCGCCGCCGAGCACCGCGACGGAGTCGGCGAGACGGCCGATCAGCGCGGTGCCGTGGTCGATGCGCAGGAGGTCGTCGAAGACCTCCGGGTTGCGGCCGTGGTCCTCCTCCATCTCCCGGAGTTCCTTGGCCTGTTGGTGCACGATCGCCTGGACGCGCCGGGCGACGTCGACGAAGGAGCGCTGCGAGGAGTCCCGAATGGCTTCCTCGCGGTCGATGATGTCGAGCACCGTCTTCAGCAGCCGGACCTGTCCTTGAGGGAGTTCGCCGTAGGAGGGGTCGATGTCGCGGAGCTGGCGAATCACCTCTCCGGGGGAATTCCCGGCCCGCATCCGCTGGAGCGCGGCGGGTGCGATCTCGTGAGCGAAGCGGAGCATCTCCTGTTCGTGCAGGGAGACCCGCCGTTCCAGATACGCAGTGTGACGGCCGCTCTCCTCGCGCTGGTTCCGCAGGGCTCGGCCGCGTCGTACCGCTTCGGCCGCCGTCGCGATCACCAGGAGCGTGGCGACGGCGCCGCACCAACCGACAGCCGCGCGGGCCGGCTCGGTCACCACGGCGACGGCGGCTCCGGTCGCCGCGGCCATCGCTATGGCGGGCAGCAACAGCACGCGCGCGTAAGGAAGTTCGCGGCGCCCGGGCGGGGATTGAACACTCACCATGTAGGCCCTCTGAAACAGATCGACGGGGGGAGTCGCACATATGGGGAACAAGCGCACGAATACATCTCAACTCGGTGCGCTGCGGGCGAGCTTAGTCCGACCGGATCATCGCCGTGTCATATTCAGCAACCACCTGAAATCGCCCACGCAACAGGAGTACCCTCGGCTGCATTTACACGCAGAGACGCCATTCGCACACGTTCGGTTACGGCGTACAGGCGTACGAAAACCACTCACCGTGAGGAGTGAAGGTCAGATTCCGGCGATGCGCAGAGCCGCGTCGGCGGTCGCTTCGGCAAAGGCCGACACCGGCCGCTCCGGGTCCGAGCGGTGCACGAGGATCACACCCTCGATCAACCCGAACAACAGGTCCGTCCGCAGATCCAGCTCGCTCTTGGCGAGCGCACCCCCGGCCTCGGTCGCGGCGAGCAACTGCCGGTAGGCGTCCTTGAGTTCGGCGCGCACGGCGTGGAATCCCGCGAACCGCTCGGCGCGCACCTCGGGCAGCAGATAGAGGCCGCCGAGGTTGTGCGGGCCGCCACACAGCAGCTCCACGTCGGTCCGGCACAGCTCCCAGAGCCGGTCCCCGGCCGGGGTCACGTCGTCGGCGAGCAGCTCACGGGCGTACGTCAGCGAGGGCGTGACCGTGGACTCCAGGAGCTCGGCGAGCAGCTCCTCCTTGCCGGAGACGTAGTGGTACATGGACGCCTGCCGCATGCCCGCGCGCTCGGCGACCGCACGGGTGGTGGTGGCGGCGTACCCCCGGGTGGTGAACAACTCGGCGGCGGCGGTGAGCAGTTCGTCACGCGGCTGGAGGCCGCTGTCCGGCCGCTGCGCGGCGCGCGGCCGGCCGACCCGGCGTCCACCTGTCGCTCCCATGGTTTCGATCCTCGCACACGGCATCCCGCGACGGCTCCGAGGCGATCTTGGTGAGGGCTCGGTAACCGAGCGGCAACGCGCGGGCAATCCCGGCGACCCGCCCGCCTCCTAATTTCTGTCGAGCGACAGAAATAGCCCCGGAACAGAGACACCCCACCCAGACCCAACCCCGGAGTCGGAGGTCACGCGATGGCGACAGGTACCACGTACGGAGCCCGCGCCCACGCCCGTGCCCAGGAGGGCACCCGCGCCGAGGCCATGCCCGTCGTGCCGGCCGCCGACTGGCCGGACCCGCCCTGCGCGGCCGGCCACCTGGTGTGGGCCGAGACGGTCGCGGGCGGCAACTACACGCACCGCGTGCTGGCCCGCGGCACCGAACTGCGCCTGACCGACCTCCGGGGCGACGCCTGCGCGCACCTGCTGCTGTACGCGGCCGACCGGCCCTGGGAGCGGCTCAACGTCGCCGACACGGTGAAGGTCCAGTGGAACGCCTACCTGGGCGAGGGGCAGTTGCTCCTGTCCGACCAGGGCCGTGTCCTGGCGAGCGTCGTCACCGACACCTCCGGCCGCCACGACGCGCTGTGCGGCACCTCCACCCTGGTCCGCAACAGCGAGCGGTACGGCGACGGCACCCCGCAGTCCAACTCCCCGGCAGGCCGGGAGCTGTTCAAGCTGGCGGCCGCGAAGAACGGCCTCGAACCCCGCGATCTGCCACCCTCGCTCTCCTTCTTCCAGGGCGTACGGATCGCCGAGGACGGCGCCCTCGACTTCACCGGCTCCATCGGCCCCGGCGGCAGCGTCACCCTGCGCGCCGAGCAGGACGTCACCGTGCTGATCGCCAACGTGCCGCACCCGGCCGACCCGCGCCCCGACTACGTCAGCACCGCGCTGGAGGCCCTCGCCTGGCGCGCCGCGCCGACCACGCCCGGCGACCCGCTGTGGGACGCCTCCCCGGAGGGCCGCCGCGCCTTCCTGAACACCGCCGATTTCGTCGCCGCGAGGGGGCTCGCATGACGACCGTGGAGACACCCGTGAAGACCGTGGAAGTGCCGGCCCGGGCCGCCTGGTCCGCCGTCATCCGCGCGGGCGGGACGCTCACCGTCACCGACCTGCACGGCAACCAGGCCGTCGACTTCCTCGTCTACGACGCCCACGACACGTCGGTCCGCTACAGCGCGCCCGACACCATCCAGGCACAGGGCAACCTCTTCCTCACCACCGGCAGCGTGCTCATGTCCAACGAGCACACCCCCTTGATGACCGTGACCGACGACGAGGTGGGCCGCCACGACACGGTCGGCGGCGCCTGCTCCAAGGAGTCCAACACCCTGCGCTACGGCCACCACACCTGGTCGCAGCACGCGTGCGTGGACAACTTCCTGACCGAGGGCGCCAAGTACGGCCTGGGCAAACGGGACTTGGTCTCCAACATCAACTGGTACATGAACGTGCCGGTCGAACAGGACGGCACGCTCGGCATCGTCGACGGCATCTCCGCACCGGGCCTCAAACTGACCCTGCGCGCCGAACGCGACGTCCTGGTCCTGGTCTCCAACTGCCCCCAGATCAACAACCCCTGCAACGGCTTCGACCCGACGGCGGTGGAGATGACGATCACCGGAGCCCCGGCATGACCGCCGCCCCGCACCCGAGGCCCGCCTCCGGCACCGCGCCCCTCGCCTTCGACACCCTCCTGGTCGCCAACCGCGGCGAGATCGCGGTCCGCGTCATCCGCACCGCCCGCGAACTCGGCCTGCGCACGGTCGCCGTGTACTCCGACCCCGACCGCTCGGCCCCGCACGTCCGGCTCGCCGACGAGGCGGTCCGGCTCGGCCCCGCGCCCGCGAAGGAGTCCTACCTCGACGCCGACCTGGTGCTGAGGGCGGCCAAGGACGCGGGCGCCGGCGCCATCCACCCGGGCTACGGGTTCCTGTCCGAGGACGCGGCGTTCGCGCGGCGCTGCGAGGACGCCGGGATCGTGTTCGTGGGCCCGACGCCGGAACAGCTGGAGCTGTTCGGCGCCAAGCACACGGCACGCGCGGCGGCCGAGGCCGCGGGGGTGCAACTGGCCCCGGGCACCGGACTGTTGGCGGACCTGGACGAGGCACTCGCCCAGGCCGCCCTGATCGGCTACCCCGTCATGCTGAAGGCCACCGGCGGCGGTGGCGGTATCGGCATGTCGGCCTGCCGGTCGGCCGCCGAGCTGACCGATGCCTGGGAGCGGGTGCAGCGCGTCGCCGCCGCCTCCTTCTCCTCCGCCGGTGTCTTCCTGGAGCGCCTGGTGGAGCACGCCCGCCATGTCGAGGTGCAGGTCTTCGGCGACGGCGAGGGCAAGGTCGTCACCTTCGGCGACCGCGACTGCTCCCTGCAACGCCGCAACCAGAAGGTCGTCGAGGAGGCCCCGGCCCCGGGACTGCCCGACCACGTCCGCACCCGACTCGCCACCTCGGCCCGCGACTTGTGCGCCTCCGTCGGCTACCGCTCGGCCGGCACCGTCGAGTTCGTCTACGACGCCGCCCGCGAGGCGGCCTACTTCCTGGAGGTCAACACCCGTCTCCAGGTGGAACATCCGGTCACCGAGGAGATCTACGGCGTCGACCTGGTCGCCTGGATGCTCCGCCTGGCCGGCGGCGACCCGGACGTCGTCCGCGATCCGGGCCCGCCCCGCGGCCACGCCGTCGAGGCCCGCGTCTACGCCGAGGACCCCTCCCGCGAACACCGGCCCAGCGCGGGCCTGTTGACGCGGGTGGAGTTCCCGACGGGGGTCCGCGTGGACGGCTGGGTGGAGACCGGCACCGAGGTGACGACGTCGTACGACCCGATGCTCGCGAAGGTCATCGCGTACGGCCCCGACCGCGCCCACGCCCTGCGCCGCCTCGACGAGGCGCTGGCCCGCACGCGCGTCGACGGCATCGAGACCAACCTGGGCCTGGTCCGGGCCGCGCTGGCCGACCGGGACTTCGGCGCGGCCACGCACTCCACGGCCACCCTGGCCGCGGTGACCGACCCGACCCCGCGTGTCGAGGTGGTGACCGGCGGCACGCTCACCACGGTCCAGGACTGGCCGGGCCGCACCGGCTACTGGCAGGTCGGCGTGCCCCCGTGCGGCCCGATGGACGACCGCTCCTTCCGGCTCGGGAACTGGGCCCTGGGCAACCACGAGGGCGCGCCCGGGCTCGAATGCACGCTCCAGGGACCGACGTTGAGGTTCACGCACGCGACGACCGTGTGCGTGACGGGCGCCCCGGCCCCGGTGACGGTCGACGGCACGCCGGTCGCGCAGTGGGAGCCGGTGACGGTCCCGTCCGGAGCCGTCCTGGAGATCGGCACCCCGTCACGGCACGGCCTGCGGACGTACGTCCTGTTCGGGGGCGGCGGCCTGGACGTCCCCGCCTTCCTCGGCAGCGCGAGCACCTTCACGCTGGGCAGGTTCGGCGGCCACGGCGGCCGGGCGCTGCGCACGGGTGACGTCCTGCACGGCGGCGCACTCGCCGAGGGCGCTCCGGTACCGTCCGCCGACCGTCCGGCCTTCGGCACCGTATGGGACGTGGCGGCGGTCGAAGGCCCGCACGCGGCGCCGGAGTTCTTCACCGAGGACGACATCCACGACTTCTACGCGGCCGACTGGAAGGTCCACTTCAACTCGGCGCGCACGGGCGTCCGACTGGTCGGCCCGAAGCCCCGCTGGGCGCGCACGGACGGCGGTGAGGCGGGCCTGCACCCGTCCAACATCCACGACACCCCGTACTCGGTCGGCGCCGTCGACTACACGGGCGACATGCCGGTCCTGCTCGGTCCCGACGGCCCGTCCCTCGGCGGCTTCGTCTGTCCGGCGACGGTCATCAGCCAAGAGCGCTGGAAACTGGGCCAGTTCAGGCCCGGCGACACGGTCCGCTTCCGCCCGGTGAACGTCGACGGCTCGCCCCGCGCCGACATCGTGGACGGGGGAATCCTGGCCCGGGACGGCGATGTCACCTTCCGCCGCAGCGGCGACGACAACCTCCTCGTCGAATTCGGCCCCATGCAGTTGGACCTGGCGCAGCGCATGCGCGTCCACGCCCTGATGGAGGCGGTGACGGAGGCCGACTTCGAGGGCGTCATCGACCTCACCCCGGGCATCCGTTCCCTCCAGATCCAGACGGACCCGACCCGCCTCCTCCAAGCCGAACTCCTGACCTCCGTAAGGGAGATAGCGGCGGTCCTCCCGCCCACGGACCAACTGATCGTCCCCTCCCGCACGGTCCACCTCCCCCTCTCCTGGGACGACCCGGCCACTCGCGAGGCCATCGCCCGCTACATGGCGGGCGTCCGCGACGACGCTCCCTGGTGCCCCTGGAACATCGAGTTCATCCGCCGGGTCAACGGCCTGGAGTCGGTCGACGACGTCTACCGCACGGTCTTCGACGCCGAGTACCTCGTACTGGGCCTGGGCGACGTCTACTTGGGCGCCCCGGTCGCCACCCCGCTCGACCCGCGCCACCGCCTGGTGACGACCAAGTACAACCCGGCCCGCACCTGGACGGCCGAGAACTCCGTCGGCATCGGCGGCGCCTACCTCTGCATCTACGGCATGGAGGGCCCGGGCGGCTACCAGTTCGTGGGCCGGACGACCCAGGTGTGGTCGGGGTGGCAGCAGCGCGGCGCCTTCGAACCGGGCTCGCCCTGGCTGCTGCGGTTCTTCGACCGCATCAAGTGGTATCCGGTCGACGCGGACGAACTCCTCGACCTGCGGGCCGACATCATCTCCGGCCGGTTCGTCCCGCGCATCGAGGAGGGCACCTTCTCACTGGCCGCATACGAGGACTTCCTCGCCGAACACGCCCATTCCATAGCGGAGTTCAGGTCACGGCAGCAGGCGGCCTTCGCCACCGAGCGGGACGCCTGGGAAGCGGCCGGCGAGTTCACCCGCGCGGAGGCGGCCGCCGCACCGGCCGCGCCCCAGGCCGAGGTGACCGTGCCACCGGGCGGCCGGCTGATCGAGGCCGAATTCGCGGCCTCCGTATGGCAGTTGAACGTAGAACCCGGTGACGAGGTGACGGCCGGCCAGCCGCTCCTCGCGCTGGAGGCGATGAAGATGGAGTCCAGGGTGCACGCGCCGGTCGACGGCGTGGTGGCGGAGATCCTGGCCAGGCCGGGCGACCAGGTGGAGGCGGGGACGGCACTCGTCGTCCTCGCTCCGGCCACCGACCGATAGTCGAGGAGCACGTATGTCCAGCACAGTGTCCCGGGCAGGCGCCGCGTACGACCGCATCGCGGCCGTGGACCGCCCGGAGATCTGGATCGACCTGCGCCCCCGCGCGGAGGTCGAGGCCGAGGCCCGGTCGATCGACGAGCGAGTGGCATCCGGCGAGCGACTCCCTCTCGCCGGGCGCCTGTTCGCCGCCAAGGGCAACATCGACGTACACGGCCTCCCGACCACCGCGGGCTGCCCGGCGTACGCGTACACCCCGGAGACGGACGCGCCGGTCGTGGCCCGCCTCCGGGCGGCCGGCGCACTGGTCCTCGGCACGACCAATCTCGACCAGTTCGCGACCGGCCTGGTCGGCACCCGCTCACCGCACGGAGCCGTCCGCAACGCCGTCGACCCGACCCGGATCAGCGGCGGCTCCAGCTCCGGCTCGGCGGTCGCCGTGGCCCTGGGCATCGTCGACTTCGCCCTCGGCACCGACACGGCGGGCTCGGGCCGGGTCCCGGCCGCCTTCAATGGCATCGTCGGCATCAAGCCGACCCGCGGCCTGGTCCCGACGGAGGGCGTGGTCCCGGCCTGCGCGTCCCTGGACTGCGTGACGGTCTTCGCCCGCACCCTCCCGGAGGCCGAACAGGCCCTGTCGTTCATGACGACCCCACCGACCCGGGACCTCCCTCCGCTCCCCCAGCGCACCCCGGGCCCGTGGCGCGTGGCGATCCCCTCCCCCGGCCAACTGGGCGAACTGGACGAGGGCTGGCCTGAGGCGTACGAGGCGGCCGTGGCCCGACTGATGGCAGCGGGAGCGGACATCCGCACCCTCGACCTCACCGCTTTCACGGAGGCGGCCGCGATGCTGTACGAGGGCGCGTTCGTGGCCGAGCGCTACACGGCAGTGGGGAGCTTTGTCGACAAGGCGATCGCAGACGGCGTCGACGGCCTGGACCCCACGGTCGCCGGCATCATCACCCGAGCCCGCGACATCCCGGCCCACCGCCTCTACACGGACCTGGACCGCCTGGCCGCACTCCGCTCTCGCGCCCTCGCCGAACTGGCGGACGCGGACGCCCTGTTGCTCCCGACGACCCCGGGCCACCCGACCCTGGCCGAGGTAGCCGCCGACCCCCTGGCCACCAACGCCCGCCTGGGCCGCTTCACCAACTCCACCAACCTCTTCGACCTGTCAGCGGTATCCGTCCCATCAGGCGAGGTCAACGGCCTCCCCTTCGGCGTCATGCTGATCGGCCCGGCCTTCACGGAGGACCGCCTGAGCACCATCGCGCGCCTGCTGGAGCCGGAGACGCGCATCGCGGTGGTCGGCGCCCACTTGTCGGGCCAGCCATTGAACCCCCAACTCCTGTCCTTGGGCGCCCACTTGGACCGCACGACGACCACGGCCCCGGTCTACCGCCTGCACGCCCTCGCGACGACCCCGCCGAAGCCGGGCTTGGTCCACGTCGGCGAGGAGAGCGGTGCGTCGATCGAAACGGAGATCTGGCACCTCCCGGCAGAGGGCTTGGGCCGCCTACTGACGGCTCTGCCTCGCCCGATGGTGTTGGGCAGTGTGGAGTTGGCGGACGGCACAAGCGTCCCGGGCTTCCTGTGCGAACCGACGGCACTGACGAACGCCGAGGACATCACCCGGTACGGAGGTTGGCGCTCATTTCTGGACCGGGGTTAAGGGCAACGCCGCCAGGGGCGCGGGGAACTGCGCGACCAGCCACAATCCACCCGCACCCGCCAACGAATCAGGTCACCCAACAGACGAGTAGGCGACCACACCCCGCAACAACTGATCAACCGCCTTACGCGCAGCCTTCGCCACAGTCGACCCCTCCGCCGCAGAAGCCGCCGAAATCTGCCCCAGCACGTCGATCACTTGCTTGCACCACCGCACAAAGTCCCCGGCCGGCATCTCAGCCTCCCGCAGAACCTCATCCAGCCCCTTCCCGGAAGCCCACATATACGCAGGCCAGGCAAACCCGAGATCAGGCTCCCGCTGCCCGACCCCCTCGGTCTGACTGATCCGGAAGTCCTCCTCAAGCGCATCGAGCCGCCCCCAGATCCGCACCATCTCCCCCAGCGCGGCCTTGGCCTTGCCGGACGGCACCTTGGGAGCCATCGCGTCGTCCCCGACCCGCGCCTCGTACACCAACGCCGAAACGCACGCGGCGAGTTCGGCGGGCCCGAGCCCTTCCCACACACCCGCCCGCAGACATTCACTCGCCAGCAGATCCAACTCGCCGTACAGCCGCGCCAGCCGCTTGCCGTGCTCGGTGACCTCGTCACCCCGCAGATAGTCCAGCTCGGTCAGCAACGCCACGATCCGGTCGAAGGTCCGCGCGATCGTGTTGGTCCGGCCCTCGATCCGCCGCTCCAGCTGCGAGGTGTCCCGCATCAGCCGGTGATACCGCTCGGCCCACCGCGCGTGATCCTCACGGTCGTTGCACCCATGGCACGGATGCGCCCGGATCGCCGTACGCAGCCGAGCGATCTCGCGGTCGTCCGCCGCCTGGGCCCGCTTCTTGCGGGCCCGCTCCGGCGGGATGTGCCCGGCCTTGGTGCGCAGCGCGGAGGCGAGGTCCCGACGTGACTGGGGTGAGCGCGGGTTGAAGGACTTCGGGATCCGCATCCGCTCCAATGCCTCGACCGGCACCGGGAAGTCCATCGAAGCGAGCCGCTTGACCTGCCGCTCGGCGGTCAGGACCAGCGGGCGCGGCCCGTCGTGGTGCTCGAAGCCGCGGTGGCCGTTGGACCGGCCGGCCGGCAGCCCCGGGTCCAACACCAGCGCCAGGCCCGCGTACTTGCCGGTGGGGACGTGGATGACGTCTCCCGGCTTGAGCTTCTCCAGCGCCACAGCCGCCTCGGCCCGCCGCTCGACCGCGCCCTGCTTGGCCAGCTCGTTCTCACGGTCCTTGAGCTCGCGGCGCAGGCTCATGTACTCGTCGAAGTCGCCGAGGTGGCAGGTCATGGAGTCCTTGTAGCCCTCCAGGCCCTCCTCGTTGCGCTGCACCTGCCGCGAGATCCCGACGACCGACTTGTCGGCCTGGAACTGCGCGAAGGACGTCTCCAGGAGCTCACGCGAGCGGTGCCGCCCGAACTGCTCGACCAGGTTGACCGCCATGTTGTACGACGGCTTGAAGCTGGAGCGCAGCGGGTACGTACGCGTGCCGGCCAGGCCCGCGAGGTGCTCGGGACTGATGCCGCGCTGCCACAGCACGACCGCGTGACCCTCGACGTCGATGCCGCGCCGGCCCGCGCGCCCCGTCAACTGCGTGTACTCGCCGGGGGTGATGTCGGCGTGCTCCTGCCCGTTCCACTTGACGAGCTTCTCCAGCACCACCGAGCGCGCGGGCATGTTGATGCCGAGCGCCAGGGTCTCGGTCGCGAAGACGGCCTTCACGAGCCCGTGCAGGAACAGTTCCTCGACGACCTCCTTGAACGTCGGCAGCATGCCCGCGTGATGGGCCGCGATGCCGCGCTCGAGGCCTTCCAGCCACTCGTAGTACCCGAGGACGTGCAGGTCCTCGTTCGGGATGGACGCCGTGCGCTCCTCGACGATGGCGCGGACCTTCTCCCGCGCCTCGTCGTCGTTGAGCCGCAGACCGGCGAACAGACACTGCTGTACGGCGGCCTCGCAGGCGGCGCGGCTGAAGATGAACGTGATGGCGGGCAGCAGGCCCTCGGAGTCGAGGCGCTCGATGACCTCGGGGCGGCTCGGGGTCCACACCCGCGAGCGCTGTCTGCGCTCCCGCTCGCGGTCGGCCTCGCGCATGGAACGGCCGCGTCTGCGGTCCTGGTAGGACGGGCGCTGCGCCTCCATGCGGGCCAGCCGTGTGAGGTCGGGGTTGACGGCCTTCTTGCTGCCCTCGCCCTCCTCGAAGAGGTCGTACATCCGGCGTCCGGCGAGCACGTGCTGGAACAGCGGCACGGGCCGGTGTTCGGAGACGATCACCTCGGTGTGGCCGCGGACGGTGTCGAGCCAGTCGCCGAACTCCTCGGCGTTCGACACGGTCGCCGACAGGGACACCAGGGTCACGGACTCCGGCAGGTGGATGATCACCTCTTCCCATACGGCGCCGCGGAAGCGGTCGGAGAGGTAGTGCACCTCGTCCATGACCACGTAGCCGAGGCCGAGGAGGGTCTGCGAGCCCGCGTACAGCATGTTCCGCAGCACCTCGGTGGTCATCACGACCACCGGTGCCTCGGAGTTGACGCTGTTGTCGCCGGTGAGCAGGCCGACCTTGTCCGCGCCGTAGCGGCGGCACAGGTCGGCGTACTTCTGGTTCGACAACGCCTTGATGGGTGTCGTGTAGAAGCATTTCTTGCCCTGCTGGAGGGCGAGGTGGACGGCGAACTCGCCCACGATCGTCTTGCCGGAGCCGGTGGGAGCCGCGACCAGTACGCCCTTGCCGGCTTCGAGCGCCTTGCAGGCCTCGATCTGGAAGGCGTCGAGGCCGAAGTCGTACATCTCGCGGAAGTCGGCGAGCGCGGTGGCCTGCTCGGCAGCGCGACTGCGGGCAGCCGCGTACCGCTCGGCCGGTGAGAGGTCCTCTGTCATCGTGCTTTCGAGCGTACCGGGCCCCACTGACAACAGGACGATCATTATCCGTATCCACCCCTGGCAAACCCCGGATCCCCGCAGCTCAGCGCCCGGAGCGGGAACTGCTCACGGCGACCGGTGTGCCCGGCCCCGACGCGAAAGCGGCCGGGTGCGCCCGGTGGGCGCCCCGGCCGCTTTCGCGGTGAGGGTGACTGAGAGAGCGTCAGGTCACGTCGTCGTAGCCGTTGACCCGGTCCGTGCTCGTCTGCTCGGGCAGTGCGCGGCTGGCGGAGACGGTCTCGATCTCGCCGATGTCCTCGGGGGTGAGGTCCAGGTCGGAGGCCTCGTCGTCGTCCGGGCCCTCGGCCTCGCGGCGGCGCTTGCGCCGGTCGTTGACGAGCGAGAAGACGACCGCGGCGAAGTACAGGACCCAGATCGGCCCGGCGAGCGCCAGCATGGTGAGCGGGTCCGTGCTCGGTGTCGCGATGGCCGCGAACACGGTGATGCCCATGATCATCGCGCGCCACCAGCCGAGCATCCGCCTGCCGGTCAGCACCCCGGTGAGGTTGAGCATGATCAGCAGCAGTGGCAGTTCGAAGGAGAGGCCGAAGACCAGCACCATGCGGGTGACCAGGTCGAGCAGGTCGTCCAGCGGCAGCAGGTTGTCGACGTCCTGCGGCGTGAAGCCGATGAGCACCTTCGCCGTGGTGGGCAGCACCCGGTAGGCGAAGTAGGCGCCGCCGAGGAACAGCGGGACGCCGGTGCCGACGAACGCGTAGGCGTACTTGCGCTCGTGCCGGTGCAGGCCGGGGGCGACGAAGGCCCACAGCTGGTAGAGCCACACCGGGGAGGCCAGCACGACACCGGCCATCAGCGACACCTTCAGAGCCAGCGTGAACGGCGTCAGCAGACCGTTGATCGTGATCTGCGCGCACTGCTTGGTCTTGTCGCCGGAGTTCGCCAACTGTTCGAAGGTCTTGCCGCACCCGATCGAATCCAGCACCGGTTTGGTGATGATGTTGACGATGTCGTTGTAGAAGAAGGCAGCCACGGCCGTGACGATGACGATGGCCAGCATCGCCTTCGCGAGCCGGTTGCGGAGCTCACGAAGGTGTTCCGCGAGGGGCATCCGCCCCTCGGGGTCCCTCTCCTTCTTGCGGGCAGGCTTCAGCAACCCACGTTCCCATCTCGTGCGGCGGGCCGGAGGTCACCGGCCCGGCATCAGGCCTTCGTGGTGTCCGTCGGCTCGGTGACCGGACGCGAGCTGGTCACGTCTCCGGGAGAGGCCTGGATGGTGCGCGGCGCCTGCGTCTGCTCGCCGGTGGTGGGCGCCTGGGCGGGGGCGGAGCTGTTGTTGCCCTCGTCCTTCATCGCCTTGGCCTCGCTCTTGAGGATGCGCGCGGACTTGCCGAGCGAACGGGCCATGTCCGGAAGCTTCTTCGCGCCGAAGAGCAGGATGATGACGACGAGGATGAGAATGATCTCGGGGGCTCCGAGCCTTCCGAACATAAGTCTTTACCTTCTCACCGAGGCGGCTGGGTGGGGGTGCTGTCCGATCGGTCGGACATCTGTCCGATCAACCGTGCTGACAGCGATCGTAACGCTCAGGGGTAAACGTGAGGCAATCCCCGTGCGTACTCCCGGTCCGCGGTCCGCGCCTCGTTCGCCGGGCCGCGACCAGCAGCGTACCTGCCACAGTGCCAAGGGTGACAGGCCGAAGTGACCCAAAACGCCTCCGGCGCACGACTCACACGCCCCGCACAGTGGGGCTCACAGAGAGTCGACAGTGCGCGCGGTGCTCACCGCGGCCTTCTCCAGGTCCTCGGCGGCCCGGTTGATCCGGCGCGCGGCCTCCGTCACCTGCAGTCCCAGTCGCCGCGCCTCCACAAAGACCCGCACGGCCAGCACTCCGAGGACCGCGAGGCCCAGAAAACCCACAGCTACCGCGAACATCGGCCAGAACATGGAGGCGAGCCTAGAGGGTCTAGAGGGCGGAGTGCAGACGCAGGGTCTTGACCCCGCCGCCCGTCAGCAGCTCGACGATCCGCTCCCCCGCCGGCTTGCGCACCAGACTGTCGCAGTCGGGGCAGGTGAAGGAGTAGAAGGTGGTGCGGCTGGTGGCGCCGATGGCCAGGCGCAGGGCGCTCGCGGCGAGCTCGAAACTGCCCCGGCACTCCGGGCAGCCGGCCCGGAACGTCACCGGGGCGACGCTCCTCATCCCCGCGAAGGCCGACGCAACCGACATCTCCTGCACGTCCCTGTCCTGCACACCAGACATCGACGACTCGCTCAAAGCCCCTGCTCCTGCCTGTCGTGGTGCCTGTCGAAGGTTCCGTCCTGAACCGTGCCGGCGCCCCGCGGGCCCTGCGCCTCGACGCCGTCGTACGCCGCCAGCGCCTCCCGGGCCGCCTGGCGGGCGCTGTCGGCGAGGTCGTGCGGCGAGACGATGCGGCCGTCGCGCCCGAGCCGCAGCGCCAGGCGTCGCAGAGAGGTCGGGTCGGGGGTGCGCAGAGTAATACGCAGCCCGCCGTCCGGAAGCTCATCCGCACTGTCGTGCGGGTAGTACTCGGCGACCCAGCGCCCGCCCGGGCCCACCTCCACGACGACCTCCGGGTCCTCGGCGGCGGGCTGCACCAGCGCCTCCGACAGGTCCCGGAGCTCCATCTCGGGCGGCGCGGACGGCTCGTCCAGGATGCGGATCTCGGCGACCCGGTCGAGCCGGAAGGTGCGGCGCGCCTCGGAGCGGCGGCACCAGGCCTCCACGTACGTGTGCCCGACGCTGACCAGGCGGATGGGGTCGATCTCGCGCTCGGTGAGCTCGTCGCGGGCCGGCGAGTAGTAGCGGATCCACAGCCGGCGGCGCTCGGAGATGGCCCGGTCGACGTCCGCGAAGACGCCGCCCTCGGCCTCGAAGGTCACCGAGAGGCGGGAGCTGGCGCCCGCGGCCTCGCCGGCCGCGGTCTCCACCTTGGCGGTGGCCCGCAGCAGCGCCTGCCGGTCGCTCTCGCGCAGCCCCGGCAGGGTGGACACGGCCCGGCCCGCCACCAGCAGCGCGGTCGCCTCGTCGGCGGCCAGCCGCAGCGGCTCGGCCGCCTCCTCGCCGAGGGCGGCGGGGTTGTGCCACCAGATGCGGTCGCCGTCGGTGTCGATGTCGAGGAGGTCGCCGCCCCGGAAGCTGGTGCCGCACATGGGCAGCACGTCGAGGTCGGAGACCAGCTCGTCCTCGGTGATCCCGAACGCGCGGGCGACGTCCTCGACGCGCGCGCCGGGCCGCTCCCGCAGATACGTCACCAGCGAGAGCATCCGCCGGGTCTGGTCGATCGCGCTTGCCGGCCTGACCGGTTTTCCTGCCACTGTGTTGTCCGCTCCCCCTCAGCCCTTGGCCACGGCGCGCAGCCGGTCCACCACGTCCGCGCGCAGCTCGGCCGGCTCCAGCACCACCACGTCCGGCCCGAACTCCACCAGCCAGGCGTCCAGCCCGTGCCCGTACGGAATCTCCAACTCGTCCCAGCCGTCGCCGAGTTCCCGCACCGAGGTGGCCTTCGCCCGAAGGGGGTAACCGGAGCCCGTACGCAGCCGGATCAGCGCGGACCGGTCGGCGTTCTCCCCCGCCCAACTGGCCACGGTCTCCCGGACGGTGACCACATCGGGGATCTCGGCGGTGAACTGTCCGCTGCGGCTGCGCACCCGGCCGGTGATCCGGGAGAGTCGGAAGACCCGCTCGGCACTGCGGTCGCGGTCCCAGCCGGCCAGGTACCAGTGGCCGCGCCAGCACTCGAGGGCCCACGGCTCCACATGCCGGGGCTCGGGGTGGGCGGCGGTCGCCTTGCGGTAGTCGAAGACGACCGGGCGGCGGTCGCGGCAGGCGAGCATCAACGGCTCGAACGCCACCTCGTGCACCGGGATACGGGGCTCCAGGGCGCCGTGCGCCTCGTAGGGATCGACGTCCTCGGGCAGGCCGGCCGCGCGCAGTTTCTGCAGGGCGCCGCTGGCCGCGCCGGCGAGCCGGGCCTGCTGCCAGACCTTGGCGGCCAGGCCCAGGGCGGCGGCCTCCTCGGCGTCGAGGGTGATGGGCGGGAGCCTGTTGCTGTCGCGGCGGGCCAGGTAGCCCATCTCGCCGTCCAGGTTCTCCACGGTCTCGATGACCAGGCCGAGTTCGCGCAGATCGTCCTTGTCCCGCTCGAACATCCGGTTGAAGGAGTCGTCGCTGCCGGCTTCGAGATAGGCCTCGATGGACTCGCGCAGCTCACGCTTGCTGAGCGGCCGCCGCGTCCCGAGCAGACACAGCGCCAGGTTCATCAGCCGCTCGGCCTTGGCAATGGCCATCGACGCCCTTCGCCTCCCTATGGTGCTTACGGACGTTGACCGTACCGCCCCGCGGTGGCACGGCAAAAGCCGAGGCCCATGCCCGGACAGGCATGGGCCCCGGCTGATCGGGTCCGGTCGGATCCGTCGATCAGACGCCGACCAGGTCGACCACGAAGATCAGGGTCTCGCCGGGCTTGATCGCCGGGGTCGGGCTCTGGTTGCCGTAGGCGAGGTGGGCCGGGATGGTCAGCTGGCGACGGCCGCCGACCTTCATGCCCTGGACGCCCTGGTCCCAGCCCTTGATGACACGGCCGCCGCCGAGCGGGAAGCGGAACGGGGTGCCGCGGTTCCAACTGGCGTCGAACTCCTCGCCGGTGCTGAAGGCCACGCCGACGTAGTGGACGGTGACGGTCTGGCCCGCCTGCGCCACCTCGCCGTCGCCCTCCCAGATGTCCTTGATCTCCAGGTCCGCCGGGGGCTCGCCGCCCGGGAAGTCGATCTCGGGCTTGTCGATGCTCACGTCTCTAGCTCCTGCTTTGTCTGCGAAAAGGCAACACACACAGTCTTACACCCCGTCGGTGTTACATCTTCGCCAGGATGTCGACCGAGAAGACCAGCACGGAGTCCTTCTTGATGCCGCTGCCGGCCGGCGGGCTGTCGCCGTAACCCAGGCTCGGCGGAATGACGATGAGGACGCGGCTGCCGACCTTCTTGCCGGTCAGCCCCTGCGCCCAGCCCTTGACGACCTGCTGCAGGGAGAACGACGTGAGCGCGCTGCGGCTGTACGTCGAGTCGAACTCCTTGCCCGTGTCCCACAGCACGCCCTTGTACTGGACGAGCACGGTGGAGTCGGCGGCGACCTCGTCGCCGTCGCCCTCGATGACGTACTCCGCCACGAGCTTGGTGGGCGCGTCCCCCTTGGGGATGCCGATGGAGGGCGCCTTGCCGTCGGTGTTGGTGCCGACCTTCGGCAGCTTCGCGTCGCTCTGGGCGACGTCGGTGCCCTTGGCGGAGCTCTTGCCGTTGAACGTGTCCTGGATGTCGACGACGAACACCAGCGTGTCGGTGCCCTTGATGCCCGCCTGCGAGTTGCCCTCGGTGCCGTAGCCCCAGGTGGGCGGTACGGAGAACTCGACGCGGCTGCCGGTCTTCTTGCCCGTCAGGGCGTAGCGCCAGCCGTCGATGATGCCGCCCTGGGCGAGCTGGATGATCAACTGCGTCTTGCGGTCGTAGGAGTTGTCGAAGACCTTCGCCGTGTCCCAGATCTGGCCGAGGTAGTGGGCCTGGATGAAGTCGTTCTCCGCGACGGTCTTGCCGCCTCCCGCGATGAGCGTCTTGACCGCGAGCTGCTTCGACGGATCGCCGGTGCCCTTGGCGACGGTCGGCTTCTCGCCCAGCTTCGTGCCCGCCGTGATGGCCGGCAGCGGACCGTCGACGATCTTCGGTGGCGGCGGCGCGGAAGCGGAGGCCGAATCCGAAGGGGCGGGCGAGGCGCTGTCGCTGGCCTTGCTCGAGTCGGACTTGTCGTCGTCACCGCATCCGGCGAGCGTGACCAGTCCTGCGGGTACGGCAATCAGTAGGGAGCGTCGGCGCACGGTTAAGGCCTCGTATCGGTCGATCTTGATGATGGCGTGCGCGCAACTCTACGGCGTGCGAAGGGCGCCGCACTGGAAACGTACGGCGCCCGTGTTGCGTTCCGGTCCGTCACCGGAACGCGATGTTCACATCACTCACATTCCCGCGATCAGCTTCTCCACCCGGTCGTCGACGGAACGGAACGGGTCCTTGCACAACACCGTGCGCTGCGCCTGGTCGTTGAGCTTGAGGTGGACCCAGTCGACGGTGAAGTCCCGCCGCTGCTCCTGGGCCCGGCGGATGAAATCGCCGCGCAGTCGGGCCCGAGTGGTCTGCGGGGGCACGGACTTGCCCTCGAAGATCTTCAAGTCGTTGCAGATCCTGGCGGCTTGGCCCTTGCGCTCCAGGAGGTAGTACAGACCCCGCCGACGGTGGATGTCGTGGTAGGCGAGGTCGATCTGCGCGACGCGCGGGTGGGACATGGTCATGTTGTGCTTGGCCCGGTACCGCTCGATGAGCTTGTACTTCATCACCCAGTCGATCTCGGTACCGATCCGGTCGAGGTCCTCGGCCTCGATCGAGTCCAGCGTGCGGCCCCACAGCTCCAGGACCTGGTCCACGACGCCGGTGCGGATGCCACGCCGCTCGACGAAGTCCACGGCCTTCTCGTAGTACTCGCGCTGCACCTCGAGGGCGGAGGCCTCCCGGCCGCTGGCCAGGCGCACCTTGCGCCGGCCGGTGATGTCGTGGCTGACCTCGCGGATCGCCCGGATCGGGTTCTCCAGGGTCAGGTCGCGCATCACGGTGCCCGCCTCGATCATGCGCAGCACCAGGTCGGTGGCGCCGACCTTGAGCAGCATGGTCGTCTCGGACATGTTCGAGTCGCCGACGATGACGTGCAGACGGCGGTAGCGCTCGGCGTCCGCGTGCGGTTCGTCACGCGTGTTGATGATGGGCCGGGAGCGGGTCGTCGCCGAGGAGACGCCCTCCCAGATGTGCTCGGCCCGCTGGCTCACGCAGTACACCGCGCCGCGCGGGGTCTGCAGCACCTTGCCCGCTCCGCACAGGAGCTGGCGGGTGACCAGGAACGGAATGAGGATGTCCGCGAGCCGGGAGAACTCCCCGTGCCGGGCGACGAGATAGTTCTCGTGACACCCGTAGGAGTTGCCCGCCGAGTCGGTGTTGTTCTTGAAGAGGTAGACGTCGCCCGCGATTCCTTCCTCGTGCAGGCGTCGTTCCGCGTCCACCAGGAGTCCTTCGAGAATGCGCTCGCCGGCCTTGTCGTGGGTGACCAGTTCGGTCACGTTGTCACATTCCGGTGTCGCGTATTCCGGATGTGATCCCACGTCGAGATAGAGGCGGGCGCCGTTCCGCAGAAAGACATTGCTGCTTCGGCCCCATGACACGACACGGCGGAAGAGGTACCGCGCCACCTCGTCGGGAGACAGGCGGCGCTGTCCCCTGAACGTACATGTGACGCCGTACTCGTTCTCCAGCCCGAAAATGCGGCGGTCCATGACTGAACATTACGCCCGATCCCCTGAGCTGAAACGGGGTTCGACCGCACGGTTTGGATCATTTTCCGATGAAGCCGCAACGACCGCGCCCCCTGCGGGAGCTGCGAGGACCCGTCCGGTGGCCAGCAGAACCAGCAGCGACACGGCCCCCGCGGCACCCGGCACGACGAAGCCCCACACCGCCCCGCCCCACTCGACCACCGGGCCCGCGAGGCCCGTTCCGACCGAGGAACCCACGGTGAACGTGGTCACGATCCAGGAGAACGCCTCGGTGACCGTGCCGCGCGGCGCGTGCCGGTCGACGAGGACGAACGCGCAGGCGAGACACGGCGCGAGGAAGAGCCCGGCGACGGCCGTGAGCGCCGTCATGGCGACCGGACCCGGCGTCAGCACGAGCGGCAGGTAACACACCGCCAGAAGGGCTACCAGCACCCGCAGTCGGCGCTCCGGCGGGCCGCTCCACTGCCGCGCGCCGTACGCCGTACCCCCGACGAGCGCGCCCAGCCCGATGCCGGCCATCAGCCACCCGTACACCGCGTCCCCGCCGTGGTCGTCGGCGTAGGACACGGCGGCCACCGTGATGGACCCGAGCGCGATGCCCACCGCGAGGAACGCGCCGAGCAGCACGAGCAGTCCCGGCGAGCGCAGCGCGCCGAGCCAGTGCGCCTCACGCGGCGCCGAACGCCACGCGCGCGAAGGCGGCGACACGACCACCGAGAGCGCGCCCAGCACACCGACCACGTTGATGAGCACCAGCGCCGCCTGCGCCGACCACAGCGACACGCACACGGTCACCAGCAACGGCCCGACGGTGAACATGACTTCCTGGGCGACGGCGTCCATCGCGTACGCCGTCTGCACCTGGCCCTCCCGGGGCAGGACCGAGGACCACAGCGCCCGCAGACCGCCCTCCAAGGGAGGCGTGAAGAGTCCGGAGAGCGCCACGCACGCGTAGGCGAGCGCCAGCGGGTCGGTGCCCGTGAAGGCGAAGGCCGACATGGCGAGCGCGGAGACGAGCGCCGCGGGCAGCTGGACGCGCGGCTGCCCGTACAGGTCCACGAACCGGCCCAGCAACGGCTGCCCCACGGCGTTGGCGACCCCGTACGCGGCGGCGAGCCCGCCCGCGAGGCTGTAGGTGCCGCCCTCCGAACGGACGAACAGCACGATGGCGATCGCGGCGACCGCGCACGGCAGCCGGCCCACGAGCGTGCCGGCGAGCAGGCGGGCGGCATGCCGAGCCCTGAGGATCTCCACGTATCCCGCAGCCATGTCCGCTTCCCCTCACCCGCAACGTCGACGTTTTACGTATAACTTCTTCTCTCATACGTACCATGTGCGCTGTTCACCAGTCCAGACGAAGGACCAGCCGAAGGAGCAGCCCGACGGTGGCACCAGGCAGCACCCGCCCCACGAGCCGTGACGTCGCCCAGGCCGCGGGCGTCTCCCAGGCCGCGGTCTCCCTGGTACTCGGCGACAAATGGCGGGGCCGGGTCTCCGAGACCACCGCCGAACGCGTCCGGGAAGCCGCCCGCGACCTCGGCTACCGGCCCAACCTCGCCGCCCGCAACCTGCGCCTGGGCCGCACCCGCACCGTGCTCCTCGTCGTGCCCGCACTCACCACCGAGTTCTTCGCCGGCGTCTACACCGGCGCGGCCCGCGTCGCCGCCGACCACGGCTTCGGCGTCGTGCTCTACCCCTCCCCCGAAGGCATCGGCCCCGCCAGAGACCCCTTCGCGTCCGCCCAGGCGGCCCTGGACGGCGTCATCGCCTCCTCCATGGCCGCGGACGCCCTCACGGCCATCCGAGGCGACCAGCTGCCCCTCGTGATGCTCGACAGCGACCCCACAGGCAGCCTGGGCGCCGCCACGGTCAACCTGGACATCGCCGACGGCGTCCGACAGGTCGCCGAGCACCTGCTGGACCTCGGCCACCGCCGCTTCCTGCACCTCGCCGCCGACGTACCGTCCTGGACCTTCGAGGTACGCGCGCGCGAACTGGCCACCCGGGTCGGCGCCGTGCCCGACACCTCCGTACGCACCGTCCGCGCACCGATCTCCATCGACGACGCCCTGACCGCCGCCTCCACCGCCCTCGCAGCGCCCGGACCCCGGCCCACGGCACTGGTGTGCGACGACGACAAACTCGCGGCCGGCGCCTACAAAGCCGCCCGGCGCCTGGGCCTGCGCGTCCCCGACGACCTCTCCGTCACCGGCCTCGACGACCTCGCCCTGGCCACCGCCCTCGACCCCGAACTCACCACCGTACGACTGGACGCCGAACTCTTCGGCGAACACGGCATGCGAGCCCTGCTGGCCGTCCTGGAAGGCCGCACACCCGACGCGGGCGACATCCCGGTCGAACTGGTCGTACGCGGCTCCACAGCGCCCCCCAGCGCCCCCTGAACGCCCTGTGCCCCGGCCGTGTCGACGGCCGGGGCACACAGTGGACGGGGTTACGCGGGTGTCACTCCCCCCTCGGAGGGGTCACTCCTCCTCGGAAGGGTCCTCGTCGGAAGCGTCGTCCGTCGTGGCCGTCGCCGAGCCGTCCGCATCCAGCAGACGCGACAGCTGACGACCCACGATCCGCTTGAACTTGCGCTGCTGCGGCCGCGTACGGTCCAGAACCGCGACCTCCAGCCGCTCGGCCGGAATGTCTCGCTGCGTGCCGTTCGACTCACGCGACAGAGCCTGCACCGCCAGCTTCAACGCCTCCGCGAGGGTCATGCCCTCCTCGTGACGCTGATCCAGATAGTTGCTGATCAACTCGGCGTTGCCACCGACCGCGACCGAACCGTGCTCGTCCACGATCGAACCGTCGTGCGGCAACCGGTAGATCTGGTCACCCTCAGGCGTGTCGCCGACCTCGGCGACCACCAGCTCCACCTCGTACGGCTTCTCCGCCGCACTGGAGAAGATCGTGCCCAGCGTCTGGGCATAGACGTTCGCCAGACCGCGAGCGGTCACGTCGTCCCGGTCGTAGGTGTAACCCCGCAGATCGGCGTAACGGACGCCACCGATACGGAGGTTCTCGTACTCGTTGTACTTGCCCGCGGCCGCGAAACCGATCCGGTCGTAGATCTCGCTGAACTTGTGCAGCGCACGGGAAGGGTTCTCGCCGACGAAGACGATGCCGTCGGCGTACTGGATCACGACCAGGCTGCGGCCGCGCGCGATGCCCTTACGGGCGTACTCGGCCCGGTCGGCCATCGCCTGCTGGGGTGAGACATAGAACGGCGTCGACACCGGCTATCCGTCCCTTTCTTCGGAGGGTTCCGTCGAGTTCACACGATCACCTTGCCCAAACCCCGCGCCGACTACAGCAGCGCGGCCCGCGGGCCGTCCGGCTGCTCCAGACGTCGCGCCAGGATCGAGCGGGCGATCTCGGAGGACTCCTCGTCGTTGAGCCGGCGGAAGCCGTCGTCAGTGATCACGGTGACGATCGGATAGATCCGGCGCGCGACATCAGGACCACCGGTCGCCGAGTCGTCGTCAGCCGCGTCATAGAGGGCCTGGACCACCAGAGTCGTGGCCTCCGACTCGTTCAGGTCGTCACGGTAGAGCTTCTTCATGGCGCCGCGCGCGAAGATCGAACCCGAGCCCGTGGCCGCGAAGCCGTGCTCCTCGGAGCGGCCACCCGTCACGTCGTAGGAGAAGATGCGACCCCGGTCGCGGTCCACGTCGAACCCCGCGAAGAGGGGAACCACGGCCAGGCCCTGCATGGCCATACCGAGGTTGGAACGGATCATGGTCGACAGACGGTTCGCCTTGCCCTCCAGCGAGAGCTGCGCCCCCTCGACCTTCTCGAAGTGCTCCAGCTCCAACTGGAACAGCTTCACCATCTCGACGGCCAGGCCCGCCGTACCGGCGATACCGACGGCGGAGTACTCGTCCGCCGGGAACACCTTCTCGATGTCCCGCTGGGCAATGACGTTCCCCATCGTGGCGCGCCGGTCGCCGGCGAGCACGACACCGCCCGGGAAGGTCACGGCCACGATGGTCGTGCCGTGCGGCGCCTCGATCACGCCCTGGGTGGGCGGCAGTTGACGCCTGCCCGGCAGCATCTCGGGCTGATGGTCGGACAGGAAGTCCATGAAGGACGAGGATCCCGGCGTCAGGAAGGCAGCTGGTAGACGCCCGGTGCTACGAGTGTTGGCTTCCACGCGATTCCTTCCACGTAAGCAGCAGCCCGCCTTATGGCATCGGGCCGATCCTTGAACTGCCCCAGTGCGGCATTGCAGCTGAAGCACAGTACGCCTCGGACCCTACCCGTCTGATGGCAGTGATCCACATGTTCGGCAGGGGCCGCCAAGCATATGCAGCAGATGCCCAACTGATCGGCGATCAACGCGTCCAACTCCGCCGGCGCGAGACCGTACTTGCGCTTGAAGTAGCTGATCCGGTTCCGCTCGGCACGGCACTCGCGGCAGTAGCTCGACCAACCGTCCGCCGAAGATCTGTTGCGTTCCCAATCGGCATGCGGCTTCACCGCCTCGCACTGCGGGCACCGCTTGTGGCCGGATGGCACCGGCACCTTCTCGCGGACCTTCTTCCCCTTGGCCTCCTGGCGCTGCCGGTAGTACTCGGCTGAGCACTCCCGGCAGTACGCCTGGAGACCGTCGGGCATCGACCTGTTGCTGGCGAATGCCGATCGAGGCAGCTGCTCCTTGCACCGCGAGCAACGCCTAACCTCTACGGCTTCCCTCATCCCCCGTCACCTTCGATTCAAAGGAAAACGGCGCCTACTGCCCACCCTTTTGCACGAAGGACCTCACGAAATCCTCGGCATTCTCTTCGAGCACATCATCGATTTCATCCAGCACGGAGTCGACGTCGTCGCTCAGCTTCTCCTGGCGCTCCTTGAGGTCTTCGGATGCCTGTGCTTCGGGCGCCTCCTCGACCTCTTCGGTAGAGCGTGTCGCCTTCTGCTGGCCGCCGCCGGTGTCCTTGGTCGCCATAACCCTCACCCCGCTCGGTTCGACGTTCTTGATCAGACCCTACAAGCAGGGTCAGACATCGGCCCCGCAGTTCCTACAACGTACGGGGACCACCTCGATGATTCCCGGCCGCCGGGTTTTCCACCCTGCCGGGCGGCACCGGCCTCGGGTGCCCCTCAGCCGCCCGACAGCACCTTGACCAGGTCTTCCGCGGTACGGCAGCGGTCCAGGAGCTCCTTGACGTGATTTCGCGTTCCGCGTAGCGGTTCCAGGGTTGGGACCCGCTGCAGGGAGTCGCGGCCCGGCAGATCGAAGATCACCGAGTCCCAGGAGGCCGCCGCCACGTCGTCCGCGTACTGCTCCAGACAGCGCCCGCGGAAGTACGCGCGGGTGTCCTCCGGCGGCTTCGTACGGGCCCGTTCGACGTCCTCCTCGCCCAGCAGCCGCTTGATCCGGCCGCGGGCGGCCAGACGGTTGTAGAGGCCCTTCTCGGCCCGTACGTCGGCGTACTGGAGATCGACCAGCTGGAGGCGGGCGGCGTCCCAGTCGAGGCCGTCGCGGCGCCGGTAGCCCTCCATGAGCTCGCGCTTGGCGACCCAGTCGAGCTCGCCGGCGAGGCTCATCGGGTCGTTCTCCAGGCGGTTGAGGGTGTCCTCCCAGCGGGCCAGGACGTCCTTGGTCTGGTCGTCCGCGTCCGAGCCGTAGCGCTCCTCGACGTATTTGCGCGAGAGCTCGTAGTACTCCATCTGGAGCTGGACCGCGGTGAGCGTGCGGCCGCTGCGGAGGGTGACCAGGCGCTTGAGTGTCGGGTCGTGGGAGACCTGGTGGAGGGTGCGGACCGGTTGGTCCACGGCCAGGTCCACGGCGATGAAGCCGTCCTCGATCATGGAGAGCACGAGGGCGGTGGTGCCGAGTTTCAGGTAGGTCGAGATCTCGGAGAGGTTCGCGTCGCCGATGATCACGTGCAGGCGGCGGTACTTCTCGGCATCCGCGTGCGGCTCGTCGCGGGTGTTGATGATCGGTCGCTTGAGGGTGGTCTCCAGGCCGACCTCGACCTCGAAGTAGTCGGCGCGCTGGCTGAGCTGGAAGCCGTGTTCGTGTCCGTCCTGGCCGATGCCGACGCGGCCCGCTCCGGTGACGACCTGTCGGGAGACGAAGAAGGGCGTGAGGTGGCGCACGATGTCCGAGAAGGGGGTCTCCCGCTTCATCAGGTAGTTCTCGTGCGTGCCGTAGGAGGCGCCCTTGTTGTCGGTGTTGTTCTTGTAGAGGTGGATCGGCTGGGCGCCCGGGAGTTGGGCCGCGCGTTCGGCGGCCTCCGCCATGATGCGTTCGCCGGCCTTGTCCCACAGGACGGCGTCCATGGGGTTGGTGACTTCGGGGGAGCTGTACTCCGGGTGTGCGTGGTCGACGTAGAGCCGTGCACCGTTGGTGAGGATGACATTGGCCAGGCCGATGTCCTCGTCCGTGAGCTGGCTCGAGTCGGCGGCCTCCCGGGCGAGGTCGAAGCCTCGCGCGTCGCGCAGCGGGTTCTCCTCCTCGAAGTCCCAGCGGGCCCGTCGGGCCCGGTGCATCGCCGCCGCGTAGGCGTTGACGATCTGGGACGAGGTGAGCATGGCATTGGCGTTGGGGTGACCGGGAACGGAGATGCCGTACTCCGTCTCGATGCCCATTACTCGCCGTACGGTCATGCGGCCCTCCTTGCCCGGCGGCGTCCTCGGTCGGGGACGTCGCTCAAGTACCGCTGGCGCTCCGGTGCGTGTGCGGTGCCCGTCCCCGCACTGCGCGACTCGGCGGTACCGAAGAGCCTAGAACGGCTTTGCGCTGGTGGGGAGATCATTTGCGTCATTGCCTTGCTCGCCTTTGTTCCGGTCGTGGCCTGAAAAGCAGTCGGCTGCGGGTACCCACTGGGGGCACCCGCAGCCGCCCTGTCTTCTACAGGTACTGACCGGTGTTGGCCACCGTGTCGATGGAGCGTCCGGTGTCCGCTCCCTGCTTTCCGGTGATGAGGGTACGGATGTAGACGATCCGTTCGCCCTTCTTTCCGGAGATGCGGGCCCAGTCGTCCGGGTTGGTGGTGTTGGGCAGGTCCTCGTTCTCCTTGAACTCGTCCACGCAGGCCTGGAGGAGGTGCGAGACGCGGATGCCCTTCTGCTTGTTGTCGAGGAAGTCCTTGATGGCCATCTTCTTGGCGCGGCCGACGATGTTCTCGATCATGGCACCGGAGTTGAAGTCCTTGAAGTAGAGGACTTCCTTGTCACCGTTGGCGTAGGTGACCTCCAGGAAGCGGTTCTCCTCGGATTCCGTGTACATGTGCTCGACGGCCGTCTGGATCATGCTTTCGACGGTGGTCGTCTTGCTGCCGCCGTGCTCGCCGAGGTCCTCGGGGTGCAGCGGGAGGCGTTCGGTGAGGTACTTGGCGAAGATGTCCTTGGCGGCCTCGGCGTCGGGACGTTCGATCTTGATCTTCACGTCCAGGCGGCCGGGGCGCAGGATGGCGGGGTCGATCATGTCCTCGCGGTTGGAGGCGCCGATCACGACCACGTTCTGCAGGCCTTCGACGCCGTCGATCTCGGCGAGCAGCTGCGGGACGATGGTGTTCTCCACGTCCGAGCTGACACCGGATCCACGGGTGCGGAAGAGGGATTCCATCTCGTCGAAGAAGACGATGACGGGCGTGCCCTCGCTGGCCTTCTCACGTGCGCGCTGGAAGACGAGGCGGATCTGCCGCTCGGTCTCGCCGACGTACTTGTTGAGGAGTTCGGGGCCCTTGATGTTGAGGAAGAAGCTCTTGCCGGCGGCCTGGCCGGTGACCTCGGCGACCTTTTTGGCCAGCGAGTTGGCGACGGCCTTGGCGATGAGCGTCTTGCCGCATCCGGGCGGACCGTAGAGCAGGACGCCCTTGGGCGGCCGCAGTTCGTGTTCCTTGAAGAGGTCCGGGTAGAGGTACGGGAGTTCGACCGCGTCGCGGATCATCTCGATCTGGCCGCCCAGACCGCCGATCTGCTCGTAGCCGATGTCGGGGACCTCTTCGAGGACGAGTTCTTCGACCTCGCTCTTGGGGACGACCTCGTACACGTAGCCGGAGCGGGGTTCGAGCAGGAGGGCGTCGCCGGGACGGATGACGACGTCGAGGAGTGGCTCGGCGAGCCGGACCACCCTCTCCTCGTCGGTGTGTCCCTGCACCAGGGCGCGTACGCCGTCCTCAAGGATCTCCTTGAGGGTGACGATGTCTCCGACGCTCTCGTACTCCATGGCCTCGACCACGTTGAGGGCTTCGTTGAGCATCACTTCCTGGCCGCGCCTGAGCTCGTCGAGCTCGACACTGGGGCTGACGTTCACCCGGAGCTTGCGCCCGCCGGTGAAGATGTCGGCCGTGCCGTCCTCGTTGCCTTCGAGGAAGACACCGAAGCCGGCCGGGGGCTGTGCGAGCCGGTCGACCTCCTCCTTGAGGGCCACGATCTGGTCGCGGGCCTCACGGAGCGTGTTCGCGAGTCGCTCGTTCTGGGCGGACACGCCGGCCAGGTTGGTCTGCAGCTCGACGATCCGCTCTTCGAGAATCCTCGTGTGTCGCGGAGAGTCGGCGAGCTTGCGTCGCAGGACGGCGATCTCCTGCTCAAGGTAGGCAATCTGCCCGGCCGGGTCGTCGGACCCTCGTCCCGGGCGGATGCCGCGGTTCATGTCGTCGTCGTGGGCTGCCACGGTCCTCACCTCCTCCAAGGGGAGCTGGACGCTTCCAGACCCTACCTGGGTGGGTGTCGATTGAAACCCCTAGATCACAAAGACTGTCGAGGTGTGTCCGATCTTCACCCTTGCGCTCTCCCTCACGCCAGGGGAATACCCACCGAACATGATTGGGAAGCCGCCGGAGGTAGGGTCGAAGTGTTCAACACCCGTCAGAGCTGGCCTGATTCCCGTCGGCTCGACATCTAAACGGCAGGAGACATGAGCGTGCAGCAGGAGGCCGGAAGCGGCGGTGAGGCTCTGGAAGTCTGGATCGACCAGGACCTGTGTACCGGCGACGGCATCTGCGTGCAGTACGCGCCGGAGGTCTTCGAGCTGGACATCGACGGCCTGGCCTATGTGCGGGGCTCGGGCGAGGAACTGCTGCAGGCTCCGGGTGCGACAACGCCCGTTCCGTTGCCGCTTCTCACGGATGTGGTGGACTCCGCGAAGGAGTGTCCGGGCGAGTGCATCCATGTACGGCGCATTTCAGACAGGGTCGAGGTCTTCGGGCCGGACGCGGAGTGATGGTCGGCGGGCGTTACGTCACGTCTGTCTGATTTCCCACAGGCCTTGGTGACGTGGGTCACACGCTCTGGGCACCGGCGGGTGTCGAGCGGACGAACGTGCCGTTCTTCCACTGCCACTTCACGCTGTCCTTCACGTCCGGGCAGCAGCGGGGTGTGTCCTTCGACGAGTAGCCGAACAGGGTGGCGAGGACGGCTCCGTCACGCACCGAGAAGTCACTCACCGTGTTGCCGTCCTTCGGGTCCACCAGGGTGGCCACGAGTCGGGGCTTGCCGCCGTCCGCGGCGTGGGTGAGGACGTAGACGCCGTCGGGCGGGGTGCCCATCGCGGAGTCGCAGTGGACGACGGCCACCGTCTCCGGTTTGCCGTCGCCGTCGAGGTCTCCGGTCGCCTTCTCGCGCACCACGGCCTTCACCGGGCCGCAGCTGAGGGGGAAGTGCACGTCCGCGGGATTCGGCGCGGTGGCGTGGGTGGACTTCGTCTCCGGACCGGCCGTCTGGGCCGTCGCGGAGTTGGGCTGGAGGACCGAGGACAGGGCTATCACGCCGGCGACTGCCGTGGCGGTGGCGACCCAGTGGATCGGACGGGTGTGCGTGTGTGCCAGTTCCGGGACGGCGGATTGCTGCACTAGGAGTGTCTCCTGTGAGGGCTGTGCCGGTGGGGGTGGCCTGCATCGTGCCACACGTCACAGTGCGGGGGAACGGCGGGGTCAGAGGTAGTGCGCCGGGGCTCGCCGGGAGCGCGCGGAGGCCGGCAGCACGTCGATACGAAGGCGTCGGAGCGAAGGCATCGGAACAGCGGCGCCCACACGCAACGGACACGTCACACGTCAATACGAAGGCGCCGCGCCCCAGTTCCCGGGTCGGTCCGGGAACTGGGGCGCGGCGCCCGTTCGTTGACTGCTGCACAGGGCCGCCTCAGCGGCCGGCGCCGCCGTCGGCGTTGGGTCCGGAGTAGTCCTCGCCGTAGGCGCCCTTGGCGGGGCGGCGGCGGCGCATGGGCGGCTCGACGCCGTCCGCGAGGCGGCGGGCGGTGAGCAGGAATCCGGTGTGGCCGATCATCCGGTGGTCCGGGCGGACGGCCAGGCCCTCGACGTGCCAGTTGCGGATCATCGACTCCCAGGCGCTCGGCTCGTTGAAGCTGCCGATCTCGCGGATGGACTCGACGGTCCGGGCGAGCTGGGTGGTGGTGGCGACGTAGCAGCAGAGGATGCCGCCGGGGACGAGCGCCTTGGAGACGGCCTCCAGGCACTCCCAGGGGGCGAGCATGTCGAGGATGACGCGGTCGACCTCGGTGTCGGACAGGTTGTCCTGGAGGTCGCCGACGGTGAGCTGCCAGGCGGGGTGCGGGCCGCCGAAGTAGCGCTCCACGTTCTGCTGGGCGATCTCGGCGAAGTCCTCGCGGCGCTCGTAGCTGTGCAGCATGCCCTGGTCGCCGATGGCGCGCAGCAGGAAGCTGCTGAGCGAGCCGGAGCCGACGCCTGCCTCCACGACGCGGGCGCCGGGGAAGATGTCGGCGAAGGCGAGGATCTGCCCCGCGTCCTTCGGGTAGACGACGGCTGCCCCGCGGGGCATGGACAGGACGTAGTCGGGGAGCAGGGGGCGCAGCGCGAGGTAGGCGACGTTACCGGTGGTGCGGACAACGCTGCCCTCGGGTGCGCCGATCAGCTCGTCATGCGGGAAAGAACCCTTGTGGGTATGGAAGTTCTTTCCGGCCTCGAGCGTGAACGTGTAGTGGCGGCCCTTGGGGTCGGTCAGCTGAACCTGGTCCCCGACCTTGAAGGGCCCGCGCCTGCGGGCGGCACCGGTCGGTTCGGACATGTGAACAGCCTACCGGCGATTAGGACGTCAACCGACCACTGGGATGGAGCACCGCTCTCCTAAAGCGGGTGTCGCAGAAAGCGGGTGGGTCAGTTGGGCCGGGCCATCGCCTTCACGAACGCGCGCTCCACGTCCGCCGCCGACAGGACGCCGTAGATCTCGCCGGTCTCCTCGACCACCAGGTACTCGGTGGCCGGGGTGGCGCGCAGGGCGTCCAGGAGGTCCTCGCCCGCCAGTTCGGCCGAGACCCGCATGCCGTCGGTTAGGTCCTGGGCCAGGCCGCTGACGGCGACCCAGGGGCGGCGGTGTTCCGGTACGCCGACGATGGCGGCCTCACGGACGAGGGAGAGGGGCGTGCCCTCGGGGTCGACGACGACCAGGGCGCGGGCGCCGGCGGAGTTGGCGCGGCGCAGGGCCTCGGAGAGCGGGGTGTTGGTCTCGACCGGGACGGCGCGGCGGGTGAGGTTGCGGGCGCGCAGCTCGGGGAGGTGTTCGCGCAGTCGGGCCATGCGGAGGCTGTTGCCGGCGCCGGTCCAGATGATCGCGGCGAGGATCGCGGCGAGCAGGGCGTCGGTGACGGTGTCCATGCCGACGTTGTCCTCGGCGGTGGAGCCGAGCGCGCCGGACTGGGTGAGCAACGGAAGGCCGATCAGGACGGAGACGGCGAGGGCGCGGCCGACCCAGGCGGCGGCGATGGTGCCGCTCATCGGGCGGCCGGTGATCTTCCAGACGACGGCGCGCAGCATGCGGCCGCCGTCGAGGGGCAGGCCGGGCAGGAGGTTGAAGGCGGCCACGATGAGGTTGGAGACCATCAGGCCGGCCAGCAGGACGCCGGGGACGGTGCCGGGCTCCACGGGCTGCATGGCCAGGTAGAAGATGCCCGAGAGGATCAGCGAGAGCAGCGGGCCGACGAAGGCCAGCACGAACTCCCTGCCGGGGGTTTCGGCCTCTTTCTCGATCTCGGAGACGCCGCCGAAGAACTGGAGCTGGATGCGGCGGACGGGGAGCTTGAAGCGCAGTGCGGCGACCGTGTGGGCCAGTTCATGGATGAGGACCGAGGCGTAGAAGGCGACCGCGAAGAAGAGGGAGACCAGGTAGCGGGCGGCGCCGAGTTCGGGCAGCACGCGGTCGAGCTGGCCGCCGAACACCCAGGTGATCAGGGCGGCGACGAGGAACCAGCTGGGCGCCACGTAGACCGGCACGCCGAAGGGCCGTCCCATCAACAGACCGCCACGGGGCTCGGGGCGCTGCGGCGGGGGCTGCTTGGCCGCACCGGAACGGGTGAGCCTGCGGTTGCCTTCGGCGACGGGGGTGGGGGTGGTGGGGTGGTCGTCGTCCTGGGGATAAGCGGGGGTGGCCTTCGAGGCGCCGGCGGGCGCCTCGGGGTGGTCACCGGACGCAGAGGCTTCTCCAGGTGCCGGCGCACGCTCACCACCACTGGACGCGGAAGCCCCGCCGTCGGAACTGCCGCCCGAGACCGGGACCCCCTCGTCGGACCCACCCGAGACGGAGGCTGCGTCCGCGGACGCAGAAGCGCCGTCGTCGGAGTTGCCGCCTTCGGCCAGGACACCATCGGCGGACGCGCCCGCGACGGAGACACGGTCATGGGACGCAGAAGCCCCGCCGTCGGAACTGCCGCCCGGGACCGGGACCTCCCCGGCGGACCCGCCCGAGGCGGAGGCACCGTCCGCGGACGTAGAGGCGCCGTCGTCGGAATCGCCACCCGCAGCCGGCATCCCCTCGGCGGACCCGTCCGAGGCGGGGGCGCGGTCGGTGGGTGCGGGAGTGTTGGCGTCGGGACCGACTCCCGGCGTGGCGGTGTCCTCGGTGGGTGCCGGTTCGCTCGGGGCGGCCGGTTCGGCCTCGTCGTGGGACGGAACGGGGCGGCGCACGCCGTTGGGGCGGTCGTCGGCCGGGCCGGCCGGGGCCGCAGGGCTCGCGTGGTGGTCGGCCGACTCGTCGGTGCCGGACCGCGGCTGCCCGCTCCCGCCGCTCTCGTCCACGATGTCCCCTCGTTCGAAGCGTCCTCCGTGCCTGCCGGCCGGAAGGGTCTCGGGTCGATGGTATGCGGCCGTCGCGACGCGTTCCGCCCCGGCACCCCCCGAGTTTCCCCACCTGTCGCAGCCGTTGCGGCCATGGCCGGGTCACTGTCAGTGGCGGGCCGTAAGGTCTGGGGTCATGGAGACGAGCACGGAGGACACCGCGCAGGCCCCCGGTGGCGGTGCCCCGCAGGGGGATTCACCGGTCGCGGCCGAGCCGGCGGGCACGGTGGCAGCTGAGGCGGCGGACGCGGTGGTGGTCGGGACCGGCAACGGGAGTGGGACCGGGGCGGGCGTCGACGCGATCGACGCCGTCGGCCCGGACGTCGTCGTGGCCCCCGTCGCCATAGCGCCCGCCAGCCTCTCCCCCTCCCGGGCCGGCGACTTCATGCAGTGCCCCCTGCTCTACCGGTTCCGTGTCATCGACCGGCTGCCCGAGAAGCCGAGCGAGGCGGCGACGAGGGGCACCTTGGTGCACGCGGTGCTGGAGCGGCTCTTCGACGCGCCGGCGACGGAGCGGACCGCGCCGCGGGCCAAGTCCCTCGTCCCCGGGCAGTGGGACCGGTTGCGCGAGAGCAAGCCGGAGGTGGTGGAGCTGTTCGCGGACGACCCCGAGGGGGAGCGGCTCGCGCGCTGGCTGGGTGAGGCGGAGCAGCTGGTCGAGCGCTGGTTCACGCTGGAGGACCCGACGCGTCTGGAGCCCGCCGAGCGGGAGCTGTTCGTCGAGACACAGCTGGACTCGGGGCTGAAGCTGCGCGGGATCATCGACCGGGTCGACGTGGCGCCCACGGGCGAGGTGCGGATCGTCGACTACAAGACGGGCAAGGCGCCCCGCCCCGAGTACGCGGAGGGCGCCCTGTTCCAGATGAAGTTCTATGCCCTGGTGGTGTGGCGGCTGAAGCAGGTCGTCCCGCGCCGGCTCCAGTTGGTGTACCTCGGCAGCGGTGACGTGCTGACCTACGATCCCGTCCCCGCCGACCTGGAGCGGGTCGAGCGCAAGCTGCTCGCGCTGTGGGAGGCGATCCGGCTGGCGACGGAGACGGGCGAGTGGCGGCCGCGTCCGACGAAGCTGTGCGGCTGGTGCGATCATCAGGCGCACTGTCCGGAATTCGGCGGGACTCCCCCGCCCTATCCGCTGCCGGTGAGGGCGCCCGAGTCCGGTGCCGTCCAACAGGGCAGAATGGGACCGGACTAGCGAAGGAGACTTACGTGGCCATCCGCGTCCTACTCGTCGACGACCAGCCGCTCCTGCGTACCGGCTTCCGGATGATTCTGGAAGCCGAGCAGGACCTCGCGGTCGTCGGCGAGGCCGGAGACGGCCTCCAGGCCCTCGACCAGGTCCGGGCCCTGCAGCCCGACGTGGTCCTGATGGACATCCGGATGCCCCGGATGGACGGCGTGGAGGCGACCCGGCAGATCACCGGACCGGGGCGGGACGGCCCGGCGAAGGTGCTGGTCCTGACCACTTTCGACCTCGACGAGTACGTGGTGGAGGCCCTTCGGGCGGGTGCCAGCGGTTTCCTGCTCAAGGACGCCCCGGCCAACGAACTGGTGCAGGCGATCCGGGTGGTGGCCGCGGGTGAGGCCATGCTCGCGCCGAGCATCACCCGACGGCTGCTCGACAAGTACGCCACCCACCTGCCCTCCGGTGACGAGCCCGTGCCGGACACCCTGCACACGCTCACCGAGCGCGAGGTGGAGGTGCTGAAGCTGGTGGCGCGCGGGCTGTCGAACGCGGAGATCGCGGCCGACCTGTTCGTCAGCGAGACCACCGTCAAGACGCACGTGGGGCATGTGCTGACCAAGCTGGGGCTGCGCGACCGGGTGCAGGCCGCGGTGTACGCGTACGAGAGCGGGCTGGTGCGTCCGGGCGCGCAGTAGGGCGCCCCGCACGTCGTACGAAACGAAACGATACGAATCGAAGAGGGGCCGCTTCCGAAAGGAAGCGGCCCCTCTTGTCGTTGTGCCGATCGTTGTGCGGAGTGTCAGCCGCTCACGCCGCGGCTGAGCTCCCAGAGCTGCAGGGTCGCGGAGGAGTTGAGCACGTACGCCGTGCCCGTGACGTCGTCGCGGGCGGCGACGTACTGCTTGCCCTGCCACAGCGGGAGGATCGGGACGTCGTCGGCGACTATGTCCTGGATCTCCGTCAGGCTGGTGCCGGCGGCGAGCCGGTCGGCCTCGCGGCGCGACTCCGGGATCAGGTTGTCGATGATCTTGGCGTTCGCGTACGGCGAGTTGAGGAAGTTGTCCTTGTCGAGGAACGGCGCGATGTAGCTGTCCGCGTCCGGGAAGTCCGGGAACCAGCCCATGCCCCAGACGTCGTACGAGCCCTTGCGCTCGGCCGGGACGAAGGTGTCCCAGGCCGCGCCCTTGATCGTGACGTCGAACAGCCCGCTGTTGTTGAGCTGGGTCTGGAGCTGTTCGAACTCCTTCTTGGTGGCCGAGCCGTAGTGGTCGGTCGTGTAGTGCAGGGTCAGCTTGACCGGGGTGGTGATGTTGGCGCCGGTCAGCAGAGCCTTGGCCTTGGGGACGCTCGGGTCGCCGTACTTGTTGAGGAACGAGTTGGAGTGGCCGGTGACGCTCGCCGGGACCAGCGAGTACAGCGGCTCGGCCTGGGAGCCGTAGACCTTGGAGACCAGCTCGGCGCGGTTGATGAGCTGGGCCATCGCCTCGCGGACGGCCTTGGTCTTCACCGTCGGGGCGTTGGTGTTGAAGGCCAGGTAGCGGATCTCCAGGCCGGCCATCTCGACCAGGTCGACGTCGCCGTCGGTCTTCTCCGACAGCTTGTCGATCTGCTCCGGCGTCATGGTGCGGGTCATGACCTGGATGTTGCCCTTGTCGAGGGCGGTGCCCATGGAGGCGGCGTCCTTGTAGGACACCATGTCGACCTTGGAGTTGTTGACCTTCAACGACCCCTTGTAGTTGGGGTTCTTGGTGAAGGTGGCCTTGACGACCTCGTCGTTCTTGACCTCGGTCGACAGGGTGTAGGGGCCGGAGCCGTCCACTTCGAAGCCGTCGCGCAGCTTGTTCTTCTCGTAGTCGTCGGGGTTGACGATGCCGGCGACCGGGGTCGACAGCTTGTACGGGAAGGTGGCGTCGGCGGTCTTGAGGTGGAAGATGACCTCGTTGTCACCCTGCGTCTCGACGGTGTCGATGGTGGACAGCAGGGCGAAGACGCCGGAGTCGGCCTTGATGGCGCGGGCGCGGTCGATGGAGTACTTCACATCGGCCGCGGTGACCTTGTCGCCATTGGCGAACTTCAGTCCGTCGCGCAGGGTGCAGGCGTAGCGCTCGTTGCCGCTGTCGGTGAAGTCGCAGCTCTGGGCGGCCTCGGGGACCGGGTCGCCGTCGCCCTTGGGCTGCATCATCAGCGTCTGCACGGTCTGGCGCAGCACGTTCCAGCTGCCGACGTCGTAGGCGTAGGCGGGGTCGAACGGGGCCGGCGCGTCCTTGGTGGCGATGAACCGGTCCGTAGTGCCCACGGCGATCGCGTCGCCGCCGCCGCTCCCGCTGTCGGACCCACCACAGGCGGCGAGCACGGGCGCGAGCAGACCGACCACGGCCGGCAGCACCAAAGTCTTGCGGTTCATGCTCGAGTTTCTCCAGGCTGTCGAGTCCGTGTACCCGGCATGCAGGGGTGTTGCGGGCGGATCACGGGGTAAGGGCGATGTTCTCGCGATGAGATTAGTCCGCACCAGTATGCGGGTTCACTGTCACGGGAGTTGAGCCCCCATCACGCAGCGAAACCGGTTGCGGACAGACCGAAAACCCGACGAGGGAAGGATTAGTGCAGCGTTCCATCAATCGGGACACAAGGGCACGTCGACGACGCCCGAAACGGGGTGAACAGCACACGCCACCCCGACTGTCGACCCTCGGGAAAGTGGGGAACCTCACATTCCAAATGACCTTGGTCAGTACCGGAATTCGGCCATCCGCCGTGATTCCAATTCCTGCGCACGCGGGCTCGGGGAATTACCGCCGTATCGATGTTGCACGCTGGGTGAACGGCCGTGGCATTTCCGTCATCGGGCGGTGATCAGTCCGCGCAGAAATGTCAGGTCGACGTCTTCCAGGGAGGACACCACCGTGCGCCCCGCGGCCGGGCCGATGGGCGCCACCGAGGGCACCACGACCACGTGACAGCCCGCCGCCTCGGCCGCGGCGACCCCGGTCGCCGTGTCCTCGACGACGGCGCATCTGGCCGGATCCACGCCGAGTCCGGCCGCGGCGGCCAGATACGGGTCGGGATAGGGCTTGGTGCGCGGCACCTCGTCCCCGGCCACCGTCAGCGCGAAGTGGTGGGCGCCGAGGGAGGCGATCACGCGGTCGATGATGCGCCGGTGCGAGGCCGAGACGAGGGCCGTGGGGATCTCGTACTCGGAGAGTTCGGCGAGGAGCCGGGCGGCTCCCGGCATCAGCGGCAGGGTACGTCCGATGCGGTCCTCGAACCCGTCGTTGAGCAGCACGGACAGCTCGGCGAGGGTGATGTCGGCGCCGGTGGCCTCGATCAGGAAGCCGGCGCTGCGGGTCATCGGGCCGCCGACCACGACATGGCGCCAGGAGTCGTCGAGCGGGTGGCCGAGGCGGGCGAAGATCTCCACCTCGACGTCCCACCAGAAGCCCTCGGTGTCCACCAGGGTGCCGTCCATGTCGAGGAGTACGGCTTGCAGGGCTGAGCCTTCGGCCGTACGGGTTCCGAGCGCGGGGACCGTACTGGTCATCCTGGCGCACCTCCTTGAGGGACGATCAGGCCGGTCGCCTCTTTTTCACAGAGAGGCGACCGGCCTGCGGTGGACCGACCAGTGTACGACTTATCCGATCAGTGTGCTCGGCGGAGCCGACTCACGAGGCGCACTGTTCACCGTGCGGCGAAGTACTTCACCGCGCGTTGAAGTACTTCGCCTCCGGGTGGTGGATGACGATCGCGTCCGTGGACTGCTCGGGGTGGAGCTGGAACTCCTCGGAGAGGTGCACGCCGATGCGCTCCGGCTGGAGCAGGTCGGCGATCTTGGCCCGGTCCTCCAGGTTCGGACAGGCGCCGTAGCCGAGCGAGAAGCGGGCGCCCCGGTACTTCAGGGCGAACATGTCCTCGACGTCGGTGGGGTCCTCACCGGCGAAGCCCAGTTCCGAACGCACGCGCGCGTGCCAGTACTCGGCGAGCGCCTCGGCCAACTGGACGGACAGTCCGTGCAGTTCGAGGTAGTCGCGGTAGGCGTTGGCCTCGAACATCCGGGCCGTCTCCTCGCCGATGCGGGAGCCGACGGTGACGACCTGGAGACCGACGACGTCGGGCTCCCCCGCCTCCTCGGGCCGGAAGAAGTCGGCCAGGCACAGCCGGCGGCCGCGGCGCTGGCGCGGGAAGGTGAAGCGGGTGCGCTCGTTGCCCCGCTCGTCCAGGAGGATCAGGTCGTCGTCCTTGGAGACGCACGGGAAGTAGCCGTAGACGACGGCCGCTTCGAGGAGGTTGTCCGTCTGGAGGCGGTCCAGCAGACCGCGCAGCCGGGGCCGGCCCTCGGTCTCCACGAGTTCCTCGTACGTCGGCCCGTCGCCGGTGCGGGCCTGCTTGAGGCCCCACTGGCCCTTGAACAGCGCGCCCTCGTCCAGCCAGCTCGCGTACTCCTTGAGCTGGATGCCCTTGATGACGCGGGTGCCCCAGAACGGCGGCTCGGGGATCGGGTTGTCGACGGCGACGTCGGAGCGGACGTGGCCCTCCTGGGGCCGCTCCTCGACCTCCGCGGCGGCGGCGGCCGGGCGCACCCGGCGCTGCTTCAGCTCGGGCAGCGTCACCCCGGGCACACCGCGCTTGACGCCGATCAGCGCGTCCATCAGGCGCAGCCCCTCGAACGCGTCGCGGGCGTAGCGGACTTCGCCCTCGTAGATCTCGTGCAGGTCCTGCTCGACGTAGGCGCGGGTGAGGGCGGCTCCGCCGAGGATGACGGGGAAGTCGGCCGCCAGACCGCGCTGGTTGAGCTCCTCCAGGTTCTCCTTCATGATCACCGTGGACTTGACCAGGAGTCCCGACATGCCGATGACGTCGGCGCGGTGCTCCGCGGCGGCTTCCAGGATCGCGGAGACCGGCTGCTTGATGCCGAGGTTGACCACGTTGTAGCCGTTGTTGGACAGGATGATGTCGACGAGGTTCTTGCCGATGTCGTGCACGTCGCCGCGGACCGTGGCGAGCACGATGGTGCCCTTGCCCTCGGCGTCCGACTTCTCCATGTGCGGCTCCAGATAGGCCACCGCGGTCTTCATGACCTCGGCGGACTGGAGCACGAACGGCAGCTGCATCTGGCCGGAGCCGAACAGCTCGCCGACGACCTTCATGCCGTCCAGGAGCGTGTCGTTGACGATGTCGAGGGCGGGGCGGGTCTCCAACGCCTCGGCGAGGTCGGCCTCCAGGCCGTTCTTCTCGCCGTCGATGATCCGCCGCTTGAGCCGCTCGTCCAGCGGGAGGGCGGCCAACTCCTCGGCGCGGCCCGCCTTCAGGGACTTGGTGGTGGCGCCCTCGAACAGGGCCATCAGCTTCTGCAGCGGGTCGTAGGCTGGTTCGTCGCCCTGCTGGGCGGAGCGGCGGTCGTGGATGAGGTCGAGGGCGGTCTGCACCTCTTCCTCGGTGAACCGGGCGATGGGCAGGATCTTCGAGGCGTGCACGATCGCGGAGTCCAGGCCCGCCTTGACGCACTCGTCGAGGAAGACCGAGTTGAGCAGGATGCGGGCGGCCGGGTTGAGGCCGAAGGAGATGTTCGACAGGCCCAGCGTGGTCTGTACGTCCGGGTGGCGGCGCTTGAGTTCGCGGATCGCCCCGATGGTGGCGATGCCGTCCTTGCGGGACTCCTCCTGACCGGTGCAGATGGTGAAGGTCAGGGTGTCGATGAGGATGTCCGACTCGTGGATGCCCCAGTTGGTCGTCAGGTCCTCGATGAGGCGCTCGGCGATGGCGACCTTGTGCTCGACGGTACGGGCCTGGCCCTCCTCGTCGATGGTCAGCGCGATCAGCGCGGCGCCGTGCTCCTGGGCGAGCTTGGTGACCTTGGCGAAGCGGGACTCGGGGCCGTCGCCGTCCTCGTAGTTGACGGAGTTGATGACCGCGCGCCCGCCGAGCTTCTCCAACCCGGCCCGGATGACCGGGACTTCGGTGGAGTCGAGCACGATCGGCAGCGTGGAGGCGGTGGCGAAGCGGCCGGCCAGCTCCTCCATGTCGGCGACGCCGTCGCGGCCGACGTAGTCCACGCAGAGGTCCAGCATGTGGGCGCCCTCGCGGATCTGGTCGCGGGCCATCTCCACGCAGTCGTCCCAGCGGCCGTCCAGCATGGCCTCGCGGAACTTCTTCGAGCCGTTGGCGTTGGTGCGCTCGCCGATCGCCATGTAGGCGGTGTCCTGCCGGAACGGGACCGTCTGGTAGAGGGAGGCGGCGCCGGGCTCGGGGCGGGGGTTGCGCTCGGCCGGCGCGAGTCCCCGGACGCGCTCGACGACCTGGCGCAGGTGCCCCGGGGTCGTACCGCAGCAGCCGCCGATCAGGGAGAGGCCGTACTCGCGTACGAAGGTCTCCTGGGCGTCGGCGAGTTCCGGGGGCGTCAGCGGGTAGTGGGCGCCGTCCTTGCCGAGGACCGGGAGGCCCGCGTTCGGCATGCAGGACAGCGGGATGCGGGAGTGGCGGGCGAGATAGCGCAGGTGCTCGCTCATCTCGGCCGGGCCGGTCGCGCAGTTGAGGCCGATCATGTCGATGCCGAGCGGCTCGAGCGCGGTGAGCGCGGCGCCGATCTCGGAGCCCAGCAGCATGGTGCCGGTGGTCTCGACGGTCACCGAGACGACGAGCGGGACACTGACGCCGAGCGCGTCCAGGGCGCGCCGGGCGCCCAGGACCGAGGCCTTGGTCTGGAGCAGGTCCTGGGTGGTCTCGACGAGCAGCGCGTCGGCGCCGCCGGCGAGCATGCCCTCCGCGTTCCGCTGGTAGGCGTCGCGCAGCAGGGTGTACGGGGCGTGGCCCAGCGTCGGCAGCTTGGTGCCGGGTCCCATGGAACCGAGGACCCAGCGCTGCTGTCCGGTCTCGGCGGTGAACTCGTCGGCGACCTCGCGGGCGATGCGGGCACCGGCCTCGGACAGCTCGTACACGCGCTCGGGGATGTCGTACTCGCCGAGCGCGGAGTGGTTGGCGCCGAAGGTGTTCGTCTCGACGCAGTCCACGCCCGCGGCGAAATACTCCTGGTGGACCGAGCGGACGATGTCCGGGCGGGTGATGTTCAGAATCTCGTTGCAGCCCTCGAGGTTCTCGAAGTCCTCAAGAGTGGGGTCCTGGGCCTGCAGCATGGTGCCCATCGCTCCGTCGGCGACCACCACTCGGGTGGCCAGCGCCTCACGGAGCGCGGACACACGGGTCCGGCTGTCGGCGGAAGGGGTCAGTGGCGACGAGGCCATGAAAGGGCTCCCTTTAGGTGCGACGGCTGTCGGCTTTGCGCGGTCCGTGGAACTGTCCGCGGTGGGCGCACCTCGCCAGGGTAACCGGGTCCGCCGTCCCGTGGACCGAGAGTCCACGGGACGGACGAGGATGACCTGCGGAGCACTCCTGGGATACGAGTGACGCGCGAGTGACATACGGGTGACGCGACCGGAACCGGCAGACCGTTGGCGGGAGGTCGGCATGGACCGGTAGTGTTCGACATTGCCGAACGGCGGCGGCGAGGAAGCACGCCCGACGGTCGAGGGGACGGAGGCAGCAGGGCGATGGCACGGAACATCCAGTCGCTCGAACGGGCGGCCGCGATGCTGCGCCTGCTCGCGGGCGGCGAACGGCGGCTCGGCCTCTCGGACATCGCCTCGTCGCTGGGCCTGGCCAAGGGGACCGCGCACGGGATCCTGCGCACCCTCCAGCAGGAGGGCTTCGTCGAGCAGGACGACGCCTCCGGGCGGTACCAGCTGGGCGCCGAGCTGCTGCGCCTGGGGACGACCTATCTGGACGTGCACGAGCTGCGCGCGCGGGCGCTGGTGTGGACCGACGACCTGGCCCGTTCCAGCGGCGAGAGCGTCTATCTCGGCGTCCTTCACCAGCACGGCGTACTGATCGTGCACCACGTCTTCCGGCCCGACGACAGCCGCCAGGTGCTGGAGATCGGCGCCATGCAGCCGCTGCACTCCACGGCCCTGGGCAAGGTCCTGGCGGCGTACGACCCGGTGGCGCACAGCGAGGCGCTGGAGGCCGACCGCAAGCCCTTCACGGACCGCACGGTCTCGGAGGCGGCGGACTTCGAGCACATCCTGGACCTCACCCGCGCGCGTGGCTACGCGGCCGACGTCGAGGAGACCTGGGAGGGCGTGGCCTCGGTCGCCGCCCCCATCCACGACCGGCGGCGCATGCCGGTGGGCGCGGTCGGCATCGCCGGCGCGGTGGAGCGGGTGTGCCGGTCCGACGATCCGAGTGCGCTGCGGCCCGAGCTGATCGCGGCGGTGCGGGACTGCGCCCGCTCGGTCTCCCGCGACCTCGGTGGCGGCCGGTTCTGAGAAGTCGGTGTGAGCTGCCGGAACACCATGTCGGTGTTCCGGCTTCAGCCATACCCTCAAATGGACATATGGGGCGACACTTGGCGGACGCCCCAGGCCGGGATCGACGACTCACAGCAATCAGTAACGATCGCGGTTTGGACAACACAACCCTTGACGCACACGTAACGCCGGAGCGAGACTCCCGTCCATCGGTCGACATTGTCGAACACCTACCGGCAATACGCGTTAGAGTGTGACAACGCCAAGGGCCGGTAACGCTCTCACCCCGAGAGCGGCTCGAACTCCCGGAGGGACCCGGGGTTCGGTCCCCTGGACGAAGGACAAAGGAGTCGCGGGTGTCCAGCTCCGACATCTTCATCGGCGAGACCATAGGTACCGCCGTACTCATCCTGCTGGGCGGTGGCGTGTGCGCCGCCGTCACGCTGAAGGCCTCCAAGGCACGTAACGCCGGCTGGCTCGCCATCGCCTTCGGGTGGGGTTTCGCCGTCATGACGGCCGTATACATCTCGGCACCCCTCTCCGGTGCCCACCTCAACCCGGCCGTGACGCTCGCCCTCGCCATCAAGGACGGCGGCTGGGACAACGTGCCGATCTACTGGGGCGGACAGATCCTCGGCGCCATGATCGGCGCGACCCTGGTCTGGGTGGCCTACTACGGCCAGTTCCAGGCGCACCTCACCGACCGCGAGATCGTCGGCGGTCCAGGTGCGCAGGCCACGTCCGCCAAGGCCGTGGAGGCGCAGGAGAAGGGCGCGGGACCGGTCCTGGGCATCTTCTCCACCGGCCCCGAGATCCGTAACGTGGTGCAGAACCTCGCCACCGAGATCATCGGCACGGTCGTCCTGATCCTCGCCATCCTCACGCAGGGCCTGAACGCCAACGGCGACGGCCTGGGCACCCTGGGCGCCCTGATCACCGCGTTCGTGGTCGTCTCCATCGGTCTGTCGCTCGGCGGCCCGACCGGGTACGCGATCAACCCGGCCCGTGACCTGGGCCCGCGCATCGTGCACGCTCTCCTGCCGCTGCCCAACAAGGGCGGCTCCGACTGGAGCTACGCCTGGATCCCGGTGGTCGGTCCGCTGATCGGCGGCGCGATCGCTGCAGGCATCTACAACGTCGCCTTTGCTTAAGAGCACCGAGTGCACAGCCGCACCGAGCCGTACTCGCTCATCAGCACCGCGCCGTAAGACAGCCGCCCTCCACCCACGGAACCCCAGGAGCACACAGTGACCGACGCGCACACCGCCGGACCGTTCATCGCCGCCATCGACCAGGGCACGACCTCCAGCCGCTGCATCGTCTTCGACCGGGACGGCCGTATCGTCTCCGTCGACCAGAAGGAGCACGAGCAGATCTTCCCGAAGCCGGGCTGGGTCGAGCACAACGCCACCGAGATCTGGACCAACGTCGAGGAGGTCGTCGCCGGGGCCATCCAGAAGGCCGGCATCACCCGCGACGACATCAAGGCCATCGGCATCACCAACCAGCGTGAGACCACGCTGCTGTGGGACAGGAACACCGGTGAGCCCGTCCACAACGCCATCGTCTGGCAGGACACCCGCACCGACGCGCTCTGCAAGGAGCTCGGCCGCAACGTCGGCCAGGACCGCTTCCGCCGCGAGACCGGCCTCCCGCTGGCCTCCTACTTCGCGGGGCCCAAGGCCCGCTGGCTGCTCGACAACGTCGAGGGCCTGCGCGAGCGCGCCGAGGCGGGCGACATCCTCTTCGGCACCATGGACAGCTGGGTCATCTGGAACCTGACCGGCGGGGTGAACGGCGGCCGGCACGTCACCGACGTCACCAACGCCTCCCGCACCATGCTGATGAACCTGCACACCATGCAGTGGGACGAGAAGATCGCCGAGTCCATCGGCGTCCCGCTCAACATGCTCCCGGAGATCCGCTCCTCCGCCGAGGTCTACGGCGAGGTCACCGGCGGCAAGCTGGGCGACCTGCTCGGCGGCATCCCGGTCGCCTCGGCGCTCGGCGACCAGCAGGCGGCCCTGTTCGGCCAGACCTGTTTCGCCGAGGGCGAGGCCAAGTCGACGTACGGCACCGGCACCTTCCTGCTGATGAACACCGGCGAGAAGCCGGTCAACTCCTACAACGGCCTGCTCACCACGGTCGGCTACCGCATCGGCGACCAGAAGGCGGTCTACGCCCTGGAGGGCTCCATCGCCGTCACCGGTTCGCTGGTGCAGTGGATGCGCGACCAGATGGGCCTGATCTCCACCGCCGCCGAGATCGAGACCCTCGCGCTCTCGGTCGAGGACAACGGCGGCGCGTACTTCGTGCCGGCCTTCTCCGGTCTGTTCGCCCCGTACTGGCGCTCCGACGCCCGCGGTGTGATCGCCGGCCTGACCCGGTACGTCACCAAGGCGCACCTCGCGCGCGCCGTCCTGGAGGCCACCGCCTGGCAGACCCGTGAGATCACCGACGCCATGACCAAGGACTCCGGCGTCGAGCTCGCGGCCGTCAAGGTCGACGGCGGCATGACCTCCAACAACCTGCTGATGCAGACCCTCGCCGACTTCGTGGACGCCCCCGTGGTGCGCCCCATGGTCGCCGAGACCACCTGCCTCGGTGCCGCCTACGCCGCCGGTCTCGCCGTCGGCTTCTGGACCAGCACCGACGACCTGCGCGCCAACTGGCGCCGGGCCGCCGAGTGGACCCCCAACATGGCCGCGGAGAAGCGCGACCGTGAGTACAAGAGCTGGCTCAAGGCCGTCGAGCGGACCATGGGCTGGCTCGACGACGACGAGAGCTGAACCGGCTCTGGAACGAGCTCGGACCAGAGCTCTGACGAGGAGTAAGAACCCGAAATGACCAGTCAGTCCACCCTGCAGTCCGTGCCTGCCCTGGGCACGCGCCCGGCCTCCGGCTCCAACCCGAGCCGCGCCGAGACCCGGGAGCAGCTCGCCAAGGCGTCGTACGACCTTCTCGTCATCGGCGGCGGCATCCTGGGCATCTCCACCGCCTGGCACGCCGCGCAGTCCGGTCTGCGGGTGGCCCTGGTCGACGCCGGCGACTTCGCCGGCGCCACCTCCTCCGCCTCCTCCAAGCTGCTCCACGGCGGTCTGCGCTACCTGCAGACCGGCGCGGTGAAGCTGGTGGCGGAGAACCACTTCGAGCGCCGTGCGGTCTCCCGCCAGGTGGCCCCCCACCTGGCGAACCCGCTCACCTTCTACCTCCCCGTGTACAAGGGCGGGCCGCACGGCGCGGCGAAGCTCGGGGCGGGCGTCTTCGCCTACTCCGCGCTCTCCGCGTTCGGTGACGGCGTGGGCCACCTCCTCTCCCCCGCCAAGGCGGCGCAGGACGTGCCCGAGCTGCGCACCGAGAACCTCAAGGCCGTGGCCGTGTACGGCGACGACCAGATGAACGACGCGCGCATGGCGCTGATGACGGTCCGCGCGGCCGTCGAGGCGGGTGCCGTCGTCCTCAACCACGCCCAGGTCACCGGCCTGCGCTTCACCCAGGGCCGGGTGACCGGCGCGGAGCTGCGCGACGCCACCTCCGGCGACGAGTTCGGCGTGAACGCCCGGCTGGTGCTGAACGCCACCGGCCCGTGGGTCGACCACCTGCGCAAGCTGGAGGACCCGAACGCGGCCCCGTCGATCCGTCTGTCGAAGGGCGCGCACCTCGTCCTGAAGCGGACGGCGCCCTGGAAGGCCGCGCTGGCGACCCCGATCGACAAGTACCGCATCACCTTCGCGCTGCCCTGGGAGGACATGCTCCTGCTGGGCACCACCGACGAGGAGTTCGAGGGCGACCCCGCGGACGTCTCGGTCACCGAGCAGGACATATCCCAGATCCTGGACGAGGCCGCGTTCTCGGTCCGGGACCAGCAGCTCTCCCGCGACCTGATCACGTACTCCTTCGCGGGTCTGCGCGTGCTGCCGGGCGGCCCGGGCAGCACGGCCAAGGCCAAGCGGGAGACCGTGGTCACGGAAGGCCGGGGCGGGATGCTGTCCGTCGCGGGCGGCAAGTGGACGACCTTCCGGCACATCGGCCGTACGGTGATGAAGCAGCTGGAGTCGCTTCCGGGGCATCCGCTGGGCGACGACTTCGAGCCGATCTCGTCGTTGCCGAAGAAGTTGCCGCTGCCTGGTGTGGCGAACCCGCGCGCGGTCGCGCACCGGTTGCTGGTGGACAGTCCGGCGCCCGGTCCTCGTATGGCCGCGGACACGGCGAAGCATCTCGCCACGCACTACGGGTCGTTGGCGTTCGACATCGCGCGGCTGGCGAACGAGAACCCCGAACTCGCCCAGCGCGTCCACCCGGACGCCCCCGAGATCTGGGCGCAGGTCGTGTACGCGCGGGACAACGAGTGGGCCGAGACGCAGGACGATGTGCTGCGCAGGCGTACGACGTTGACGATTCGAGGGCTGGCCACGGACGAGGTTCGCGCGAAGGTTCAGGATCTGCTCGACAAGAAGTGACGTTGGTGTGGGAAGGGCGGCTCCTCGTCGTGGGGGCCGCCCTTTTCTGCCGGGTGCGGGTTCGTTGTGGCTGGTCGCGCTCACACGGCGGAGCCGCATATCGATAACAGCCCCGCGCCCCTAGGGTGCCTGCGTCAACGTTTCTTTCTCTGGAGCCTCCCTCATGCCTCAGGACCTCCTGCCCATCACCCGTGTCCCCCGCACCGGGCTTCCCCCCAGGGCCCTGGTCGTCGGTGATCCTGCGCGGGCCGCGCTCGTCGCCGCATTGCTGGACGGGGTCACCGAGGTGTCGTACCACCGTGAGTACCGCGTGTTCAGCGGGACCTGGAACGGTGTGCCGGTGACCGTGGCCTCGCACGGGGTGGGGGCGCCCGGGGCGGTTCTGCTGTTCCAGGAGTTGGCCGACGCGGGGGTGCGGACCTTTTTGCGGTTCGGTACGGCGGGGGCGATGAAGGCCGGGATCGGTGACGGCGATCTGGTGATCGCGGAGGCGGCCGTGCGGGACGACGGGGTGACGCAGCAGTTGCTGCCGCCCGAGTATCCGGCGTACGCCTCCCCCGAGGCGGTGCTGGCGCTCCAGCGGGCCGCGCGCGAGGCGGGTGCCCCGCACCATCGGGGGATCGTGTGGACGCGGGCGGCCTTCCAGCCGGGGCTGCTCCCGCTGTTCTCGTACCAGGGTGCCGGTCTTGCCGCGATCGAGATGGAGCTGTCCGCGCTGCTGGTCACGGCGTCGCTGCGGGGTCTGGTGGCCGGCGGGATCGTCGTGATCGACGGGGCCAACGCCGACGAGCTGGTCGACGAGGAGGCCACGGGTGGGTACGACCCGCACCGGGACGTCGTCGCGGCGGGCGTCGAGCGCGGTGCGGTGGTGTCCCTGGAGGCGCTGCGGCTGCTGGCGGAGTCGAACGGGGCCTGAACGGCGACCCGATCGTGGCGACCTGCGCCTTCGGCGTCCCGTTCAGCCCACTGAACCGCCATAATGGCGTAAGACATCGGATGTCTTAACAGGCATGCGGGGACGACTTGGAGGCCGGGCATGGCAGTCACCGACGAGGCGATCGAAAAGATCAAGGGCATGATCGTCTCCGGCGCGCTGCGCCCCGGCGACCGACTGCCCAAGGAGAGCGAACTCGCCGCCGAACTGGGCCTGTCCCGCAACTCCCTGCGGGAGGCGGTGCGCGCCCTGTCGCTGATCCGGATCCTGGACGTACGCCAGGGCGACGGCACGTACGTGACCAGCCTGGACCCGCAACTCCTGCTGGAGGCGCTGAGTTTCGTCGTCGACTTCCACCGCGACGACACGGTCCTGGAGTTCCTGGCCGTACGGCGGATCCTGGAGCCGGCCGCCACCGCGATGGCCGCCTCCCGGATCAGCGAGCAGCAACTGGGGGCGCTCTCCGCCCAGTTGGACAAGCTGGGCGATGCGCCGTCGGTGGAGGAGCTGGTCGCCTGCGACCTCGACTTCCACCGGGGCATCGTGCAGAGCTCCGGCAACTCCGTGCTCTGCTCGCTGCTCGACGGGCTGTCGGGGCCCACCACCCGGGCCCGGATCTGGCGCGGTCTCACCCAGGAGGACGCGGTCAGCCGCACCCTGCGCGAGCACCGGGCGATCCTGGCCGCCCTGCACGACCGGGACGCGGAGGCGGCGCGCTCGTGGGCGACGGTGCACATCGCGAGCGTGGAGCAGTGGCTGCGCGCCTCGCTCTGAGTGCCCGCCGGGCGATCGCGCCGGGGTGGCCGCGGGTGGCGATCTTGGGTGTTCGAGCGGCTCGGACGGGGCAGTGATCCGTTCACTCCCCCGTGCAAGGGGGCTGCGGGCGCCCCCGCCGCACGCCGTAAGGTTGGGTGGTCAAGCGAGGGCACGTCGGAAGGAGGCCTGGGTGATCGAGCTCGAGGGGGTACCCGAGCTGATCGACCCGGTCATGGTGGCCGCGTTCGAGGGCTGGAACGATGCCGGTGACGCCGCCTCCGCCGCGGTCGCGCATCTGGACAGGGAGTGGAAGGGCGAGGTGTTCGCGGCGCTGGACGCCGAGGACTACTACGACTTCCAGGTGAACCGCCCCACGGTGTGGATGGACGCAGGCGTCCGCAAGATCACATGGCCGACGACAAGGTTGTCGGTGGTCCGGATCGGCGGCGAGAAGCCCCGTGACCTGGTGCTCGTGCGCGGGATCGAACCGTCGATGCGCTGGCGTTCGTTCTGCAACGAGCTGCTCGGCTTCGCGCACGAGCTGGGTGTGGAGCTGGTCGTCATCCTCGGCGCCCTGCTCGGTGACACCCCGCACACACGTCCGGTCCCGATCAGCGGCACCACGTCCGACGCGGACCTGGCGCAGCGGATGGACCTGGAGGAGACCAAGTACGAGGGCCCCACGGGCATCGTGGGCGTCCTCCAGGAAGCCTGCACGCACGCGGGCGTACCGGCGGTGAGCCTGTGGGCCGCCGTACCGCACTACGTGTCGCAGCCGCCGAACCCGAAGGCGACGCTGGCGCTGCTCAACCGCCTGGAGGATCTGATCGACGTGCGCATCCCGCTGGGCGAGCTGCCCGAGGACGCGCGCGCCTGGCAGGTCGGCGTGGACCAGCTGGCCGCCGAGGACAGCGAGGTCGCGGAGTACGTCCAGACGCTGGAGGAGGCCCGGGACACCGCGGAGCTGCCGGAGGCGTCGGGCGAGGCGATCGCCCGTGAGTTCGAGCGGTATCTGCGGCGCCGGGACGGCTCGGGTCCGGGCGGGGCCGGCGGGCACGCCACGGAGGGCGGGGACGGCCCGGCGCCGGGTACGTACCGGCGGGACAACCCCAGCGGGCGCACCCGCCCACCGAAACCACCCAAACCGGGTACCGAGGACGACGATTCCTCGGAGGAATGAACGAGCGGGCGGTGCGCGATGCGCACCGCCCCTCTTCTTGCGCGGCGCGTCTTCATGTGGCGGGGTCTTCATGTGACGGGGGAAGGGGGCCGTATCCGATGAGCGAACAGGTGCAGCGGGCGGAGGATTTGGGCGGTGGCCCGGGGCCGGGGCCCGGCGGAGCGGGGTTCGCGTACCGGGGTGCCGAGCCGGAACTGATCGTCGTCGCGCGGCCGGAGGCCGGTCTGCGGGCCGGGGCCGGGGGCGTGCGCTCGGCCGTCGACGTCGACGTGTCGGCGCTCGATCTGTTCCTCACCGAGGAACGGCTCGTGCTGGAGCCGCTGTTCGGCAGCGAGGTACGCCTCGGGACGACGGACGCGGCGGACGACGGGCCCGATCTCGCGCTGTTCTACCGGCTGCGCGCCGGCGAGCGGCGCGCCCGGGAACTGCGCGAACGGATCGCCGCGCTGCCGGGGATAGCGACGGCCTACGTGAAGCCCGGTGCCGTGCCCGCGACGGTGGCCGACGACGACCGCCGGATGACGGAAGGCCCTCCGGTCACGCCCGACTTGAGCGGCCGGCAGGGCTATCTGCGCGCGGCCCCCGAGGGGACGGACGCGCACTGGGCCTGGCAGCGGCCCGGCGGGTCGGGGCAGGGGGTGACGGTCATCGACGTGGAGGGCGCCTGGCAGTTGGGGCACGAGGACCTGGCCGGGCGGCTGGCCGGTGTCGTGATCGGCACCCCGCTGACCGACCTCGCGTGGCGCAACCACGGCACGGCCGTGATCGGTGTGATCGGCGGCGACCGGAGCGGGTCCGGCGTCACCGGGATCGTCCCGGAGGCGGTCACCGCCGCCGCGTCCGTCCAGGGCATCGGCACGGCGGCGGCGATCCACGCGGCGGCCGACCGGCTCGGCCCGGGGGACGTCGTACTGGTCGAACTCCACCGCCCCGGACCGCGCTTCGCGTACGCCGAACGCGAGGACCAGCGCGGGTACATGGCGATCGAGTGGTGGCCGGACGACTACGCGGCCGTCCGGTACGCGACCGCCAGGGGTGTCCTGGTGGTGGCGGCCGCGGGCAACGGCGGCGAGTCGCTCGACGACGCGCTGTACGAGCGCCGCCCCGACGGGTTCCCCGAGTGGTGGCGCAACCCGTTCAACCCCGCCCACCCGTCCTCCGGGGCCGTCCTGGTCGGCGCGGGCGCCCCGCCGCCCGGCACGCACGGCCGCGACCACGGTCCTGACCGGTCGCGGCTCGCGTTCTCCAACCACGGCGCCCGCGTGGACGCGCAGGGCTGGGGCCGCGAGGTCACCACCACCGGCGGCCACTGGGACCGGCCCGGGGATCTGCGGGGCGGGCCCGAGGAGATCGCCTGGTACACGGACACGTTCTCGGGTACCTCCGCCGCCTCCTCGGTCGTGGTCGGCGCGCTGGCCGCGTTGCAGGGCATGCTCAAGGCGGCCGCCCGGCCGCCGATGACCCCGGAACGGGCCCGCGCGGTCCTGCGGGCCTCGGGTTCCCCGCAGCAGGACGCGCCGGGCCGGCCCGCCTCGCAGCGGATCGGCAACCGGCCCGACATCAAGGCGGCGGTCGGCCAGTTGCTGCCGCCCGCCGTCGGCTCCGGCCAAGCCGAGAGGTACTGGGACGAGTTGCTGCCGTACCCGCCCGAACTCCCGCCCAGGCTCCGGCTGTTCGTGGCCGGCGCGTGGCGCAGTCTGAACCGCCCGTCTGCGGAGATCCGCCAGGCGGTGCACTCCGCGTTCGCGAGCGGACGGCCGGATGTCCGGGTGTGGTTCTCGGACGACGAGATCGTCGGCCTGGTCGTGACGGGCTGACGCTCACGGGAGATCGGGACAGAGGCGGCTCCACCCGTGGGAGGAACCGCCCCTGTCCTGCGACCGGTTGCTAGAGCGCCACGCCCAACAGGGCGTCCACCGCGCGCGATACGACGCCGGGGGCGCCCTCGTCGCTGCCGCCGCGGTCCCGCTGGAGGGCCGCCCAGCGGTCGACCGCGGCGAGCGCGGCCGGGGCGTCGAGGTCGTTCGCGAGGGCCTCGCGGAGCTCCTCGACGAGCGTCTCGGCGGGCGGGCCGTCGGGACGGGAGACGGCGGCGCGCCAGCGGGCGAGCCGGGCCTCGGCGTCGGGGAGGACCTGGTCGGTCCACTCCCAGTCGGCGCGGTAGTGGTGGGCGAGCAGAGTGAGCCGGATGGCGGCGGGGTCGACGCCGGCGCGGCGGAGCGCGGAGACGAAGACCAGGTTGCCCCTGGACTTGGACATCTTCTCGCCGTCGAGACCGACCATGCCGGCGTGCACGTACGCCTTGGCCATCGGGAACTCGCCGGTCAGCACCTGGGCGTGCGAGGCGCCCATCTCGTGGTGCGGGAAGGCGAGGTCGGAGCCGCCGCCCTGGACGTCGAAGCCCATGCCGAGGTGGTCGAGGGCGATGGCGACGCACTCGATGTGCCAGCCGGGCCGGCCGCGGCCGAGCGAACCGCCGTCCCAGCTGGGCTCTCCCTCGCGGGCGGCCAGCCACAGCATCGGGTCGAGGGGGTTCTTCTTGCCGGGGCGCTCGGGGTCGCCGCCGCGCTCGGCGGACAGCAGCCGCATGGCGGCGGCGTCGAGGTTCGAGACCTTGCCGAAGTGGGGGTCGGCCTCGACGGAGAAGTAGACGTCACCTTCGAGTTCGTAGGCCGCGCCGGCGTCCCGCAGCCGCTCGACGAGCGGGACGATGCCGGGTATCGCCTCGACCGCGCCGATGTAGTGCTTCGGGGGCAGCATCCGCAGGGCGGTCATGTCCTCGCGGAAGAGGGCCGTCTCCTGCTCGGCGAGGTCGACCCAGTCGACGTCGTCCCGCTGCGCCCGCTCCAGGAGCGGGTCGTCGACGTCGGTCACGTTCTGGACGTAGTGAACCTGGCGCTTGGTGTCGAGCCACACGCGCTGCACGAGGTCGAACGCGTTGTAGGTCGCCGCGTGCCCCATGTGGGTGGCGTCGTAGGGCGTGATGCCGCAGACGTAGATACGGGCGACGGGACCGGGGTCGAGGGTGACCAGACCGCCGGTCGCGGTGTCGTGGATCCTCAGGTCGCGGCCCTGACCAGGCAGGGCGGGGACCTCGGAAGCGGGCCAGGCATGCATGTCATGAGCCTAACCGGACGGATGTTCCGTATACGAACCGGACCGGGCCCGGATGGCCGGTAAGGCCTTCTTGCACGGTACGGCCCGGTGTGCAGCGGGCCGGGGTGTGCGGGGTGGGCCGCTAGACGGGCGGCCAGGGAATGGCCGGCCACTCACCGCTGGGCTCGGGGTGCTTCCCCGAGGTCAGCAGGTCGTCCACGCGCGCGCGGGTGGCGTCGAGTTCGGCCGCGGTGATCAGTCCGGACAGCCGTTCGGTGAGCGCTCCCGACGCCCCCAGCGCCTCCTGGAGGCCCTTGAGGACGTCGACCGCCTCGGCGGTCAGCGGCTCCCCCGCCCAGCCCCACAGCAGGGTGCGCAGCTTGTTCTCGGTGTTGAAGGTCACGCCGTGATCGATGCCGTAGAGCCGGCCGCCGGCCGTGGGCAGCAGGTGCCCGCCCTTGCGGTCGGCGTTGTTGATGACCGCGTCCAGGACGGCGAGCCGGCGCAGCCGCTCGTCGTCGGCGTGCACGAGCAGCGCGGTCTCGCCCTCGCCGACCTCCGCGAGGCCGATCGCCTTCCAGCCCGGCGCCGGCTCCTCGGTGTCCACCAGGGCGAGCAGTTCGGAGCCCGCCTCGCCCTCGATCCACAGCTGGCACATGCCCTCGCCGAAGGGTCCGTCGCGCAGCACGGTGAGGGGCACCAGGCCCCAGCCGGTGGCCTCGGAGACCTCGTACGCGGCGACCTCGCGCCGGGCGAGGTTGCCGTCGGGGAAGTCCCACAGGGGGCGCTCGCCGCGGACCGGCTTGTAGACGCAGGCGGCTTCCGCCCCCTCGTGGGAGACGGAGCAGTACAGCACCGCATTGGACGCTTCCCTGATCTGCCCGCGGACCGTCAGCTCGCCCCGGGTCAGCAGCTCTGCCGTGGTCACGCTCCGCGGCGGTATCCGTTCTGGCGCGGACATACGTGTCCTTCCGGGTCGAGCGGGAGACTGCACAGCGGACACGGCGGCCGCCCGGCGTTGACGACGTCCAGGGCGCGCTTGGTGAAGGCCCTGGCCTGCGCGCCGGTCAGCCGGACCCGCAGCATCGGGGGCCCGTTCTCCTCGTCCTGGAGGAGGCGCTCCTCGGCCTCGGCGAGGTCCTCGTCGGAGTCGGCGTCCAGCTCCACCAGGGCCTGCGCCTCGACGATCATGCGCTCGCCCTCGCCGTCCCAGGCCAGCGCCATGGTGCCGACCCGGAACTCCTCCTCGACGGGGGTGTCCAGGGGGGCGGAGTCGGAGATCTCGGTGGGCACCACGGCCGGGACCGGGGCATTGCCGCCGCTGCGCCGTACGACCTCGTCGAGCAGCTCTTCCATGCGCTCGGCGAGGGCGGCGACCTGGGTCTTCTCCAGGGCCACGCTGGTCACCCGGGGGCCTGCGGTGGCCTGGAGGAAGAACGTACGGCGTCCGGGCAGTCCGACCGTACCGGCCACGAAGCGGTCCGGGGGGTCGTAGAGGAACACCTGACGGGACACGTCCTGTCTCCTGGAATCGGGGATCGACAAAGGGACCGGCGCTAAAGCGACCGCTTCACCCTACTGCGCCCGACGATCACGGTGCGCCCGCACCGCCCCCGACCGGGGCGTCGTCGGCCGGCGGCTCCTCGCGCGGCACCAGAGAGGTGAAGTCACCGGTGTCACCGAGGCGGACGAGAAACGGCCTCAGACGTGTGTAACGGATCGCGGTGATGGAACACGGTTCAACGGAGATCCTCTGGAAGAGGTCGAGATGAAGTCCGAGTGCGTCCGCCACAAGAGACTTGATGATGTCGCCGTGCGAGCACATCAGATACACCGCGTCGGGGCCGTGATCGCGCTCCACGCGCGCGTTCCACTCGCGTACGGCCTCGGCCGCGCGGGTCTGCATCGCCCGCATCGACTCGCCGCCGGGGAACGCGGCGGCCGTCGGGTGCGCCTGGACGACCTGCATCAGGGGCTCGTCCATGAGTTCGGCGAGCTTGCGGCCGGACCAGTCGCCGTAGTGGCACTCGCCGATCCGCTCCTCGGTGTGGACGGTGACGTCCGGGCGGGCCGCCAGCAGCGGGGCGAGCGTCTCCTGGCAGCGCTGCAGCGGGCTCGTGACGATCTCGGAGAGCGGCAGCTCGGCGAGGCGGCCGGGCAGCGCGGCCGCCTGCGCGGCACCTCGTTCGTCGAGCGCGACGCCGGGCGTCCAGCCGGCGAGCACCCCTTCGGTGTTGGCGGTGGAACGTCCGTGCCGGACCAGGATCAACGTGGGCATGCGGCCCAGGGTAGGCACACCGCCGGATGCGGTGGAGTGCGGGCGACGGGAGAATACGCTCCGTGATCGTCGACTGTGGCATCTACCGCGACGGACAACGTACGGACGGCCCCGCGGACTTCTCCGACGCCCTGGCCGAGGCGCGGGACAGGGGCGGCTTCGTCTGGATCGGGCTGCACGAGCCCTCGGAGCAGGAATTCGACCTGGTCACCCAGGAGTTCGGGCTGCACCCGCTGGCGGTCGAGGACGCCCTGAAGGCCCATCAGCGGCCCAAGCTGGAGGTCTACGACGACTCGCTGTTCCTCGTGCTCAAGCCGGTCGTCTACGAGCAGGAGAGCGACCGGGTCTCCAGCGGCGAGGTCATGGTCTTCCTCGGCGACGCGTTCGTGGTGACCGTCCGGCACGGCGAGGGCTCCCCGCTCAAGGCCGTACGGGAGCGGCTCGAACGTGAGCCCCAGATGCTCCACAAGGGGCCCACCGCGGTGCTGTACGCGATCGCCGACGACGTCGTCGACCACTACCTGGACGTCGCGGCCGAGTTGCAGACCGACCTGGAGGAGCTGGAGGCGGAGGTGTTCTCGCCGGACCGCGGGGGCTCGCGCAACACCGCGTCCCGGATCTACACGTTCAAGCGGCAGGTGCTGGAGTTCCGGCGGGCGACCGGGCCGCTGGCGCTGCCGGTGACCCGGCTGGCGGGCTTCGGGCAGTCCGGTCTCTCGGTGCCCTTCGTCAACGAGAAGGCGCGGCCCTTCTTCCGGGACGTCAACGACCACCTCACGCGCGTGAACGAGTCCGTGGAGGGCCTGGACCGGCTGGTCTCGGACGTCCTGTCGGCGCATCTCGCGCAGATGAGCGTCCGGCAGAACGACGACATGCGGAAGATCTCCGCGTGGGCGGCCATGGCCGCGGTCCCCACGATGATCGCGGGGATCTACGGCATGAACTTCGACCACATGCCGGAGCTGCACTGGATGTGGGGGTATCCGGGCGTCATCGCGCTCATGGCCGGCCTGGAGGTGCTGCTGTACCGGCAGTTCAAGAAACGGGACTGGCTGTAGGGCGGCGGGTGCGGGACCGGGGTCAGGCGAACTCGGGGGCCGCGGTGGCGGGGCCGCCGAGCGCGTCGCGCCGGTCGGGCGTCCTGAGGCTCACCATCCGGCGCCAGCCCGCGGTCCGCTCGTAGGCGTACACGGCGTGGATGCCGGCCGCGAGCGCCGCGGACTTGGGTCGGGGCCAGTCGAGGATGCGGCCCATGTGGGCCATCACGGCGAGGCTGACGTCCCGGTAGACGCGGATCTCGGCCAGCGCGCACTCGCGCAGCGTGCGCTGGATCGCGCGGCCGTGTCCGGCGTGCGCGAACCGCAGGAGTTCCTCGTGGCAGTAGGCGAGGTGGTTGTCCTCGTCGTTGGAGATCATCTTCACCGCGCGGCCGAGGTCGGGGTGGTCGGCGAAGCGCCTGCGCAGCAGCTCCATCTGCTCGGAGGCGCGCTGTTCGGTGACCCGGCTGTGGGCGAGGTAGGTGACGATGTCCCGGACCGTGAGCGGTTCGTCGCCCTTGAGCTTCTCGTGGGCGAGACCGATGCCGTGCTTCTCCAGGAGCATCGTGTAGTCGGTGTCGGGCGGGACGGGGACGGGCTTGAGGCCGCGCTTCCTCATGAGGGCGTTGAAGATCCGCCCGTGCTTGTCCTCGTCCGCGCCGTGCCGGGCGATCTTGGGGGCGAGCGCGCGCTCGTCCGGGGGTACGAGGGCGGCGATGCGCGCGTTCTCCCAGCCGCCCTGCGACTCGCCGCTGGCCGCGATGGAGCAGAACAGGGCGAAGGACTCGTCGTCGTCGAGGATCTCCTGGAACAGGCTCTTTGCCGAAAGCATCGTGGACACCTCTCTGCGGGTTCGCGGGCCGCCGCGGACATCGCGGGACATCGCGGGAATCAGCAAAGAACGAGTCAAATGCGGCGCCAGAGGTGCTGCAACAGCTGTGTCGGACAACTCCGCCAAAAGGAGGACGCCCAGGGGCATCTCCGGGCGTAACAGCACGGGTCTCCGGGGGGCGTAACCGCGTGGGGCCCCGGCGCGTTGTTCCCCGTGACGGCCGTGGCGGGGAGACCCCCGAGCCCCCACCACGGCCGCAGAACTTCCTCGCGGGGCCGCCGTGTGCGTCAGGCCAGCCCGGCGAGTTCCAGGGCCTCCGTGCCGGCCCGGAGCGCGGCGATCCGCTCGTCGAGCGTGAAGCCCGCGGGCGACAGCGTCAGGGTGGTCACGCCGGCCGCCGCGTACTCCTTCATCCGGTCCGCGATGCGCTCCACGGATCCGAGCAGCGTGGTCTTGTCGATCAGGTCGTGCGGGATCGCGGCCGCGGCGCCCTGCTTGTCCCCGGACAGGTACTTGTCCTGGACCTCGACGGCGGCCTCCTCGTAGCCCATGCGCCGCGCGAGCTGGTTGTAGAAGTTCTGCTTGCGGCTGCCCATGCCGCCGACGTACAGCGCGGTGTAGGGGCGGAAGAAGTCGGCGAGCGTGGCGACGTCCTTGTCCTCGCCGAGGGCGAGCGGAAGCGTCGGGCACACGTCGAACCCGTCGAGGGTCAGACCGGCCTTCTCGCGTCCCGCGCGCAGGTGGCTGATCGCGGTCTCCTCCAGGTGCTCGGCGGAGGGGAAGATCAGCAGGGCGCCGTCGGCGATCTCGCCGGTCTGCTCCAGGTTCTTGGGGCCGATCGCGGCGATGTAGAGCGGGATGTGCTCGCGCTCCGGGTGCACGATCAGCTTGAGCGGCTTGCCGGGGCCGTCGGGCAGCGGCAGCGTCCAGTGCGCGCCGTCGTACGACAGCCGCTCGCGGGTCATCGCCCTGCGGACGATCTCGACGTACTCACGCGTGCGTGCCAGCGGCTTGTCGAACTTGACGCCGTACCAGCCCTCGGAGACCTGCGGGCCGGAGACGCCGAGACCGAGCCGGAAGCGGCCGCCGGAGAGCGAGTCCAGGGTTGCGGCGGTCATCGCCGTCATCGTCGGCTGGCGGGCTGGGATCTGGAAGATGGCCGAGCCGATGTCGATCCGCTCGGTCTTGGCGGCGACCCAGGAGAGCACGGTGGCCGCGTCCGACCCGTAGGCCTCCGCGGCCCAGCACACGGCGTACCCGAGCCGGTCGGCCTCCTGCGCGACCGCGAGGTTGTCCCCGTCCATTCCGGCACCCCAGTAGCCGAGGTTGATCCCGAGCTGCATGGCCGATTCCCCTTACCGATCAGTAACGTCCCTTGCCGGCTGACCTTAGCGCGCGGGCGCGGATCGGGGCAGGTGGCGGTCGTGTCGGTCGGCCCACACCGGTCCGGTGCCGTATCGACAATCCGTTGTCCACAGGCACCCACAGCTCGATCCATGGCCAGTAATGTCGGCGTTCATGGAGCAGAGGCATCTCGGCCGTACCGGTCTTCGCGTGTCCCGTATCGGACTCGGCACACTCACCTGGGGCAGGGACACCGACGAGCACGACGCCGCGGACGTCCTGAAGACCTTCTGGGAAGCGGGCGGGACACTCGTCGACACGGCCGACGTGTACGGCGACGGCGAGGCCGAGTACCTGCTCGGACGCCTCATAGAAGGGCTGGTCCCCCGGCGGGACCTGGTCATCTCCACCAAGGCGGGCAGCGTGCCGGACCCGGACCGGCGCTTCGACGGCTCGCGCGGACATCTGCTGGCCGCGCTGGACGCGTCCCTGGCCCGCCTCGGCACGGACTACGTCGACGTCTGGCACATCCACGCCTTCGACCCGTACACCCCGCTGGAGGAGACCCTCCACGCGCTCGACCTGGCGGTGAGCAGCGGCCGGGCCCGTTACGCCGGCGTCTCCAACTTCTGCGGCTGGCAGCTGGCGAAGGCGGCGACCTGGCAGTTGGCCGCGCCCGGCAACCGCACCCGGCTGTCGAGCACGCAGATGGAGTACTCGCTGCTGCAGCGCGGGGTCGAGCGCGAGGTGCTGCCGGCCGCGCTGGACCTGGGGATCGGCCTGCTGCCGTCCTCGCCGCTGGGGCGCGGGGTGCTCACCGGCAAGTACCGGGGCGACGTCGTCCCCCCGGACTCGCGCGGCGCCTCCGAGCATCTGGGCCTGTTCGTCGAGCCGTACCTGGACGACACGGCGAGCCGCATCGTCGACGCCGTGCAGACCGCGGCGGACGGGCTCGCCGTGACGCCCCTTCAGGTCGCCCTGGCCTGGATCCGCGACCGGCCCGGCGTGACCGCGCCCGTCGTCGGCGCGCGCAACGCGCAGCAGCTCACGGCGGCATTGTCAGTGGAGGCCCTTAGTCTTCCTGACGAGATCTGCCGGGCGCTCGACGATGTGTCGGCGCCCGTGCACCGCTATCCCGATCACGACTGGAGCACGCTGTGAGCACGGAACCGGAGACCACGGAGGAAACGGAGCCGGGGACACCGGGGGGCGTCGAGCCGGGGGGCGCGGTGGAGGGTGCCTCGGGGGAAGAGGCCTCTGTCGAAGGGGAATCGGGGGCTTCCGGCGAAGGGGAATCGGGAGCTGCCGCCGAGGGGGTCTCAGAGTCTTCCGGCGACGGGACCGAGTCAGCCGGCGGTGACAGCGAGGCCGGTGGCGAAGGCGAGACCGGGGAGACCGGCGAGGGAAGTGCGGCCGAGGGCAAGGGAGATGCCGACGCCGACGGGGAAGCCGCCCGGCAGAAGTCCGAGGCCGAGGCCGAGTTGGCGGCGCAGCGGATCGAGCGGGAGCGGATCGAGCGGCGCAAGGCCGAGAAGCAGGGGCCCATCGCGGCCGGCACCAAGCTGAGCGGGACGGCCGCCGATCTGCTGGCCGCGGTGCGCGCCGTGGAGAGCGGCGAGAAGCCCGTCGCCGTGGCCCGGCGCGAACCGCCCGCCCCGCGCCGCCCCGACTCCGAGCCGGTACGTCGTCCGCAGCCCGCGCCGGCCGCCGCCGCGCCCATGTCCCCGGGGACGGAGTCCGTCGATGCCGTACGCCGCGTGCTGACCGAGGGCGGCGCCCCGGACGCGCTCGCCCCGCAGGTCGCCGCCGCGCTCGGCGAGGGCGCGGAGGACCAGTTGCGGGCCGACCCCTGGCTGCTGCTGCGCGTCGGCGCGGTACGCCCCGAGCAGGCGGACGGGTTCGCACGGGCGTTGCTCGGCGCGGAGTGCGGTCCGGACGACGAGCGGCGCGGCCGGGCGCTCACCGGCTGGCTCCTGGAGCAGGCCGCGCTGGCCGGGCACACGGCGCTGGAGATGCCTGCGCTCACCGCGGCCCTGACCCAGCGGGGCGTGCCGGATCCGGACGCGGCCGTGCAGAGCACCGTCGCGGAGGGCGAAGCGCTGGTCTTCGAGGACGCCCTCGACCCGACCGCGCCGGTACCGGCTTCTGCTTCTGCTTCTGCCGGGCACGACGAGGGCGAGGGGGACGGCGAGGACGGTGAGGGTGCGGAGCGCCCGGTCCGGGTCCTGATCGGTCTCGAGCGGTACGCGCTCGCGGAGGAGAGCCTCGCCGACGGTCTGGCCCGGGTGATCAACTCGGTGCCGAAGGAGGACGGTTCGGCCGAGGAGTGGGAGCGGGCCGCCGGTGCGGCGAAGGGTTCGACCGCCGAACTCCTCCGCGCGGTCGCGGGCCACGCCCTGGTGCTCCACACCGGCGGCGAGGCGTCCCTCGTCGAACCGGCGGCGCTGCTCGACGCGGCGACCGGCCTCGGCCTGCGCTCCTGGGCCGCCGCGCACTCCGTGATCGGACGGGACCGTTTCGCGGAGCGTCTGACAGGTGCCGGGAGTCCCAACGACGCTGCCTCGGACGGCAGTTCGTCGACCGAACCCCCGACTGGCGGCTCAGCGGCGGACGACGGCGCAGCGGACAGCCCGGTCGCCACCGTCGCCGGGCTCCTCTCCGGGACCGAGGGGCCGGGGCGGGACGGTGAGGGTGCGTTGGATCTCGATCTCCTGGTCGTGCTCGACGCGCCCCAACTGGACGTGGAGAGCGCCGCGTTGCTCGTCGAGTCGTTGCCGGACGGCGCTCGGCTGGTGCTGGCCGGCGACCCGGCGGGGCTGTGGTCGGCGGGGCCCGGGCGGGTGTTCGCCGATCTGCTGGCCGCGCGGGTCTGCCCCTCGGTCGCCTCGCGGGTGCCGGATCCCGGTCCGCTCGGTGAGCTGGTCTCCGGTGTCGGCATCGGCGAGCTGAACCAGGTCGAGGCGCCCGGCAAGGAGGTTGTGATCGTGCCGGTGCGGGACGCGGGCGAGGCCGTGCACCGGACCGTGCAGCTCGTCGCCGACTCGGTGCCGCGGGCGATCGGTGTCCCGGCCGAGCAGACGCAGGTGATCACGCCGGGGCACGGCGGCGCGGCGGGCACGCGTGCGCTGAACGCGGCGCTGAAGGAGCGGCTCAACCCCGGTCCCGGCCGCTTCGGCGGGTTCGACCCGGGTGACCGGATCGCCTACTCCCCCGCGCCGGGGCGCTCGGTGCCGGGCCGGGTGGTGACGGCGGACGCCGACGGGCTGCACCTGTCCGTCTCGGGCGCCCCCGTCGTCGTACCGAAGGAGCAAGTGGAGCAGTCCGTGCGGCACGGCTGGGCGTTGACCGCGCACCAGGCGGTGGGGGCGCACTGGCCCGCGGTGGTCGTGGTGCTGCCGGGGGACGCTGCGCAGGCTCTCAGCCGTCCGTGGGTCTACACGGCGTTCGGCCGGGCGGACCGTCATCTGTCCGTGGTGCACGGCGTGGAGCAGGCCCTTGCCCGGGCCGTGTCCGAGGTGCCGCCGAAGCCGCGCACGACCCGGCTGCCGGTGCTGCTCGCCCCGCAGGTGCCGGTGGCCGCCGCCGGCTGAGGCACGCGACGGGAACGGCGGCGGGGCCCGGGGGGGGTTTTGCCCCCCCCCCCCCCCCCCGGCCGCGCACCCCCCCCCCCGCCCGCCCCCGCGAAACTCGGGGGCCCCCGCCCCAGGGTGCCCGTCCCCCACGGGGTACA
>NZ_JBIVKB010000012.1:0-375598 GCF_044750545.1 Streptomyces sp. NPDC088794 | reverse complement strand
CAACGGCAGCGGGTCGGAGGCGGTGACGAACTCCCGCAGCGGATGCCCGGCCAGGACCGCGTCCACCTCCGGCGTCAACCCCGCCGCCAACCGGGCCTCGACCGGGAGCGAGTCGTCGAGCAAGGTCTCCGCCGCCGCCAGCACCGTCGTACGCGCCGCTCCTTCGGGGACTCCGGCGGCCGCCCGCTCGAACAGGGCGGCGCCTTCCTCCAGGACCAGGCCGGTGTCGATGCCGGCCGGGATCTTGATGCGGGCGTGGTGCCGCCAGGTGGAGACCGGGTCGCTCCACGCCTCGACCTGATAGGTCCAGTGGCCGACGGCGGCAGGTGTCACCTCGGCGGCCCAGGGTCCGAACCCGGGGTCAGTTCGCGCATAGGCGTCCACGGGCCGGTGCGGCCGTCCGGGTCGGTGAGGACGACGTTGGCGGCGACCGCGTCGTGGCCCTCGCGGAAGACGGTCGCCGAGACCTGGAACGACTCGCCGGCCACCGCCTTCGCCGGGCGCCTGCCGTACTCGACGACCGGTCGGACGTCGCGTACCGGGATGCGGCCGATGGCCGGGATCGGGCTCATGGGTGTCACCTCCGCCGTGCTCGGGCCGGGCCCGAGGCCCGGCGGGGATGAAAGATGCGCCGCTGGGCGGCTACCGCCCAGCGGGGGACGGCAGGTCCGCGGCCGGGGGGCCGTGTCGGGCGGCCATGCTCACGCGCAGGTCCTGCTCCCGGAGGTAGGCCACCAGTGTCGTGCGCAGATAGCGCTCGGCGGCCTCCGCGGCCTCGCGGGCGCAGCGCTTGCCCAGCAGCACGCACAGGGTGTAGCCCGCGTCCTCGAAGGTGGCCCGTACGGTGCGGTCGGCGGGGGACGCGAGCATCGCGCGCTCCCAGATCCGGTACCGCCGCAGTTGCCGGGCGACTTCGGCTTTGGCCGGTAGCAGCATGGCGCCGTTCACCTTCCCGGCTCGATCGCGCGTATCCCGACCGTCGGGCGGCGACCGCGCGCGGACACGCGCGGGCCCGTTGCGGGCATCGAGGTCTTCACACATGGTGCACGCGTGACGACTCAGCGTCTTGTTGGACCTTCAACTAACGAAGATGTGGCTCGTATGTGGCCATGTGCGCTCTCAGGAGTTCGCTCGTGTTGCACGAATGGCGTAGCTCTCCCACTCTTGAGGTGACTCAGGAGCGATCAATGCTCACCCTTCGTGTTCGGGGCCCGTCCCGCGGGGACGGTGCGGAGCCGCAGCTTCGCCGGTGAGGAGCTAACGACGATGAAGACCGCAGTCCCCTGCTACTACCACCTCGATGTGGAAGTCGGCCCGGAGCGGGTCGGACAGGTTCGGCGCATTCTGGCCGCGCACTTGCGGCTCTGGGATCTGGAGACGTTGGTGGAGCCCGTCTGCCGTGGTGCCGAGCTGTTGCTGAAGGCCATCGACGAGCACGCGAGCGACAAGAACACCTCGATCGAGATGTGGTGGAACGGCCAGCATCTGATCACGGCCATCGGCGACCACGACAGTGAGCTGCGCCCGGACCAGGAACTGCGGTCCTGTCTGCGGCGCATCGCCGCGATGAGCGACGGGTGGGGCTGCTGCGCCACGGACGCCGGCAGCAGGGTCATCTGGTTCTCGCAGCGGGCCCGCGCCGGCGGGCGCGTCCCCCTGGTGCCGACGGCCCCGTCGCCGAGCCTGCGCGCGGTGCGTCAACTGCCGCGCGAGGTGCCCGCCGAGGCCCTGGCCCCGCCGTCGAGCGGTCCTCTGGAAGCCGCCCGGTGACCCGGAGGAACCGTCGCACGGCAGGGGCGCCCGTCTGGAGCGGGCGCCCCTGTCCGTTGGGCGCCGAGTTCGACGGCAAGGGCACCAACTTCGCGCTGTTCAGCGAGGTCGCCGAGCGCGTCGAGCTGGTCCTCGTGGACGACGACGGCACCGAGCGCCGTGTCGAGATCACCGAGGCCGACGGCTTCGTCTGGCACTGCTACCTGCCCGGAGTCGGCCCGGGCCAGCGCTACGGCTACCGCGTCCACGGCCCCTGGGACCCGGAGTCGGGCCACCGCTGCAATCCGGCGAAGCTGCTCCTCGACCCGTACACCAGGGCGGTGGACGGCCAGATGGACAGCCACGCCTCGCTCTTCGAGCGCACGGCGGACGGCCCCTCGCCGACCGACAGCGCCGGGCACACGATGCTCGGCGTGGTCACCGACCCGGCCTTCGACTGGGGCGACGACCGCCCACCGGGCCGTTCCTACGCCGAGACGGTGATCTACGAGGCCCACGTCCGCGGTCTCACCCGCACCCACCCCGAGGTCCCCGCCGAACTGCGCGGCACCTACGCCGGATTGGCACACCCCGCGATCGTCGAGCACCTCACCTCGCTCGGGGTGACGGCGGTGGAGCTGATGCCGGTCCACCAGTACGTGCAGGACGGCGTCCTCAAGGACCGCGGCCTGTCCAACTACTGGGGCTACAACACCATCGGCTTCTTCGCCCCGCACAACTCCTATGCCGCACAAGGCAGTCCGGGCGGACAGGTCACCGAGTTCAAGTCGATGGTGAAGGCGCTGCACGCGGCCGGCCTCGAAGTGATCCTGGACGTCGTCTACAACCACACCGCCGAGGGCAACGAGAAGGGCCCCACCCTCTCCTTCCGGGGCATCGACAACGCCTCGTACTACCGCCTGGTGGACGGCGACTGGGGTCACTACTACGACACCACCGGCACCGGCAACAGCCTGCTCATGCGGCACCCGTACGTGCTCCAGCTGATCATGGACTCGCTGCGGTACTGGGTCACCGAGATGCATGTCGACGGTTTCCGTTTCGACCTCGCGGCCACGCTGGCCCGGCAGTTCCACGAAGTCGACCGGCTCTCCGCGTTCTTCGACCTCATCCAGCAGGACCCCGTGATCAGCCGCGTCAAGCTGATCGCCGAACCCTGGGACGTGGGGGAGGGCGGCTACCAGGTGGGCAACTTCCCGCAGCTGTGGTCGGAGTGGAACGGCAAGTACCGGGACACCGTGCGGGACTTCTGGCGCGCCGAACCGCACACGCTCGGCGAGTTCGCCTCCCGGCTGACCGGCTCCTCCGACCTGTACCAGCACAGCCGGCGCCGCCCGCGCGCCAGCGTCAACTTCGTCACCGCGCACGACGGCTTCACCCTGCGCGACCTCGTCTCGTACAACGACAAGCACAACGAGGCCAACGGCGAGGGCAATCGGGACGGTGAGAGCGACAACCGCTCCTGGAACTGCGGTGTCGAGGGCGAGAGCGACGACCCGGGCGTCCTCGACCTGCGCGCCCGCCAGCAGCGCAACCTGCTGGCCACCCTGCTCCTCTCGCAGGGCATCCCGATGCTCTGCCACGGCGACGAACTGGGCCGCACCCAGCGCGGCAACAACAACGCCTACTGCCAGGACAGCGAAGTCTCCTGGATCGACTGGCGGTTGACCGACGAGCAGCGCGACCTCGCCGACTTCACCCGGTACGTCATCGGCCTGCGCGCCGCCCACCCCGTACTGCGCCGGCGCCGGTTCTTCCGCGGCGAGACCGCCACGCATCCCGATCAGCCGCTGCCCGACCTGGTGTGGCTGGCACCGGACGGGCGCGAGATGACGGAGGAGGACTGGCAGCGCCCCGACGCGCACTCCGTCGGCGTCTTCCTCAACGGCGACGCCATCGCCGAACCCGACCCGACCGGGCGGCCGGTCGTCGACGACTCCTTCCTGCTCCTGCTCAACAGCCACTGGGAGCCGGTGGAGTTCCTGCTGCCCGATGTGAGTTACGGCGAGCGCTGGACGACCCTCGTCGACACCGCCGAGGCCCAGGGCGAGCCCGACGAGGCGGAGCACAAGGCGGGCACGGAGATGGCCGTAGAGGCGCGCAGCCTGGTGCTGCTGACCCGGCCCGCCCGCACGGCCGGCTGAGAGTCAGCGCTCGCGGCGCGAGGTCACCGTGAACAGCGCGCCGTCGGGGTCGCGCAGCACGGCCTCGTCACTCCCCTTGGACAGCACGCTGCCGCCGTGGAGTTCTGCCGCGCGGACGCACGCCCCGACGTCCGCGACCACGAAGTGGACCTGCCAGTGGGGTCGGAGCGTGGGATCGGGGGCCGCGCCCAGGGCGCCGGAGTCGATGCGGGCCACGATCGTGTCCTCGCTGCGCAGCACGACCTCGCCGCCCTCGTACTGGACCTCGACGCCGCCGGGCCGCCCGGACGCCCAGTCGAAGACCTCGCCGTAGAAGATCGCCGCGGCGAAGGCGTCCCGCGTGTGCAGCCGGATGAAGGTCGGGGCCGCCCGGCGCCATCTCTCCCAGTGCGAGACGAGCTGTCCCTCCCAGATGCCGAAGGTCGCGCCGTCGCGGTCGGCCAGCAGCGCCGCCCGCCCGGGCGTGAAGGAGATCGGCCCGACCGCGGCCGTGCCGCCGCGTTCCTTCACCTTCGCCACGGCCTCGTCCGCGTCCCGCGCGGCGAAGTACGGCGTCCACGCCACCGCCATCTGCCACATGGTCGCGACGGCGGCGACCCCGGCGACGGGCGTGCCGTCGGCCAGCGCGATCCGGAAGCGGTCGCCGAGGCTCGCGGTCCGCCATCGCCAGCCCAGGACGGCTCCGTAGAACCTCTCGGTGGCGTCCAGATCGCGGCTGGTCAGGCTCACCCAGCAGGGGGCGCCGAACACGGACTGGGTGGAGGTGGTCCTCGGTTCGGCGTCGGGGCGGGTCGTGTCGTGGTTCATGGCACTCGCGTCCTGGTCTCGTCGGCCGGCACACACCGGTCCGCTCACCAGTGTCCGGCCGGAAGGGGTCCGGGCGCCTGCCGAGTACCCCGGCCGAGAGTGTCGAGCCGTGCGCCCGCCGGGTGGCACACGGCCGGGCGAGTGACGACGATAGGGGGAACGGAAACAGTGCCCGAGGCGACCATCGGGAGGCGGCGATGACCACGGACGGGGACCCGGACCGCATCTTCGCGCTGCAGGAGGAGGTCCACCAGCTCAAGGAGGCCGTCTCCTCGCACGCCGTCGTCGACCAGGCGATCGGGATGGTGGTCGCCCTCGGCCGGGTCACTCCGGACGAGGGGTGGGAGATCCTCAAGGAGGTCTCCCAGCACACCAACATCAAACTGCGCAGCGTGGCCGAGCTGATCCTCGTCTGGGGCCGCAGCGGAGCCATGCCCCCGGAGATCCGCGCCGAGCTGGAGGACGCCCTGGACCGGTACGGCCCGACCCAGATCCCGGGCGTCCCGACCGAGCGGTGAGGGGCCCGGGGCGGACGGCCCGCTTCAGCCGGCCCGGGTGAGCACCTCCTCGCGGACCTGCGCGCAGCAGCCGGTCAGCAGGCGGGAGACATGCATCTGCGAGATGCCCAGCTGCTGGGCGATGTGCTTCTGGGTCATGCCCCGGAAGAAGCGCAGATACAGGATGGTCCGCTCGCGCTCGGGCAGCGCCCGCAGACACGGCTCCACGGTCACGCGGTCCACGACGGTGTCGTAGGCCGAGTCGGGTCCGCCGAGCGCGTCGCCCAGGGTGTAGCTGTCGCTGCCGGGCATCTCCGCGTCGAGCGACAGCGCGGAGTAGCAGTCGATGGCTTCCATCCCGGTCCGCACCTCGGCCTCGGTCAGCCGCGCCCGCTCGGCGATCTCGGCGACGGTCGGGGACCGGCCCGGAATCGTCTGCGCCAGTTCCTTCATGGCCTTCCGCACCCGATTGCGCAGGTCCTGGACCCGGCGCGGCACGTGCAGCGTCCAGGTGTGGTCGCGGAAGTGCCGCTTGACCTCGCCGGTGATCGTGGGCACCGCATAGGCCTCGAAAGCGTGGCCGCGGGCCGGGTCGTAGTGGTCGACGGCCTTGACCAGGCCCAGCGCTGCGACCTGGCGGAGGTCCTCCAGGGACTCGCCGCGCCCCCTGAACCGGACGGCGATCCGCTCGGCCATGGGCAACCAGGCCCGGACCAGCTCGTCCCGCAGCGCGTTGCGGTCGGGTCCCTCGGGCAGCCGCGTGAGCCGTTCGAAGGCCGCAGCGGTGTCCGGGGCGTCGTCGTGCGGGTGGGGTTTGGTTCTGCCGGTGGTGCTACGCATGGCGCGCACTTCCCTCAGCCGGTGCCGGATGGACGGACACCGTGGGAGGCGCGTACTCGCGGCTCCAGGAGGACACCCGGGGCCCGACCGGCGGGCTCCCACGGACGTGCCTCCTGTCCGAAGCACTGAGATACGGATTCCCGTATTCCGGGTGTTCGAAACAATTCGGACATCGGCGCGGTGATCCGCCGACCCGCGTGCTTGACCAAGCCTTGGGTTCATTACCTCTGCTACAGAGGTAATCTCCAGCTGTGGAATCCGACGCGAAGCCCGACCTGGAACCGGAGAACTCCCCGGACGAGTTGATGGACGCCCTCATCGGTGTCCAGCGGCTCCTCCGTCGCCGTCTGCGTTCGCAGATCGCGCCGCAGCTGCGCGGCGCCGAGGTGGAATTGCTGCGGCTGGTCGTGAACCAGCCCGGCATCGGCATCTCCGACGCCGCCAAAGACCTGTACCTGGCCAGCAACTCGGTGTCGACGCTGGTCAACCAGCTGTCCCGGCAGGGCTATCTGGTCCGCGAGACCGACCCCGCCGACCGGCGCGCCGCCCGCCTGCTGCCGACCCCCGCCGCCCACGCGCGGCTCGACGCGTGGCGCAAACGGCGCGCCGAGCTCGTACGCGGCGGACTGGCCGGCCTCGACGAGGCGCACCGGGAGGCGCTGCACGCGGCGATTCCCGCCCTGCGCGCACTGGCCGACAACCTGCACGAGGAGGCCGAGGAGTCATGACACCGAACGCTGCCGGCGCTCGGCACGACGCCGTGACCTGCACCGGACTGACCTACACCTTCGGTGAGACCAAGGCCGTGGCCGGGCTCGACCTGTCGGTGGGGGAGGGTGAGGTCTTCGGCCTGCTCGGCCCCAACGGCGCCGGAAAGACCACGGCGATCAGATGCATCACCACCCTGTTGCCCGTGCCCGCAGGCATGGTCCACGTGTTCGGCAACGACGCGTCCGGGGACCGCATGGCCGTACGCCGGCTGCTGGGATACGTACCGCAGCAGCTGTCCGCCGACGCCGGACTCACCGGCCTGGAGAACGTCGCGCTGTTCGCCCGCGTCTTCGACGTGCCCCGCCGGGAGCGGGCCGCGCGCGTCGAACAGGCGCTGTCCGCCGTCGACCTCACCGACGCCGCGGGCCGGCTCGCCAGTACCTACTCCGGCGGCATGGTGCGCCGGCTCGAACTCGCCCAGGCCCTGGTCAGCGCACCCCGGCTGCTGATCCTCGACGAGCCGACCATCGGCCTCGACCCGATCGCCCGCACCGGCGTGTGGGAGCACATCAACGCCGTACGCGCCGCCACCGGCATGACCGTGCTGGTGACCACCCACTACATGGACGAGGCCGACCAGTACTGCGACCGGGTCGGCCTCATGCACCGCGGCCGCATCCGGGCCCTCGGCACGCCCAATCAGCTGAGGGAGGGGCTGGGTGAGCGCCGACGTGCCGAGGGCGCGCCGGCCGGCGCCTCGCTGCCCACCCTGGAGGACGTCTTCCGCGAGGTCGCGGGCAGCGGACTCGACGACCAGTCAGGAGGATTCCGCGATGTCCGAAGCACCCGCCGCACCGCGAACCGTGTCGGCTGACCGCCTCGACCCCGACGGCATCAACCTGCTGCTGCACCCGCCCGAGCCGCGCTCCGGCTGGCGGCTGCTGCCCGCCCGCGTGTGGGCGATGTGCGCCGTCGAACTGCAGAAGCTCAGCCACGACCGCACCGAGCTCTACACCCGCGCGGTCCAGCCCGCCCTGTGGCTGCTGATCTTCGGTCAGACCTTCACCCGCATCAAGGCGATCCCCACCCCCGGCATCCCCTACATCGACTACCTGGCGCCCGGCATCATCGCCCAGTCCGCGATGTTCATCGCCATCTTCTACGGCATCCAGATCATCTGGGAGCGGGACGCGGGCATCCTCAACAAGCTGCTCGTGACCCCGACTCCGCGCTCGGCGCTGATCACGGGCAAGGCCTTCGCGGCCGGCGTGAAGTCGCTGATCCAGGCCGTCGTCGTCATCGTCATCGCCGCGATCCTCGGGGTGTCCCTCACCTGGAATCCGCTCAAACTGCTCGGCGTCGGGGCGGTCGTGATCCTCGGATCGGCCTTCTTCTCCTGCCTGTCGATGACCATCGCCGGCATCGTGCTCAGCCGCGACCGGCTGATGGGCTTCGGACAGGCCATCACCATGCCGCTGTTCTTCGGCTCCAACGCCCTCTACCCCGTCTCGGTGATGCCCGGCTGGCTTCAGGTGGTCAGCAAGATCAACCCGCTGAGCTACGAAGTCGACGCCCTGCGCGGGCTGCTGCTCGGCACGCCCGCCCATCTCGCGCTCGACTTCGGAGTGCTCGCCGTCGCCGCCGCGCTGGGCATCGCCGCAGCCTCCTCGCTCCTCGGCCGGCTGGCCCGCTGATCATGGCCGAAGACGTGATGTGCGGCACGCGCCCACATGCGTGCGCCGGGGCGCGTGTGGCGATTCTGCCTGCGCACGGCTTGATCGCTGATCAAAGGGGGTGAATAGGCTGGCCACAGCGCATTCTGCTCATTTGACAGTGCGCTGAGCACACAGATAGGAAGCAGCTCTCTGAGGTGGAGAGGTGGACCGTGCACGAGCCGAACGTGGTCGGTGACTGGCAGGAGTACGACGAGCACGCCGGTCTGCGTGTCCGCGTCCACCGACTGGAAGCGGCCGAACCGCCGCGCGGCCGGGACGACGCGGCCGCCGGGCTGACGTACTTCAGCGTCCGCGTGACCGTCGAGAACCGCGGCAGCCGGCACTACGGCATCCACCTGGAGGACGGCCAGATCGACGTACGCATCGGGCCCGACGGCGAGGCCGCGTTCATCGACTGGCGCAACTCGCAGTTCATCGAGGGCTTCGACGTCTACCCGTTGCGCCGGGCCACCGCCGTCCTCTACGCGGCCGGTCCCGAGGCCTCTCTCGGCCAGGTGGACGTGCAGATCCAGCTGCGGGTCGACGAGGAGTGGACCGACCGCCGACTGTGGGCGGGCGGCATCGGCCTCGACGACGCATCCCCGTGCGCGCACACGGGCGCCGGACGCGAGGGCCTGGCCCACCAGGTGAGCAACTTCCTGCGGGGCCAGGCGGAAGAGGGCACCGCCTGAGGCGGTGAACGGAGAAGGGCACCGCTCGACGCGGTGCCCTTGCGGTCCTCAACGGGGGACGACGGCGCTCAGTGCGGGATGCCGTCGATGATCTCGCGGGCGCCCTGACGCAGCAGGGCCACGGCCACCGACGTGCCCAGGGTCGCCGGATCGAGGCGACCGGCCCACTCGTGGGCGTTGAGGCGGGTCTTGCCGTCCGGGGTGAACACACAGGCCCGCAGGGACAGTTCGTCCCCGTGGTCCACGCGCGCGTAGCCGGCGATCGGGCTGTTGCAGTGCCCCTGAAGGACATGCAGGAACATCCGCTCCGCCGTGGCCTCGCGATGCGTGTCCGGATCGCCCAGGCCGCTGACGGCGTCGATGAGTTCGCTGTCGCCCTCCCGGCACTGGAGCGCCAGGATGCCCGCGCCGATCGGCGGCATCATCGTCTCGGTCGACAGCACCTCGGTGATCACGTCCTCGCGGCCGATGCGTTCCAGGCCGGCCACGGCGAGGATCGCCGCGTCCGCCTCGCCGGCCGCCAGCTTCGCAAGGCGCCGGTTCGCGTTGCCGCGGAAGGGCACGCACTCCAGATGCGGGTGGGTGGCCAGGAGTTGGGCGACCCGGCGCACCGAGGAGGTGCCGATCCGCGTCCCCTCCGGAAGCTCGTCGAGGGTGAGTCCGCCCGGGTGGATCAGGGCGTCGCGGATGTCGTCGCGCTTGAGGAACGCCGCGAACGTCGTCCCCGCCGGCAGCGGTCGGTCCGCGGGCACGTCCTTGACGCAGTGCACCGCGAGATCGGCCTCGCCGGCCAGCAGCGCGGCGTCGACCTCCTTGGTGAACGCGCCCTTGCCCTCCACCTGGGAGAGATCGCCCATCCACTTGTCACCGGTCGTCTTCACCGGCACGACCTCGGTGCGCACACCGGGGTGCAGAGCCGTCAACTCGGCGCGGACGCGCTCCACTTGGGCGAGCGCCATGGGCGAGTCGCGGGAGACGATACGGATCAGTTCGGGCACGGACATGCGGACACGATAGACCTTCCCGGAAGGTCGTCCGCACGGGACGGGACGATTCTCACTCTCCTGCCGACAGGGTGGCCGGACACCCTCTACTGTGTTTGCGGCTCCGCGGCGATGGCCGCCACTTGGGACCGCGGCCAGGTCAGGATCGCGAGCGCCCCCACCGTGAGCAGCCCTCCGACCAGGACGGTTGCGCGCACCTCGACCAGCGGGAGCAACGCGCCGCCGAGCAGCGCGCCCGCGGCCACACCCACGTTGAAAGCGGCCGAGTTGGCCGCCAGCGCGGTCTCCGTGCGGCCCGGCGCCGTCAGGAGCACCTGACTCTGCGTGGCCATGAACACCGGCCCGACCGAGGCCCCGAGCAGCATCAGCAGCAGCACGGTCGCCACCTGACTGCCACCGCCCGCGTACAGGCCGATCAGCGCGACCGCCTGCGTCGTCACCGGCACGACGAGCGTGGCCCGCGGGTAGCGGTCGAGCAGCGGCCCGGTCACGGTGACCCCGACGAGACAGGCCGCGCCGAACGCGAACAGCACGGCGCTCACCGCGTCCTCGCCGAACCCGCTGACGTCGTCCAGGAAGGCGGCGATGTACGTGAACCCCGCGTAGACGCCGGTGACCGAGAGGGCGGTGGTGGCGAGGACGGTGAGGAACCGGCGCCGGTCCGGGGCGGCGCCGTACGCGGCGGGGTTGTCCTGTGGACGGGACGTCGGCAGCAGGACGGCGACGGCGACCAGCGAGACGAGCGCGAGCGCGCCGAGCACCGCGAACGGCGTCTGCCAGTCGGTGCGTACGCCCAGCCAGGTGCCGGCCGGCACGCCGAGCACCGTGGCCAGCGACCCGCCGACGGACAGCAACCCGATGACACGGCCGCGCCGTTCGGGCGGGAACAGCCCCACCGCGACCGGCCCCATGACCGCCCAGAACGCGGCCTGGGCCAGCGCCGTCGCCACCCGCGCCGCCAGCAGCAGCCCGTACGAGACCGAGCCCAGCGCCGTGACCCAGCTGGCGATCACCAACAGCCCGAGGAGTCCGGCCATGAGGTGTCTGCGCGGTACGGACCGGGTGGTGTGGACGATCGGCAACGACACCGCGGCCACGGTCAGCCCGTACCCGGTGACCAGCGTGCCCACGGCCGTGAGCGACACCTTGAGGTCGTCGGCCATGAGCGACAGCAGGCCGACGGGAATGTTCTCGGTGGTGTTGAAGGTGAACGCCGCCAGCATCAGGGCCGCGACGAGGGCGCTCCTGCGCCACGCGGCCGGACGTACGGTGTGCATCCAGGTGCCCTCCGGGACATCGACAAGTCGGCAAAAGCGCCGGAACCACGTCGGTACGGGTGCCGGAACCCGGGGGCCAGCGTGCTGGGGCGCGGGGCGGGCTTCTACTGTTTCGATCCGGGCCGAATCGCTCACGGAGGCCGCCTTGCCGCTGACCCTGCACCTGGGCACCGACGACCTGACGCGCTGCCGGTTCGCGATCTCGCCGCTGTGCCAGACGCACGAGGCACTGCGCCTGCTGCGCCGCCCGGCCCGGCACGCGTACCACCGCGCCTGGCTGCGCCGGGTACGCCGTACGCTGGCCGGCCTGGACCTGACGCCCCTGTGGCTGTTCATGCCGCCCGCCGGCGGCTACACGCCGGACTGTCTGGGGCCGCCGCCGGAGGAGCCGTACCCCTCCATCGAGGAGGAGCTGGCCCGGATGCGGGCCACCGACCCCGACCTGGCCCGGGCCGAGATGTCCCGTTCCCTCGCCTGCACACCGGGTCTCGCCGAGTCGCCCAGGGGCCGCGTCGCCCTCGACGACCCGACCGGCACCCTGCGCCGCCTCGCCGACCTCACCGAACTGGCCTGGCACGTACTGCTCGCTCCCGACTGGCCGCGCCACCGCGCCGTCCTGGAGGCCGACATCGCCCACCGCTCACGTCAGGCCGCCGACGGCGGCCTCGACGCGGTGCTCGCCGGACTGCACCCCGGCATCGAGTGGGCCGGTCCCACCCTCATCCTGCGCATGACCGGCGACCACGACGAAGCCCAACGGGCCGACGGGCGGGGCGTGTTGCTCATGCCGAGCGTCTTCGTGTGGCCCGACGTGGTCAGCGGCTTCGCCCGCCCCTGGCAGCCGACGGTCCTCTACCCGGCCCTCGGCATGGGCCGCCTCCACCAACTCCCGCCGTCCCGCCCGCCGGAGGCCCTCGCCCGCCTCCTGGGCCACCAGCGCGCCGCCGTCCTCACCGGCCTCACCACGCCCGCCTCGACCACCGAACTGGCCGACCGACACGGCCTGGCGCCCTCCACGGTCTCGGCCCACCTCACGACCCTGCGCGAGGCGGGCCTGCTCGACTCCCGCCGCCAGGGCTACTACGTCCTGTACGTCCGAACCGCCCTCGGAGACGCCCTGGTCGAGGGGAAGTAGACCCGGCGGCCGCGACCGGACCCCCGCGTCAGCTGTTCTGGGCCCGGTCGTACACCTTCTTGGCCAGCGCCCCGAAGACCTCGCCCTGCATCTCGGTCGGGGTCAGGGAGTCCAGGCCGCTGTTGACCGATACGAGGGTGCCCTTGCCGGTGGTGGAATCGAAGCCGGCCAGCCACGGGCCGCCGCTGGAGCCGCCGGTCAGGTCACAGGGGACGGCCTGGATGCCGAGCTTCTTCTTCGGTTTGCCGACGCAGTGCAGGAGTTCCTCGCCGAGCTGCGGGTGGGTGGCGGAGTAGCCGAAGGCGGAGATCGGGGCGCCGACGGGCCGGTTGAAAGCGATGGCCTGGCTGCCCACGACGTCGGTGAGCTTGCGGCCGCTCTTGTCGGTGTCGACGACCAGCGCGGCCAGATCGTCGGTGGAGTCCTTCTCCCAGGTGCGCGGGGTCGCGGCGCTGCGGACCGCGAACGTGCCGTACGGCTTCCTGCCCTTGCTGTAGCCGGGGACGAACACCATGGTGGTGTTGGTGTTCATGGGGGACGAGCCCAGGCGCACGCAGTGGGCCGCGGTCATGACGGCGGAGCGGTTGGCGCTCTTGACCGCCGTGGCCGTGCACCAGGTGTCGTAGCCGCGCGCGTTGACGAAGAAGAGCCTCCCCACGGTCTTGAGCGCGGTGCCCGTCCACGGCCTGGCCCTGGGCCCGGTCGGACCGAGGTCCACGGACTTCCCGACCGTCTTGATCCGGGCGGGCGTCCAGTAGGCGAGGGCGTCCTTGCGTTCCTTGACGGTGAACTTCAGGACGGAGACCGGGTCGGTCGCGGCCGTCGCCGGCATCGGCGCCGCGAGGGCGAGGGCCGTACCGACCACGGCGAGTCCCGTGGCCCGGCCACGAAGACGCCGGACGACGGAAGCGGAGGGCTCGGACATGGTGGATGTCTCCTCGGTCGGTGCGGTCGGTGCACCCTTCCAGAGAGGGGATCCGGTTGTCCGGTTGGCGCTGTCGATGTTCTGTGACACAGGTGCGCCGCGTGAGGAGGTCGCTCCGACGGGCGTACCGGCGGGCAGTTGTTTCGAGGTCCGTCCCCGGCGGTCCGCGCCGCACCCGCCCCACCGTGCGGAAAAACCGACGCGCGCCCCGTGGGTCATGGTCACTACGATGTAGGACGAACACAAACCAGTCGACCGGCCGACGGGAGGAGTGCCCTGAGGGCCGGTCGGGGTCGCCGATGCCAGGGACCGCTCCCCGGGCTGCGGTGATCTTCCTTCCCAGGAGGACCCCCCGCATGTTCCGAAGTATTGGCACCGCTGTCGTCCGTCATCCCGTCTGGACGATCGTGGCATGGCTGATAGCCGCGGTGGCCATTGTCGCCACCGCCCCCAGCCTGCCCTCGAACAGCGACGAGAGCAGTTTCCTGCCCAAGAGTTACGAGTCCATCAAAGCGGCGGATCTCCAGGAGAAGGCGTTCCCCAGCGCCTTCACCCCGTCCGCGATCGCGCTGTTCCAGCGCACCGACGGTGCCGAGCTGACAGCCGAGGACAAGAAGGATGTCGCCCGGATCACCACGGAGTTGGGCGACAAGAAGATCGACCAGGTGCAGAAGGTGGTCCCCGGCCAGCCGTCCGACGACGGCAGGTACACCATGACCCTGGTCCAGATGGACAGCAAGAACGCCGGCCAGCCCAAACAGGCCGACGCGGCCAAGGTGCTGCGTGACGACGTCAAGCAACTGACCAAGGGCACGGACCTCGACGTCAAGCTCGGCGGTTCCGCCGCGCAGGCCCTGGACCAGCAGGACTCGTCCAAGCGCGGTGAAGCGCTGATCGGCATCGGCACCTTCGTCATCATCCTGGTGACCCTGCTGATCATCTTCCGGGCGCCGATCCTCGCCTTCCTGCCCCTGATCACGATCGGGTTGGTCGCCGCGATCGCCAACGGGCTGATCGCGTACGCCACCAAGCTGTTCGACCTCCAGGCCAACAGCTCGATCTCGTCGATCCTGATCGTCGTGCTGTTCGGCGTGGGCACGGACTACTTCCTGTTCCTGATGTTCCGTTACCGAGAACGGCTGCGGGCAGGTGACGAACCCAAGGAGGCCATGGTCAACGCGGTCGCCCGGGTCGGCGAGGCCATCGCCTCGGCCGCGGGGGCGGTCATCATCGCCTTCCTCGCGCTGATCCTGTCGACGCTGGGCTTCCTCAAGCAGATGGGCCCGGCGCTGGCCATCGCGGTCACCGTCACCCTGATCGCCGGCCTGACCCTGATCCCGGCCGTGGTGTCGCTGATCGGGCCGAAGATCTTCTGGCCCTCCAAGACCTGGCAACGGGAGCCGCAGAACGCCCGGTTCGCCGCCCTCGGGCGCGGTGTGCAGCGCCGCCCGGCCCTGACCGCCGTGGCCTCCGGTCTCGTTCTCCTCGCGCTGTCGCTCGGCACGCTCGGCTACAAGGCCACCTTCGACCTGGCGTCGGGCTCCATGCCCAAGACCAAGGAGTCGATGGTCGTCCAGGACGAGATGCAGAAGGCGTACTCGGCGGGCGCCGCCGCCCCCACCGACGTGTATCTGTCCAGCGCGGACGGCAAGGCGCTCGACCGGAGCACCTTCGACGCGTACGCCCAGAAGCTCGGGGCCGTCGACGGTGTCGCGAGCGCCAAGATGAGCCAGGTCAACAAGGACGGCACGACCGCCGACTTCACCGTCACGCTCAAGTACGAGGCCTCGACGGACAAGGCGATCGACGCCGTGGGCCGGGTGCGGGACGTCGCGCACGCCGACGCCCCCGACGGTACGAAGGCCCTGGTCGGCGGTATGTCCTCGATCTACAAGGACATCGACACGGCGGTCAACCACGACTACCGGACGGTCTTCCCCGTCGCCGCCCTGCTGATCATGCTGATCCTGGGACTGCTGCTGCGCAGTGTGGTCGCGCCGTTCTACCTGATCGCCTCGGTGGGCCTCGGGTTCGGTGCCACGCTGGGTGCCACGGTCTGGATCTTCCAGGACGCGCAGGGACATTCGGGGCTGATGTTCATGCTCCCGGTGATCATGTATCTCTTCGTGGTCGCCATCGGCACCGACTACAACATCCTGATGATCGCGCGGCTCCGCGAGGAGGCCCGGGAAGGCCGGGATCCGCGCGAGGCGGCCAGTATGGCGCTGCGCCATGCCGGACCGACCGTGGCCGCGGCGGGCTTCATCCTCGCGGCCACCTTCGCCACGATGATGCTGGCCGGCAACGCGCTGCTCACGGAGATGGGCTTCGCGGTGTCCTTCGGCATCGCGGTCGCCGCCTTCGTGATGGCGATGTTCTTCACCCCGAGCCTCACCGCGCTGATCGGCCACGCGGCGTGGTGGCCCGGCCATGCGGACCGTCCGGTGGACGCTTCGGGCGGCTCGTCCGGCGGTTCGTCCGGCACCGGGCCGTCCTCCGGCGCCGGCCGGGACACGGTCGTCCACGACCCGGCGGGACGTCCCGGCTGACGCCTCGGTGACGCACGCACGACGGCCCGCCCGAGAAACCTCGGGCGGGCCGTCGTGCGTGCGCGGGTCAGGCGTTGGGGTCGAACGCGATGCCGGACGGCTTCGCGGACGAGAGGTGCGAGGCGAAACTGGCGTCCTTCAGGCCGAAGTTGGCGCTCCCGAAGTCGTAGGAGGTGAGCTTGTCGCGCAGCCCGGCCGGGTAGCCGTTCCAGCCGACGAGCGGCGGGTACTGCCAGGTGCCCTTGTGGTTCTCCGGCGGCTCGTCGTTGGTGTTGGCGAGCCGGAAGCAGTGCGTGCTGATGCCGTCCTTGTGGTAGACGATCTTCGCGTGGCTGCCGTCGAAGCGGACCGTGGAGGCCGCGTGCACGGTGAACGAGCCGTGGTTGGACGTCGAGACGTACTGGATCGCGCCGTTCTGCACCCAGACCACGACGTGCTCCCAGTCGTGCCGGTGGCCGCCGATGCTGGTGCCCGCGAGGGCCTGGTCCTTCTCGAAGTACAGGCCGTACATGTACGCGCACCAGCCGTTGTTGCACTTGTAGCGCGAGTAGGTGTTGGTGTCGTCGAGGTCGGAGGCGTCCCGGCAGTTCCCGTTGAGCGCGCCGGTCGGGTTGAGACCCCCGTTGATCGAGCCGTCGGGGCCGATGGCGGCGGTGGAGTAGCAGCCGTCCGTGTCGTAGTCGAAGGCCGGCTGGTAGGTGAACTCGGCGGCCTCGGCGTTCGCCGGCAGGGGCGGCGGGGGAGCGGCGAAGGCGACGGCGGGGAAGGCGAGTACGAGCGCGGCGGCACCGACGAATCCGGTGAGCCATCTCCTGCGGTGCGTCTTGAAGGTCGATGACGACACTGCGTCCTCCTGGGGGTGTGCGGGCGCAGCCCAACGGCTGTGGGGGGAAAGGGAGTTCAGCATCCCCGGTTTTCCCTGCCGCGCCAAGAGGTCACAGGCGTCCCAGTGGTGAAGCGCAGCCCAATAGTTGGCGAGTGGCGGTGAATGGCGACGAATGACGGATTGGTGACACGGCGTCAGGTGGGATCGTCCGGAAAGTCGGCCGCCGACTCCTCGGGCGCCAGGTCGGGCCGCAGCCGCAGCCAGGACGGCTGGCGCAGCAGCCCGGCCCGGGTACGGGTGCTGTAGCGGACCTCGCCGACCAGCCGGGGCACCACCCAGCGCGCGCCCGGCACCTGCGGCACCGGGTCGAAGGGGCACACGTCCGTCCCGGCGGCCCTCAACAGCGCGGCGAGCTGCGCGCGTTCGGCCTCGCTCCAGCCGGTGCCGACCCCGCCGACGTACCGCAGCCGCCCCGACGCCCGCTGGCCGACCAGCACCGCACCGGGCAGTCCCGCGAGCCGCCCCTTGCCCGGCAGCCAGCCGCCCACGACGACGTCCTCGGTGCGCAGATTGCGGATCTTGACCCAGGACCGGGAACGGACGCCCGGCTCGTACAGCGAGTCCAGCCGCTTGCACACGAGCCCCTCCAGACCGTGCTCGCGGGTGGCGCGCAGGGCCTGTTCGCCGTGGCCGACGAGTGCGGCGGGGGTGGACCAGTGCGGGCCGGCGAGGCCCAGTGCCGCCAACTGCTCGCGGCGCTCGGTGTAGGGGACCTTGAGGAGGGAGCGGCCGGCGAGGTGCATCAGGTCGAACAGCACGAGATGTACGGGTGCTTGTGCCGCCCGGCGCGCCGCGCGTCCCGGCGTGTGCGCGAGTCCCATCCGGGGTTGCAGCAACTGGAAGTCCGCGCGCCCCTGTTCGTCCAGCGCCAGCACCTCGCCGTCCAGTACGGCGGGCGTCGCGCCGAGCACCGTGCCCAGCGGCCGGAGTTCGGGATACGCGGCGGTGATGTCCTCCCCGGACCGGGCCCGCAGCAGGACACTGCCGTCGCCTTCGAGGTAGGCCACCACGCGCTGGCCGTCCTGCTTGGTCTCGTAGGCCCAACGGGCGTCCTGCACGGCGGGCGGGAGGGTGCCGGGCGTGGCGAGCATGGGCGGGATCAGGGGGAGGGTCACGGCTCAGTTGTCGACGCGGGGGCGGGCCGGCACGCCTGCGCCCCACAGGTTTCCCCTGAACGGCGCTGCCTCGGTCCGCACGGCGCCGCCTTCGTCCCGCACCTGAGCGAGATCCCCTCCGCGTCCGGCGCCGCGGGCCTCCGCGTCAGCGCTCCGCGGCCGGCGGTGCCTGCACCAGGCCCGACCGGTAGGCGATGACGACGAGTTGGGCGCGGTCACGGGCGCCCAGTTTCGTCATGGCGCGATGGACGTGGGTGCGGACCGTCAGCGGGCTGACGAAGAGCTTCCCGGCGATCTCCTCGTTGGAGTGGCCCTCGGCCACCCAGGTCATCACCTCCCTCTCGCGCGCCGTGAGCGGGGCGAGGTCGTCGGCGCCCGCCGGCCGTGCACCCCGCGCGGGTGTCATGAGGAAGCGGCCGATCAGCACGCGCGTGGCGGCCGGGGACAGCAGCGACTCGCCGGCGGCCACGGTCCGGATGCCGTCCAGGAGTTCGTCGGCCGTCACGTCCTTGCCGAGGAACCCGCTCGCACCGGCTCGCAGCGCCTGGGCGACGTACTCGTCGATCTCGAAGGTGGTGAGGATCAGTACGCGCGTGCCGCCCAGTTCGGGGTCGGCGCAGATGGTGGACGTGGCGGCCAGGCCGTCGGTGCCGGGCATGCGGATGTCCATCAGGACGAGGTCGGGACGGTGGGTGCGGGCCAGCGCGACGGCCTCGACGCCGTCGGTGGCCTCGGCCACCACCTCCATGTCGTCGCAGGAGTCGATGAGGATCCGGAACGTGGCCCGGAGCAGGGCCTGGTCGTCGGCGAGCAGTACGTGGATGGTCATGGGGTTCGTTCCTGTCGTCTCATGGTCGCCGTGCCTCGCCCTACGAAGCGGTGGGATACAGGGGCAGCCGTGTGGTCACCTCGAAGCCGCCCTCCAGCCGGTGGCCCGCCTGGAGGGCGCCGCCGACCGAGTGGGCGCGCTCACGCATGCCGATCAGCCCGAAGCCGTGGCCGGGAGCGGGCGTCGCGGGGGCGGTGGAGGTGCCGTCGTCCGTGACGGTGATGGTCAGTTGGTCGCCGCCGTAGTGCAGGCGTACGTGCGCTGCCCGGGCCTCGGCGTGCTTGGCGACGTTGGTCAGCGCCTCCTGCACGATGCGGTACGCCGTCAGGTCCACGCCGGGTGTCAGCGGCCGGGGCGGACCCTCCGTGGTCACTCGGACCGTGAGACCCGTGGAGGCGACCGTGTCCGTCAGTTCGGCGAGTTGCCCGAGGCCGGGGCTCGGGGTGAGAGGCGCGTCCGGGGTGTCCGGCTGGCGCAGTACCCCCACGGTCGCCTTCATCTCGCGCAGCGCCGACGACGTCGTACCGGCGAGGTCGGTGAGGATCTTCCGGACCTGCTCGGGATGCGTGCGCGCCAGATGAGCCGCCGTGCCCGCCTGGGCGTTGGCCAGGGCGAGATGGTGGGCGACGACGTCATGGAGCTCGCGGGCGATGCGCATCCGCTCTTCGGCCACCCGGTGGCGGGCCTCCTCCTCCCGGCTGCGCTCGGCGTACTCGGCGCGGGCCTGGACGGCCTCCAGGTAGGCGCCGCGCATCCGGACCGTGGTGCCGGTGGCGACGGGCAGCAGCAGCCAGGCGGCGGGACCGAGGGTCGTGAGCGGCCAGGGATGGTCGTTCGGGTCGACGGCGACGGCCGAGGCCACCACCACCGAGAGGGTGGCGAAGAAGAAGATCCGGGTGGTGCCGCGGTCGGTCGCGACGGCCAGCCGCAGCAGCGCGAGCATGACCGGCGCCAGCACCAGCGGCGTGAGCAGGTGGCCCAGCGCGCCCGCGCAGGCGGCGCCGAGGGCGGTGACCGTGACGACCGCGCGGGGGTGGGTGCGCTGCCAGAACAGGGCCCCGCAGGAGACGACGGCCAGCGCGATGGTCGCGAGCACCGAGTCGGGCCGGTGCGCGCCGGGCATCTGGATCTCGCTGCCGAAGAGGAAGGCGGCGAACAGGAGCGCCACCGTCATGGTGTCGACGGTGCGGACGTGCTCGTCCGCGTACCGCTGCCAAGGGATGCTCATCGCGTCTCTCCGGTCGGGTGCTGAAAGCCATCGTCGGCCATGTCCGTGAGGAACGGCGGGCGAGGGCCGCCCGTGGCCGGTGGCACGGGCGGCCCTCTCGGGGGGAGGGGAGAGGTCAGACGTGGGCGGACTCCGGGACGGTCGGCTCGGCCGTGGGCGGTGCCGCAGGGCCCTTGCGGGTGAGGGTCTCGCCCTCCACGTCGACCGTGGGCAGCAGCCGGTCCAGCCACTTGGGCAGCCACCAGGCCGCCCGGCCGAGCAGCGCGAGCACCGCCGGCACGAACGCCATCCGGACCACGAACGCGTCGAGCAGGACGGCCGCCGCGAGGCCGAAGCCGATCATCTTGATCATCGACTCACCGGCCCCGATGAAGCCCGAGAACACCGCGATCATGATCAGCGCCGCGGCCACGACGACGCGCGCGCTGTGCCGGAAGCCGGAGGTCACCGCCTGGTCGGGGCGGTCGCCGTGGACGTACGCCTCGCGGATCCGGGCGACGAGGAACACCTCGTAGTCCATGGCCAGACCGAACATGATGCCCACCAGGAAGATCGGCATCATGTTCATGATCGGGCCGGTCTCGTGCGCGCCCAACAGGTCCGCGCCGTAGCCCCATTGGAAGACCGCGACGACCGAACCCAGTGCCGCGAGGACCGACAGGAGGAAGCCGAGGGCCGCCTTGAGGGGGACCAGGACGGACCGGAAGACGACGAGCAGCAGGACGAAGGCCAGGCCCACCACGACCGCCAGGTAGGGGATCAGGGCCGACTGGACCTTCTCGGAGACGTCGATGTTGACCGCGGTGGTGCCGGTGACCTTGAAGGTCGCCCCGGTCGTGGAGTCGATGCCCGGTCGGTCGGCCCGGATGGCGTTGACCAGGTCCTGGGTCTTCCTGTCGCTCGGGCCCGTGGCCGGGACGGCGGAGAACACCGCGGTGTCGCCCGCCTGGTTGAAGCGGGCCGCCGAGACGGACACGACACCCCGCTCGCCGGCAATCTTCTCCGAGATCGTCCGTACGGCGTCCTCGGGATCGTCGGCGCCCCTGGCATCCACGACGATCGTGAACGGCCCGTTGAAGCCGGGACCGAAGCCCTCGGCGAGGTCGTCGTAGGCGCGCCGCTCGGTGGTGGACGTCGACTTGACCTCGTCGCCGGGCATGCCCAGCTGAAGATCCAGCACGGGTACGGCGAGCGCGCCGAGGCCCACCACGCTGAGCAGCAGCACGGTGGCCGGTCGGCGCAGCACGAAGCGGGCCCAGCGGCTGCCGCCGTTGTCCTCGCCCGCCCCCTTGAGACGGCCCCTCCTGCGGGCGGAGCGGGCGAGGACGGCGTTGGGCCACCAGCCGAGCAGCGCGGGGACGAGGGTCAGCGAGATCAGGACCGCGAGGACGACCGCGCCCGCCGCGGCCAGGCCCATCTTGGTGAGCATCGGGATGCCCACCACCGAGAGACCGGCCAGTGCGATGACCACCGTGAGCCCGGCGAACACGACCGCGGATCCGGCCGTGCCCGCGGCGATGCCGGCCGCCTCCTGCGGCGCGTGGCCGCCCGCGCGCTCCTCGCGGTAGCGGGAGACGACGAACATGGCGTAGTCGATGCCCACCGCGAGCCCGAGCATGGTGGCCAGCGTGCCCGTGGTCGAGGACAGCCCGAACGTGCTCGCGAGGGCGAGGATCGAGGCCATGCTGATCCCGACGCCGACCACCGCGGTCAGCAGCGGCAGTCCGGCGGCGGCCAGTGAGCCGAAGGTGATCAGCAGCACCACGGTGGCGATCCCGATGCCGATGGCTTCCGCGGCGCCGCCCGCGGCCGGCTTGCTCGCCAGCGCGGTGCCGCCGACCTCGACGGTCAGCCCCGATTCGCGGGCCCGGTCGATGGCGGTCTCCAGGTGCCGCTTGGCGGTGTCGGTGAGGTCGTCGGCCTTCTCGGTGAAGGAGACCGTCGAGTAGGCGGTGGTGCCGTCCGCGCTCACCGCCTTCGCCCGGAAGGGGTCGACGGCGCCGGAGACCTGCGAGCCGTCGGCCGCCTCGCTCACGAACGCCTCGATCGCCGACCGGTGACCGGCCCCGGTCACCTTCTGCCCGGCGGGCGCCACGAAGACGACCCGGGCGCTCGCGCCGTCGGCCTCGGTGCCGGGGAAGCGCTGCTCCAGCAGATCGAAGGCCTGCTGCGACTCGATGCCGGGCATGGTCTGGTTCTGGTCCTCGGCGGCGGGCGCGGTCACGGCGCCGGCGCCGACACCCACCAGCACCGCCACCCACAACAGGACGGTGAGCAGGCGCCGACGAAATGCCAGTCGGCCCAGTCGGCACAGGAAAGTGGCCATGAAACGGAGGTCTCCCCATCTGGTCTCGGATACCTGACCAGGCTCCCGGGGCGGGGCCGCCGCGTCGTCGTGCGGCTGCCGACAATCGGGCCTACTGAGAACGCAGTACAAGCCTGAGCCCACGTCATACCTGAGTGCGAGGGCAGGTCCGGGACGGTGGAGCCGGGATGGTGGAGCCGGCTCCACCATCGCTTGGGGCACGTACTCCCTCGAAGCGCGGCAGTCGCGACGGAAGGGTTGGTGGCGAACGTACGAACCGTCCACCAGCGGAGGAAAACACCGATGAAGCCCCTGCTCGCGTCGAGGCCCGTGCTCTGGTTCCTCTTCCTGTTCAACCTCGTCGTCGCCGCGGCCGCGCCGTTCGTCGTCGACGGCGCTCAGGGCGTGCTCACGAGCGTGGGCATGGGTGCCGTCTCGCTCGGGGCGGGGGTGAGCCTGCTGCGGACCCGCGGAGAGTCGGCCTGAGGGCCGCGGACCGTGCCCGCGGCCCTCGGAGCGGGTCAGCCCACCGAGGACGCGCTGGCCGACGGTTCCGTGGCCGTGGGGGCCGTGGTCGCCGCGGCGACCGGGCGGCGGGGCGGGATGAACGAGGCCACGGCGAAGGCCAGCAGGGCCGCGCCCGCGCCGATGGCCATGACCGTCTTGAAGCCCGTCTCGGACGGCACGGCGATGCCGCCCAGGCTGATCGTCATGTGGGACAGGACGACGCCGGCGATGGCGCTCGCGGTCGACGTACCGATCGAGCGCATCAGGGTGTTGAGGCTGTTGGCGGCAGCGGTCTCCGACGGGTCCACGGCGCCCATGATCAGCGCGGGCATCGAGCCGTACGTGAAGCCGATGCCGGCGCCGATCACGCAGGACACCAGCACCAGGTGCCAGACCTCGGACATCAGCACGATGTTGAGGCCGTAGCCGGCGGCCACGATCAGCGCGCCGATCATCAGCGTCACCTTGGGGCCCTTGGCCTTGGAGACGGCCGCGGAGACCGGCGCGAAGGCCATCATGACCAGGCCGGACGGGGCCATGACCAGACCGGCGGTCAGCAGCGACCTGCCCAGGCCGTAACCGGTCTGCTCAGGCAACTGCAGGAGCTGCGGAAGCACCAGGGACATCGCGAACATCGAGAAGCCGATGGCTATCGAGGCCAGGTTGGTCACCAGCACCTGGCGCTTGGCGGTGGTGCGCAGGTCCACCAGCGGCGCGGTGGTGCGCAGTTCGTAGAAGCCCCACGCGAACAGCACGACCACGGCGCCCGCCAGCAGGCCGAGCGTGGTGCCGCTGGACCAGCCCCAGTCGGCGCCCTTGGAGATCGCCAGCAGCAGGGACACCAGGCCGGCCGCCATGCCGATACCGCCGACCACGTCGAAGCGGCCGCCCGAACGCACCGCGGACTCCGGCACGAACAGCACGACCAGGACCAGCGCCACCACGCCCATGCCGGCCGAGCTCCAGAACAGCACGTGCCAGTCGAAGTGGTCCGCTATCAGCGCGGCCGTCGGCAGACCGAGCGCGCCGCCCACCCCGAGCGAGGCGCTCATCAGCGCCGTCGCCCCGGCCAGCCGCTCGATCGGCAGCTCGTCCCGCATGATGCTGATGCCCAGCGGGATCACGGCGGCCGACAGGCCCTGGACGGCGCGGCCGATGATCATCGGCACCAGCGACTCGCTGAGCGCGCAGATGAGCGATCCGACGATCAGTACGACGACGCTGATCAGCAGCATGCGGCGCTTGCCGAACATGTCGCCGAGCCGGCCCACCACCGGCGTCGCCACGGCGGCGGCCAACAGCGTCGCGGTCACGGCCCACGCGGTGTCCGACGCGGGCGCGTCCAGCAGCTTGGGCAGCTCCGGGACGATCGGGATGACCAGGGTCTGCATCAGCGCGACGACGATCCCGGCGAAGGCCAGCACCGCCACCACGGCGTTCGGCCGGGGCGCGGCAGAACCCTCCGGGTCCACGGGTAGGGCTGGAGCGTCGGCCATGGGTGTGCCTCCGAAGGGGTCGTGACGGGGGTGGCGCAGAGGTGACGGGGATCGTGCGGCGCCGGGCGGCGAGGCCACAGTTTAAGTCAGGCGCTTGACTTACTCTAACCGCTCCGTTTGCCTGGGCGTGCAGCGACCGCCGGATCGAGGGAGGGCGTATGTACCGAGCCGAGGACCGACAGGCCCTGAGGTATCCGATGCGGGGCAGTACGGCGCTGGAGCCGCCCGCCGAATGGGCCGCGCTGCGGGAGGGATGTCCCGTCGCCCACGTGACCCTGCCCAGCGGGGACCCCGCGACCCTGCTGACCCGCTACGAGGACGTCCGCCGGATGCTCTCCGACGACAGCTTGCGCCGGGTGCTGGACGCGGACGACGCGGCCCGCATCGCCGACGACGAGACGGGCGGGGTGTTCAACAGCGACATGGCCAGGGCCATCCCCGACCACGGCGACGCGCACCGGCGGTGGCGGCGGATGGTGGGTACGTGGTTCACCGACGAGCGCATGGCAGCGCTGCGCCCCGGGATCGAGGCGATGGCCGAGAAGCTCGTCGACGACATGGTCGCGCACGGCCACCCCGCGGACCTGGGGGCCCACCTCGCCTTCCCGCTCCCGGTGTGGGTGATCTGCGACCTGCTCGGCATCCCCGACGCCGACCGCGACCGGTTCGCCCACTGGTCCGACGCGCTGCTCAACCTGACCCGGTACACGCAGGAGGAGGTCGACCGGGCGCAGGACGACTTCGTGGACTACATGGCCGCCCATGTCTGGGCCAAGCGGGCCGCTCCCGGCCCCGATCTGCTCGGGGCGCTCGTCGTCGCCCGGGACTCCGACGGCCGCCGCCTGTCCGAGCGGGAACTGGTGTTCACGGGCCAGGCGCTGCTGCTCGCCGGCCACGAGACCACCGCCAGCATGATCGGCAAGATGGTCGCCCTGCTGCTCGCCGACCGGCGCCGCTGGGAACGGCTGCTCGCCGACCCGTCCCTGGTGCCGCTCGCGGTGGAGGAGGTGCTCCGCTTCGACGCCGATCCCGGGATCGGACTTCCCCGGTACCTGGACGCGGAGACCGTGGTCGCCGGCACCGTCCTGCCGCCCGGCACGACCGTGCTGTGCAGCATGGCCGCCGCCAACCGTGACGAGGCCGCCTTCGACACGCCCGGCGAGCTGACCCTCCACCGCAGCCCCAACCCGCATCTGGCCTTCGGCGCCGGATCCCGTTCCTGTCTGGGGCAGTCCCTGGCCCGCACGGAGCTGCGCACCGTCCTCGACGTGCTGTTGCGTAGGCTTCCGTCGCTGGAACTCGCCGCGCCGCCGGCGGACCTGCGGCGGCTCGAGGGACTGGCCGTCGGTGGGCTGAGCGAAGTCCCGGTGCGGTGGTGAGCTGAGCATGGCCGGCAGGACGGTACGGGCGGAGCAGGTCAACGCGACCCGGGAGCTGATCCTGACCGCCGCCGAGCGGCTGTTCGCCGAGCGCGGCGTGAACGCGGTGTCCAACCGTCAGGTCAGCGAGGCCGCGGGACAGGGCAACAACACCGCTGTCGGCTACCACTTCGGCACCAAGGAGGACCTGGTCCGCGCCATCGTCCGCAAGCACGCGGCGCGGACCGAGGAGATCCGGTCCCGGCTGCTGGCCGGGATCGGCGACGACCCGAGCGTCCGGGACTGGGTCGACTGCCTGGTCCGCCCCATCCCCGAACACCTCGCCGACCTCGGCGGCACGACCTGGTACGCGAGGTTCTGCGCCCAGATCATGACCGACCCGGCACTCCACCAGATCCTGGTCGAGGAGTCCCTCTCCTCCCCGTCCCTGCGACAGATCATCGACGGCCTGAGCGCCTGTCTGCCCGAGCTGCCGCCCGAAGTGCGCGCCGAGCGCGGCGAGATGGCCCGCCACCTGATCATGCACATCCCCGCCGAACGTGAGCGAGCGATCGCCGAGCACACCCCCACCCCCCGTGCCAACTGGCACGACGCGGCCACGGGCCTGGTCGACGCCCTCGTCGGCATGTGGACGGCGCCGGTGGGGCCGACGCGGTGACGGCTGCCGCCGGCTGACGGGCGGGGCGCGATGGCTGGCGCTCGACTGCTGACAGCCGACGCCTGACACTCGACCGTTGACGGCTGCCGCCTGACGGCCGAGGCCCGATGGCTGACGCCCGATGGCTGGCGCGTGAGGCCTGACTGCTGAGGCCCGAGGCCCGACGGTTGGGGACCGTCAGCTTAGGTCTGACGGCTGGCCGGCGGCCGATGCCCGAGGCCCCACGCCCGACCGCTCTAGCCCCACGACTTTCGGATTGCGCCTCAGTCCGAAGCGCCGACCGCCTTAAGCACCGCCTCCGCCATGCCCCGCTCCCCCCGCTCGTTGGGATGGACCGGCGCTGCGGACGCCCGTGGGACCAGCGGCTCGATCCAACGGGCGTTCCGCGCCGCACAGGCGTCGCGTCCCACGGACGGGGTGTACGTGTCGACGTAGTGCGCGTCCGCCGCCTCGGCCCGCTTGCGGAGCATCGCGTTGAGCTCCTGCTGCTTCTCGTGCAGGTAGGTCACGTCGCCGGGAGCGAGGCCCATCGCGCGGGCGCAGCCGGAGGTCCTGGCCGGCAGGATCGCCGGGTAGCCGACGACGTAGACGCGGGCTTCGGGCGCCCGGCGCTCGATCTCGCCCAGCGTGCGCGCCAGTTGGCGGCCGGCCGCGTCGATCTTCTCCCGCACCCTGTCGGTGTCGTCGGAGACGTACCGGCTGCGGCACGGGGCGTCCCCGCCCGCGAACTCGCCGCCGCCCATGGCGAAGTAGAGGATGCCCCGCGTCACGCACTGCTCGACCGTCGAGGCGAACCCGATGTCGTTCCCGCCGATGCCGAGGGTGACCAGGCGGGTCCGGGCGGAAAGGGCCGAGAGCTGGGCCCGGTTGGTGCCGTCGTCGGTGGTCTGCGCCGCCGTGAGGTCGGAGAGGGTCGCGCCGGTGCAGCTGACGTCCTTGAACTGGGCCGCGGGCAGGGCGAGTCGGCGGGCCACCAGCGTCGGGTAATTGCGGTCGGAGCGGTCGCAGCCGGCGGGCACACCGTGCTGGTCCGGGATCTTCGGACCGGCGGTGTAGGAGTCGCCCAGCGCGACGTACGGCCCCTTCGGCGGAGACGGATCGCCGTCGTCGCGGTGGGCGAGGCCGACCACTGCGGCCAGCGTCCCGAGGGCGAGCACCCCGGCCAGCCCGGCTCGTACGGAGTTCTTCATCGGCATGTCCCGTCGTGCGTCTCGGATGTCCCGTGAAGGTGCGGCGCGTCCGCGTGCGGACGGCGCCGAACCGTCGCTCGGCCGGGGGAGGGCGGCTGGGACAGCCGAGCAGCGAGCGGGGAAGTACCGCGTCCATGGGCCCGGCGCGGGCCGGGGAGACCTGCGCCGGGTCCGAGACCGCGCCGTGCCCCGCATGCGGGGTGGGGCTGGGCGCGCGGGGCCGTCTCCGCTCGGACGGCCCCTGTCCGACAGGGACATGGTCCCGTATGACGGATCGGTTTGATTGCGTCAGGCAAGCACAGGTAGATTACTTGAGTCAAGCAATGGATGGGATTTACTTGAGTTAGGCAAGCAGAAGGGTAGGGTGAACTCCATGCCTCCCTCGTCGCCCGACGGCGCAACCAGCGAGAAACCGGCCCTCGCTCGCGGATCCGGGCAGCACGTCCTGATCGTCGCCGGCGAGCCGTCGCTCGCCGAACTCCTGTCGACGACGCTGGAGTTGGCGGGATACCGGATCAGTCTGGTCGCCACCGGGACCGAGGCCATGGCGCGGGCCACCGAGTACCGCTACGACCTCGTGGTCCTCGACGCCACCCTCCCGGACGTGCCGAGCCTCGCCCGGGTGCGCCGCCCGCCGGTCAGCCACCGCCCGCCCGTGCTCATCCTGACCGCCTACGACTCCCTCGAACAGCTCCTGCCCGAGCTGGGTCTCGGCGCGAAGGACTACGTCACCAAGCCCTTCCGGGTGGCCGAAGTCCTGGCCCGGATCCAGATGTTGCTGCGCGGCACGGCCCCCGGCGCGCACCGGGGGAACCTGCTCACCTACGGCGACCTGGCCCTGGACGACGTCCGATGCCAGGCGCGGCGCGGCACGCGGGAGCTGGACCTCACGCCCGCCGAGTACCGGCTGCTGCGCCATCTCCTGGTCAACGCGCACCGCGTGCTGTCCAAGGAGCAGATCGGCCGGTACGTCTGGGGCGACTTCCGCGGCGACAACGCGATCGAGCAGCTCGTCTCCCGGCTGCGCCGCAAGGTGGACCGGGACGGCCCGACACTGATCCGCACCCGCAGGGGCTTCGGCTACTGGCTCGGGAAGCCCGACGCGGAGGCCTGAGTCGCCGGATAGCAAACGCCGGCTGGCCGTCGGACGGAGTCGCGGCGGTGTTCGTGGCGGGTGGTGCCGTGGTCGTGCAGGGGCGTGTGCGGGGTTCGCCTCAGTTCCGTGGGTATCTTTTCAACTCCCTTACTGCGCAGGCATTTTGACGTGTCCATGCGCGCCTCGCCCGTCATCTCCGATTGCCCCAATCGGCCATGTGATCCAGGCCACGTCAGCTCCCTGTCAGGCAACTGACCGGAAGTCGTCAGCCCGCTCTGTTTGCATGTGCTCATCGAGGCCTCGACTACTTCACCCCGGCGCTCCGCCCCGACCGGAGCCCCCCACCACCGAGGAGAACCATGGCCGACACCTTGGCCGGACCCGTGCCCGAAGTGCCGGACGCCGTCCCCGAGTTCCCGATGCCCCGTTCGAGCCGCTGTCCTTTCGACCCGCCGCCCGGGCTCAAGGACCTCCAGGCGGAGACACCGCTCACGAAGGTGCGGCTGTGGGACGGCAGCGAGCCGTGGCTCGTGACCCGCTACGCCGAACAGCGAGCGATCCTGGGCGACTCCCGGGTCAGCGCGGACACCGACGAACCCGGCTACCCCACCAAGGCCTCGCCCGAGGCGGGCGAAGGCAAGCTCAGCTTCATCATGATGGACGACCCCGAACACGCCCGGCTGCGCCGGATGGTGACGGCGCCGTTCGCCATCAAGCGCGTGGAGGCGCTGCGGCCCGCCGTGCAGCGGATCGTGGACGACCTCATCGACGACATGCTGGCCGGCCCCGGGCCGGTCGACCTCGTCGAGGCGTTCGCCCTGCCGATCCCCTCGCTGGTGATCTGCGAACTGCTCGGCGTGCCCTACGAGGACCACGCCTTCTTCCAGGACCACACCAAGACGATGGTCCACCGCGACGCCTCTCCCGAGGAGCGGGGACGTGCGAGCAGGGAGGTGGCCATGTACCTCGCCGGTGTCATCGGGCAGCGGCTCGCCGAGCCCAAGGACGACCTGCTGTCGAGCATCGCCGGGCGGATCGAGGCCGGCGAGATCGACCACCAGCAGGCCACGGAAATGGCGCTGCTCCTGCTGATCGCAGGGCACGAGACCACCGCCAACATGATCGCCCTGGGCACCCTCGCCCTCCTGCAGAACCCCGACCAACTCGCCCTGCTGCGCGAGACCGACGACCCGAAACTCGTCGCCTCCGCCGTCGAGGAACTGCTGCGCTACCTGCACATCACGCACCTGGGCAGGCGCCGCGCGGTCACCGCGGACATCGAGATCGCGGGCCAGGTCATCAAGGCCGGCGAAGGCGTCATCATGGTCAACGAGATCGGCAACCGGGACCCCGACGTGTTCCCCGACCCCGACCGCCTCGACATCACCCGCGACGCGCGCCGCCATGTCGCCTTCGGCTTCGGCAACCACCAGTGCCTGGGTCAGCCGCTGGCCCGGATGGAACTCCAGGTCGTCTACGGCACCCTCTACCGGCGCATCCCCACGCTGAAGTTGGCGGGAGTCCTGGAGGACGTCCGTTTCAAGGAGGACGCGTTCATCTACGGCGTCCACGAACTGCCCGTCGCCTGGTGACCGTTGCCCCTCCCGTAGACCGCGGTGACGGTGTGCCCGTCCCGCAGACCCACAAGAACCACGTGTGATGAAGGGGAACTCCATGAAGGTGGAACTCGAAGCCGACAAATGCGTCGCCTCGGGCCAGTGCGTGGTCGCCGCGATGGACGTGTTCGACCAGGACGACGACGGGATCGCGATTCTGCTGGAGGAGACGCCCGCGCCCGAACTCCTCGACGACGTCCGGGAAGCCGTGGCGGTCTGCCCGGCCGCGGCGATCCGTCTGGTGGAGCGGTGACCCTGAACCGGATCGTCGTCGTCGGTGCCTCGGCCGCCGGACTCGCGGCGGCCGAGACGTTGCGCCGCGAGGGCTACGACGGCACCCTCACCCTCGTGGGCGACGAACCGCTCGCCCCGTACGACCGCCCGCCGCTCTCCAAGCAGGTGCTGTCCGCCGAGTGGGAACCCGAGCGGCTCATCCTGCGGCCCGCCGCCGACCTGGCGGCGCTCGACCTCGACCTGCGCCTCGGCGTGGCGGCGACCGGTCTCGAACTCACCGACCGGGTCGTGCGGTTGGCGGACGGTGCCCAACTGCCGTACGACGGGCTGGTCCTGGCCACCGGTGTACGGCCGCGTCGGCTTCCGGGCGAGGGCGCGCACGTGCTGCGCACCCTGGACGACGCCCTGACGCTGCGGGAGCAACTCCGTTTCGGAGTACGGCTGGTGATCGTCGGCGCCGGCTTCCTCGGTGCGGAGGCCGCCGCCGTGGCCCGGCGGCTCGGCGCGCACGTGACCCTCCTCGAACCGGCCCCCGTGCCGCTGGCGCACGCCGTCGGAACGCGGGTCGGCGAACTGCTCACCCGCGCGCACGTCGACCGGGGCGTGGACCTGCGCTGCGGGGTGCGCGTCAGCGAGGTGACCGAGGACGGGGTGCGGCTCGCGAACGGTGAGATCGTCGAGGCCGACGAGGTCCTCGTCGCCGTCGGCTCCCGGCCCAACACCGAGTGGCTGGAGAGCAGCGGCCTGCCGCTGGGCGACGGTGTCGTCTGCGACGAGTACTGCGAGGTGGCCCGGAACGTGTACGCGGCCGGGGACGTCGCCCGCTGGTACAACCCCCTGTTCGGCACCTCGATGCGGATCGAGCACCGCACCAACGCCGCCGAACAGGGCATGGCCGCCGCCCGCAACCTGCTCCGCGAGGACGCCCGCAAGCCCTTCGCCCCGGTGCCGTACTTCTGGTCCGACCAGTACGACATGAAGATCCAGGCGTACGGCCATCTGCGCGGCCACGACGAAGTCGCCGTGGTGGAGGGCGAATTGGCCGAGCGCCGGTTCGTCGCCGTGTACCGCACCGGCGAGCGGGTGGCCGGCGTGCTCTCGGTCGGGATGCCGCCCAAGGTCATCCGGCAGTGGCGGCAGGCGATCGCGACGGGGACGGCCTGGGAAGAGGCGGTGCGCGTGGCGGCCGCGGTGGGCGAGGGCTGAGCCGAGGGGGAGCGGTGGCCCGCGCGGCAGATTACTTGAGTTACGCAACAAGATGGTAAAGTGGATCGCATGCCCACACCACCGCTCCCCGAAGTCCCCGACACACCCGCGTCGGAGGAAGTGGTCGAGATCGAGCGCGCGCTCACCCGCATCACTTACCTGAGCACCCGGTCCCGGCAGCACGAGCGCCTGATGGCCCTGGCCGGCGTCCCGCTGGACCGCGCCGCCGTGGCGCTCCTGCGGCAGGTCGCCGACTCGGAGCCGCTGCGCCCCGGGGAGCTGGCCAACCGGCTCGGGGTGGAGGCGTCCCATGTCACCCGCACCGTGCAGCAGCTGCAGAAGTCCGGTTACGTCGACCGGGTCCCCGACCCGGTCGACCGCCGCGCCCAGCGCATCGAGCTCACCGAGAAGGGGCAGCAGGCCATAGACCGCGTCCGGGACGCAGGTTCGCGCGGTATGCAGCTGGCCCTGGCCGACTGGTCGCCGGAGGAGCTGCGCCAGCTGGCCACGCTCTTCCACCGTATGGTCGACGACTTCCTCGCCTACGCCGTCGACGAGGACACGGACGAGCCCGCCGTCGCCCAGGCCTGACCCTCACACCTGCGTGGCGGACCGGCGCGGCGCCGCGGGCGCGGGCGTCGGGGGAGTCGGCTCGCGCAGGCCCGCCAGCAGGAGCCCGCCCAGCGCGGGCAGCACGATCAGGGGGAGCAGTGCCGTCTGCAGGGACGTGGCGTCGGCGAGTGCCCCGATGCCCGGCGTGGCGAGGCCTCCGACGCTCACGGTGAGACCCAGCGTCACTCCGCTCGCGGTGCCCACGCGCCGCGGCAGATAGTCCTGGCCGAGCGTGACATGCAGCGAGAAGGGGACGTACAGGCCCGCCGAGGCGAGCGCGACGAACAGGAAGACCGCCGGGCCCGGCACCAGGACCACCCCGGCGACGGCGACGACGGTCGCCACGTACGACCGCCGGACCACCGAGACCCGCCCGTACCGGTCGGCGAGCCGGCCCCCGGCCACCGTCCCCAGCGCACCGCCCCCGTAGAGGACGAACAGCGCGGCCGTGCCGGCCGGTTCGCCGCCGCCGGTCCGCTGACGGACGTAGAGCGAGATGAACGCGCTCAGGCCGACGAAGACGATCGAGCGGCAGACGATCGCACCCGTCAGCCGCAGGAACGACGGCCAGTCGTCGGTGCCGGACGCCTTCGTCCTACGGGCGGTTCCGGCCTCGTCGCGCGACGAGCGCACCGCCGCCGCGCACAGGGCCGCCCCCACGACCGCCGGGACGACCAGCAGGGGAGAGGTACGCAGGCCTCCGGTGGCCACGACGGCCGCCACGAGCAGGGGCGCCGCCGCGAAACCGACATTGCCGCCCAGCGAGAACCAGCCCATCCCCGTGTTGCCGCTCCCGGAGACCGCGCGGGCCGCCCGTGCCGCCTCCGGGTGATAGGCGGCGACGCCGATCCCGGACACGGCGACCGCCGCCAGGGTGAGCGCGTAGGAGTCGCCGACCCCGCACAGGGCGACGCCGGTGCCGCCGGTCAGGGCGCTGAGCGGGAGCAGCCACGGCATGGGCCAGCGGTCGGTGAGCGCGCCGAACAGCGGCTGGACCACCGACGACAGGAGGGAGGCGGCCAGGACGATCCCGGAGGTGGCGGCATAGGAGTAGGCGCGTTCCGACACGAAGAACGGCACGAGCGCGGCGACGGCCCCCTGGTAGACGTCGACGCAGGAGTGACCGAGGGTCAGCAGGGTGAGGGGGCGGTTCCGGTTTGTGGGCACCCTTCGATCGTCCCGACGTTGCGGTGTGGCTTACTTCCGATAATCTGCCTGATTGTGTCGAACACCCGCCAAGACTCCCGACAGGGTCCCCGTGCGGACCTCCCGCTACCCGTGCACCACCTGCCGAAGGCGCCCACGCACGCCCGCAGCCTGGCCGCCGGCGAGATCATCGACGCCCACCGGCACGACGAGCACCAGATCGTCTACGCGGGGTCGGGCGTCCTGGCCGTCACCACCGATGCCGGCACCTGGTTCGCCCCGGGGACCCGCGCCCTCTGGGTCCCGGCGGGCACCGTGCACGCGCACCGCGCCCACGGGCACCTCGACCTGCACCTGGTCGGACTGCCCGCCGACGACAACCCGCTCGGACTCGACGCCCCGAGCGTGCTCGCCGTCAGCCCGCTGCTGCGCGAACTGATCCTCGCCTACACCCGCGACCCCGACGCCCACACCCTGGAACGGCACCGTCTGCTCGCCGTCCTGCGCGACCAGCTCCGGGCCTCACCGCAGCAGCCGATGCGGCTGCCCACCCCGAGCGATCCGCGGCTGGCCGCCGTGTGCGAGACCGTCCACGCGAACCCGGCCGACCCCCGCACCCTCGCCGCGCTCGGCGCCGCGACCGGAGCCGGCGAACGCACCCTCAGCCGGCTGTTCCGCCGCGAGTTCGGCATGACCTTCCCGCAGTGGCGCACCCAGTCCCGGCTCTACCACGCCCTGCGCATGCTGGCCGACGACATCCCCGTCACCACCGTCGCCCACCGCTGCGGCTGGTCCTCCACCAGCGCCTTCATCGACGTCTTCCACCGCTCCTTCGGCTACACCCCCGGCACTCACAACCGCCGCGGCTAGGTACCGCCGACACCGCTCCTCTTACCCTCCGGTAACATCGCCCGGCAGGACTCCAGAGGAGGAACCGTGCCCCGGTCCCCACGCTCGCCCCTGCTGCTCGCCGGCCTGATGGCCGCCGCAGGCGTCACCCACTTCGTCACGCCGCGCCCCTACGACATGATCGTCCCGAAGTCCCTTCCGGGCACGCCCAGAACATGGACGTACGCCAGCGGCGCGGTCGAACTCGCCCTCGCCGCAGGCCTATTGGCGCCGCGCACCCGTAGGACCGCGGCGCTCGCCACCGCCGCGCTCTTCGTCGGCGTGTTCCCGGCGAACGTGAAGATGGCCGTGGACTGGCGGCACCGCCCCGCTCCGCTCAAGGCGGCGGCGATCGGGCGACTGCCGCTCCAGGTGCCCCTCGTACTATGGGCGCGCAGTGTGGCCAAGAACGCGGAGGGACAATCGTGAGCGACCGCCTGAACGTCGGTGACAAGATCGAGGACTTCGAGCTGCCGGACGAGACGGGCACGCCACGGACCCTGTCCGACCTGCTCGCCGACGGACCGATCGTGCTCTTCTTCTACCCGGCCGCCCTCTCCGCGGGCTGCACCGCGGAGGCCTGCCACTTCCGGGATCTGGCAGCCGAGTTCGCGGCCGTCGGCGCACGGCCCGTGGGGATCAGCGGGGACTCGGTCGAACGCCAGCAGGAGTTCGCGGGCAAGCACACCCTCGGCATGCCGCTGCTGTCCGACGTGGACGGGACGATCCGGGAGCTGTTCGGTGTGAAGCGCGGCTTCACCATGGTGCCGACCAAGCGGGCCACGTTCGTCATCGCCCAGGACCGTACGGTCCTTGAGATCGTGCGCAGCGAACTGCGGATGAACACCCACGCCGACCGGGCCCTCGCCGCCCTGCGCGCGCACAAGGCGTGACGTCGCCGAAACGGAGGGCCTCGCCGGTCCTCCGTTTCGGTTGTACCGGTGGGACAAAGCAACCATCCTGAGGGATATGGAGCACGCGTCCGCGGCTGCGGCGATCGTCGATGCCCGGGGCATCGTCACGGGGTGGAGCGAGGGTGCCCGGTTGCTGACGGGGTACCCCGCCGAGGAAGCCGTGGGGCGGCCGGCGCGGGAGCTGCTCGCCGAGGAGCCCGCGCCCGAGGCCGTGGCCGCGTTGAACGGGACGGTCGTGCTCCGGCATCGGGACGGCTCGCCGGTGCGGATCGCGCTCAGCGCCTGCGCCGTGCTCGGCGCGGACGGCGCACCGGGCGGTCATGTGATCACGGCCCGGTCCCCGGCGCCCGCGACTCTGGCCGACCGGGCCTTCGAGCAGGCGTCCATGTCGATGTCCGTCTTCGACACCCGCCAGCGCTATCTGCGGCTCAACGGCATCGCCTGCCAGGTCATGGGCGTATCGGAGGAGGCACTGCTCGGCCGGCACTTCCCCGAGACCGTCGAGGACGCCGAGCACAGCCAGGGATTCCTGAGCCATCTGCGCGAAGTGGCCGAGACCGGCAGACCGGTCCGCTACGAGAGCTACACCGGCGAGCCGTCCGGCAACCGCGAGCACTCCTGGAACATCGAGATGTCGCCCGTACGGGAGCCGTCGGGAGAGCTGACGGCGGTCGCCCTCGCGGCCTTCGACAGCAGCGAGCAGTACCGGGCCCGGCAGCGGCTGGCCCTGCTGAACGAGGCGGCCACCTCCATCGGCACCACCCTGGACGTGGTGCGCACCGCCGAGGAACTGGTGGAACTCCTCGTGCCCCGGTACGCCGACTTCGCGAGCGTCGATCTGCTCGACTGGGTCCTCGGGGCGGACGAACCCCCCGAGGTGCCCGAGGGCGAGGTCGTGCTGCGCCGGGTCGCCCACGGCTCGGTCACCGAGGGCACGCCCGAGGCCGTCGTGCACCTGGGCGAGGCGGACGTCCATCCCGCCGCCTCGCCGCCCGTGCGGGCGCTGCGGGAGGGGCGGGCGGTGATCAGCCAGGCGGGCGAGCCGGAGTTCGTGGGCTGGGTCGCCCAGCGCAACGCGCAGGAACCCGCCGGACGGCGCTACCGCGAAGGCGTCCACTCCATGCTTGCGGTGCCCCTGCGCGCCCGCGGCACCACGCTGGGCGTCGCCGTCGGCGTCCGCATCGGCCATCCCGACGACTACGTCGCCGACGACGGCGTCCTGGCCGAGGAACTAGCCAGCCGGGCCGCCGTCTGCGTCGACAACGCCCGGCGCTTCGCCCGCGAACGCACCATCGCGCTGGCCCTCCAGCACAGCCTGCTGCCCAGGGGCCTGCCCGGACAGGCGGCCGTCGAGGTGGCCCACCGCTATCTGCCCTCCGGATCCCTGGCCGGCATCGGCGGCGACTGGTTCGACGTGATCCCGCTGTCCGGCAGCCGGGTCGCCCTGGTCGTCGGCGACGTGGTCGGCCACGGCATCGCCTCCTCCGCCACCATGGGCCGCCTGTGCACGGCCGTGCGCACCCTCGCCGACGTGGACCTCCCGCCCGACGAACTGCTGACCCACCTCGACGACCTGGTCACCCACCTGGGCTCGGACGAGGCGGGCGACGAGGTCGCCGAACTCGGCGCCACCTGTCTCTACGCCGTCTACGACCCGGTATCGCGCCGTCTCACCCTCGCCGCCGCCGGCCATCCACCGCCCGCGGTCCTACTGCCCGACGGCACCGCGCACCTCGTGGAGATGACCGCGGGACCGCCGCTCGGCGTCGGCGGTCTGCCCTTCGAGTCGGTCGAACTGGAGCTGCCCGAGGGCTCCGTCGTCGCCCTCTACACGGACGGTCTGATCGAGGACCGCGACCGGGACGTCGACCACGCCACCGCCGAACTGTGCCGCGCGCTCAGCGCCCGCACCGACACTCTCGACACCCTCTGCGACACCGTCCTGAAGGCCGTTCTGCCGGAGGAACCCGGCGACGACGTGGCCCTCCTCGTCGCCCGCACCCGCGCCTTGGGCGCGGACCGGATCGCCACCTGGGACATCGAACCGGACCCCGCCCAGGTCGCCGCCGCCCGGCAGGCCGCCACCGAACAGCTGACGGCCTGGGGTCTGGACGAGGCTGCCTTCGTCACCGAACTCGTCGTCAGCGAACTGGTCACCAACGCGATCCGGTACGGCACAGCGCCCGTCCAACTCCGTCTGATCCGCGACCGCACCCTCATCTGCGAGGTTTCCGACGGCAGTTCCACCTCGCCGCACCTGCGCCGGGCGCACGCCTTCGACGAGGGTGGGCGCGGACTGCTGCTGGTCGCCCAGCTCACCCAGCGCTGGGGCAGCCGGCAGACGGGCAGCGGCAAGACGATCTGGGCCGAACAGCCGCTGCCCGACTGATCGTTGACCGATTGGTCATCGGCCGACCAGGTCATCGGCCGACCTGATCACTCGAACGAGCAGCCCGGGTTCGGCACGTCCTCCGAGAACGGCGCGCCGTGCGGCAGGACGTAGAGCACGTCCAGCACCAGCGGCTTGGTGCCCTCGTTACGGCCGATGTGCACATCGCTCGGGCCGCCCGGCTCACGGACGGTGGTGCCCTTGCGGTACACGCCGTCCTGGGCGCAGTCCGAGTGGTAGTGCGTGAGCGTGCCCTGCTGCACGAAGCCGTAGACCGGGCCGTCGTGGTAGTGCCAGCCGGTGGCCTGACCTGGCGGAACGGTGATCTCCCGCAGGACGTAGTCGGTGTCCCCGACGGTGGTCTGGCTGATCAGCCGTGCGGTCACCCCAGGGCCCGGCGGGGTGGCGCCTGCGGAGCCGCAGGTCAGGACAGTGCCGGAGACGACCGCCCCGACGACGGCGGTACGGAGCGCGTTGCGCATGCGGAGACCTTCCAGGACGAGGGACGAAGATCGGGTACCGCCGTGAACATAGGGGCCCGGAACGGCGGTTGGGGCCCGAATGATCGAAGTCGGCGTGGAATCGGCGGTACCGCCCTCGCGGTTCAGAACTCCTCGTGCACCTCGGGATCCCCGCCCAGCCGCCGGTGGGCGCGGTCGGCAATGGCGTGCAACTGGGCCTCGCCCAGGGTGAACCCGAAGATGTCGAGGTTCTCGCGCTGCCGCTCGGGGTTGGCCGACTTCGGGATCGGGACCGCGCCCAACTGCGTGTGCCAGCGCAGGACCACCTGGCCGGGCGTCACGCCGAAGGCCTCGGCGACGGTGATGACGACCGGGTCCTCGAGCAGGCTCGAACCGCGGCCGAGCGGGCTCCAGCTCTCGGTGACGATGCCCTTGGCGGTGCCGAACGCGCGCAGCTCCTCCTGCGGGAGGAACGGGTGCAGCTCGATCTGGTTCACGGACGGCAGGACCCCGGTCTCCTTCTCCAGCCGCTCGACGTGCTGCGGCGTGAAGTTGGAGACGCCGATCGAGCGGACCAGACCGTCCTCGCGGAGCTTGATCATGGCGCGCCAGGAGTCGACGTACTTGTCGACGCGGGGCAGCGGCCAGTGGATCAGATACAGGTCCACGTACTCCAGGCCGAGGCGCCGACGGGACTCCTCGAAGGACGTGAGCGTCTCCTCGTACCCATGGTGGCGGCCCGGCAGTTTCGTCGTCACCACCACCTCCTCGCGGGGGATTCCGCTGCGGGAGACACCGAGGCCCACTCCGGACTCGTTGCGGTAGTTGGTGGCCGTGTCGACCAGGCGGTAGCCCAGGCCGAGGGCCTCGGAGACGGCGCGTTCCGCCTCGGCGTCGCTCATCGGCCAGGTACCGAGGCCGACGGCGGGGAGCGTGGTGCCGTCGTTGAGCGTGTGCGTCGGGATGCTGATCACCGTGGGGCCTTTCCTCGACTGTGTCGTACCTCCACCCTTACGGATGTCCCACGCGGCGATCAACCGGACGGCACCGTCGCCACGCGCGGCAAAGGCTGACACGATCTTCCTGGGACTCCTCCTGGGGCTCTCCCCGGGAGCCGACGGACGACCATCGGAGCACGTATGACATCAGGGCGGGACATGGCGGGTCAGGCCGCGAAGATAGGAGCCGCGAGGGCCGGGGCCCCGGGGATCGAAGCCGCCGAGGCCAGAGCTGCGGAGAGCAGGACCTCAGGGACCGGAGCTTCCGGAGTCGCGGAGATCGGGGCCGCCGGGATCGAGGTGCGTCCGGTCGCCGGGCACATCGGTGCCGAGATCGGCGGTGTCGATCTGGCCGGTGATCTCGACGACGCCGTGGTCGCCGCGATCCGGGCGGCGGTGCTGCGCTGGAAGGTGGTGTTCTTCCGGGGGCAGCGGCTGGACCACGTGGGGCACGTCGCGTTCGCGCGGCGCTTCGGGGAGCCCGTGGTGCTGGGCAAGCGCGGGAGCGCCTCGCCGCCGGACTTTCCCGAGGTGGAGACGACCGCCGACCGGCTGGAACTGGGCGGGAAGTTCGGGATGGAGCACGACGAGTGGCTGCAACGCCGCCGGCACACACTGCTGCGCGGCTGGCACTGCGACCACGGCGCCCGCGTCGACCCGCCGGCGGCGACGATCCTGCGCGCCGAGACCGTACCGCCCTACGGGGGCGACACGACCTGGTCGAACCTGGCCGCCGCGTACGCCGGACTCTCCGGCCCCGTACGGGAGTTCGTGGCCGGACTGCGGGCCGAGCACCGGCTGGGCGTCGGTTACCAGCCGAGGCCCGGTGACGACTCGTACGTACGTCATCTGCTGGACCATCAGGTCGCCTCCGTGCACCCGTTGGTGCGGGTCCACCCGGAGACGGGGGAGCGGGTGCTCTTCGTCAACGGCTACTACCTGGAGCAGATCGCCGACATCTCCCGGCCGGAGAGTGCCGCGATCCTCGACATGCTGCTCGAGCAGGCGACCCGGCCCGAGTACACGGTCCGGTTCCGCTGGGAGCCGGGCAGCGTGGCCTTCTGGGACAACCGGGCCACCATCCACCTCGCCCCCAGCGACAACGCGCACCTCGGCCACCCCCGGATCATGCACCGGGTGATGCTCACCGGTGACGTGCCCGTCGGCGTGGACGGCAGGCCGTCCCAGGCGGTGGTGGGCACGGAGCCCGGCCGCTGGTGAGGCGACGGCGAGCGGGGTGGGTCGCCGGCCGATCGGTCACCCGGCGGGCCGCCAGCCCAGCGCCGGGCCCAGCTTCGTCGCCATGTCGGTCAGGATCTGCACGTAGTCCTCGTGCTCGAAGGTGAACGGCAGCGCGAACGCGACCTCGTCGACCTCGCGGAACGCGACGTGCGCGTGGAGCCGTTCGGCGATCTCCTCGGAGGTGCCGACGATGTCCGGCGCGAACAGCAGCCGCGCCGGCCCCTGCGGTGACGTGGTGCGCGGGGTGCGCCTGGCCACGAACTCCTCGTATTTCGCGCGCTGTTCGGGCGAGGCGGAGTCGGTGGGGATGACGACGAGGCCGTGCGAGACGCGGGCCGCGTCGCCGTCCGGGTGGTGGGCGCGGAAGGCGCGGATGAGGGAGAGCTGGATCTCGGCGAAGTCCCAAGGCCCCTGCTCCGCTTCGGCCTTGACGACGCTGCTCGTCAGGAAGTTCATCCCGTTCTCGCCGGCCCACTGCGCCGAGCCCAGGCTCCCGCCGCCGTACCAGAGGCGCCGGCCGAGGCCGGGGGAGTGCGGCTGCACCCGGTCCGAGAACACCTCGAAGCCCTCGACGCCGCCGGAGTCGGTGGCCGGCTCGCCACGGACGAAGTCCACGAACCTGCGCACCCGCTCGTAGCTGAAGTCCTCGACGTCGGCCGTGTCCGGGTAGAGCGCCTCCTTGACCCGGTCGAAGTGCATCGGCGGGCCGACGCTCACGCCCGGGTTGACGCGCCCGCCGGACAGGATGTCGACCGTCGCCAGATCCTCCGCGAGCCGCAGCGGGTTCTCCCAGCCGAGCGGGGTGACCGCCGTGCCCAGCTCGATCCGGCTGGTGCGCTGCGAGGCGGCCGCCATGATCGCGACGGGGGAGGAGATGCCGTACTGGAGGTGCCGGTGGCGCAGCCACGCGCTGTCGAAGCCGAGGCGTTCGCCCAGTTCGATGATCTCCAGCGTGGACTCGTGGCCCTTGCGCGGATCGGCCTCGTCGAACAAGCCGATGGTCAGGAAGCCCAGCTTGCGCAAGGGGCGTGAGGTCGGCGGCACGGGCTCCTCCGTCGTTCTTCGATCATGTCCGGACGGCAGTGCCAACCGGATCGTCCTGTGAAGTGTTCCCGCTGTTCCCGCCCGGCGCCCGGCGAACCGTGCCTGAAAGGATCACGTCGAGACCTCTCCGCGAAAGGGCACGCATGCCGGCCGACTTCATCGACCTCGTCACCGACGCCGAACTCCCGGACGACCGGCTGCTCCTGGGCATCCGGCACTTCGACGAGCCCTTCCTGCTGACCGTCTCCCTCTCCCAGGGGCTCGGCTCCAGCGAGCTGTGGCTGGACCGGGGCCGGGCGGGCAAGGCGAGACTCGTGGAGTTCCGGCGGACCGGCGACCGGGTGCTGTTCGTCGTCCGTAACAAGCACTTCCTGACCTCGGGCGACGCGGCCGCCGTGCGCGCGGGCCGGGAGTCCTTCGCGCTGTCCGTGGTGTGGAGCGGTCCGGTGCTGCGCGAGGAGAACGGCGCGGCCGTCGTGGACGCGACCGGCCTCGTCCTCGCCGACCACGATCGGATCGCCGAGCACCTGCACGAGAAGGAGCAGGGGGAGTACGCCGTCGACGAGTCGCTGAGCCTCCCGCTCGTCGCCGACAGCCGCACCGGCCCCACCGGCATCCGGCTGCCGGCGCTCCTCACGCTCCGCGGTCCCGGCCGCGGATACGCGATCCGTGCGGTCTCCGCCGACCCGCGTGCCGTGACGGTCGTGCAGCAGCTCAACCTGATCCGGCTGCCCGCCGACCCGATGCCGGTACGCCGCTTCCACCCCGCCTCCGGCGGCTACGGCGTCGGATACGCCGACCACGGCCGCGTCGGACTGGCCGACACGCAGGTCAAGGTCCAGCCCCGGTTCCGCGTCGGCCCGGGCACCGCCCCCATCGTGTTCCAGGTCGACCCGGCCGTCCCCGAGCCCCTCCGGTCGGCCGTGATCGAAGGCGGCAACTGGTGGCGGGACGCGTTCGCGGCGATCGGCCTGCCCGACGCCTACCGCGTCGAGGAGGGCGGCGACGGCTTCGACCCGTACGAGCCGGGTGTCAACGGCGTGGTGTGGGTGCACCGGGCCGGTCGCGGCTGGTCCCTCGGTCAGGGGCTGACCGACCCGCGCACCGGCGAGATCCTGCACGCCCGGGTACGGCTCGGCTCCCAGCGCGTCGAGCAGGTCCGCGCCCTCGGCGAAGCCCTGCTCGCCCCCTACGGCCGCCCCGACGAGGCCGAACGCCTCGCCGCCGTCGAGGAGTTGGTCCTGGCCCGACTGCGCCACCTCGCCGCGCACGAGATCGGCCACGCCCTCGGGTTCATGCACAACTTCGCCAGTACGACCCACCCGAAGCCGTCGGTCATGGACTACCCGCACGCCGGTGTCCGCGTCGGCGACGACGGCCGCGTCGACCTGTCCGCTGCCTACTCGACCGGGCTGGGTCCGTGGGACCACTTCCTGGTCGCCCACGCCTACGGGCAGTTCGCGGGCGAGGATGCGGACGAGGGTGTCGAACTGGCCCGGCTGCGGCGCGAGTCCGCGGAGTTGGCCTACGTCTCCGACGACGACGGCCAAGGACCGCACGTCGCCCATGCCGACGGCGTGCCCTGGGTGACGGCCGACCATCCGCTCCAGGCCCTGGAGACGATGACGCGCGTCCGCCGCGTGGCGCTCGACGGGTTCTCACGCGGGGTGCTGCCGCCCGAGCGGCAGACCGGTGAACTGGAGGAGCGGTTCGCGCTGTTGTACCTCCTGCACCGGCACGAAGTGGCCGCGGTGGCGCGACTGGTCGGGGGAGTACGGTACGCGTACGGCCTCGCGGGGGACGGGACTGCCGCGAGCCGGGGCACAGAGGTGGTCGAGGCCGCCACTCAGCAACGGGCGCTCGCCAAGCTGGCCTCGCTCCTGCGCGCCGAGCAACTCGCGCTGCCCGACACCGTGTTGGACACCCTCACCCCGCCCGCCATCCGCTACGGGCGCACCGACCAGTACCTCGACACGGGCGCGGGGCGGATCTTCGACCCCCTCGGAGCGGTCGGCGTCGCCGTCACCCTGGTCACCGAACAGCTCCTGGAACCGGCCCGGTTGAACCGCCTCGCCTGGCAGCACGCCACCGACCCCGGCGTGCCGGGCGTCACCGACCTGGTCGACGCGCTGCTCGCCACCACCTGGCGCCGGAGCGATCCGGTCCCGACGGAACCGCGCGGCGGAGAGGCGGTGCAGCGCACGGCCGGCTGGACGCTCCTCAACCACCTGCTGACCGTGGTCCGGGACGGTGCCTCGCACGCCATCGCCCAGACGGAACTGCGCGCCGCCCTGCGTCGGTTCGCTGAGGAGGCGGGCCGACGGGACGACGACGGTGGGCGTGAGGCCGCCGACCTGATCGGCCGTTTCCTGTCCGACCCCGGCTCGGTCCGGCTCGATCCGCTGCCGCGGGTGCCGCCCGGTGCGCCGAACTGATTTTGCCGGGTGGGTGGCCGCCGACAGGCTGCTGGGTTCGGCGGCCTACCACTCCTGGGCGCGCGGCGGGGCCGGGCGGGGCGCCTGCTGCGGGGGACCGTAGGGTCCCTGCGCCGGGTTGGCGGGCGGTGGTGCCTGCCGACGTGCGGTTGTCGGCGCGGGTTTGGGCTCGGACGTGGTCCGGAGCGGTCGCGGGGGCCGTTCCGCGCCGGCGCCGGTGGAACGTCCGGAGCCGGACTCCGTGGGACGTCCGGAGCCTGCCCCGGGAGGTTCCGGGGGACGTCCGGTCGAGGCCCGGGACGGATCCCGGCGCCGTCCTCCGGCGGCGGTGGCCGCGGAGATGTCCCGAGACTGCCAGGACGGGGAAGCCGGCCCGTCCGGGCGAGGTCGTGCCGCAGCGGCGGACCGGTCGAGGAAGGTGCCGCGGGAGCGCGTACCGGGTCCGACGGCAGGGTCACCCGCTTCGGACGTCTCCGTGGCGGGGCGTCGGGGCGAGGCGGACGGGCCCCGGTTCCACTCGCCGTCGCCGAGGACCAGCAGCGGGTCGAACATGACCACCACGCCGGCCAGCAGCAGGAAGACCGCTGGTCCCAGGAGCATCGGGAGCAGCAGCGAGGTGGGCGAGTCGCCCGAGTAGGAGCCGTTCCCGGCGTTGTGCACATGCACGGCCACGGCGGCCATGCCCGTGTAGTGCATGCCGGACACCGCGACGCCCATGATCAGGCTGGCTCCGAGGCTCGTCAGGAAGCCCCTGATGGAGACGGCGGCCCAGAGCGCGGCGGTCGCGGCGACGATCGCGATCAGCACTGACAGCCCGACCGTGACCACGTCGTACTGGATGTCCCCGTTGAGCTGCATGGCCGCCATGCCGAGGTAGTGCATCGCGGCGACCCCGAGCCCGGTGATGACACCGGCGACCGCCAGTGTCATCCGGCCGGCGCCCAGATAGCCGACGATGAACACGCCGATGGCGACCACGACGATCGCCACGCCCAGGCTCAGTACGGTCAGCCCCACGTTGTAGCGGATCCCGGTCTCCTCGACCTGGAAGCCGAGCATCGCGATGAAGTGCATGGTCCAGATGCCGCAGCCGATGGACGCGGCGCCGAGCGCCAGCCAACCGGGCTTCCAGGACTCCTCGTTGAGCAGGGAGCGGACGATGCACCGCAGCCCCAGCGCCCCACCCAGACAGGCCATCAAATAGGCCGCCACCGGGGTCACCGCACCATAGCGGAACCCGTCGATCGTGCCGTTCATGCGCCAACTCCCCCCAGAGCAAAGGCACCTTGTTGGTGAAGAGTTACGGTCACGGCCCGTTAAAGCAAGCCCTTCCTCGCAGTTCGCTGTGAACTCGCGGTTATCAGCAGCTCACTCAGGACGCACGGGGGTCTACAGCGCGACCAGCCGAGCGCTGTTGCCCCGCAGGCGTACCGAGGCCAGGGCGCCGCAGATCAGCGCCGTGCCGAGGAGCGTGCCGCAGGCCGCCGCGACGGTGTGCGTGCCGCCGGCGAGGGCCGCGTGCAGGCCTCGGGTCGCCCAGTAGCCGGGGGAGGCCGGAGCCACGTCCGAGACCCAGGCCGGCAGGACGCTGAGCGGGACGAGCGCGCCACCGACACTGCTGAGCAGCATGCCGCCGACGTCGTAGGCGGCGGACAGTTCGCCCATGCTGCGCACCAGGACGCCGAGCAGCGCGCCGAGTCCGAGCAGGGCGCAGGTCCAGCACAGCAGGACGCTCAGCAGCAGGAACGGATGCGGAACGCGCAGTCCGAGGACACCCATGCCGAAGCCGACGATCAGCAACTGCTGGGCGAGCAGCGCCGCGAAGACGGGGACGGCCTTGCCTGCGAGCAGCTCCGCGGGGTGGAGCGGTGTGCCGCGCAGCAGGTCCCAGGTGTGGGCGAGCCGTTCGGTGAGGATCGCGCTGCCGGAGATGCTCAGCGCGAGCAGCGAGAAGGTGACCAGCGTGCCGACGACGGCCTGTTCGGTGCCGGCCGTCCGGCCCTGCGCGGCGAGGTAGAGCGGGCGCAGCAGGGTGATGAACACCAGCGGCAGGATCATCCGGCTGAGCAGCGGGCCGGGTTCGCGCAGCATCAGCAGCGCGTTGTGGCGTATCAGGACACTTGCGCGGGCGGCGGACTCACGCGGCTGCATCGTGCGGCTCCGGGTCGGTTGGGGCATCTTCCTGCTCCGTGGATTCGAGGGACCGGTAGAGGTCGTCCAGGCTCGGGCGGCGGATGTCGACGGAGGAAGGTGTGCGGCCGGCGGCGAGCAGGGCGGCGAGATCGGCGCCGGGGTCCGTGGTCGACATCCGTAGCTCTGCTTCGGCTGGATCGGCGAACGACACCCTGAGCTCGCCGGGGAGATGGCGGGTGAGCTCCTCCTGGGTGCCGCGCGCGATGACCCGCCCGGCCCGCGCGAGCGCCAACGTGGCGTCGAGGTCGACGAGTTCGGGCAGGTAGTGCGTCGTGTAGACCACGGCGGCACCGGCCTCGGCGCGGGACCTGACGGCGGCCAGCAGGGCCGCCCGCGTCTCCGGATCGGCCCCGGCGGTGGGCTCGTCGAGCAGCAGCAACGGCGGAGATCCGACCATGGCGGTGGCTGCCTGGACGCGGCGGCGCTGTCCGCCGGAGAGCACACCCACGGTCCGCTCCGTGAGAGCCGTCAGGTGCAACTCCTCCAGGACACGGGTGATCTCGGCGTCCCGGCGCCGTCCGCGCAACCCCGCCAGTCCGGCGTACAGCCGCAGGTTCTCCCGCACGCTGACACTGCCGTACAGGGCCAACTCCTGTGGGGCCACGCCGAGCAGTCGTCGTGCGGCGCGGCCGGCCCGCAGGGCGTCGTGCGTCCCGACGAGGAGTCGGCCCGCGTCGGGACGCACGAGACCGGTGACGATCTCGACGAAGGTGGTCTTGCCGGCGCCGTTGTGCCCGATCAGGCCGACGATCTCACCGGGCGCGACCGACAGGTCGAAGCCGTCGAGCGCATGCCGTCGGCCGTAGCACTTCACCAGTCCGTCCGCGACGAGCATCTGCCCTCCAGGTGGCGTCCGACCCACAACGGATCCGACCTGCGACGGATCCGGGACACGGCACGTGTATACGCCGTATACGTCTACACTGTAGACCCATGAGTGGGAGACGGGAAGAGATCCTGGACGCGGCACTGGCCATCGCCGACGAGCACGGCCTCGACGCGGTCTCCATGCGCGCACTGGCCGAGCGCGTCGGCGTGACGCCGATGGCGTTGTACCGGCACGTCAAGGACAAGGCGGAGCTCCTCGACGGCATGGTCGGACGCCTGCTCGCGGCGCTGGTGCGGTCGGGCGCGGTCGAGGACCTGGCCTGGGACGAGCGGCTCAACGCCCTCGCGTACGCCGTCCGGGAGGTGACCGGGCGTCACCCCTGGGCCGCGCAACTCCTCTTCGCCCGCCCCGCCGTCACGCCGGACGGCGTCCGGGCGGTGGACATCATCTACGTCGCCCTCATCGAAGCGGGGGTCCCGGAATCCGAAGTGCCCCGGCTGGAACGCCTGGTCAGCACCTTCGTGATCGGTTTCGCCGCCTCCGAGGCCTCGGGCCGTTTCTCGCCTGGACCCGTGGACCCGCGCAGCCGACGCGGTCAGCTCCCGAACGGCGAACTTCCGGGCCACACCAGGCTCGGGCCATGGCTGGACCTGCCCGTGGACCTCACCGCCGAGTTCGAGGCCGACCTGGCCGACATCAGGCGACTGATCGTGGCGGCCGCTCGGCCGGGGGGAGCGAGCGGCGGGCTGTGACGGCCGGCTGAAGGGTGTTCCGCCGGCGCCGTCGCGGATTACAGCAGCGTCGGTGCGTGGAATTCGCCGAGGCCCGAGGTCAGGTCGCGGTCCAGCCAGTAGCGGCGCGGTTCCGCGAGCATGACGTCGACGCTGACCGCGAGGAGGCCCGGGATGCCGGCCAGTTCGTGGTCGACGAAGAGCGCCAGGGCGGAGCGGTCGGTGACCAGGCCGGTGGCGAGCACGGACATGTCGCTGGCGACGTGGGCGGCCAGCCGAGTCTGGGGGAGTCGGTCGATGCGGCGCATCACGTCGGGGGTCTGACCCGGAGCCACGCGCAGCCGGAGGATGAAGGCCGTCCGGAAGCCGAGCCACTCCGACACGATCTCCAGGCGCGGTTTGACCCAGCCCTCGTCGAGGACCCGGCGGACGACGCGGTGCGCGGTGGAGGTGGCCAGGCCGGCGGTGCGGGCGATGCTCGCGGCGGACGCGCGGCTGTCCTGGAGCAGTTGGGCGACGACGCTGCGTTCGCCCTCGCTGAGCGGTTTCGCGGGCGGTGTCGCGGTCGCCGTGCCCTCGGGGCGGGCGCCGGTGAGCTTCAGCAGGTCGGCGCGCTCGGTCTCCGTGAGGGACTGGGGGTCCCAGGTCCTGCCCCGGCGCAGGGTGCTGAGCGCGGGCAGGGCGTTGACGCGGCGGACCCCGGGGACGGAGAACATCCGGTCGATCGCCTCGCTGGTGGCCGCCTCGGACGGGGCGTGCACGACGGCGTAGAGCGGGTAGTCGCCCGAGATCTGTGCCAGCAGCTGGAGGTGGGGCAGGTCGCGCAGTCGGTGGAGGACGGCCAGCGGGGTCTCGCCGGTGACGTCGAGGAAGACGTGGACCGGCATGGCCGTGGAGTGCATGCCCCAGTCGGCCTGTCCGATCACGCGGACCATCCGCGCCTCGTGCAACCGGTCGTAACGGCGTTTGAGCGTGCTGGCGTCGGCGGCGAGGATCTCGCCGATGTCGTCCCAGGTGGCCCGGGGTGCCAGGTGGAGCGCGCCGATGAGGCGCCGGTCGAGCTCGTCGAGGAGAGGACGGGTCATGGTGCTCCACTTTAGGGTGCCGATTAATCCCACCGTTACATCCAGGGTATAGAGAATCTCTCACTCGGATGCCATTGTTCGCAGGAACGTCCCCCCAATGCACGAAGAGGTACCGATGAGTGTCACCTCCGCTCAGCCTCAACCGCAGCCCGAGCCCCCGTCCCCGCCGACCGAGCCGGAGTCGAGAGCCCTGCGCATCGCGTTCCGGAGCTTCGCGGCGATCGAGAAGATCGGCAACAAACTCCCCAACCCCTTCTGGCTGTTCTGGATCCTCGCGGGGGTCGTGATCGTCCTCAGCGCGGTACTGGCGGCGGCCGGTGTCGGCACCGTGCACCCCGGGACGCACGAGGCCATCAAGGTGCAGAGCCTGCTCAGCAAGGCCGGCCTGACGACGATGATCGAGGGGGCCGTCGACAACTTCGCGACCTTCCCGCCGCTGGCCACCATCCTCATCGTGGGCTTCGGCATCGCCGTCGCCGAGGCCAGCGGGCTGTTCACGACCATGCTGCGCCGCATGGTCGCGCGCGTGCCGGGCAGGTACCTCACCTTCGCGCTGTCGATGACCGCGATGGTCGCCCACGTGGCGGGCGATGCCGCGTACGTCACCCTCATCCCGCTCGGGGCCCTCATCTACCGTGCCGCCGGCCGCAGTCCGGTGCTGGGCTGCATCGTCGCCTACGTCTCCATCTCCGCCGGCTACGACGCCTCCCCGGCGATCACCACCACCGACGTACTGCTGTCGTCGATCTCCACCGCCGCGGCCCACACCATCGACGCGGACTACGTCGTCACCCCGGTGGCCAACTACTTCTTCGCGCTCGCCTCGTCCGTCCTCGTGGCCCTGGTGATCACACTCGTCGTCGACAAGGTCATCGCCAAACGCACGGACCTCGACCCCGACGAGCCGATCACCGCGCTCAGCGCCGAGGAACTGAAGACCATCGAGGTCACCGAGGAGCAGCGCCGCGCGCTGCGGACAACCGGCCTGGTCGCGCTCGGCTTCGTCGCGCTCCTGGCAGCGGCCCTCGTCCCCGCGTCCTCACCCCTGCGCGGCCCGGGCGGCTCCCTCGTCGAATCCCCGCTGATCACCGGCATGTCGCTGGTCCTCTTCCTGTTCTTCACCCTCCTCGGCTGGGTCTACGGCCGGATCGCCGGCACCTTCCGGGCCCCGCGCGACATCGTCGACGGCCTGGTCGAGGGCACGCGCACCTACGCCCCGATCCTCGTCCTCTTCTTCGCGATCTCGCAGTTCCTCGCCTACTTCAAGTGGACGAACATCGGCAACGTCATCGCCATCGAGGGCGCGCAGACCCTGAAGGACATGCACCTGGGCGGCTGGACCGTGCTGGTCGGCATCGCCGTACTGATCACCTTCATGAACCTCGTCATCACCAGCGGTTCCGCCCTGTGGGCGCTGGCCGCGCCGATCCTCGTGCCCATGCTGATGCTCATCGGCATCGAGCCCGAGACCACCCAGGCCGTCTACCGCGTCGCCGACTCGGTCACCAACTGCGTCACCCCCATGAGCCCGTACTTCGCGATGGCCCTGGGCTTCATCCAGCAGCACAAGAAGTCCGCCGGCATCGGCACCCTGGCCTCCTTCACCATCCCGATCGCCGCCGTCGTCTGGGTCGTCTGGGTCGCGTTCTTCGTGGCCTGGTACCTGCTCGGCATCCCCTTCGGCGTCGGCTGATCCCGCACGCCCACGACAGAGCCGCCCCCGCGTCTCCCTACGAGAAAGCAGACCATGACCGCTTCACCCGCAGCCGCCACCCTCACCGCCCGCGCCCAGGACGTCTCGTCGGGGATCGTCGACGACATCCTGACCCTCGTCCGCCACGAGACCGGCAGTTACGACCTTCCCGGCCTCGCGAGCGGCCTGGACCTCCTGCGCGAGCTGACCGTCCGGCGTCTCGGCCGGCCCAACCACGAACAGCGCCACCCCGGCGTCGAATGCGGCGACACCCTCACCCTGACCTACGCCGGCACCGGCGCCGGGCACGTCGCGCTCGTCGGTCACTACGACACCGTATGGCCGACCGGGACCCTGGCCGGATGGGAGCAGCCGGGGCCGTCCGACGACGGGCGGGACAGGCTGAGCGGGCCGGGCATCTTCGACATGAAGACCGGTCTGGCGCAGGGGATCTGGGCCCTGAGGCTGGCGCGGGAGAGCGGTGTGCCGCTGCCCACCGTCACCTTCCTCTTCAACGGCGACGAGGAGATCGGGTCCCTGTCCTCGCGGCCGGTGATCGAGGAGGTCGCGCGGAAGGCCGACGTCACGCTGGTGCTGGAGCCGAGCGCCCACGGCGCGGTCAAGACGGCCCGCAAGGGCACCGGGATCTTCCAGGTCACCGCCACCGGAGTGGAGGCGCACGCCGGGCTCGCGCCGCAGGACGGGGCGAGTGCGATCACCGCACTGTCCGAGTTCGTGGTCGCCGCCGCGAAGGTCGCCGCCCCCGAGAAGGGCACCACGATCAACACCGGCCTCTTCAAGGGCGGTTCGGCCATCAACGTCGTCGCCGGACAGGCCACCGCCGGCGTCGACATCCGGGTCAGCAGCCAGGCCGAACAGGACCGGGTCGACGCGGAGTTGGACGCCATCGAGGTCAGCGACCCGCGCGTCCGCATCGAGATCGACCACGCCTGGAACCGGCCGCCGATGACCCTCAACGCAGCCTCCGTCCCCCTGCTCGACCTCGCCCGCGCGGTCGCCCGCGACCAGGGCCGCGACGCCCTGCGCGACACCGCGGTCGGCGGCGCAAGCGACGCCAACTTCGTCGCCGCGCTCGGCCTGCCCGTGCTGTGCGGCATGGGCGCCGTCGGCGACGGAGCCCATGCCCAGGGGGAGTTCATCTACCCGGACACCGTGCCCGCGCAGACCGCGCTGGTAGCGGGCCTGCTGGAACGGCTGGCGCAGCCGCTGCGGGGCTGAGCCCGGGGGAGACCTCCCGCAGATCAGCCGGCGTGCACGAGGTCCGGCAGGGTGAGCGCCGAGTGGGCCGGTCGACCCTGCGCGGGAGGCATGGCGCTGAGCCCACGCAGCATCTCGTTGCGCCGTTCCAGGGCCCGGGCGGTGGTGGGGAAGAGCGCGGCATCGCCCTCGCCGATCAACTCCTGGTTCGCGGTCACGAATTCACGGGTGTCGTGTTCGTAGGCGGCGAACCCCTCCACCGCGTCCCGGTCGGACAGGGAAGCGGCGAGCATGTACGCACCGACGAGCGCGAGGCTGGACCCCTGCCCGGTGAGGAACGAGGGCGCGTACGCGGCGTCGCCCACCAGCGCGACCCGGCCACTGGACCAACGAGGCATGCGGATCTGGCTGACCACGTCCACGAACAGGTCGTCGGCGTCACGCATGGCGGCGACCATCCCAGGGACTTCCCACCCCGCATCGGCGAAGACCCCTGCCACCAGGTCCCGTTGGGCCTCCGGGTCACGGAACGCGCCGAACGGCGGTTCCGGGCGCGCGAAGTTGAGGAAACCGTGCACTTCGTCGCCGTCGCCCACGGCGTAGAGAGCCGCGGCCCTGCCTGGCGTGTTCCACATCATGACCTCGTGGGAGAGCCCGAGGGTGTTGCGCAGGGTGAACCCGGCGAAGCAGTACCCGAGATAGCGGTGGAACCGCTCCTCGGGGCCGAACAGGAACTCGCGGGTACGTGAGTGCAGACCGTCCGCGCCGAACACCATGTCGAACGTACGGCTGTCGCCCCCGCGGAAGGTGACGTCGACCCCGTGGCCGGTCTGGTCGAGGGTGTCGATGTGGTCGTCGAACAAGAACTCCACGTCGTCTCGGACCGCTGTGTAGAGGGCGTCGGTCAGATCCCCGCGCCGCACCTCCAGATCCTGTCCCGCGACACCGCCGGCGACGGTATGGGGGTCGACCGAAGCGACCGTGCCGCCGTCCGCGTCGAGGAAGGTGATCCGGCGCGAGTCGACGTGCACGTCCCGGAGTCGGGGCAGGATCCCCATCCGACGCACGACCTCAAGTGCGGTGCCGCGCACATCGATGGGGTAACCGCCGCTGCGGAGCGAGCCCGCCTTCTCGACCACCGTGACCGCGTATCCGTAGCGGTTCAGCCAGTAGGCGAGGGCGGGACCGGCGATGCTGGCCCCCGAGATCAGGACCTTGCGCCTCGGTGTCACGCGGGTGCCCGTCAACTGATGGGTGTGGGTCATGCCTTGACTCCCTTGTTCAAGGTGCGGACGACCAGCAGGGACAGTGCCGTGACCGCGCCGGCGACGACGAAGCCGGTGACGAAGGCCGATTCGGCCGGGTCGTCCATCCCGGGGCGGGTCCCGGCGGTGAGGAAGGCGCCACTGATCTGCGCGCCCGCGGCGAAGCCGATCACGCGCGTCACCAGGACCAGGCTGGTGGCGGTGCCGGTGTTGCCGTGATCGACGGAGGTGGCCGTCCTGACGACCATCGCCGTGACGCAGACACCGCTGGCCAGGGCGATCAGCGCCTTGCCGACGACGAGATGCCAGACCGCGGAGTGCTGGAACGCCAGGGCGACCAACGTGGCCGTCATGAGGCCGATTCCGGTCGCGACCACGGCACTTGAGCCGAATCGCCGCGCCGCGAGCCCGCCGAGCGGCCCGCTGATCGCCGCCATGACGGCGCCGGGCAGCAGATACCGCCCGATGTCGGTGGAGCTCGCCCCGAAGCCGTAGCCGTCGGCGGACACCGCGAACAGTTGCGGCACGAGATACATCGCCACGGCGGTGCCCACGCAGACGGCGAACGTGATCACGTACGAGCTCCAGATCGCGGGCTTGGCAAGGAGGTTGAGATCGACCATCGGCGAGGGCGACCGGCGTTCGACGACGGTCCACCCGGCCACGAACAGGGCCAGGAGCACGACGAGGGCGCCGAACGCGAGCGGTTGGCTGCCGGCGCTGGGCGCCAGCGCGAGCCCGAACATGAGCGTCAGCAGAATGCCGCTGAGGAGCACCAGACCTGGCCAGTCGATCCTGGCCTCCGAGCGGGCCGGCGGGTCGTCCGGCATCAGCCTCTGGACCAGCAGGGTCGCCACGACGATCGCGATCGTCGGTATCGCGAACATCCAGTGCCGGGACAGGTTTTCCGCGATGGGCCCGGCGATCAGCGTGCCCAGCATCCCGCCGCCTACGAACATCCCACTGACCACGCCGATGGCCACCTGGGACTCGCCCGGTGTGAGGTGCTTGCGGACGAGGATGAACGAGAGGGGCATCGCGCCGACCATCGCGCCCTCGAGTACCTGACCGAGCAGCAGCACCGGCAGGTTCGGCGCCAGCGAGGACACCAGGCCACCGGCCGCGACCACCGCCATCAGCCGGAGCATGACCCGTTTCCCGCCGTGGCGGTCACCGAGGTTGCCCGCGACGGGTGTGACGAGCGCGCCGGTGATGAGCATCGTGATGCTGAGTAACGCCCCTTGGGCGGGGCTCATGGACAACTCCCGTTGCAGCAGCGGGAGCGTCGGTGTCACCACCGACTCCAGGGTCCCGGTGGCGGCCGCCAGCATGCCCAGCGCCCAGACGGCGGCCTTCCCGACGCGGACCGGGGGAGCGACCAGGGTTGTGGTCATGAACGTCCTTCCTTCGTAGGCGGGCGAGCAACCAAAATTACACTACACCGTGCAGTGTAGTTGGGTTAGAGTGAGGCCATGCCGACCACGAAGACGCCGAGGCCGAAGACACCGACCGCGAAGACACTGCGCGAGGGGTCCACGCCGAAGCGGGCCGCGATCCTCGCCGCGGCCCGGGAACTGTTCCTCGCCGACGGTTTCGATCGGACCAGCGTCGATGCGGTCGCCGCCCGGGCCGAGGTGTCCAAGCGGACGGTCTACGACTACTTCGGGGACAAGCAGACGCTGTTGCAGGCGGTCGTCGACGCCGTCGGCCAGTCGCTGATCACCACGATCCGGCGCATCCTCGACGACACCCTCGCGGGCCCCACCGAAGCAGCCGCCCTGGAGGACGTCCTGGTCGGGTTCGCGACGCGCATCGCGACCGACATGCTCGGCTCGTCGGAGTACGCGACGCTGCAACGGCTGGTCCGGGCACAGTCCCGCCATGTGCCGGACGGCGGCGAGAACTCCATGGCCGACGCCCCTGAGGAGGCACTCGCCGAGCGGTTCGCCGCCTTCGCCGAGGCCGGGTTGCTCGACGTCCCCGACGCCCTGCTCGCCGCCGACCAGTTCATCGCGCTGACCTTCAACGTCGCGCTCAACAGGTTCGGTTCGGCGAATGCCGCGGAGGACGCCCGGGTCCGGCCGCTCATCGTCGAGGGAGTGCGGACCTTTCTCCGGGCGTACCAGGCGAAGTAGGGCCGGCGTCAGTCAGTCAGTCAGCCGGTCGGGCGCGGCGGAACAACGCCTGGGCGACGACCTTCGCGACCACGGCCGGATGGAACAGCACGGTCGGCGGAGCCACCATGTTGGCGACCCGCGCGAATCGGGTCCACGCCCCCGCGTCCCGGACGGACACCTCGAAGAAGTGCCGGTTGTACCAGTGGGCGAACCTCGCCGAGAGGGGCTGATGGTCCGGATTCCACATGAGATCCGAGTTGCTCGACAGGGTCCATGGGGTCAGCAGCATGCGGGCCACCGCGCGTTGGTATGTCCGGGCCAGGCCATCGAGGCCGCGTTTGCGCGTCGCGCGTTCGGTCAGTGTGCGGTCGAGCAGCTCGGCTTCCAGCGCGGCGACGGTCAGGCCCTGTCCGTAGACGGGGTTGAAGACGCAGACCGCGTCGCCGATGGCGATGAGGCGCTCCGGCCAGTCCTTCATCTTGTGGTAGAGGCGCCACTGGTTGTCGGCATTGGTGTAGCGATGCGTCGGGCCCTGGCCGGTCCGGGTTTCGAGCTGCTCGACCAGACGGCCGTTCTTGAGGCTCTTCGCGAAATCCAGGTAGGCGCCGTCCTCGATCGGCGGCATCTGGTCGTCGTATCCGACCAACGAGCACATCCAGCGGTTCCGTTCGACCGCCAGGATGACTCCGCCCCGGGGGATGTCGGGCGCGAACGTCATCTGGTAGGCCAGGTTGAAGTCCGGGTGGTTCTTCTCCGGCCGGTCGAAGGACATCGACGTGTACGTGATCCTCGCCTTGACCACGCGCTTCTCGGGCACGGAAAGGCCCAGTTCCGTAAGCCAGTTGTCCAGAGCGCCGGCCCGGCCCGAGGTGTTGACCACCAAGTCCGCTTCGAGTTCCGTCAGTTGCTCGGCGCCTTCGGCCCGGTACAGGACTCGGTCCACCCTGCCGGAACCGGTCATCCTGAGACCTTCGCAGCGTGTGGCGGACAGGAGCGTCACTTGAGGCAGCGCGAGCACCTTGCCGCGTAGGCGCCGCTCCAGTTCGTCCCGGGTGAACGTCTGAATCTCCACGCCCGTCCGGTTCCTTGGGGCGAAGCCGGTGGGCAGGAGGAAACTGAGGCGCTCTCCGTAGTCGAAGACCGGTGCCCCGATGTCCTGCAACTCCGCGCGCAGGCCTGGGAAGTACCGCTCCAGAATCTCCCCGCCTTTGGCCAGCAGGGCGTGCGCGTGGTAGCCCTGCGGTGCGTGCGGATGGGTGCCTGTGTTCTCGTCGACCACGTCCCGCTCCAGGACGACCACTTCGGAGAAATGGTCGGCCAGGACGCGAGCGGTCACGAGGCCCGCGTATCCGCCGCCGATGACCACGGCCTTTCCCCAAGTGCCACGGTGTTCGGCAGGGCTGTTCCGCACGGGTGCTTCCCCCTTGGTCGAACTCTGTTGCCCAAGAGGTACCCGGTGCTCGCCGCACCGATCTTCGACGACGGGGGCGCGTTGCGGTGTGACCGTGGCACTCGGAAACCGTCACACGCGGGGCCTGACGCGCATGGTCAGCCGTTGCGGACTCAACGTGAGCGCCATGGAAGGGCGAACTCGGCTGCCCGGTAAGGGTTCCAGACGCCACCGGGCGGCGATCGTGGCCAGGATGATGACGGCCTCGGTGAGGGCGAACTGGTCGCCGATGCACTTGCGGGCGCCACCGCCGAACGGGATGAAGGAACCGTCCGACGGACTGAGACGCTGCGGACCGCTCCAACGGTCGGGATCGAAACGCTCGGGGTCGTCGTACTGGTCGGCGCGGTGGTGGATCAGATACGGGCTGTAGATGATGGCCGTACCGGCCCGCAGGAAGTGCCCGCCGAGGCGGGTGTCGGCGGTGGTGGTACGGCTGATGAGCCAGCCGGGTGGATACAGCCGCAGCGTCTCGTCGATGACCCGGCGCGTGTACTCCAGCCTCGGCACATCGTCGAACGTGGCCGCGGTGCCGGCGAGGACGTCGTCGACCTCGGCGTGCAGTCGCTCCTCGATGCCGGGATGGTTCGTCAGCAGATGCAGCGTCCAGGCCAGGACGGCGGCGGTGGTCTCGATGCCGGCGAAGAAGAAGTCCATCAACTGGTCGATGATCTCGGCATCGGACAGACCCTGGTCCTTGTCGCCTTCGGTGGAATCGGGAGTGTCCAGGAAGACCGACAACAGGTCGTCGTCGCCGGTGCCGCCCGAGCGGCGGTCCGCGATGACACGGGCCATCGTCCCGCGCAGCCGCGAGCGCGCGCGGTGATAGCGGCGGTTGCCGGGGGTGGGGAGTCCGTTGAGCAGGGGTGGCGTGATCATGCGCCGGAAGATGCCTTCCGCGATGACGCCGAAATCCTCCAGCATCTCGGTGAGGGCGGTGGCGGTCAGGGTGTCGGCGAACACCGTCGCCACGAAACTCCGGGCGGCGATCCGCTGCATCTCGACATAGACGTCGAAGGTCCGGCCGTCGGACCAGGAACCCGTGACGGCGGCCGTCTCCTGGGTCATCACGCGTGCGTACGCGGGGAGTCGGGCGGCGCGGAACGCCGGCTGGACCAACCGGCGTTGGCGCCGGTGCTCGGCATGCGGGCAGAGCGGCAGACCGTTGCCCAGCGCCTCCCGGGCCTGTTCGATCTGCGGGCCGCCCTTGTCGAAGGTCCGGTCGTCGACCAGGACGTGACGAGTCAGCCCGGGGTCGCACACCGCGAGGGCCTTGAGCGGGCCGATACGGATGTAGACCAGGTCACCGTGCGCGGGCAGCGAGGTGAGGAACCGCAGAGGGTCGCGCATCAGCGGCAGCAGGTGGCCGAGGAAGGGAAGCCCTCCCGGAGCCGTGCCGACGGAAGAGGCCGTTGTCATGGATACCCCCCGATCGCAGGACCGATCCTCCAGCCTCAGGGACGCGGTCCGGACGAGGAGGGGCGCTCGGGGGAGCGTATGGAAGCAGAAGGGCTCGGCGTGTCCAGCCGTGCTTCCGGCGTCCTCCGTGTCCGACGCGGCAACAGGCCCTATTCCGGCGGCAGTTGCACCAACGCGTCGCGCAGCGCCGCTCGCGAGGCGACACCCAGTTTGGGGAAGAGCTGGCGCAGGTGGGCGGCGACGGTGCGGGGGGAGAGGAAGAGGCGTTCGGCGATCTGCTTGTTGGTGAGACCGGCCGCCGCGAGCATGGCGATCTCCCGTTGCTGTGGCGTCAGCGACGCGGGCCCGGTGACCCCGGCGGTGCCGAGGGACAGACCGGTCGCCCGCAGCTCGTTGCCCGCCCTCGTCGCCCAGGGGCGGGCGCCGAGTCGCTCGAAGGTGTCGATCGCGTTGCCGAGCTGGGTGCGCGCCTCCGTGGTGGCCTTCGCGCGGCGGAGGCGTTCGGCGTAGGCGAGTTGGACCCTGGCCAGCTCGAAGGGCCAGCGGTCGGTGCCGGGTACGGCGAGCGCCTCCTCGAACAGCGCGGTCGCGTCGTGATCGACCGCGGCGATCGCCGCCGACGCCTTGACGAGCAGGGCGAGACGGGGCGAGATCGCGTCGATGCCGGCCTCGCGAGCAGCGGTGGCGTGCGCCGTCGCCTCCTCGGTCCGGCCCGTCCTGACCGCGGCCTCGACGAGGTCCATGACGACGAAGAGGGCAGGCGGGACGTGCGAGGCGAGTTCCCCCGGGCGGCTGATGGCCGACGCGTGCCGGTAGGCGTCCTCGAACCGGCCGCGGCCGAGCGCGGCCAACGCCCGCGCGTGCGAGGCGCAGGAGAGGTAGGAACCCACACCGCGAGGTGTCGCCCACAGGGTCATCTCGTCCGTCAGAGCTCTGGCGGCAGCCTCGTCACCGCGCGCCGCGGCGACCAGCGCCCGTTGGTACAGGAACTCCGTCGACAGCAGCTGGTAGCTGTGGGCCTCGCCCAGATCCCGGCCCTGCGCGGCCTGTGCCTCCAGCTCGTCCCACTCACCCGCCGCGAAGTGGTCCCTGCCCAGGTAGACCAACCCCTGGATCTCCACGGCGAGCGAGCTGTTGTCCCGCCCGTCGCGCAGCACGCGCCGCAGCGCCGTCCTGCACCCCGGCAGCCGGTCCACGTAGAGGGAGGCCAGGGCGATCCGGATGACGCGGACCGGATCCACCTCCCGGTCGAGCGAGGTGATCGCCTCGTCGAGCCTCCCGAGCGCGGGCGGTGCCGTCCGCGCCGGATCGGCCATCGTGCTGAGCGCCACGGCGAGTTGGTCCGGGACCCCCGGCTTCACCAGGGTCAGCGCCTGGTGCAGCGGCTGCCACAGCTCCGCGCGCTGACTGCTCTGGCACAGCCAGGCGAGCGTGTACAGCGCGTTGACCATGGTGGGGTCGGTCGCGTCGTACGGCTGGTGCTGCATCTGGATCGCGCCGACGAGCAGCCGGTGGGCGGTGTCCAGGTCGCCCTCGCCGCTGAGCAGGATGTGGTGGGCCGCCGCGACCGCGGCGACCAGCGGCCCGGCCCGTCCGCCGTCGGCCAGGCGGGCCTCTTCGAGCAGCCTCGGCACGTCACGCAGATCGCCGGTCAGGTCCGCGCCGAGATAGGCCGCCTCGGCGATCCGCCGACTGCGCTCGTAGCCGCGCGGACTCAACTCCGCGGCGCGCAGCAGCGCGGCGATGGCACCGCCCGCGTCACCCCGCCGTACGGTGTCGCGCGCCACCCGCTCCAGCAGCACCGCGACATCCTCGTCGGGTTCGACCGCGGCGTGCGCGAGGTGCCAGGCGCGCCGGTCGGGCCGGTCAGTCCGGTACTCGGCGAGGGCACGATGCACCTCGCGCCGCTGATCGCTGGTCGAGAGCTCCACGACGGCCGAGCGCGTGAGCGGATGGCGGAAGGCCAGACGTCCGGTGCGCTCGCCCACGGACACGAGTCCCGCCCGTTCCGCGTGAGCGAGGTCCTCCATACGAGTCCGCTCGGAACCGGCCGACGCGAGGGCGCGCAGGTCGCCGGTGCCGTCCAGGACCGCGTACAGGAGGAGCAGTCGGGTCGAGGCGGGCAGCGCCTCCACGCGGGAGGCGAACACGGCCTGGAGCCGGCGGCTCAACGGCAGCAGTTCGGGCATCCCGGTGCCCGAGCGCTGCGGGCCGCTGAGGGCGGTGGGCAGTTCCAGGAGGGCCAGCGGGTTGCCCTGCGCCTCGGTCAGCAGACGCTCCCGCACGCGGGGAGCGAGGGAAGGGGCGCGCGCCTCGATCAGCGCAGCCGCCGCGTCCGCGTCGAGCGGCTGTACGTGGTGCCGGGGGACTCCGCCGTGTTCGAAGAAGCTCCCCTCACCCGACCGGTACGCGCCGAGGAAGCCGACCCTGCTGCCGCCCAGGCGGCGCGCGACGAAGCCCAGCACCGTGGCGCTGGCCCGGTCCAGCCACGGGAGATCGTCGACGACGACCAGCAACGGGCGCTCCGCGGCTGCCTGTACGAGCAGGGTCAACGCCGCGTTCGAGACCAGCAGTTGATCGGAGGGAGCCCCCTGGTCCAGTCCCAAGGCGACGCCGAGGGCGTCGCGGTGCGGATCGCTCAGCCCCTCGATCCCGGCGAACAACGGCTGAAGGACCTGATGGAGCCCCGAGAAACTGATGGTGCTCTCGAACTCCACTCCCGCGGCACGCACCACCCGCGCACCCCCGCCGTGCGCCCGCTCGGCCGCCGCGTCCAGCAACACCGTCTTGCCGACCCCGGCATCCCCGGCCAGCAGCAGCGCCCCACCGGAGAGCACGGCCTCGTCGACGAACTCCTGGATCAGTACGAGGTCGAGATCGCGCCCGACCAGACGTCCCGTCGGACCCGGCAGCGGAGACCCATCCCGGTGCATGCGCATCTCCCTTCCGACCTCGGCACTTTACCTGTGGCCCGGCCGCCACCCGCCCGCAGACCACCTGGATCGTCGGCGTCAGCCGCTGATACGACCCTTGGAGACGACTGACCTGGTCGTCGACGTCCTGCGCCGGGCGAGTTGAGAGATCACCCCCTAAATCGAATGGATGTTTTATTGCGGAGTCCGGTGGAAGGCTGCCGTACGTGTCGATCCCTCCGATTCCCTCGATCCCTCCTCTCCCCGAACAACTCGTCCGCACCGACCGTTTCACCCACGGCGTCCCCGCTCACTTCACCATCACGCCCGACGGCAGGACTGTCCTCTTCCTCCGCTCCCGCGCCGGAAGCGATCCGCTCACCTGCCTCTGGGCCCTGGACCTCGACTCCGGCGCGGAGCGCCTGGTGGCCGACCCCGTGACGCTGCGCCGGCAAAGACCGACCGACATCGGGACGTACGCCACGAGCCGAAGCGGTGATCTGGTCGCCTTCGTCCTGGCGGGGGAGTTGTGGGCGGTACGCGTCGCCGGCGGGCGACCATGGCGGCTGCCGACACCCGGCCCGGTGTCCGACCCGCGCCCCGACCCCACGGGACACCGGATCGCGTACGTCGCCGGCGGCGCCCTGCGTCTGATGGACGCGGACGGTACCGCGGACCGAGCCGTCGCCGAACCCGGCGCTCCCGACGTCGAGTTCGGGACTGCGGTGCACACCGCGGCCACCGCACCCGACGGCCCGCTCGGCCACTGGTGGTCCCCGGACGGAACCCAACTCCTCATCGCCCGAACGGACTCCAGCCGCGTCCACCCCTGGCCCGCACTCGACGCCGAGGCACCAGGACGGCGTTTCGCTGCCGTCGGTACCCCCAATGCCGACGTCACCCTCCGGATCGCCGGGCTCAACGGCCGTCTGACGCAGGCCAGTTGGGACCGAGAGGCGTTCGAGTACGTCGTCGGGGCCGGCTGGGACGGGCACGGGCCGTATGCCGTCGTGCAGTCCCGGGATCAGTGCACCGTCCGCTTCCTCGCTGTCGACCCCGGTGACGGGAGGACGACGGTCCTGCACGAGCAGCGGGACGACCACTGGGTGCAGCTCGTCCCGGGCCTTCCCGCCCGCACCGACTCCGGCGCCCTCCTCGCCCACTCCGACCTGCACGGCACCCGTCGGCTCACCGTCGACGGCGTCCCCGTCACGCCACCCGGGCTCCAACTCCGGTCCCTGCTCGGCGTCGAAGCTGATGAGGTGCTCTTCGCCGCGTCCGAGTCCGCCGAGCCCACCGAGACGCACCTCTACAGCTACGGGCACACGGCAGGTGTCCGCCGGTTGAGTTCGGGTCCTGCCGTCCACTCCGGCCTCCGCCGTGGCGGCACGCTCGTCCAGGCGGCCCGCGGCCCGGACCGCCCCGGTGGGCGGACTCAAGCGCGGCGGAAGGGGAAGCCGGCCGTCGCGATTCCCTCGTACGCCGAGCAGCCCGTGCTCGATGTACGCCTCACCCGTCTCCTCCTTGGTCCGCGTGAGCTGCGCGCCCGGCTCCATCTGCCGTCGTGGTACCGGGCGGGGAGCGGTCGACTGCCCGTGCTGGCGGATCCGTACGGGGGTGCGGCCGCGCAGCGGGTCACCGTGGAGTCGGACTGGCGGGTGCTGGTGTCGCAGTGGTTCGCCGAGCACGGGTTCGCGGTGCTCGCCGCCGATGGGCGGGGTACTCCGGGGCGTGGGCCGGAGTGGGAACGCGAGGTCCACGGCGATCTGTTCGGGGTGGCGATCGACGACCAGGTCACCGCGCTTCGGGAAGCCGCCCGGCTGCATCCCGAGCTGGATCTCGGGCGGGTCGGTATCAGGGGGTGGTCCTTCGGTGGGTCTCTCGCGACCGCCGCCGTGCTGCGCCGCCCGGACGTCTTCCATGCCGCCGTCGCAGGCGCGGGCGTCACCGACCAGCGGCTGTACAACGCCCGCTGGCGGGAGCGGAGTCTCGGTCATCCCGACCGGTTTCCGGAGCGCTACGAGGCCTGCTCGCTCGTGCGGGACGCGCCGCGCCTCGTACGGCCGTTGCTGCTGATGCACGGCCTCGACGATCGCAACGTGCCGCCCCTCAACACGGTGCGTCTGTCCGACGCGCTTCGGGACGCCGGGCGTCCGCACGAGGTGTTCCTGATGCCGGGCGTCGGTCATCAGCCGATCGGGCATCCGGTCACGGGTGAGCTGATGGAGCGTCAGGTGCATTTTCTGCAAAGGCACTTGGGCGGGTCAGGGGTGGTCCCTCTGTCTCCGTCCGGCGCAGAGGGATAACCCTCGATTGTCCCGGACCCTGCTGACATGCCTCGGTCAAGCCTGCCATCCTCCCCCCAACTGCGGCACGTACCCCCCACGTTCTCTTCACGCAGTCACGGTCCCGCACAGCTCGGCTCGTCCCGGTCAGCACACCCGGCTGCCCGGTCTGTCCGGCCGCCCCACGCGGCCACCGCAGTAGGAGAACGAGTGAGACGCAACCCCCGCAAGCGGATGGCGGTAGGAGCCCTGGTCTCCACCGCAGCCTTCCTCGCCGTCGGCATCCAGTCGGTTCCGGCGAACGCGAAGCCCGCTGCCCCCCACCCCAGCCCCCTGCGCACCGGTGGTCTGGAGGCCAAACTCACCCCGGCCCAGCGCACCGCGCTGATCAAGAGCGCGGATCAGAAGACCACCGCGACGGCCCGCACGATCGGCCTCGGCGCCGGGGAGAAACTGGTCGTCAAGGACGTCGTCAAGGACAACGACGGCACCCTCCACACCCGCTACGAGCGGACCTACGCCGGCCTGCCCGTCCTCGGCGGCGACCTCGTCGTGCACACCCCGCCCGCGGCTCAGGCCACCGGCACGGTGAGCACGACGTTCAACAGCAAGCGCAGCGTGAAGGTCGCCTCCACCACCGCCACCTTCGCCAAGGCGTCCGCCGAGACCAAGGCCCTCAAGGCGGCCAAGTCCCTCGCCGCCGAGAAGCCCACCACCGACAGCGCCCGCAAGGTCATCTGGGCCGGCAGCGGCACCCCGAAGCTCGCCTGGGAGACGGTGGTCGGCGGTCTGCAGGACGACGGCACGCCCAGCCAGCTGCACGTCATCACCGACGCCACCAGCGGCGCGGAGCTCTACCGCTACCAGGGCATCAAGACCGGTACCGGCAACAGCCAGTACAGCGGCACGGTCACCATCGGGACCACGCTGTCGGGTTCGACGTACCAGCTGAACGACACCACGCGCGGTACCCACAAGACGTACAGCCTGAACAACGGCACGTCGGGAACCGGCACCCTGATGACCGACGCCGACGACACCTGGGGCACCGGCTCGGGCTCCAACACCCAGACCGCGGGCGTCGACGCGCACTACGGCGCCCAGGTGACGTGGGACTTCTACAAGAACACCTTCGGGCGCAGCGGCATCAAGAACGACGGCGTCGCCGCGTACTCGCGCGTCCACTACAGCACGGCGTACGTCAACGCCTTCTGGGACGACGACTGCTTCTGCATGACGTACGGCGACGGCACGAGCAGCACCCACGCGCTCACCTCGCTCGACGTGGCCGGGCACGAGATGAGCCACGGTGTCACCTCCAACACCGCCAATCTCAACTACACCGGTGAGTCCGGCGGGTTGAACGAGGCGACCTCCGACATCTTCGGCACCGGCGTCGAGTTCTACGCCAACAACTCCTCCGACGTCGGTGACTACCTCATCGGCGAGAAGATCGACATCAACGGCGACGGCACGCCGCTGCGGTACATGGACGAGCCCGACAAGGACGGCGGCTCCGCCGACAGTTGGTACTCGGGCGTCGGCAACCTCGACGTGCACTACTCGTCCGGTCCCGCGAACCACATGTTCTACCTGCTCTCCGAGGGCAGCGGCACCAAGACCATCAACGGCGTCACCTACAACAGCCCGACCTCCGACGGCGTCGCCGTCGCCGGCATCGGCCGGGCCGCGGCCCTGCAGATCTGGTACAAGGCGCTGACGACGTACATGACGTCCAGCACCACGTACGCCCAGGCCCGCACCGCCGCCCTGAACGCCGCCGGGGCGCTGTACGGCACGAGCTCCGCGCAGTACGCCGGCGTCGGCAACGCCTTCGCGGGCATCAACGTCGGCAGCCACATCACCGTGCCGACCACCGGCGTCACGGTCACCAACCCGGGCAGCCAGTCCTCCACCGTCGGCACCGCGGTGAGCCTGCAGATCTCGGCCAGCAGCACCAACAGCGGCACCCTGACGTACGCCGCGACCGGCCTGCCCACCGGCCTGTCGATCAGCTCGACGGGCGCCGTCACCGGCACCCCGACGACGGCCGGCACCTACAGCACCACCGTCACGGTGACCGACAGCACCGGGGCCACCGGTACCGCCTCCTTCACCTGGACCGTCAGCTCCAGTGGCGGCGGCAGCTGCACCTCGACCCAGCTGCTGGGCAACGCGGGCTTCGAGTCGGGCAGTACCACCTGGACCGCCACCAGCGGCGTCATCACCAACTCCAGCAGCCAGGCGGCCCGCACCGGCTCCTACAAGGCCTGGCTGGACGGCTACGGATCCACGCACACCGACACGCTGTCCCAGTCGGTGACCATCCCCAGCGGCTGCACGGGGACCACGTTCACCTTCTACCTCCACATCGACACGGCGGAGACCACCACCAGCACCCAGTACGACAAGCTGACGGTCACCGCCGGGTCCACCACCCTGGCCACCTACTCCAACCTGAACGCGGCCTCCGGGTACGTCCAGAAGTCCTTCAGCCTGTCGGCCTTCGCGGGCACCACGGTCGCCCTGAAGTTCTCCGGCGTCGAGGACTCCTCGCTCCAGACCAGCTTCGTCGTCGACGACACGGCGGTGACCACCAGCTGACCGACACCGATACCGGCACGGTTTGAGGCCTCACCCCGCGCAGTGCGGGGTGAGGCCTCGGCCGTCGGTCGTAACTCTCGTACCGAACTCTCGTTGCGAACCGTCTAGTTGAAGGGGTCCAGCGTCAGGTTCGCCTGCTGCGGGTTCCCGTCGTGGACCAGGGACTCCTGGTTGCCGACGTCGTCGAAGGCGAACGCGTAGGCCTTGCCGTCCGCCATCTGCGCGTGGATCTTCTTCGCGTACTGGTTGGTGACCGAGTCCAGATAGAAGTTCGCCGTGCTGGTGTCCGGCTGGTTGGGGTTGACCAGGAGCGTGGAGCGGTTGAAGCCCGCGCACAGCGTGCGTGAAATCGGGCCGCGCACCAGGTCGTTGGGCGCGTCGAGGTACTTGTAGCAGCCGAAGATGCTGGCCGCGTCCGGCTTCTGGAAGCTGGTGACGACCGCGCCCGAACTGTTGGTGAAGTTCATGACGTCGCCCGACACCCGGCCGTAGTACTTGGTGTTCGGCTGGTCGGCGAACGGGGTGACCGTGAGGTTAGTCGTCGCGTACTTCGTCCATACGCGGTTGATGTAGTCGTTCATCACGGTGGCGGGCAGCGCGCCCGTCTCCAGCCCGTACGTGGGTGACAGGGCCCGCAGCACGGTGCCGTCGGACCGGGTCTGGATCAGGTTCGCCCAGCCGCCCGACTGCGCGCGCAGCGAGTTGAAGAACCCGTTGTAGCCACCCGACTTGAGGTGGCCGGTGGTGAGCGTGCTGCCGTCGGCGCGCACCACGCCCACCGCGTGGGGCGCGGCGAACATGTCCACCTGGCTGCTGTTGATCCACAGGCCGGAGTCGTTGAGCGTGTACTCGGACCAGCTGAAGAGAATGTCGCGGTTCGGGTCGGTCGGGTTCTGGACCGCGGGCTGCACCAGACCGCCCGTGGTCAGCTTGAAGACGAGCTTCTGTCCGTAGGAGAAGTAGATCCGGCCGGAGAACTTCGGGATCCGGATGGTCTTCGTCTGCCCGTTGGCGGGACCGGCGATGGACGCGTCGGGCGCCGGTGTCGGCGGATTGCCGCCGGCCGGCCAGGCGTGGAAGGTGCCGTTGGCGTCCGCCCAGCCCTGCTGCCCCGTACTCAGCAGGGTGCCCAGGGTGTAGACGTAGACCGCGTCACCGCGACCGGAGTTGTTGGTGAGCTTGAGGGGGATCGTGGCGGGCACCGCCGCCTCCGCGGCGGACGGTGTGATGACCGTGAGGACGGCGCCGAGCAGCGCGGCCGCCACGGCCGGCGCCATGATCCGGCGAGTGAGCTTTCTGAGCACGCTCCACCTCCTGTGGGGGGTCACTCAGGGAGATTGGTCCGTACCTGTTCTGAGAGCGCTCTCAAAGTGACACTGGGATCGCGTGCATGTCAACGGGCCGAACATGTGAATACGAGTCGGCGCCCGCGGATCGAACATCGCGGGCGCCACTGTGGGGGTCTGAGCGTCGGTCAGAAGGTGCGGTCGAGGAGGTCGAGCAGCGCCGCCCAGTGCCGCTCGTCGCCCTCCTTGTTGTAGGAGGAGGTGTCCGCCTGCGTGTAGCCGTGGTGCGCGCCGGGATAGACCTCGACGGTGTGCCGTACGCCCGCCTCGGTGAGCGCGTCCTCCAGCCGCTGCTGCTGCTCGGGCGGGAGCGAATGGTCCTCGTCGGCGTGGCCGAAGTACAGCTCGGCGGTGACGTGTCGGGCCACCAGGTGCGGGCTGTCCGGCGTGTCGGTCGCCAGGCGTCCGCCGTGGAAACCGGCCGCGGCCGCGACCCGGTCCGGGTAGGTGCCGGCGGTGAACAGGGCCAGCCGGGCGCCCATGCAGTAGCCGGTCAGCGCGACCGGGCCGTCGGTGACGAGCGGCGAGTCGGCCAGCCAACGCAGATAGGCACCCGCGTCCCGCATGGCGAGCTCGGGCGTCAGAGCCTGCATCACCGGCATGATCTGCTCGAAGATCTCCGGCCGCGCCGACGGGTCGATGAACTCGGGCAGGTCGAAGACCGGCGTACGGCCGCTGCGGTAGAACACGTTCGGGACGAGCACCGTGTAACCGGCCGCGGCGATCCGGTCGGCCATCGACTTCAGGTGCGGGCGGATGCCGAAGGCGTCCTGGTAGAGCAGGACGCCCGGGTGGGGACTGCCGTCATCCGGATGGGCCAGATAGGCGTCGGCGACGCCGTCCTCGGTGGGGATGTCCACGTCTGATCCCTGTACGGAGGTCATGGGGGCTGCCTCTCTGCGCAGTCGGCGGCGAGTGACCGGGCGGCCTGACGGGCCGGGTCACGGTCATCGTTGCACGCACCATTCACCTGCCTGAGGCGACCCCCGCCGTCGGCGCGAGCGGCCTCACTCGAACCGTGACGTGTCCCCGGCCCCCTTGCGGATGATCTCCGCCTCGCCGCCGGAGAAGTCGATGACCGTCGTCGGCTCGGTGCCGCAGTCCCCGGAGTCGACGACCGCGTCCAGCACGTGGTCGAGGCGGTCCTTGATCTCCCAGCCCTGCGTCATCGGCTCCTCCTCGTCGGGCATCAGGAGCGTGCTGGACAGCAGCGGTTCACCGAGCTCGGCGAGCAGGGCCTGGGTGACGACGTGGTCGGGAATGCGTACGCCGACCGTCTTCTTCTTGGGGTGCTGGAGCATGCGCGGCACCTCCTTCGTCGCCGGCAGGATGAAGGTGTAACTGCCCGGCGTGGACGCCTTGATGGCACGGAACACGTCGTTGTCGATCCGTACGAACTGACCCAGCTGCGCGAAGTCCTGGCACACGAGCGTGAAGTGGTGCCGGTCGTCCAGGTGCCGGATGGTGCGGATCCGGTCGATGCCCTCCCGGCTGCCGAGCCGGCATCCGAGCGCGTAACAGGAGTCGGTCGGGTAGGCGACCAGCCCGTCGGAGCGGATGATGTCGGCGACCTGGGAAATGGTGCGCGGCTGCGGGTTGTCGGGGTGCACGTCGAAGTACTTGGCCATTCGTCGAGCTTAGGGCGTGCTCAGGCGGCCGGCCGCCGGGGACATCCCGCCGGTCGCAGACCGCGACCGGCACAGAACGGTGAGGTAACGTCCCCGACCGGGACGCCGGGGCCGACACGGCGGACGAGAAGGACGAGACGAACCGGGAGAAGGCCGAGATGGCAGGCCGAGAGGACGGGAGCCGCCCCGCGGACGGGACGGACGTCGACGGTGGGGCATGGACGCGGGAACTCCTCGACCAGCTGCGGCCGGGCGGACGGGACCTGCGCAAGGTCGTCGCGTGGCTCGCGGACGCCGTGCGGGGGACGGCCTGCCTGGAGGACGGCGCCGGGAACCTCCTCGCGGGCACCCGGACCCCGCTGGACCGGCACCTCGTCGCGGACCTGGTCACCGGGCGGATCGCCTCCGCGGCCTGGGAGGACGCCGGCCGCCACCAGCGCCTGGTCCGGGTAGCGTCGACGGATCCCGGCGCGGCGGCCGTGCTCGCGGTCTGCCGCACGGCGCCCTTCGACCGGCGGACCTCCGACATCGTCACCCACACCGCCCAGGTGGTCGAACTGCTGCTCAGGGCGCGCGAGACGACCGCGGCCGACCGCCGGCTGGCCCGGGCCACCTCCGACCTGCGGCTGGCCATCCTGCAACTGCTGATGGTGGAGGACACCGTCTCCGCGCGCCGGGTGGCCTCGGGCCTGTGGCCCGGACTGCTCGACACCGACTCCGCGTGCGTGTACGTCCTGGAGAGCCTGGCCGAGGACCGCGACCGGATCGCCGAGGAGTGCCTGGACGCGACGGCCGAGCACGCGCTCGTCGTGCGCTGCCCCGCGACGGACGAACACGTCATCGTCGTCACCCCGCGCGACGCGGCGGGGCGCGAGCTGAGGACCGTGATCGACCGGCGGGCGAGCACGTTCCTCGGCGGCAGCGCCCCGCACAGCCTCGCCCGCACCGCGACCGCGTACGGCCAGGCCGTCAGCGCCCTGGCCGTCGCCCGCTTCCGCCCGGACAAGCAGGCCGTGTACGCCGAACGCACCCACCCCGAGCGGCTGATGGACCCGGACACCCTGCATGAGTGGACGGCCCAGGTGCTGCGCCCGCTGGACACGCTGGCCCACCACACCCACGCCGAACTCCTCGCCACCACCCGCCTCGGCCTGGAGTTCACCGCCGTCAGCGCCGCGAAGATACTCGGCGTCAGCCGCAACACCGTCCGCGCCCGCATGGAACGCGTCGAGGCGCTTCTGCACGCCGACTTCACCGATCTCACCGTCCGTGCCGTCGTCCACCTCGCCCTCAACGCCCAGGCGGGACTCGCCGACGAGCCGCGGCTGTCCCTCTCCGGCACGGCGGAGGGCGACCGCCTCGGCGACCTGCTGGCCGGACCGGCTCTGCGCGCGTGGGCGCACGACCTGCTCGGGCGCCTGACCCCGGACGCCCGCGACCTGCGCCGCACACTGCGGGCCTGGATCGCCGCCGGCGGCAACGCCGAGCGGGCCGCCCACGCGCTGGGCATGCACCCGCAGACGGTCCGCGACCACGTACGCAGCGCCGAACCGGTCCTGGAACGCCAGTTGCTGGCCGGCGGCAGCGATCTCTACGAGGTCGTCCTCGCCCATCTGGCCCTCGGCGACCTCGACCCGCCCGCCCTGCACCGGACAGAACCGGACCATCCGGGCTCACCCGTGCACAGGTGAGCCCCGTGGCCGCCGCAGAGGGCATTGGCACGATTCACAACGTATGGGTCCCGCGCGTAAGTTCGATGCATCGCGGGAGGCACGACCGGAACGGGGGACCGGTCGGGCCGCCCGCGTCCCCGTTCCCGGCCCGGCTCAGGGCCGCAGCCGCACCGGCACCTCCTGCCAGCCGAACGCGATGAACGACGGCACCTGCCGCAACTCGTCGGCGTCCACGGCGAGGCGTACGTCCGGGAAGCGGTCGAAGAACGCGGTCAGGGCGGTCAGGGCCTCCACCCGGGCGAGCGGTGCGCCGATGCACCGGTGCACGCCGATGCCGAACGCCAGGTGGTCGTCCGCCCCGCGTGCCGCGTCGAAGACGGCCGCGTCCGGACCGTAGTGCGCCGGGTCGAGACCTGCGGCCGCGTAGGTCGTGATGACGGCGTCACCGGCGGGGATCGTGACGCCGTCGACCGTGATGTCCTCGACGGCGTAACGCAGCGGCAGCGAGGCGATGGACGGGTGGACTCGCAGTGTCTCGTCGACGACCGCGTCCCAGCCGACCTTCCCGGACCGCACCGCCGCCAACTGCTCCGGCTGCCGGAGGAGGGCGACCACCGCGTTGCAGATCAGGTTGACGGTGGTCTCGAACCCGGCCCCGATGACCAGCAGCAGCGTGTACAGCAGCTCCTCGTCGTCGAGCCGGTCGCCGTCCTCGTCGCGCACCCGGATCAGCTCGGTGGTCAGGTCGTCCCCGGGATGCTCGGTGCGGTGCGCGATCAGCGCGGGCAGCACCGTGCCGATCTGCCGCTGCACGGACTCCGCGTGCGCCGGGGTCGGGTCGGAGGTGTCCATGATGGCGGCGATCATCCGCCCGGTGTCGTCCGTCAACTCATCGGGCACACCGAACAGTTCGCAGATCATCCGCATCGGCAGCGGGTACCCCAGCAGCGCGCGTACGTCGACCGCCTCACCGTCCGCGCCGGCCTCCGCCAGCGTGTCGAGCAGCTCGGCGGTGATCGCCTCGACCCGGGACCGCATCGCCTCGGTGCGCCGTTGCGTGAAGCTCGGCGCGACCAGTTTGCGCAGCCGCGCGTGGTCGACGCCGTACGTGTTGAGCATGTTGATCACGCCGACCCAGGCCAGGATCCAGCCCCAGGACGGGTGTTCGCCGATCTCGGGCCACAACTTCCAGTGCTGCCGGGGGTCCTTGCTCACCCGCGGATCGAGGATCAGTTCCTTGAGGGTGTCGTAACCGGTCGGCGCCCAGGCCGGGATGCCGCCCGGCAGCTCGACGGGCACGATCGGGCCGAGCGAGCGCAGCCGCTCGATCTCGGCGGGGATGTCGGTGCCTAACGGGTCGAGGGCGATGCGGTCGGTCACGGTCATGAAGGATCTCCAGGCTGGTCGGGGGAGCGGGGAGTGAACCGGACGGGCAGCGCGGTGAGCGAGCGGTGGAACGGGCCCGGCCGCCAGGTGAGTCGCTCGCGCGGCAGGACCGGCTCCAGGTCGGGCAGCCACTGGGTGAGCCGCTCGATCGACTCCGTGGCGATGAGCAGCGTGTGCTGCTTGACCGGACAGGTGTGCGGGCCCGCCGACCACGACAGATGGGAGGCGTCCTTGGGATGCCGGCCGGTGGTGACCTCCTGCTCGGCGAAGTGCGCGAGCGCGCCGTACGAGATCACCACCGGGACGGCCGCGCGGATCCACGCTCCGTGGAAGGTCAGGGGCTGACGGGCGTAGTGGACGCCGTAGTTGGCGAGCGGTGTCTCGTGGTGCAGCACCTCGACGACCGCGTCCATCACGGTGCGGGCACCGCCGGTGAGTGTGGAGTAGTACAGCGAGTGGCCCAGGATGCGGGAGAGCGCGTTGGACACCAGGTTCGCGGTCGGCTCGTGCCCGGCGCCGAGGGTGAGGAACACCTGCCAGGCGACCTCCTCCGGGGTGAGCCCGGCCGGGTGGTCCAGCAGCCAGCTCGGCAGATCGTCGCCGCGCGACGCGGCCTTCGTCTCGATCAGTTCCAGCACGTAGCCGCCGAACTCGGCCTCGCCCGCGGCCGCTTGGTCCCCGCCCTCCATCATCTTGCCCAACGCGGCGTTGAGCCGGTCGCTCTGACTGTCCGGCAGTCCGAAGAGACTGTTGAACACCAGCGCCATCAGCGGCCGGGCGAACTCGCCCACCAGATCGGCCTCGCCGCGCGGCCCGATCCGGTTCACCAGCAGCCGCACCGCGCGGTGCACCAGCGCCCGCAGGTCGTGCGGCTCGATCCGGTCGAAGGTGTCGATCAGCGAGGAGCGGTAGCGGACGTGTGCCGCGCCGTCGGCGAACAGCGTGTTGGGCCGCCAGCGCATCATGCCGAGCACTGGTGAATCGTCCGCGACCGTCGACTCCCAGGCCCGTGGGTCGTGCGAGAACGTCTCCTCGTCGTGCAGCAGGTCCAGTGCGGCCCGCCGGTCCGTCACGACGTACGCGGGCACGCCCGGTGCCAACTCGGCCCAGCCGACCGGGCCTTGTGCGCGCAGGGTGTCGTAGTAGCGGTACGGGTCGAGGGCGAAGCCGTCCTCCCACAGGCGCACCGGCGCCGAGAGGTCGAAGTCCTGCTGGCCGGGGGGATAGGTGGTCACCGGTGCTCCGAGGGGTCGCGGTCGATGAGGTGATGGACCAGGGCGAGCAGCGCGTCGAGGGACGAGCCGGCGTCACGCGCGTCGCACGTCACCATCGGCGTCGCCGGATCCAGGTCGAGCGCGGCCCGCAACTGCGCGTCCGTGTAATGGCGGGGCGAGTCGGGAAAGGCGTTGAAGGCGACCGCGTACGGCAGTCCGGACTCCTCCATCAGGCCCAGCACGTCGAACGACGCGTCGATCCGCCGGCTGTCGACCAGCACGAGCGCACCCAGCGCCCCGTACGCGATGTCGTCCCACAGCGCCCGGAACCGCTCCTGCCCGGGCGTGCCGAACAGGTACAGCACGACCCCGTCCGGCATGCTGATCCGCCCGAAGTCGACGGCGACCGTGGTGCTCGTCTTCTCCCGCACCCCGTCCAGGTCGTCCACCTGCGCGGATGCCTCGGTCAGCTGCTCCTCGGTGTGCAGTGGTCGGATCTCGGACACCGAGTCGATCAGGGTCGTCTTGCCCACCCCGAAGGGACCCGTGATCAGGATCTTCACCAACTCGCGGGCGGTTTCGGGGAGATGGACGTCACTGGTGCTTGAGGGCGCGGAGGCCATCGGCCACTCTCTTCAGCAGGTCGGGGTCGAAGCGGTCGGCCGCCGGGATCGGTGCGCGGGACAGCAGCAGGCCCCGGTCGATCAGATCCGCGGCCAGCACCCGCACCGCGGAGACCGGCAGCCGCAGCAGGGCCGCGACCTCCACCACGGTCAGCGAGCCGCCGGCCATGACGTCCAGCAGGGCGAGCCCGGCCGCGGGCAGTTCGGGCGGTGCGGACGGGCCTGCGGCGGTGAGCATCGACAGCCGCTCCAGATGCGAGCGGCTGGGCCGGGCCACACCGCCGGTCGACAGATACGCGGGGACCAGGGGACGGCCGCCACGGCGGCCCGTCATGCCGGCGCGCCGCCGTCGGTCCCTCGGGGCACCGCGGCCATCGCCTTCTCACCCAGCTTCGCCACCTGCGAGTGCACCCGGTGCGCCAGCAGATCCAGGCGCACCTCGCCGTCCCCGTACGCGGCCACACAGGTGCCGTGGTCCGTGGGCACGATCAGCACGTACCCGAGGTCCGTCTCGATCACCACCTGCCGTACCTCGGCCCGGTCCTGGTCGGCGAAGGCCGCCGCCGCGGTACGGGCCGCTCCCTGCACGGTGCTGGTGATCGCCGCCACCCGCTCGGCCGAGGCCTGCGACAGCGCGTCCGTGTAGCCGGACACCAGCCCGTCCTGGGTCAGCAGCACGGCGGCCACCACGTGCGGTACCTGCAGGATCGGATCGAGCACCCACGCGTGCTCGCCGGCTTGGCGGCTGGTCATCTGGCCGCTCCCCCTTCGAAATCGGTCTGGTCGATGTCGTCCTCGGCCCGCGCCGCCGCGGTACCGGACTGCAGTGCCCCGAGCGCCGCGGCCGAGTCCGCCGGCCGCCGCACCGGCTGTCTCTTCGGAGCGTCCGCCCCCTCGCCGGTCGCCCGCGCCCGGCGCCGGCGCTGCGGCAACTCGCCCGGAACACCCGGGTCTTGATGCCCTGGTACGGCGGTGGAGGCGCCGTCGTCCCCCTCGGCGCCGAACCCGTGCGAGGCGTCGGACACCACCCGCCCGCCGCCGGCCGGCTTGCGCGTCGAGCGCGGCGCACTGGCCGCCGGCGGCCGTTCGGCCGGGTCGACATGGCTCAGCAGATGGCTCTCGACCCGCAGCACCGCGCGCACGCCCCCGTACGCGGAGGGCGAGGACACGTCGACGCCCAGGTCGAACTGCCGGGTCAGCTGGCCGATCGCGGCGAATCCCATACGGGGCGGATCGCCGAGGTCGGTGAGCAGGACGGGCTCGGATCCGGCCACCAACCGCTGGGCGCGGGCGCGTTCGTCCTGTGTCATGCCGACGCCCGCGTCGTCGACGGTGACGCAGACGCCGTGGTGCACGTGCTCCAGGTTGACCACGACGTCGGTGTCCGGCGCGGAGTGCCGGAGCGCGTTGTCCAGCAGCTCGGCGACGATGATCGCGACCGGTTCCACCGCGTGCGACACCAACGCGGTGCCCGCTTCAAGGTGGTTGTTGACGCGCACCCGGTGGTAGCCCGAGAGCCGGGCCTGACCGCCGGTCACCGCGTCCACCAGGTGCGACTCCTCGCGGGCCAGCCCCACCCACGCCCCGCACACCACCGCGGCCACCTGGGCGCGCCGCAGCGACTGCTCGTTCTCGTGGTCGAGCTGGAAGAGGGTCTGCGTCAACTCCGGGTCGTCGTAGTCCTGTTGCAGCTTCCGCAGCGCGTCCTGGAGCCGGTACAGGGCGGCCTGGATCTCCCGGGTGGCGCCCCGCATCCCGGCCTGCGCCGCCGCGTCGATCCGGGTGCGCTGGGCGGCCAGCTCGGCGCGCAGCGACCGCAGGACGCTCTCCAGGCCGATGCCGAGCGGCGAGGCGGTGGTCCGCGGTTGCAGGGGTCCGGGCACCAGCACGTTCGGATGCGTCAGCTGCCGGGCCGCAGCTGGCACGCGCTGCGCCGCGAGGTGCTCGACCTCGGCGGTGAACGTCTGGAGTACGGCGTCGAGTTGGCCGCGCAACCGGGCGGTCTCCGCGCGTTGCGCGGCCAGTCGACGGCGTGAGCGCAGCAGTCCGCCGCCGAGGGCCAGCGCGGACAGCGTGCCGAGGGCGAGACCGCCTGCGGCCAGGTCCGGTAATTCGATCATCGAATCGGTTCCAGGGGGAAGTCGGGCAGGGGTGAGTCCGCGTCCCCTCGGGGAGGCATGCGCAGCACAGTACACACAGTCATCGATCGATCTCGCACGGTTGAGCGAGTCTTCGCTTCGAAGTTTCCCGACCCTGTTCACTTCTGTGTGAACTGTCTGAATTGCCGTGTGGGCAGCGTCAGTTGCGGCCCCCGTGTCCCTCCATGACCTCCACGAGCCGCCCGAGCGCCCGCAGAACCTGCTCCCGGTCCTCGCCGAGTCCCTTCAGCAACGCGACCTCGGCGGCGAGTTGGCGCGGAAAGAACGCGTCGACGGCCTGCGCGCCGGCCGGCGTGATGGTGACCAGGGCGGCGCGTCGGTCGGCCGGGTTGGGGGTGCGGGCGATGAAACCGCGCTTCTCCAGCTTCGCGAGGGTCTTGCTGACACCGGCGCGCGAGAGACCGAGGCCGTCGGCCAGACCGCGGGCGATCATCGGATCCTTCGCGTGCCGGAGCGGGATGAGCATGTCGACCTCCGGCGCGGTGAGCGGGGCGCCGGCGTAGAGGGGTTCGACGGCATGGGCGAGCAGGCCCGTGACGTGTTTGAGCAGGCCCACCAGTTCCATGGGGGAGGTGTCGAGCTCGGGGTGGTGTTCGGCCCACTGGGCGCGGATCTCGGCGGGGGTGGAGGGCATGCGGCTCGTGTTCTCGCTTCCGGGCTGTCGCGATTATTTGTTAACCAGTGAATCATCGGCTACCTTTTCTCCATGGTATCGCCGTCCCCCTCCTCTGGCGCCTCCTCACGCGTCCCCGTCGCAGTCCCTTCCCCGCCGGACTCCGATCCGTCCCGGCGATCCGCGATCACGCTGGTCGTGGTCCTGAGCGCGCTGACCGCGGTGGCCCCGCTCGCCATCGACATGTACGTCCCGGGTTTCCCCGCCATGGGGGACTCGCTCGGGGCGAGCAGCTCCGCCGTGCAGCTGACCATGACCGCCTTCCTCGCCGGACTCGTCGTGGGCCAGCTCCTGATCGGCCCGATCAGTGACGGACTGGGCCGCCGCAGACTCCTGACCGGTGGCGCGATCGCCTTCATAGTCTTCTCCCTCGCCTGCGCCGTGGCACCGAACATCGCCGTACTGACCGGCGCCCGCTTCCTCCAGGGCGTGGCCGGCGCGGCGGGCATGGTGCTGGCCCGAGCCGTCCTCACCGACCGCTTCCACGGGCCCGAACTGCCCCGCTACTTCGCCGTGCTGTCCCAGATCATGGGTGTCGCCCCGATCGCCGCACCCGTACTCGGCGGAGCGCTGCTGGCCGTGTCCACGTGGCGTGCGGTGTTCGTCGCCCTCGCCGTCCTGGGCGTCCTGCTGGTGTTCGGCGTGGTGCGCGGTGTCCCGGAGTCTCTGGCGCCCGAGCGACGGCACCGCGGCGGCGTGCCGAGCACCTTCCGCGCGATGGGGACCCTGCTGGCCGACCGTACGTTCATGGGGTACGTCCTCGTCCTGGCGATGACCTCGGCGGCGCTGTTCGCCTACGTCAGCGGCTCCAGCTTCGTCTTCGAGAACCTGCACGGCGTCTCCTCGACGACGTACTCCCTCATCTTCGCGAGCAACGCCGTCGGCATGCTGATCTCGGGTGCCGCCTTCTCCCAACTCGCCTCGCGTGTCGGCCTGAACGCGCTGCTCTGCGCGGGCGTGGCCATCGCGGCCCTCGGTGCCGTGGCCCAGGTGCTGCTGGTGTCGACCGCGGGAGAGACCCTGGCGGGCACCTGGGCCACGCTGTTCGTCACCGTCCTCGGCATCGGCCTGGTCATTCCCTCGACGATGGCCATCGGCCAGACCCTCGGCCGCGGCGCGCCCGGCGCCGCCTCCGCGCTCCTCGGCGGCTTCCAGTTCTTCTTCGGCGCCCTGGCTTCACCTCTGGTCGGTCTCTTCGGAGAGGACAGTTCCCTGCCCATGGCCGTCATCATGCTGATCGCCGCCGGTGCGGCCGGAGTCGCGCTGATACTGCTCGCCCGGCCGTGGCTGGGACACGGGGAGCCCACGGCGGTGAAGCCGGGGAGGGGTGGCCGTTCCGCGTCCCCGTCCGGGCGGGCGACTTAGGGTTCGACCACCGGGGCGTGGACGTAGTCCTTCCACAGGCCCACAGCCGCGCTGACGTTGCCCGGCTGTAGATAGTTGCGGGTGAGCGCAGACTTGAGTCTCCTCCAGGGGGAGACAGGAGGGTGGGCTCATGGACGGCGGCACCCTGTACTCGATCGGTGAACTGGCCCGGCGCACCGGGCTGACGGTCAAGACGATCCGGTTCTATTCCGATCGCGGCATCGTGACGCCTGCCGACCGCACTCACGCCGGCTACCGGCGCTACGCACCAGAGGCCGTCGCCCGCCTTGCCCTCGTGCGGACACTTCGAGAACTGGGGCTCGGCCTCGACATGATCCGGCAAGTCGTGGACCAGGAACTCACGCTCGGCGAAGTCGCCGCGGAGCACGCCGCCGCACTGGACGTACAGATCAGCATCCTGCGTCTGCGACGGGCGGTGCTGACGGCCGCCGCCGAACGCGAGCCCACCCCCGAGGAGATGGAACTCATGCACCAACTGGCCACGCTGTCCGAGGCCGAACGCCGACGCCTGATCGACGACTTCCTCGACAGCGTCTTCGACGGCCCGCGCAGCGACTCCCGCTTTGCCGCAGCTCGGCGCTCTATGACACCCGAACTGCCCGACAACCCCACGGACGAGCAGGTCAGGGCATGGGTGGAGCTGGCCGAACTCTCCCTGGACCCGGACTTCCGAGCCACTGTGCGGCGCCTGACCGAAGACCATGCGGCCGACCTGCCCGACGGCTTCCCGGCACCACCGCGCCCGGACGTGGTCGCCGTCACCCGTGATCTCGTCGGACCGGTTGTGGCGTCCGGCATCAGCCCGGATTCGCCTCAGGCCGATCCGGTCGTCACGGCGCTCACCGCTCAATGCGCGCTCGCCCACGGCCGCCCCGAGGGCCCCACACCGCACAGGTGGCTGCTGCACCGTCTGGAAGCCGCGAGCGATCCGCGCAGAGACCGCTACCTCCAACTGCTCGCCCTGATCAACGGCTGGCCGGCGCCGGACCCCCTCGCCCCGGTGATCGACTGGTCCGTCACGGCTCTGCGCGCACGGGCGGCGCGATGACGCAACAGCCTCACCGTCCCGCACAGTCGAACGAGGCACTCAACGCCGCTACGGCCCCATATCCTCGTCCGATGGACAAGACCGGCGCACGACTGGAGGCAGACGCCACACCGTCAGCCTCGGCTCTCATCCTGCGTCCCTGGAGCCTGGCGGATGCCGCCGAACTGGTTGAGCTGTATCGCGATGACGTCCTGCGCCGCTGGACGAGCTCGGCCGTGCACGACGAGGCGAGCGCCGCGCGGTGGGTTCAGGAGCAGCAACGGGGGCGGGAGACGGGGGACCGCTTCGGATTCGCCATCGTGGAATCCCAAGCTACGGGTCATGAGGGGCAGTTGGCGGGTCACGTGGTCCTCAAGAACGTCACTCCGGGTGGTTCGTCCGCCGAGGTCGGCTACTGGACCGCGGCGCATGCGCGCGGCCGGGGAGTGGCGCCCAGAGCACTGCGGGCGCTCACGGACTGGGCCTTCACCGCCTTCCCCGGTGACGGACTGACGCGCCTCGAACTCCTGCACCAGTTGGACAACGCGGCGTCATGCCGCGTCGCCCAGAAGAGCCGGTACGAACTGACCACGCTCCTGCCCGCGGCACCGCCGGCGTACCCCCTTGCCGGTCACGTACACGTACGGACGCGTGAACTCTGACCGCTCCAGCGGGTGTTGGAGCCTCAGACGCTGCTTCTCACGCGGCCGGCGCGTCCAACGGTCGCAGTTCGTCCGCGTACGAGACGGAGATGCGGCGCATCAGACCGTCCTCGGTGATGTCGTACTGGCCAAGACGCCACAGCGGCGGCGAGTACGCGTGGATGGAGACCGCGTCGTCGGTCGCCCCGGTGAGGCGGTGGATGTGCTCGGGGCCGAAGCAGAAGGACTGGCCCGCGGGGACGGTGACGGACAGATGGGTGCCGCCGATGCGCGGGTTGGACTCGTTCAGTGCGCCCTGGACGACACCGACGGCGCCGGAGGAGATGTCGTGGTCGTGCCAGCCGGTGTCGTTCTGCCTGGTCCAGCACAGCAGCCAGACGTCGACGTACTCGTCGCGGTACAGGGAGGCGTAGTGGCGCTGTTCGTCGGAGAACGCGACCTGTTCGCGCCACAGGTCGGGCCGCGCGGCGAGTTCGTCCACGAGCGCCTGGAGTTCGCGCTTGTCGAGTGAGCGGTCGGGCAGTGCGTCGTACGTCATCGGGTGGCTCCCTTCAGGAGGCGGGCGGGGTTGACGGTGCGCACGGCGTGGGCGGCGGCGTCCGCACCGAGGTCGGCAGGGGTGGCGTAGGGGCGGTCGCTGCCGGCGACGAGCACGTCGATACCGACGGTCCGCACGAGCGCGTCCACCGCGCGCGTGCCGTACGACGAGGTCTCGTAGAACGCGTCGAAGTCCACCTCGCCGCGCCCGCCCCCGCGGGCCGCGAACCGTTCGCCGTGCAGCGGCGCCAGACCGGCGAGCGCGGCGAAACAGACACGCAGACGCGGGTGACGCGCGCGGCCGAAGGCCCGGAAGGCGAACCAGGACGCGTGCATCTGCTGGAGATAGGGGACGAGCGCGGCCCACCACGGGGGAGCGCCGGGCGCCGGCGGGGCGACTCCGGGGTGCACGAAGAGCGGCTTGTCGTGGCGGGTGAGGACGTCCAGGAGCGGCGCGCAGCTCTGCCAGCCGGCCTCGTCCAGCAGCGCGGTGGCGGGGAGTTGGAGTCCCACGCAGCCGCGCCGGAGCTCGCGCTCGACCGCTTCCGGTTCCGGCGCCGACAGGCAGACCGAGGCCCAGGCACCGAACGGCGGCGGAAGCGCGAGCGCGCCGTCGTGGAACGCCGTCAGCAGCGGTGCGGCCTCGGCGGGCGGCAGGTACTCGATGCCGAGCGGACCGGAGAGCGACACCAGGGCCAGGTCGAGACCGTCGGCGGCGGCGAGGCGGGTGCGGGCCGCGAGGTCGTGGTCCGCCGGGTCGACCTCGTACGGCGGCTCGCCCGTCAGGCGCAGGGTCCAGCCGTCGAGGTACGGGTGTGACGTGCGGGCGCGGAGCAGTTCGGTGAACTCGGGGGGCCAGAAGTGCTGGTGGACGTCGGTGGGCACGGGGAGGTCCTTGTGAGCGCGGCGTGGGCGGGGCTCGGTCGGTAGGTAGTTAAGCGCTTCACTGATGCGGTTAAGTTAAGCGATTAACAAGAGTGTGTGTCAAGGGCACCGGTAGCCGCGCGGGCGCGGCGGCGGGACCGGGCGGAACGGCCCCGGTAGGCTTCCGTACATGGCCAGGCCCGCAAAGCGCACCACCCTCCGGGAGGTGGCCGAGGCCACCGGTCTCTCCACCGCCGCCGTCTCCTATGCCCTGCGCGGCAAACAGGTCTCCAAGGAGACGGAGGAACGGGTCCGCAGGGCGGCCGCCGAACTCGGCTACGAGGCCGACCCCATCGCCCGCGCCCTGGCGAGCGGCCGCACCAGCATGGTCGGCGTGCTCGCGGGCGACCTCAGCGACCTGTGGCAGCAGCAGCTGATGGCGGCCATCGGCCGGGAGCTGCTGGCCTGCGACCGCTACGCGCTGACCGTCGACGCGGGCGGCGACCCCCACCGCGAACTGGCACTCGCCAAGCAACTGCGCGACCAGCGCGTCGACGCGCTGCTCGTGTCGCCGGTCGACCCCTCGGCGGAGGAATGGGCCGCGCTCGCCGAGGCCCTCCCCGTGGTGGCCGTCGGCGACTCCCTCCAGAAGGCCCGCACGGCCGGGCAGGTCATCTTCGACAACCGCGCCGGCATCGACGCCGTCCTGGAGTACCTGCACGGACTCGGCCACCGCCGGGTCACCGTGCTGACCCCGACCCGCCCCAGCACCCCCGACCGGCCCGCCGACGTCTACGTCTCCGAAGCGGCCGAGCGCCTCGGCCTGCACACCGAACTCGTCCCCTGTCCACAGGAGTTGGGCGAGGCGACAGCGGTGGCGCGCCGGGTCCTCGAGGGCCCGCGGCCCGCGACCGCCGTCTTCTGCTTCTCCGACTCCCTGGCCTACGGGGTCTACGCCGCCGCGGCCGAGGTCTCGCTGGAGGTCGGGCGGGACGTCTCCGTCGTCGGCTTCGACGACCACCCCGTGTCCCGGGTGCTCACCCCGCCGCTGACCACCGTCGGCTGGGGACAGGCCGGCATCGCCGCGGAGGCGGCCCGGTTGACGGTCGCGGCGATCGAAGGGAAACGGGTGCGGCGGAAGCGGATCCTGTGCGCGCCGGTGATGAGCGAACGAGGGTCGGCGGTACGGATCTAGGGGCCCGTCCGGCTCGCCCACCGCGGATCCAACGCACCCCGGTGGACTCGCCCACAGGCACGCACGGTTGGATGGCGCGCGTAACGGAATACCCGGCTCACCTCTTACGCGATCCACGGCTCACCTCCTGCCGAGCCGTGAGTGACCCCACTGCTCCGCATCTCCGCCGACCCCACCGCTTCCAGGAGACCCGCATGCCGCAACTCGAAGTCGACGGCGCAGCCCTGACGTACGACGACGAAGGTCTCCGCGAGGGCGACGGGGTGCCCTTGGTGTTCGTGCACGGCTGGACGGCCGACCGGCATCGCTGGGACCACCAGTTCGCGCATTTCGCCGGGCAGCGGCGGGTCGTACGGCTGGACCTGCGCGGCCATGGCGAGAGCACGGGCGCGGGAGTGCGGACCGTGCGGGAGTTGGCGCGGGACGTCCTGGCCCTCCTCGACCACCTGGAGATCGACCGGTGCGTCCTGATCGGCCACTCCATGGGCGGCATGATCGCCCAGACCATCGCCCTCGACCACGCCGAGCGGGTCGAGCGCCTGGTGCTGGTCGACTCGATCAGCCGCATGACGTACAGCTGGGCCCGGGGTCTGCTGATGGGTGTGTCGACACTCCTGCCGTTCAAGCTGTTCGTCGCCGCGAACATCCAGCGGGCCTTCGCCCCGGGCTACCCGCGTGAGGAGATCCGCAAGTACATCGCGGCCTCCGAGGCCACGCCCAAGGAAGTGGTGATGACGCTGTACGGCGCCATGCGCGCCTTCGACGTCCTCGACCGGCTCGGTGAGATCCAGGCGCCCACTCTGATCGTGCACGGCTACCACGACATCCAACTGCCGTTGCCGCAGATGCTCCGGATGGCCAAGGGTATCCCGGACGCGCTCGTCCGCATCATCGACGCCGGCCACGAACTGCCGGTGGAGAAGCCCGCGGAGCTGACCGCCGCCCTCGACGCCTTCCTCGGCGACCGGGTCTGAGACGACGTCCGTCCGGCCACGCCCACCGCACCACGGACGGGTCATTACCGCCCGATCGGCCGTGCCGGTGTTGGGATGGTCACGGTGGAAGGGGATGGTGTTGGACGGTGACCGGATGGCCGGGCCCGGAGCGGAAGAGGCGGATCGTTTCGCCCTCGCGCAGCGGGCCGTCGGTGTGATCGGAACGACGCTCGACGAGCGCAGGACGGCGGCGGAGTGCGCGGGGTTCCTCGTCGAGGAACTGTGCGACGCCGCGGCCGTGGACCTCTTCCCCGACGAGTTCAGGGAGCCGTTCGCGGACAAGCCCACGCGGGACGAGTACCGGCGGGCCGACCGTGGCGCCCTGCGCGCCGCCGCGTCGGCGGGCCGTCGCGTCCTCCTGGACAACCTCCAGCACGTGCCGCGCGGCGACATCCTGGTCCGGACGCTGGACGCGGGCCGCCCCATCACGGCTTCCTTCACCCCCGACGACCAGGAACCCGTGGCCGCCCTGTCCGTCCCGCTCCTGGCCGGGGAACGGGCCTACGGCGCACTCCTCGCGGTCCGCACCGGCCCGGCCTTCGACGACGACGAGGCCGCCGCGATCCACTACACGGCCCGTCTGACCGCCGCCCACCTGCACCACGCGGCGGAACACCGCCGGCTGCGGGACACGGCGTTCAACCTCCAGGAGGTCCTGCTCGCCGAACCCAGCCGCCCCCACCCCAACCTGGACATGGCCACCCGCTACCTGCCGACCGGCAGCAACGCCGTGGTCGGCGGGGACTGGTTCGAGACCGTACGCCTGCACTACGGCCGCACGCTCCTGGTGATCGGCGACGTCATAGGGCACGGCCTGGACGCGGCGGTCGACATGAACGCCTACCGCTCGATGCTGCGCTACGTCGCCTCCACCGACCTGCCTCCGCACCGGATCCTGCGCCAGATGGACGCGGCCATGTCCAAGGACGGCAACCGCCGCCCCGCGACCTGTCTGCTCGCCCTGGTGGACCCCGCGCGCGGAACGGTCGCCTTCGCCACTGCGGGCCACCTGCCGCCCGCCGTCTTCCACCGCGACGGCACCGGCGAACTGATCCCCCTGCCCGTCGGCCCACCCCTCGGCACCGGCTTCGCCGACTACGAGACCACGAGCCTCGCACTCGCCCCCGACGACACCCTGGTGATGTTCACCGACGGACTCGTCGAACGCCGCGGCGAGGACATCGACGCCTCCCTGTCCCGCCTCGCCCACCTGCGCCTGCGCCCCGGCCAGGACGTGACCGCGGTCCTCGACGAGATCCTCACGCGCCTCGACGCGGACCGGGCGGACGACGACGTGGCCGTCATGACGGCCCGGCTGCTCCCTCGCCCGAGCTGAGGCCGCCGCAGGGCCGCTGTCAGACCCCGGCGCTACCGTCGGACCCATGAGAGCCACCGGAACCTTCACCGTCAAAGCGTTCACCCCCACCGAACTGAAGCCGGAACCGGACATCTCCACCGGACTCCCGGTGGGCGTCGCCACCTTGGAGAAGGACTACGAAGGTGACGTCACCGGCCGCTCGGCGACCTTGTTCACCGCCGCCTTCGACCAGGGCACCGGCGTCGGCACCTACGTGGCCATGGACTCCTTCGAGGGCACGCTCGACGGCAGGGACGGCGCCTTCAACTTCGTCCACTCGGCGACGACTTCGGGCACCGACCGCACCGCGGAGTTCTTCATGATCGTGCCGTCGAGCGGCACGGGAGAACTGACCGGGATCACCGGCGCGGGCGGCATGGCCGTCGACGCGGACGGCACGCATCGGATCTGGTTCGACTACGAGGTGGGCTGAGACACGGCGGCCGCGGACGGTCGGGCGAGTCACTCAGCGCCGGCCCCGTCCCCACCGCTTCCGCCACCCCACCGGGGACACGCGCTCGCGCTCGTATCCCGTATGGGTGAGGAACGCCTCGATCACCAACGCCGCGGCCCGATGGGGCGCCGCCGCCCTCAGCTCCGCGTCGTACCCGTCGGGCAACGGCGGTGCCACCAGGGCGACTTCGTCCCCGGACCGCAACCGCAGCAGCACGGCCCGCAGTCCCGCCGGATCACCCGGCACGGTACGCAGCCGCGCGTGCAGCCGGTCCTGCGAGGGGGCGTACAGGCGCACCCGGGCCAGCAGCGCACCGGACCTGAACTCCGCCCAGCGATCGAGTCCGAGACCGCGGAACGGCGGTTCCTGCCAAGGTCGTTGCGCGTCCAGGTGCGCCAGCAGCCGCCGCAGGAAGTCCCGGACGGACGGTTCGTCATGCGGCTGCCAGGACAGATCGTCCGCCCAGGTCGCCGCCGCCAGCGCCGCCTCGATGTCCGCGTACTGCTCGTCGGCGGTGAGGTCGTAGAAGGGCCGTTCCAGCATCATGCGCGCGATCCGCTCGACCTCGGCGTCGCTCAACTCCCTGCTGAACTGCACGCAGTAGAGGACCGCGACGACCACCCCGAGACGCATGCGCACAGTATGACCAAGCCAGGGCCGCCGGTCAGGAGGTGAGGGCGTCCAGGAGTTCCGCGCGCGAGGGGCCCGGCGGCATGAGGTCCTTCGACTCGGACACCAGGCGGGCGACGGCGTCGGTGAGCGCGGGGGCGCGCAGTTCCTCGTGCGCACCGGGTAGCAGGTGCGCCGCGGCCCGTTCGGCGCGCAGCGCGTCCGGGTCGCGCCGGGCGAGCCGTCCAAGGGCCCGGGCGCGGAGCCAGTCGGGGTGTTCGTAGGGCAGGCCGGCCGCGTGGGCGTCCATCTCGGCCAGCCGGTGCCGGGTGTAGGCGACGGTCTGCCAGTACGCCCGTCCCAGCCCGTCGTCGGTCGCCCTGCCGAACGCCGCCGTGAACTCCGCCGGATCGTCCGTGCCTGCCCGCTCGCGCAGCAGATCGCGCAGGATGACGCTGTGGTGCAGGCTCATCGCCAGGCCGCGCCCGACCGTCGGCACGGTCAGGGCCCAGGCGTCCCCGATCGCCACCAGCCCGGTCACGAGGGGCTGTTCGGCGTCGTACAGAGTCCGCCTGCGATGGGTGAGCCGGCCCATCGTCTGCACGCCGTCAGTGATGGGCCGCCCCTCCAGCCACACCCCCGCGCCCGGGAACAGCCGTACCGCCGCCGTCCAGGCACCCTCGTCGCGCAGCAGGTCGCGCAGTTCGTGGTCGTCGGTGCGGCTGATGAGGCCGAGCGAGTACGTGCCGTGGTCGGCCGGGATGCGCAGGAGACCGAGCGAGCCGTGCTCGACGAGCAGCGGGAACGTGTCGGCGGGCAGGGCGCCGTCGGGGGAGCGGAAGTAGCGGCTGTGGTACGTGAATCCGCGCTCGCCGGACTCCTCCAAGGTCCCCGGCACGCCGATCTCCCGCAGCCGGGCGGGGAGTCGGGACCTGCGCCCGGTGCAGTCGACGACCAGATCCGCCGGCATCCGGCCCGCGCTCGTCTCCACGCCGGTCACGTGCGGCACCCGCCCGCCCTCGGCAGCGCGCAGCCCGAGCCAGCTGACACCCCACCGGATCCGGATACCGGCCGCCGCCGCCGCGCGGAGAGCGGCGGACTCCAGGAGCGGACGCCGGGCGGCGAGGGTGTCGAACCGCGCGTCGTCCGCGCGCGGCCTGCCGCCCAGACCGGGCTCGGGCGCCACCACGTTCATCCGCACCGCGCCGGCCGCCGTCATCCGCTCCACCAGGTCCGGCAGCTGCGCCTCGGCCCGCTGAAGCCAACTGGCGAGCGGGAGATGGACGAGGCGCAGTTGGGGGATGCCGGGGCGCTCCCACCGCGACCACCCCGCCTCCGGGTCCGTCGGAGGTGGTTGCGGATCGCGTTCGAGGACGGTCACGTCATGGCCGTCCCGGGCCAGGAGCAGGGCTGTCTGGAGGCCGCCGAGGGCGGCGCCGAGTACGACGATCATCGACACGAGGACATCTCTTCCCGCGCGGGCAGAGCCTGGCGCATGGTCGGACGCCGTCACCCTCCCAGGGGTTGCTCGCGGAATCCGGACGGGCCCTGGCCGGTGCACCTCGAACCGGCCGGCGACCGGTCGGCTCCACAGGCCCGTCGTCCCCGCCCGCTACGCCCCGTCGCCTTCCCGGCCGACCGTCGCGCGCCACAACTCCAGCGCCTCCTCGGCCGCTCCCGGCGCGACCAACAGCAACGGCTCGTCGTAGGCCGGGAGTTGGGGCATCGCCACCGCGCCCGCCTCGGTGGCGATGAGGAGGGCGGGCAGGCCGTCCACCGGGTGGAACTCGCCGATCGCGGCGGCCGTCGCGCGGCCTGCCGCCACCTGGGCCAGGGACAGCGCGGTGGAGCCCATGACGCGGGCCGTGCAGTGGCGGGCCGAGAGCCGCGCGAGCAGGGTGTCCAGGCCGGCCCAGTGCGCGTGTGCCGCCCATTCCGTCATGAAGACATGGCCGGTCAGCGTGGTGTGGTCCGCCGCGTGGATCGGGACGCCGTTGAGGTGCGCGCCGCCGCCCCGCACCGCCGTGAACACCTCGCGCCGCCAGGGGTCCGCCACCACGCCGAGCAGCGGCGAGCCGTCCGGTTCCGCCAGGCCCAGAGAGAAGGAGCACCAGCCGAGGCCGTGGGCGTAGTTGGTGGTGCCGTCCACGGGGTCGATCACCCAGTGCGGCGCGCCGGACGCGCCCTCCTGGGCGCCGTACTCCTCGCCGTCGATGCCCCACTCCGGGTACTCCCGCCGCAGCACCGAGCGGACGTGCGTCTCCACGGCCTCGTCCGTGTCCGTCACGATGTCCGCCGGGCTCGCCTTCTGCCGGACCGGGCCACCGGCACCGCCGTTCCCGCTGCGGATCGTCTCGGACGCCCACTCGGCCAACTCCACGGCCACCCGCAGGGCGCCGTCCAGGTCATGCCCGGTCACAGCTGTCCACCACCTTGATCACGTCGTCGAGGCTGTCTCGGCCGGTGCGGCCAGGGACATGGGACACGGGTCGAGCCCCATGTCCGTCGTCCCCACGGCATACATGACCGGAACGATGGGTCAACAACCAGGGCCAAGCGCGCGCCGCACTGAGAAGATCTGTCCATGACGCGCTCCGTTCGATCCCAGACATCCTGCGGCCGCCCCGGTTCCGGTTCCCGGCTCTCCCTCTGTTCGAAGAACTCGGTGCTGTCCATCGGCTCGGTGGACTCGTTCATGTGCATCGGCTCCGCCTCCTCGGTGCTGTCGATCGGCTCGGCCGCCTCCGCGTTGTCGGTCGGTTCCGCAGCCTCGCTCCTGTCGCTCGGCTCCGCCACCAGCGTGCTGTCCATCGGGTCGGCGCTGTCGGCCGGTTCGGTGCTGTCGTTCGCCTCCGTGGGCTCCCGGCTCAGCTTCGGGGAGTTCTTCGCCGAGCGCCCCTCCCGCGCCCTGGCGACCGGCGCGCTCGCCGTGGGCGTCGTCCTGGCCCTCTCGACCACGCAGGTCGCACGCCGCCGCCGTCTCCGCCCGTAGGCCGGCCGAACCGCGAGAAATTGCCGCCCGGCCGTCGTGGGGTCCGTCCTACTGTGGCGCGATGACGACTCAGGTGATCGTGTTGAACGGCGGGTCGAGCTCCGGCAAGTCCGGGATCGTACGGTGCTTGCAGGCCGTGCTGCCCGATCCGTGGCTGGCGTTCGCGGTGGACGTGCTGGTCGACTCGATGCCCGCGTCCCTGACCACCTCGGCCGCGGGCATCGAGTTCGCGCCGGACGGCGAGGTGGTCGTGGGCCCGGAGTTCCGGACCCTGCAAGCTGCCTGGCGGGAGGGCGTCGCCGCGACGGTCCGCGCGGGCGCCCGGATCGTCGTGGACGACGTCTTCCTCGGCGGGACGGCCTCCCAGCAGGAGTGGCGCAAGGCCTTCGAGGGGCTGGACGTGCTGTGGGTGGGCGTCAGGTGCGACGCCGAGATCGCCGCGGGCCGCGAGATCGCGCGCGGGGACCGGGTGCGGGGGATGGCCGCCGCACAGGCGGAACTGGTCCACCAGGGCGTGGACTACGACCTGGAGGTGGACACCTCGCACACCGAGTCCTTGAAGTGCGCGCGAATCATCGCAGCCTGGATCCAGTGAGCGGCGGGTCTTCGTCAACCTCACGCGTCCGGCCGCACATCCGGTGAGCCGGGCGGCCGCCACTTGTTAGGTTCACCGAAGGCGTGCCCCACACGCCGCCCAGAACTCCGCTCGCTCTCCGGAAAGAGCACCATGCCGACGCCCGCAGACCCCACCACCCTCGCCGCGCACCTCGAACAGGCACGCCGTGACTACGCCGACCTCCGCGACCGCAAGCTGTCCCTGGACCTGAGCCGGGGCAAGCCCTCGCCCGAGCAACTCGACCTCGCCGCCGACCTGCTCTCCCTCCCCGGTGACCGGTACACGGCCGCCGACGGCACCGACTGCCGCAACTACGGCGCCCCGCTGGGCCTGCGTGAACTGCGGGAGATCTTCAGCCCGTTGCTCGACGTGCCCACGGACCAGCTGCTCGCCGTCGGCAACTCCAGCCTGGAACTCATGCACGACTGCGTCGTCCACGCCCTCCTGGGCACCACCCTGCCGGGCGCACAAGGGCGTTGGGTCGACGAGGGCCGGATCGCGTTCCTGTGTCCCGTGCCCGGATACGACCGCCACTTCGACCTGTGCGAGCGGTTCGGCATCGACATGATCCCCGTACCGCTCACGGAGACGGGTCCGGACATGGAGGTCGTGGAGGACCTCGTCCGCACCGAGCCGCGGATCAAGGGCATCTGGTGCGTGCCCAAGTACAGCAACCCCTCCGGCATCACCTACAGCGACGACACCGCCCGACGCCTCGCCGAGATGCCCACGGCCGCCGCCGACTTCCGCATCTTCTGGGACAACGCGTACGCGGTGCACCACCTCACCGACGAGGAGACCGGGGTCGCCGACATCCTCACGGCATGCGCGGAGGCCGGTCACCCGGATCGCGCGTTCGTCTTCGGCTCCACCTCGAAGATCACGTTCGGCGGTGCCGGGGTCGCCTTCTTCGGCTCCTCGCCGGCCAACGTCGACTGGCTGCGCCGGTACAGCGGAAAGCGGTCCATCGGCCCCGACAAGGTCAACCAGCTCCGCCACGTGCTGTTCCTGAAGGACACCGACGGAGTGCGCCGGCACATGCTCCGGCACCGGGAGATCCTGCGGCCGAAGTTCGACACCGTGGACCGCGTCTTCACCGAGCAGCTCGACGGCACCGGACTCGCCGACTGGGCGCGCCCCAAGGGTGGTTACTTCATCACGCTCGACGTCCTGGAAGGCTGCGCCCGGGAGGTCGTACGGCTGGCGAGCGAGGCCGGCATCGCGCTGACGCCGGCGGGAGCCACCCACCCCCATCGCGAGGACCCGCAGGACAGCGTGATCCGGATCGCGCCCACCTTCCCGACCGCCGACGAGGTCGGACAGGTCGCCTACGCGGTGACGGTGTGCGTGCGACTCGCGGGCTACCAGAAGCTGGTGGGCGAGACCGAGGCGGGACGGACCGGCCCGCACTGACACGCGCCGGTGTCAGGAGGAGACGTCCTTGTCGAGGTGGCGGCGCAGTTCCGCCGTGACGGCCGGGATCTCGCGGCGGAAAGCCGCCTGGTCCAGGCCCTCGTCCGTCACGACCGCGAGCAGGGCCCGGTCACCGACGGCCGTCACGATGACATGGCCGGTGCTGCAGCGCGCGCTGATCTCGCGGAGCTGTCCGGTGTCGCCCTGGTCGGCGAGGCGGTGGCCGAGGGAGAGCGTCGCCGCTGCCACCGCGGCCATGGACTCGGGGTGGGTCTTGGTCACGTCACAGGCGACGACGAGCCCGTCGACGGTCGCCAGGGTGCTTTCGGTGACGCCCATGACGTTCTCCCGCAGGGCGGTGAGAAGGTCGATCACTGGGTCGCTCATGGCGTCTTCTTCCTGTTGCGGGCAGACGGTTCAGTCCTGAGGCCGATGCGTCGGTGAAGAGGCGCGGCCGGGGCGGCGACGCGGGAGCGATACGGGGTCGGGTGCGGTCGGCGTCGTCGCGGTGGGTGCGCCGCGTGCCGCCGTACTCGGTCTGGTGTGGGCCGAGGGCGTGCGCGGTCGGACGAGTCCGCGGTCCAGCAGGTGCCGTAGGTCCACCATCACGGCGAACAGACCCCGGCCCAGGGCGAAGGCGATGTCCCTCGCCGTCTTGCGTCCGTCCGCGAGGGCCAGGACATCCCTGTGCCGAGCGGGGAGCGCGCCGACTGTTCCCGGGAGGTCGGCGGTGGACGCCGTCTCCATGCGTGTGCGGGCGAGAGCGGCCACCGAACCGGGTTCTCCGGCGAGGAGGTCGATACGGCGGGACACCTCGCCGAGGATCCGCTCGGGGGTGACACCGGCATTGCGGTACAGCGTCGGTACGGGATCGGTGACCTCCCAACTGTCAGGTGTGGCGAGGGAGAGCGCGAACGCGGCGTCGAACAGCGCGCTCAGGCTGACGACTTCGAGTTCACCGGCGCCGACGAACCCCCGGTGCACCAGCTCGGCGGCGAGATGTTCGTGTGTGGTGTCGGCGGCGCGGACCGACGACCACGTCTCCTCGCTGATCCGGCCGGACCTGAGGAGCAGGCCTTCGACGCTCGGCGCGCCAGGGGTCTCCATGGCGACCACGAGCCCGTCGCGCACGTGGATCGAGCCACCCGGGGCGCCGGCGACGACCACGGTGCAGGAACGCCCCTGGCCCCGTAGCGCCGACAGCAGTGCGGGGATGTTGCGGGAGTCGGGGAGCGGCTCCGGAGGCACTGCGGTCATGTGAGCAACTCGTCGGCGTACCGGGTCAGTTCGCGCAGCGCCCAGGTGAGGTTGGTGCGTTCACGGTCGACGGTCGCGCACAGCAGCAAGGGGTCGCCCTGCCGGGGGAGTTGGATCGTCACGATGTGCTGGGTGGAGGTCGTCACGATGACGTTCTCCAGATCGCCCGACGCGCCCGCCCGCGTGAGACGGGTACGGGCGAGTTCCGCTATCTCGCAGGAATCCCGACCGGCGCCCACCTCGCCCAGCTCCGCGTAGGAGAGGCCGGTGACGGCGTCGAGCAGTGCGGCTCCGCTGATACCGGGCGTGTTCAGGGCACGGCTGAGCGCAGCATCGAGCGATGACAAAGGGCCCCCCTTCAGTCACCCTGGCGAGCAGACTACTTTATTTGCCAACTATCGCAACACTGACCAAAAAATGGTGTTGTCTGATCCCGCACGGCTCGCATTGAGACCGTTTTCGGGGCGAGATCCTCCGTCTTGCCCGGTCGTGAAGGAAACGAGGCACCACGTGAACATTGAGGCGACGCTCAAGGAAGCGATGACTATCGACGGGGCCCTGGGGGTGTCCCTGGTCGACTACGAGAGCGGCATGACGCTCGGCGTGCTGGGCGGTGGGCCGAATCTCGACCTGGAGGTCGCGGGGGCGGGCAACACCGAGGTCGTGCGCGCGAAGCAGCGGACGCTCAAGTCCATCAACCTGGACGACGAGATCGAGGACATTCTCATCACCCTCGGCCGGCAGTACCACCTGATCAGGCCGCTCACGCAGACGAGCGGCTCCCTCTTCCTGTACCTGGCGCTGGACCGCGGGCGCAGCAATCTGGCGTTGGCGAGACACCACCTCAAGCGGCTCGAGACCGGCCTGGAGATATGAGCACCTCCGGCATATGACAAAGGGGTAGTCGAAAAAGCGGTCGGCCTCGGGGCGCAAAAACGCGTGCCGAGGCCGACCGGTTCTTCGGAATGCCTTATTCCGGGTGCCACGCGACGGTTGAAGCGGCCTTAATTGTCTAGGCCATACATGTCTAGTCCACTTTCCTCATCCCGCTCAATCGACGGGCCCGGCCGCAAAGGCCAGCGGCGGCGCAATTGCCTGGACGTCCGCTCCCTCGCCGACCCACAGGGCGATGAATAGGGCCGCGGTCGCCTCCAGGAGCCCGGCCCTTTCGAGACCGCCGCACGCGACGGGCAAGCAGCCGACGTCTCGTACCAACTCGCTTACGCGTGCGAGGACTTCATCGTCGTCCCCGCACACCGGAACGGCCAGGGGCCGTCCGTCGAAGACCGGCGGGCGCATCCGCCACACGTCCTCGTGGCAGAGGTTGAACGCCTTGACCACGTGGGCTCCCGGTGCCGCCGCGGCCAACCGCCGTGCGGCCGAAGGTCCGCCCTCCGTCAGCAGCCGGAATCCCGGCCCGACCGGATTGACGCAGTCGACCAGCGCCTTGCCCACCAGGGCGTCCCGCAGCTCCCGAGCCACTTCCACCGCCGCGCCGAACGGCAGGGCGACCAGCACCACTTGACCGAACTCGGCCGCCGCTCGCAGGTCACCGGACCCGGCGCCGTACCCGAGACGCCCCGCCAGCCGCTGCGCCCTGCCCGCGTCCCGTCCGCCGACCACCACCTCGTGGCCTGCCCGCGCCCAATGGGTGGCGAGCGCGTCCGCCATGTTGCCCGTTCCCAGTACGCCGATTCTCATCACGCGATCCCTCTCCGTACCCGCTACGACCGTTCGGGACTGTTCGGGACGACGCTAGGAGGAGCGTCAGGCACCATTCGGTACGTGACGACCGACGCCTTCCTCGCCGACTGCCGCGCCCGACTCGCCTTCGACCTGCTCTCCAACACCTGGAACGCCGTGGTCCTCTGGGCGCTGCGCGACGGCCCTCGTAGGCCCGGCGAACTGCGGGAGCGGATCGGGGGCATCAGCTCCAAGGTCCTCACCGAGACCCTGCGGCGACTGCAGTTCAACGGCCTGGTGACACGGCACGCGCAACCGGGGGCACCGCCGCGGGTCGAGTACGAACTCACCGCTCTGGGGCGGACGTTGCTTGCGCCCATCGACGCCGTCGGAGCATGGGCGTTCGAACACGGCGACGAGGTGATGGCCGCTCAGGAAGGCGCGTGCACCGCCGCTACCGCACAACGGCCTCCTCGTACGGGTTGACCGGATCAAGGGGGTGGCTGCACCAACTGCCGTTTCTCTAGGATGGTGGGTCCGGCGGTAGGTCCGTCGGGGCGGTGCGGAACTGGGGGAGACGATGGAGTCCGAGAAGCGGTTGTCCACCAAGATCGATGCCACGGTACCGACGGCCGCGCGGATGTACGACCACTACCTCGGCGGCAAGGACAACTACGCCGTCGACCGGGCCGCTTGCGAGGAACTCGACAAGGTGGTGCCCAGCACCCGCGCGCTGGCGCTGAACAACCGGCGCTTCCTTCAGCGAGTGGTCAGGACACTGGCGGGGGACTACGGCATCCGGCAGTTCCTCGACCACGGCTCAGGCCTGCCGACCCAGGACAACGTCCACCAGGTGGCGCAGGGCATCGATCCGGCCTCACGCGTGGTGTACGTCGACAACGACCCGATGGTCCTGGTCCACGGCCGCGCCCTGCTGGAGCAGAACGAACGCACCGCCGTCATCCAGGCCGACCTGCGCGAGACGGACCAGATCTTCTCCCACCCCGACACCCGGCGGCTGATCGACTTCTCGCAGCCGGCCGCGGTGCTCTTCAACTCGGTCTTCCACTGCATCCCCGACAGCGACACGGAAGGACCGCTTTCGGTGATCGCCCGGGTCGTCGAACAGCTCGCGCCCGGCAGCTGTCTGGTGATGTGTCAGCTGGTCAGCGAGGACGCCGAGGTCCGCAAGTTCGTCACCGACTTCATGGACCAGGCGACCCAGGGGCACTGGGGCCGGGTGCGCGAGCAGAAGGACGTCGCGGAGTGGTTCGAGGGGATGGAGATCCTCGACCCGGGGCTGGTGGAGGTCTCCACCTGGCGCCCCGACAGCGAGGTGGCACCACGTCAACTCACCCAGGAGTGGATCGAGTTCGGCGGAGTGGGTCGGCTCCGCTAGAGGCCGGTCCCCGCGATCGCGCCTCGCCCTCCGTCGGTCACGCTTCCGGGTACCGGCTTTCCACGGTCTCCCGGAGGCGGGCCAGGGACTCGCGAGGGTTGAGAGCCTCGTCCGCGAGCCGGTCCAGCACCACCCGGTACTCCTCCGTCTCGTCGCGATCCTCCAGGAACGTGGCGCTTCTGATCTGCTCCAGATAGACCACGTCGGGCAGGTCGAGGCCGCCGAAGCGCAGATAGGTGACGGGAATGTTCGGCGCGGAGGCGTTCGTGACGTCCAGCGGCACGATCTGCACGGTCACATGCGGCAGTTGGGCCATCGCCACCAAGTGCTCCAGCTGCTCGCGCATCACCGCACGGCTGCCCAGCACGCGCAACAGCACCGACTCGTCGACGACCGCCCAGAGCTGCGGAGCGTTCCCGCGCTCCAGCAACTCCCGGCGCCGCATGCGCAGTTCCACCCGGCGCTCGATCTCGCGGGCCGGAGCCGAGGGCAGCCCGCGCTCCACCACGGCACGGGTGTAGGCAGCGGTCTGCAGCAGTCCGGGAACGTACTGGATCTCGAACGTACGGATGGCGGCGGCCGCCTCCTGGAGTCCCACGAGCCGGTCGAACCACTCCGGCATCAGCCGCTTGTCGAAGCGCTGCCACCAACCGGGCTCACCGGCCCGACGCAACAACTGCAGCAGGACCGAGGTCTCGTAGTCCTCCGTCTTGTACAGCTCAAGGAGCGCGCGGACATCGCCCTCGGTGGGCGGCCTGCGCCCCTTGCCGGCCTCGATGCGGGACAGCTTCGCCGGGCTGAACCCCACGATGCGGGCGGCCTGTTCCTGCGCGTATCCGGAGTCCTCACGGATGCCCGCCAGTTGGACCCCGACCAGCATCTTCAGCAAGGTCGGGGCGGGCTCGGTGCGATTCAGATACGGTTCGAGGCGGGAGACGCGCGGTGACTCGGAGGGCATCCTGGCTCCCGGTGGACAGGGGACGACAGCTCGCATTATCGCATTTCGGCCGCCGTCGGCGCATCCGTCGGCCGGAGATCTCACAGCAGGTGGTCGAACTCGCCGTCCTTCGCGCCGGCCAGGAACGCGGCCAGCTCGGCCGGTGTGTAGACCAGCGCCGGGCCGTGCGGATCACGGGAGTTGCGCAGTGCGACGCCTCCCTCGGCCAGGGCGGCGACCTCCACGCAGTTGCCCTCGGCATTGCTGTGGCGGCTCTTGATCCAGTGGACGCCCAGTGAACTCGCTCGCACTCCGTTGGGAACTGCTGCCACAGCACTCTCCTTGCATGTGTTCCGCCCCAGCGACCACCCGCCGACCACAGGTCAGACAGGTCCCGTGTGACGCCGACTCCCTTGACTCGTGCGCAATTTCTCGTGAAATTGCACAGAGTCGCTCACATCGTGGATAATAACCAAGGCGTCAACCTCCGTGTCGGCGCCCGGTCCTGACATCACCTCAGGGAGGCGCCGTGCCGTTACCCGCACACGCAGCACCCGCGTTGGGCCCGTCCGCGTCACCCGCAGAGCGGACCGCACCCGCCGGTGTCCCTCCGCGCAACGCACCGAGGACCGCCACACTCCGCCTCTCCGGCACCGACCAAGGGCGCGTCCAGGCAAGCGAGTTCGTCGAACGCACCCTCGGTGACTGGCAGTTGGACTGGTGCCGTGAGGACGCGCTGACCATCGTCACCGAACTCGCCGCCGGAGCCGTGCGGGACACCCTCGCCGACAACCCGGGCGACGAGACGGCCCCCGAGGTGTGGCTGAAGCTCACTCTCCGCCCCGCCCACCTGGTGTGCGCCGTGACCGACCGGAGCCGCAGCCTGCCCGGATACCCGTCGACGACCGACCCGCTCGAGGAGCACGGCCGCGGCCTGCACCTCGTCGAAGCCCTGTCCGAGCACTGGGGCTGGACCCGAAGCGCCCCCACGGGCAAGACCGTCTGGGCCATGCTGCCCACCCGGCCCCGCACCTGAGATGACGGAACGGCGAACACCCGCAGCGATGACCGCACCCGTGAAGAGAGGCAAGCCGTCCGCGACGCTCGGGGACGTCGGGCATGTGCCCTGGCGTGACATCAAGGACGCCACCGGCTCCGCGGCGGCCATCCCCTTCCTGCTCGCCGCCATCGCCTCGGGCGACCCGGCCGCCGCCACCACGGGCCTCGACCGGCTGCAGAACCGCATCTGCCAGTACGGCTTCGTCGTCGGCGAGGCCACAGCCGTCACGGTCCCCTTCCTGTGGGACCTCGCCCAACGCCCGCAGGTCACCTGCCGGGTGCAGATCCTCCACCTGCTGAGGAACATCGCCGGCGCCCGACAATGGGGCACCACGGCCGCCGCCTACCCCAAACTCCGTCGCCATCAGGACAATTACGTCGAGTGGGAGTCCGCGGCCCGCCGCGCGGTACGCGCCGACGGCGGAGCCATCCCGCGCCTGCTCACGGAACGGGACAGCGCGCTCGTCCACGCCACCGAGGAACTCGCCGGCGCCCTGGCCGAGTGAGAACGGCCCTTGTCCAGCGCCGAGTTATACGCGCTTGGACAGAGCCGCGTCGATCAGGACCGATGCCGCCGCCCGGGCGGCCGCGCCCGCGGAGGGGTCACGGTCCATCCGGGCGGACAGTCCGCCACCGTCGTACAACAGATGCAACTGGCGGGCCAGCGCCTCCGGTTCCGCGGCGCCGGCGTCCCGGGCGAGTTCGGTGAACAGGGTCCTGATGGCGGCGCGATAGACGTCGGTGGTCTCCTCGATGGCGCTGCCGTGCTTCGCCTCCGCACTGGCGGCGACGAACGCGCAGCCGCGGTACGTGGGTTGGGCGAACAGCTCGCTCTGCGCCTCGAAGACCGCCAGGAGTTTCGCGCGCGGGTCGTCGACGCGGTCGATGGCGCGCAGCAGCCGGCCGGTCACCGAGGCGTGCCGTGACTCGAGATACGCGAGGATGAGTTGTTCCTTTCCGCCGAAGGTGTTGTAGAGCGAGGCCTTGGCCACTCCGGCGTGCTCGATGATCCGGTCGATCCCGACCGTCTGCACACCCTCGGCGTAGAACAGTTCGCCCGCGGCCGAGAGCAGGCGCTCCCGGGCCGTCGGAGTCTGTGCGGTCCGCGTCTTCGCCATGCCGCTCACCTTCTCGACAGAGACTTCAAGTCTAACTCGTGACCAGACAGGTCTACTCAATCGTCGCCAGCGCCGCCCGGGCCCGCGCCGCCCGTACGGCCGCGGACAGGGAGGCGACGTCGTACGCGCCGTAGTGCCGTCGGCCGTTGACGAAGAACGTCGGTGTGCCCGAGACGCTGCTGAGATCCGCGGACTCGACGTCGTCGGCCACCCGTTCCGCGCCCGCGCGGGCCCGCAGATCCCGGCGGAAGGCGTCGGTGTCGAGGCCGATCTGCTCGGCGTAGGCCAGCAGATCCTTCAGCCGCAGGTCTCCCTGATGGGCCATGAGGATGTCGTGCATCTCCCAGTAGCGGCCTTGCAGGGCCGACGCCTCGGCCGCCTCGGCGGCGAGTTGGGCGTTGGGGTGGACGTCCGTGAGGGGCAGGTGTCGCCAGACGTAGCGCAGGTCGTCCCCGAACTCGGCGAGCAGTTCGCGGACCACCGTTTCCGCCAGGCCGCAGTACGGGCATTCGTAGTCCCCGTACTCGACCACGGTCACCGGGGCGTCCAGGGGGCCGCGCACATGGTCCCGTGCGGTGTCGACGGGTTCGCTGAGATCGACGATGGGCTGGCCCTGGCCGAGCAGGGCGCGGGTGCGGGCCGGTGTGGGAAGCAGCGCGATGATTCCGGTCACCGCCCAGGTGATCAGGAAGGAGGCGACCACGGCCGCCAGAATGCCGATCTTCGCCTGTTCGAGCTGCGGTCCGTCGAACGCGAGCGTGGCGATCAGCAGCGACACCGTGAAGCCGACCCCGGCGAGGGTTCCGCCCGCGGTGACCGCGCCCCAGCCGACGGCCGGGCGCAGCCGGCCCCGGCCGAGGCGGGCGGCGATCCAGGTGGCGCCGAGGATGCCCACCGGCTTGCCCACGACGTAGCCGAGCAGGATGCCCAGCGTGATGGGCGAGGTGAACGCGTCCTTGAGCGCGTCGGCGCTGATCGTGAGGCCGGAGTTGGCCAGGGCGAACAGCGGCACGATGACGTAGCTCGTCCAGGGGTGGAACATCCGCTGGAGCCGCTCGTTGGGCGACAGCGCGGTGGCCAGGCCGCGGCGCAGGGTGCGTTCCAGCTCGGGCGTCGGCTGTTCCCGGAAGCCCAGGAAGAGCCGGCTGACCCGCTCCAGCGCACTCCGCTCGGCGGGATGGGCGTACGTGAGCAGGCCCATGGCCAGACCGCTGACCACGGGGTCCACCCCCGACCGCAGCAGCGCGCCCCACAGCGCGATGCCCAGCACCGCGTAGACCGCGCCGTGGCGTACACCGGCACCGCGCACCACGAGCAGGGCGGCGAAGACACCGACCGCGGTGAACAGTGCGGGCAGGTAGATCGAGCCGCTGTAGGCGAAGGCGATGACGGCCAGGGCCAGGAAGTCGTCGGCGACCGCCACGGTGAGCAGGAAGACCCGCAGCCCGCTCGGCAGCCGCGAGCCGAAGACGGCCAGCATGCCGAGGGCGAAGGCCGTGTCGGTCGACATGGCCGCGCCCCAGCCGTGCACCGAGGAGTCGCCGGCGTTGATGGCGAGATAGATCGCGACGGGTACGAGCATGCCGCTGACGCCCGCGACCGCCGAGAGCATGACGCGTCGGCGTTCCCGCAGCTCACCCAGGTCGAACTCGCGGCGGGCCTCCAGCCCGACGATGAGGAAGAACAGCGCCATCAACCCGCTGTTGACCCACTCGCGCAGATCCAGGGACACGCCTTGCGAACCGATATGGAACGACATCACGGTCCGCCATACGGATTCGTACGAGTCCGGGGCGGCGTTGGCCCAGACGAGCGCGGAGACCACCGCACCCAGCAGGACCGCGGCGCTGCCGGTCTCGGTCTCCAGGAAGGCACGCAGCGGACCGTGCGCTCCCTTGGGGCACTCGGTCTGCCCGGACATGGAGTCGGTGGTGGAGCCGTTCGCGGAGCCGTTCATGGACGACGCGGTCGTCCCTGGCGCTTCGTCTTGCACGCGCATCCCGATCACTCGTCGTGTGTGCGTCAGTGTAGTGAGCAACGGATCAGGACACGCGTTCCGCGGTCTCCGCCTCGACCGGCCGACGCCCGGCGACCGCCGGTCCGGAGGCCACGGTCAGCCCGCGGACGGGCTGCGGCCTGCCGCGCAGCAGCAGGGCCACGAGGGCCAGCAGCGCGAGGACGATGACCAGCGCGCCGTACTCCTCCGACGTCTGGATCAGGCCTCCGCCGTGGACCACGAGAATGCCCGCGACGACGGACGGGATGCCCATGCCGAGGTAGGAGGTGACGAACAGCAGGGACAGGACGCCGGAGCTCTCGTGGGGCCGGGTCAGCGGGAGGACCGTGCGGATACCGCCCTGGAAGCCGCTGCCGAAGCCGAGGCCGGCCACGGCCGTGCCGACGAAGAACAGGGCGGACGAGCTCAGGTGGATGGCCAGCAGCGTGAGCGCCACTCCGGCGACGAGCGCGCCGATGCCGGTGTACATCACCGTGGTGGTCTGCGCCTTGCGCAGGGCGAGGACGGACATGGCCGCGACGATCGCGAGGACGAAGAGGCCGAGTCCGCCGTAGACGGCGGAGTCGGAGCCGACCAGGGTGCGGATCAGGGCGGGGCCGAGCGAGCCGTAGAACCCGGCGAGTGCCCAGACGGCGAAGATGACGGGAGCGGCGGCCAGGACGGCGCCGCGAACCGTGCGCGGGAGCTTGATCTCGGGCACCAGGCTGGCCAGGGCTCCGCGTTCGCGGGCGACGGTCTCGTCGATGAGCGAGACGGCGATCGCCTGGAGCACGAACACGACGAGCAGGCCGAGGTAGATCGCGTGGGTCGGGGCGGGCAGGTACTGCACGACGAAACCGCTGACCAGGGCGCCGGTGGCGGTGCCCAGGCCGGGGACGAAGGCGTTCGCCAGCGTGCCGCGCGGCCGGTCGATGTCCATCATCGCGGCCCCGACCGCACCGAGCGCGGCGCCGGTCGACAGGCCCTGGACGATGCGGGCGAGGAGGAGCTCGTCGACGCCGCCGGCGGTGGAGAACACCACCATCGCCACGGCCTGTGCCGCGATCGCGGCGATCAGGACGGGACGGCGTCCGACGTGGTCGGAGAGCTTTCCGAAGACCAGCAGGCTCGACAGGACGGCGATCGCGTAGATGCCGAACACGACCGTGGTGGTGATGGGCGTGAAGCCCCATTCGGCCTGGTAGGCGGCGTAGAGCGGGGTGGGTGCGCTGGAGGCGGCGAGAAGGGAGATCACGACGGAGGCGAGGACGAAGAAGGCCGCCCGGGGCGGTATGGGGCGGCTCGACGTCATGGTGCGGTCGGATGGTTCGAGCGGGTTCATCGGAGGCCCTTCGAGGACGAGGACGGGGATCATCGGAGTCCTGGGCTGTCTGCGCGGCAGTGAGTAGACAGATCTGTCTGTGTTGGTGGCCAACAAGGTAGACAGCTCTGTCTATTCCCGTCAACGTCCGCGGGCGGGCGGCGATGGACCTTCGGCTTCGTCCCGCCGCTCCGGTTTCAGCGCGCCGACATCCCTGAGAACGCGCTGAAACCGCGCTGAATCCGTGGTCGGTCAATCTCTGCCGCATGACAGCGACCCCGCGGGGGGTGGCGGCCGGGGAGGGGACCACCATGAACAGCCTGCGACTGATCCGTCGGCACGCGGCGGCCTTCGGGCGTTTCGCCGGGCTGGGCTGCGGGGTCACGCTGGCGGCCTCGGCGGCCCTGGTCCCGCTCGCGCAGTGGATCCCGTGGATGGTGGCGAACGCGCTGACCACCGTCGTCTCCACCGTGGTCGCCACCGAGTTGCACGCCCGCGTCTCGTTCGGCCACGGACGGCCCGGTCTGGCCGGCCACCTGAAGAGTGCCGCCACCATGATCGCCGGTTGGCTGGTCACGTCCGCCGCGGTCGGCGCGCTGGATGCCTTCCACCCCGGCGGTGGGCTGGTGCTGCAACAGGCGGTGTACCTGTCGGCCACCGCGCTCGTCGGGATCGGCCGCTATCTCGTGCTGCGACTGGTCGTGTTCGCGGAGCGTGCCCCGAGGTCGCGGGCCGAGGCAAGTGTTCGGCTGCGGGTCGCGTACGACGCCGTGGCGTGAGAGGGGTCGGCGAGGGCAACTGGCGTGACCCGTCGCCTACTTGAGGCATACCCGCGGCCGTCACAACTCGTCGGCCACCTCCTGCATGTTCATGACGCACGACTCTGGCGACGTCGAGAACTCCTGGGCTACCGTCGGTAACACCTGGCTGCCGCAGCAGGCTCCCGTGCATCTCCCACCCCCCGCACGTCCTCTGGAAGGCCGTCCATGGAGAACTCGTCAGCCCCTGCGGCGATCACTCGTCGGCATGCCCTGACCGTGACGGGCGGCGTCATCGCCGGCGCCGCCCTCGCGGCCAACGCCGTCCCCGCCTTCGGCGCCGAGTCGCAGGACGCCGACGCCATCGTCGTCGGTCACGGACTCGCCGGACTCGTCGCGACCTCCGAACTCGTCGCCGCGGGCCGCAAGGTGCTGCTGCTGGACCAGGAGCCCGAGGCGAGCATCGGCGGCCAGGCCTTCTGGTCCTTCGGCGGCCTCTTTTTCGTCAACTCCGACGAACAGCGCCTGATGGGCGTCACGGACACCTACGACCTGGCCTGGCAGGACTGGCAAGGTGCGGCCGGCTTCGACCGCGGTGTCGACGACCCGAACGGACAGGACTACTGGGCCGCCAAGTGGGCCAAGGCGTATGTGGAGTTCGCGTCTGGCGAGAAGCGGTCCTGGCTGTCCGGACTCGGCGTGCAGTGGTTCCCCATCGTCGGCTGGGCGGAGCGCGGCGGCGGCCTCGCGACCGGACACGGCAACTCCGTGCCCCGCTTCCACGTCACCTGGGGCACCGGCCCGGCCGTGGTCGAGCCGTTCGAGAAGAAGGTGCGGGCCGGCGTCGACGCGGGCAAGGTCACCTTCAAGTTCCGCCACCGCGTGGACGAGTTGGTCACCACCGGCGGGGTCGTCACCGGCGTCCGCGGCGCGCTCCTGGAGCCCTCCACCGCGGCTCGCGGCACCTCCAGCTCCCGCACGGTCGTCGGCGACTTCGAACTGCGCGCCCCGGTCGTCGTCGTCACCTCCGGCGGCATCGGCGCCAACCACGACCTGGTCCGGCAGAACTGGCCCGCCCGGATGGGCACTCCGCCGAAGTTCATGGTCACCGGCGTGCCCGCGCACGTGGACGGCCGCATGCTCGGCATCACCCAGAAGGCAGGCGGCCGGATCGTCAACCCGGACCGCATGTGGCACTACACCGAAGGCCTCAGGAACTACGACCCGATCTGGCCGAACCACGGCATCCGCATCCTCCCCGGCCCGTCCTCGATGTGGTTCGACGCCACCGGCAAGCGGTTCGACTCGCCCGACATCCCGGGCTACGACACCCTGCACACCCTGAGATCGATCACCGCCTCCGGCTACGACTACTCCTGGTTCGTGACCACGCAGAAGATCATCGCCAAGGAGTTCGCGCTCTCCGGTTCCGAGCAGAACCCGGACCTCACCAACAAGAACATCTGGCAGTTGCTGTCCCGGATCTGGCAGACCCCGGAGCCGATCGAGAAGTTCAAGAACAAGGGCGCGGACTTCGTCGTCGCCACCACACTCACCGATCTCGTCACCGGCATGAACAAGCTCACCGGCGACAACCTGATCGTCCTCGACGACCTCAAGCGCCAGACCGAGGCCCGCGACCGGGAGATCACCAACTCGTACTCCAAGGACGCCCAGGTCATGGGCATCCGAAACGCCCTGAACTACACGGGAGACTCCCTCAGCCGCACGGCGGCCATCCACCGCATCCTCGACTCCAGCGCCGGACCGCTGATCGCCGTACGCCTCAGCGTCCTCACCCGCAAGACCCTCGGCGGTCTCCAGACCGACCTCTCGGGCCGTGTCCTGAACGCCGCGGGCAGCCCGATTCCCGGTCTGTACGCGGCCGGTGAGGTCGCGGGCTTCGGCGGCGGCGGTGTCCACGGCTACCGCTCGCTGGAGGGCACCTTCCTCGGTGGCTGCCTCTTCTCCGGCCGAGCGGCCGGACGGGCCGCAGCGGCGGCGACCGCGACCTGACCGGCGGACTGCTCGTCACCGGCGGACAGCCTGTCTCCGGCGGACTGCTCGTCGGGCGCGCCCACGTGGCCCACGTGGTCTTCGTGGCTAGGCGCGCTCGACGAGCAACTCCGCCAGGTTGTCCGCGAATGCGGTGATCAGGTCCAGCAGCGGGCCGCCACGGGCCACCCGGAATCCGTGGCGGCGGGCCCAGAACGCGGCCTGGACGGCGTGGAACTGGGCCCACCGCCGGACGCGTTCGCGGTCGACCTCCGCGGCCTCGGCGAAGACGTCCAGAATGCGGTGGACGGCCTTGCCCTGGTCGTCCGCCTCCAGAATGCCGAGCCCGCGGGACTTGAGCAGGGCGCCACTGTCGTAGGCCGGATCTCCCACACAGCCCTTGGGGTCCACGGCCAGCCAGGGTTCACGCTCGGCGCGCAGGATGTTCCTGCCGTGCAGGTCGCCGTGGACGAGGAGGTCGGGCTGCTCGCGACCCACCTCACGGACGGTCGCCACGGCCGCGTCGACCGTTCGGCGCGACAGGGCATCGCCGAACTCCTCGGCGTCCGTACGCAGTTGCTGTTCCCAGACGTCGGTCTGCTCCCGCAGTCGGGGCAGGTCGGGCGGCGCGGGTACGGCCAGGCGTCGATTGATCCGCCCGGCGACCGACACCACCTCGTCGCCGTCCTCGACTTCCGCGAGCGTCGACGTGTGCACCCGCTCCAGCAGCATGGCGAACCGTTCGTCGTCCCGCGCGTACAGGAGGACGGCTCCGCGCCCGTGCCAGGCCTCGAAGGCGTCCGGCTCATGGACGTTGCCGGGGTGGGGGAACGACACCTTCAGCACGGCCGGCGAGCGGTCCGGGCGTCGCACCGGGACGATGACGCCGACACCGCCGTGCATGACCTCGCCGTCCTGCGTGCAGCCCCAGACCCGCAGCAACTCGTCGACGATTCCGGGCAGTTCGGTGAGCCAGACGGCCCCTGTCTCGCCCTCCCGCTCGACCGTGCTCCGCGCGAATGTCTCCGGTACCTCGATCATTCGGGAACCCTACGCGCGACCGCCGGCGCGCGTCTCCCGGACCGGGCGGTGACGCCCGGCCAGGAGACGGAAGGAGGGATCAGGCCTGCGCCGCTTCCTCCGGCGCCAACAGGATCGCGGCGTGGCTGGAGTGGGCGACGGCGTCGCTGACCCGCGGGTCGAAGAGCGCTTCGATGGATCCCCGGTGGTGCGGGGTCAGGACGATGAGGTCGGCGCCGAACTCGTCGGCCGCCTCGGAGATGGCGGCGGCGACCTGGGTGGTCAGACCCCTGGCCAGAGCGGGCTCGGCCTTGATCCCCTTGTCCCGCAGGGTGGCCACGGCCTCGTCGAGGATGGCCTTCGCCTCGGAGTCGTCCTCGAGCGGAACCACCGCGGCGAGGTTGGCGGCGGAGGCGACGACGTGCAGGACACGGACCTCGGCGTCCGCCGCCTGGGCCAGCTCACCCGCCAGCCGGAGGGCGGACTGCCGGGCGGGGCTGGGATCGACGGCGACCAGAATGCGCTTGAACATGACTGTTTGTTCCCCTTCTAAGAAGGCCGGAGCCTTCGCTGTGATCAGGGACGCCGAAAACCGGTGTCATGCACAACAACATTCGGGGTGGCGCAAGCCTTCCCGAAATCCACCACGTGATCGTTCTGTCCGGCGATCACCGGATCGGAGCCGAGGTCCGTCGAGGTCTACGGTGCTGTCATGCACGATGAGGCCCCGCACCGCGAACTGATCCGACGTCTGCACAGCGACCTCCCCGAGGGACGTGTCGTCACCGACCCCGGCGTGATGGCGGGGTACGCGCACGACGAGGCCGAGTGGGCGCCGTACGGGAAACCGGCGGCGGTGGTGCGGCCGCGGACCGCCGAAGAGGTGCAGCGGGTCGTGCGTGCCTGTCTCGATCACGGGGCTTCGGTGGTGACCCGCGGTGCCGGGACCGGGCTGTCGGGCGGGGCGAACGCCGTGGACGGGGCGGTGGTCCTGTCCACCGAGGCCATGTCGGCCATCAAGCAGATCGACCCGCTGGAGCGGCTCGCGGTCGTGGAACCCGGCGTCGTCAACGACGACCTCCGCGCCGCCTGCGCCGAGCAGGACCTGTGGTACCCGCCGGACCCGGCCAGCGCCCCCTGGTCCACGATCGGCGGCAACGTCGCCACCAACGCGGGCGGGCTGTGCTGCGTGAAGTACGGAGTCACCCGCGACTACGTCCTGGGGCTCCAGTTCGTCACCGGGACCGGCGAACTCGTCCGGGTGGGACGTCGTACGGCCAAGGGCGTGGCCGGCTACGACCTGACCGGTCTGCTCGTCGGATCCGAGGGAACGCTCGGCGTCATCACCGAGGTGACGGTGCGCCTGCGTCCCAGCCGCGCCCCCGAACACACGGTGGCCGGCTACTTCTCCTCCGTCGTGGACGCGGGGCATGCCGTCGCCGCCGTGGCCGCCGCCGGGGTGGTGCCGTCGGCGCTCGAACTGATCGACCGGTACTGCCTCGAAGCCGTTGACGCCTGGAAGCACATGGGCCTGTCGACGGAGGCGGACGTGGTCGTGCTGGGGCGGACCGACGCGCCGGGGAAGGCGGGCGAGGAGGAGGCCGAGACCATCCGGCGGTGCTTCGAGGGCGCCGGCGCAACCTGGGCGGTCCGGTCCACCGACCCGCAGGAGGCGGACGCCCTCTTCGAGGCGCGGCGCCTGGCCTATCCGGCGCTGGAACGGCTCGGCCCGGTCCTCACCGAGGACATCTGCGTGCCGAAGTCCGCCGTGCCGGAGATGCTCGGCCGCATCCACGCCATCGCCGAGCGCCACGAGACGCTCATCGCGAACATCGCGCACGCGGGCGACGGCAACCTCCACCCGCTGCTGGTCACCCCGCCCGACGACGAGCCCGCGCGGGCCCGGGCCCAGGCCGCGTTCCACGACATCATCGCCGACGCCCTCGCCCTCGGCGGCACGGTCACCGGCGAACACGGCGTGGGCCTGCTCAAGCGCGAGGGACTGCGCGCCGAGGTGGGTCCCGAGGTGATGGCGCTGAACCGTGCGGTCAAGGACGCCCTCGACCCTCGGGGGCTGTTCAACCCGGGCAAGGTGCTGGGGTAGTCGAAGTACGGGGACTCGACGCAGTGCCTCGTATCAGACGCAGGCACCGACTCCGCCGAGGGGGACGTCCGAGGTCTCTGCGCCGGGCCGCATTAATGTCGTAGGCATGACCGACAACTCTCTGCGCACTGTCACCGTCGAGCGGACCGCCCCCGGACGCTTCGTCGCGACCAACGCCCGCGGTGGCACGCTCGCCTTCGGCACCGGCTCCGATGCCGACGACACCGCGTTCACCCCCGTCGAACTGCTTCTCGCCGCGCTCGGCGGCTGCACCGCGGTGGACGTCGACGTCGCCACCAGCCGGCACGCGGAGCCCACGACGTTCACCGTCACGGTCAGCGGCGACAAGGTCAGCGACGAACTCGGCAACCGACTGACCGATCTCGCGGTCGCGTTCTCCGTCGCCTTCCCGGACGGCGAGGGCGCCGACCGCGCCCGCGCGATCCTGCCCCGCGCGGTGAAGACCTCCCACGACCGGCTCTGCACGGTCAGCCGCACGGTCGAGATCGGTACGCCGGTCACGTCGACGGTCGAGGACGTGTGACGGTGCCAGAGGCGGCCTGACTCAGGTGGCCGTCCTTCTTCGAAGAAGTCGTGCTCGCTCTCGGGGATGTCGTCGTCGACGGCCTCCACCGCCGCCGTACCGGTGCAGGCCGGTGAAGGCCAATTCCCGCTCTGTGTCCGGTCGGCCGGTGTCTCGTGGCGAAAGCCGCAGACGCTGCTCTCCGAGACTCGTCCGCGTCCGGGTCAGGCCGTCCGCTCTTGCTCGTGGATCGGGGCGGGTGCGTCGACCGCGTCGCGTAGCGCGCTCAGTCCGGTGGCGAGAGCGTGCTGTTCGGCAGGGCTCATGTGGGCCATCGCCTGACGGAGGGCCTCTTCCCGACGGTGCCTGATGTCGTGCAGATGGGCGATGCCGGTCTCGGTGAGTTCCAACCGCATCTCGCGTCGGTCCTCGGGGCGGGGGACACGGCGGAGGAATCCGGCGGCCTGGAGGCGGTCGCACAGGCGGGTGACGGATGGCGGGGCGGCACACAGCCGTCGGCCCAGCGTGCTCAGATTGATGCCGGGTTCGCGGTCGATGACGTACATCACGCGGGTCTGGATGGAGGAGAGGGGCGCGGTGCTGAGTGTGGCGCGGCTGCGTTCCCAGGCTATTTCGAGGTGCTCCAGGACCGGTCCGATTTCGGGCAGGGCGGGGGAGATGTGCTGGTCGTGGGAGGCGTCGGCCTCGCGCATGTGACACTCCCGAGTGGGTGGATCGTGCCCGTTCCGGCTGGTCGTTGTGAGCAGTCGCACAGACGAAGATATGTGAAGGAAAGAGGGACCGGTACCGGTGGAGAGACCCAGTGCGGTTGAACGTGCTCTGCGGGAGGCCGCTCCCCATGAGATTTTCGACGTGCTCCGCTCGCTGATCGAGCGCCGGTTCCGGGCCGGGGCCGTGGAGTTGCTGATGGCGGACTACGCGATGACCCGTCTTCAGCCCGTCGGGGTGCTGCCGCATACTCTGCGGCCGTTGTCAGTGTACGAGAGCGCACCTGGTCGTGCCTTTGGTGCCCAGGAGCCGCACTGCGTGCGCGATGTCTCCGGGGCGGAGGTGACCGTGCATGTTCCGGTCAGCGTCAGGGGGGACCGGCTCGGGGTGCTGAGCGTCTCTCTGCCGGGCCCGGACGAGCCTGCGGCGGAGGTGCTGGAGGAGCTCCGGCAGTATGCGGACGCCCTGGCGCACGAGGTGGTCGTCGCCGAGCGCGACACGGATGTGTTCCTCCAGGCGCGGCGTGCGGAGCGGCTGACGCTCGCCGCCGAGATGCAGTGGCAGCTGCTGCCGGGGCGCTCCTGCGCCCGGCCGGAGTACAGCCTCGGGGCCCAGCTGGAGCCGGCGTATGCCATCTTCGGCGACAGCTTCGACTGGTCGGCCTCCGCCGACGACCTGTTCCTGACCGTCAGCAACGGCATGGGCGAGGGGATCGAGGCCGCCCTGCTGACCAACCTCGCCGTCAACGCCCTGCGCAACGCACGTCGCGCCGGCCTCGACCTGAGCGACCAGGCGTACCTCGCCGACCAGGCTGTCTACGGGCAGCACCAGGGGAGCCGGTATCTGTCGACGCTGTTGCTCCGCTTCCATCTCCCGACGGGGGAGGTGGAGATCATCGACGCGGGCTCTCCGCAGATGTGGCGACTGCGGGCGGGCGTGGTCGAGACGATCGACCTGGAGGCGCAGATGCCGTTGGGGATGTTCGAGGACACCGCCTACGTCTCTCAGCGCATCGTCGTCGAGCCCGGAGACCGCCTTTTGTTCATCAGCGACGGGGTCTACGACGCGTTGTCCCCGGGTGGGGAGAAGTACAGCCTGCGCGCCCTGGCGAAGTCGATCACCAGCACGCGTCTGCTGCCCGCGTCCCAGGTGCCCAGGGTGATGCTGCAAGAACTGCTGGGGCACCGGGGTGCCGGTCCGGCGGCGGACGATTCCCTGGTGATGTGCCTGGACTGGTACGGGCGCTCGGCCGCGGCCGGTTAGAACCAGCGCTTTCCCCGAGGGCCCTCGTGTGAAGGTTTCGCCTCTTTGGTGTTGACGACGTGTGGAGCCCACCCTTCAGGGCACCCGATGTCCGCGGCGGGTTGCTATTGAGCTGCCCGCTGGACAATGATTGCCGCACGGCAACTAATTTGCTTGCCGCACGGCAAGTGATTGTCGTCGATCCAGGAGGGTGGTGCGGTTCGCCCAGGGCGGGCCCATTTTATGGCCTCTACCAAGGGCAATTCCGTCACCCGGTCACGGCTGTGGGGCTCGGCTCCCTGTCCCGTCATCGTGGCTGATGGGACAGGTACCGTCATCGAGCTGAACGACGCGGCAGGTCACCTCCTGGGAGACGCGGTACCGGGCACGAGCATGCGGGACGTGGTTCCGGACTGGTTGGCCCGGGCCCACCAGGCAGCGGTCGCGGACGCTGTCCACGCGTCGTCGGCAGACGGGGGCACGACTCGTTCGGAGACGGTGTCGGGGCGGATCGCGGCGTACACCTTCGAGGCGCATCCCACTCTGAACGCGGACGGAAGCGTGGTGTGGTGGCTGGTCGACGACACAGAGCGCCGACTCGCCGAAGAGGCCCTCGCCACCGAGCGTGAACGCACCAGATTTCTCGCGGAGGCGTCCAATGTCCTGCTGGCCTCGTTGAACACCGGCAGATGCATGGCCGCGACCGCGCAGCTCGCCGCCGAGTACCTCGCGGACGTCGCGATCGTCGTCGCCCCCGCGACCGGCGGCAAACTGCCCCTCGCCCGCGCCGTATCGGGCCAGGAGGCCGACCGCGCCCTCGTCGTCGCCGATCCGGCCGATCTCCCGGGACTGGGCGAGGCGCTGCAGGGCTTCCCGCCTGTTCCCTCCCGCTGGATCGACCCCACGGCACTGCCCGTCTGGGCGCTGCCGGACAGCTGCGAGGCATCGATCGGGTCGGTCGTCGTCACCCCGCTGCCCGGTCACGGCGTCCCGGCCGGAGCCCTCATCCTCCTGCGCGCGACAGACCGGCCGCAGTTCAACGAGAACGAGGAGATCTTCACCCGGCTCTTCGCCGCACGGGCCGGGGCCGCCCTGTCAGCCGCCCGCCTTTACAGCGAACAGAGCGCCATAACGCAGACCCTGATGCGGGATCTGCTGCCACCCACCCTCCGACGACTGGACGGTGTGGAGATCGCCGGCGGCTACCGGCCCGCGGGCGCGGCGGAGCGCGTGGGCGGCGACTTCTATGACGTCCACCCCGGAAGCACCCCGGCGGACGCGTCGCTGGTGATCCTCGGAGACGTGTGCGGCAAGGGGCTGGAAGCCGCGGTCCTCACCGGCAAGATCCGTAACACCCTCCAGGCGCTGCTGCCGATGGCCGACGACCACGAACGGATGCTGCGGCTCCTCAACGGCGCGCTGCTGTCCTCCCACCACACACGTTTCGCGACCATGGTGCTGGCCTCGGTCCAGCGAGCCGACAACCATGTGCGACTGCGTCTCACCTCGGCCGGTCACCCCAGCCCGCTGGTGGTACGCCGGGACGGCACCGTCGAGGAGATCGCCACCCATGGTTCCCTCATCGGCGTGCTTCCGGCGATCGAGGCCCGCTCCGTCGAGACCGTTCTGCGGCCGGGCGACACCTGCCTGCTCTACACCGACGGATTCACCGAAGCCCGCGGCGGACCCCTGGGCGAGGAGCTGTTCGGCGACGAACGCCTGCGACAAGCCCTGTCGGACTGCGCCGACATGCCCGCCGAAGCCGTCGTCGACCGAATCCAGATGCTCGCTTCACAGTGGCTGCGCAACGGCCCCCACGACGACATGGCCCTGATCGCCATCAGCGCACCCCGAACCAATCACCTCAGCGCCGTCGACGGACACACCCGTGGCAGGTACACCGCATGAACACCGTCACCGAAGGCGAGGCCGAAGCCGGAGACACGCAGGACCGGCTCTGGGCAGCCGTGACCAGCCGCGACGAATACCGGGCCGCCGACATCGTCTTCGCCGCCCTCGACAGCGGTATGGACGCCGAAGCGGTCCTCCTGGACCTCCTCGCCCCGCTCCAGGTGAGGGTGGGAGCCGAGTGGGCGGCCAACCGGCTGAGCGTCGCGCAGGAGCACGCGGCCAGCGCCATCACCGAGCGCGTGGTCGCCGCCCTCGCCCACCATCCGGCCCGTCGCACCCAGCCCACCCTCGGCCGGATCACCGTGGCCTGCGTGGAACAGGAATGGCACTCCCTGCCGGCCCGCCTTCTTGCCGAAGTCCTCACCCTTCGCGGCTGGCAGGTCGACTTCCTCGGTGCCCAGGTCCCGACCCCGCACCTCATCGCCCACCTTCACAACACCGGCGCGGACGCCGTGGCCCTGTCCTCCTCCATCCCGACCCGGTTGCCGGCGGCTCATGCGGCGATCACCGCTTGTCAGGCCATCGGGATACCCGTACTCGTCGGCGGCGCCGCCTTCGGGCCCGATGGCCGCTACGCCCGTCTCCTCGGCGCCAACGCCTGGGCCCCGGACGCACGCGCCGCCGCCCGGCAGCTGGCCGAGGGCATTCCCGCCCCCAACCTCGCCACCGGGCGACAGCAGATCGACGACCTGCCGCACCTCGCCGACCAGGAATACACGCTCGTCGCCCGCACCCAGCCGCAGCTGGTCAAAACGGTCGTCTCCCAGCTCGAAGACCGTTTCCCGGCCATGGCCGACTACACCCGGAACCAACGCGAGCGCACCGCCGAAGACATCGCCCACATCGTCGAGTTCCTCACCGTGGCCCTATACACCGACGACAGCGACCTCTTCACCTCGTTCATCACCTGGACCGCGGGCATTCTCACCGCACGCCGTGTGCCCGCCCGGTCCCTCAACCCCGCCCTCGACATCCTGGCCACCGAACTCAAGGACTTCCCACGGTCCGTGTCACTCCTTGACCAGGCCCGCTCCGCCCTGTTCCGCGGACACGTCACCACCGACACACCCCCCGGAGTCCCCGTATGACGCCGATGCCTTCCTCGCTCACCGTCACCCTTGAGGCCGGCCGCGGCACCGTTAGTCTCCACCTGGCCGGGGGCCTGGACTACGACACCGGTGACGGACTGGTCCAGCATGCCGACCAGTGCCTCGCCGACCACCCCGACCTGTACGACCTGCGCCTCGACTGCGCGGAGCTCGACTTCTGCGACTCCATCGGCCTCTCTTCCCTCCTGATGATCCGCCGCAGAACCGACGCACGTGCTGTGCGGCTGCACCTGGACAACACGCCGCCGTTCCTTCAACGCCTGCTCCACGTGACCGGAATCCAGCAGCTCTTCATGCAGCCGCACACGTCTCAGCAGGCCGAGTAACCGGCTCCACGAGCGGAAAGCGTGGTGTGTTCAAGCTCCGCGCAGTCCTGGAGAGTCGATTGCCCGAGCTGAAAGCCACCTGGTCCACGGCCTCGGAGGAGGCTGCCCGGACTTCCGGCATGTGCCGTTAGGACCCAGCGGCTGCCGCACGACCGTCCCCATGGTCCGGGGAGGTCGCGTACAAGCCTGCACGCGGTGCGCGTGGACGAGATTCCCTCGGCCGGAGACGGCAGGCAACAGACTCCGTTCAGAGAGAAGACATCGTGCTCCCAGACAGCGGCGGCTCGCCGCAACACCTCAGAGTCCGTACGGCCGACCACGACGGCGTCAGCGTCGTGACTCCGGTCGGAGAGATCGACAGCGACAGTTGCGGGGCGCTGCGCGCGGCCCTCCAGGACTGCGTGAATCGCACCGGACGTATCGCGCTCGACCTCTCCGGCGTCTCCTTCATGGACTCCACCGGCATCAACGTCCTGCTGACCGCAGCGCGGTCACTGCGGGACCGGCCCGGCACGTGGCTCCGGATCGCGGCCCCGTCTCAGCCGGTCCTGCGGGTTCTGCAGCTTGTCGGAGTCGAGACCGTTCTCACGATTCGTGCCTCCCTCGCCGATGCCCTCTCCGACTGAGGATGTCGGGCGGCACGGATGGATCGGAGGCGCAGGAAGGTGCTGTTCAGCACCAACTACCCCATGATCACCCCGGAGCATGCGCTGGCGCACCTGGGCGAACTGGGCCTGGACGACGAGGCCACAGCCCTCGGCCGCGCAGGTAGTCGACCAGTTCGCTATGGCCGAAGGTGGATGACCTCGGCGGTGATGGGGCCGTCGCCCCCCCCGCGATCGTCAAGCCGCCTGGTGCTCCTCGTGCCGCCAGAACCCGGAGAAGGTGATGCGCTCCTTCGGCAGGCCCGCCCTCCGCAGGTGCCGGCGGCCCTCGGTGGCCAGCGTGGACTCGCCGACGACGAAGGCGTATCCGGCGTCGTCGGCGGGGGAGTGCCGCAGGAGTTCGCCGAGGGCCGCGCTGCCGGGTACGGCGGTGGGGTCCTCGCGGACGACCCAGGTGACGGTGACTCCGGCCGGGGCGTCGAGGTCACGGCAGTCGTCCGCGGTGGGCACTTCCTGGATGATCCGGCCCACCGTCTCGCGCGGCAGGGACCGCACGATGCCGGTGGTGGCGGGCAGCCCGGTCTCGTCGGCGACGACCAGGACCTCGGAGGCGTCCGGCGGGCAGTCGAACAGGAGCCCTTGGTCGAGCACGGCGAGCGCGTCGCCGGGACGGGCACGGCAGGCCCAGATCGCGGCCCGGCCCGCGAGTTGGCCGGTGGGACCGTGGTGCACGACGAAGTCGATGTCCATCTCCGCCGCTTCGGGACGGAAGTCCGCCACGGTGTAGTTGGCGCAGTGCGGCCGCAGCTCATCGGGCATGGCCAGGTAGGGCGGCCACCAGCGCGAACCGGTGAACTCCGGCAGATGCAGCCGCTGTTGGTGGGGGAGTTGGAAGAAGAGACGGAACCAGTGGTCGTAGCCCTGCCAGGGGAACTCGGAGAGTTCCGCCCCCGTGACCGTCACGCGGTGGACGGAGGGGGTGACACGCTCGGTGCGCGCGACTTCGGCACGGAACATCCCGGGCTGCTGCGGGACCAGTCTACGGATCTTCGCCATGTCAGGAAGGTTAGCCTAACCTTCCTGTGTCGAGTCCACCTCTGCTGACCTGGCATCCTCTCCGGCGCCCCACGGGTACTCGCATTGGTTAGGTTAGGCTAACCTTCGCTCGTGAGTTCTGGTGAAGAGACGAGCGGGCCCTCCCGGCTGCGCGGACACGAGCTGGTCGCGCGGGACGTGACCGTGGCGTACGACGGAACAGATGTCGTGCACGAGGCGGCGATCACGCTCCGCCCCGGACATGTGACCGCACTCGTCGGCCCCAACGGCAGTGGCAAGTCGACACTGTTGCGCACCCTGGCCCGGCTGCAGCGCGCCCGCACCGGCACCCTCGGACTGGGCACCGAGGGCGGCGACACCGCCGACGGACTCGCCCTGACCGCCCGTGAGTTCTCCCGACGGGTCGCGCTGCTGACCCAGAGCCGCACCGCCCCGAGCGGTCTGACCGTGCGGGACATCGTGGAGTTCGGCCGCTATCCCTACCGGGGGCGCTGGGGCAGGGCGGACCCGGACGGAGCGGCGGCCGTGCGACGGGCGCTCGTCCTGACCGACGTCGAGAACCTCGCCGACCGGGGCGCCGAACACCTCTCGGGCGGTCAGCTCCAGCGCGTCTGGCTCGCCAGCTGCCTCGCGCAGGACACCGGAGTCCTCCTCCTCGACGAACCCACGACCTACCTCGACCTCCGCTACCAGGTCGAACTGCTCGACCTCGTAAGGGACTTGGCGGACGACCACGGCATCACCGTCGGCGTCGTGCTGCACGACCTGGACCAGGCGGCGGCCGTCGCCGACCGGATCGCCCTGCTGCACGCGGGACGGATCGTCACCGACGGAGCGCCCGAGGACGTACTGACCGCCGAGCGCCTCACCGAGACGTACGGCATCCGCATCGAGGTCGACACCGACCCCCTGACGGGCCGGCTGCGCACCCGCGCGATCGGCCGCCATCACGCACGTACCGAAAGGCTCAGCACCACCTCATGAGACGTTCTCTCACAGCTCTCGCCGCCGTGTCCGCCGCTGTCGTCCTGGCCGGGTGCGGGACGACCGAACCCGCCGCCACCAGCGCCGAGAAGAGCGCGAAGAGCATCACCCTCACCGACGCGAGCGGCGCGAAGGTCACGCTCGACGGGCCAGCCGAGAAGGTCGTCGGCACCGAGTGGAACGTCGTGGAGAGCCTCGTCACGCTCGGCGTCGACCCCGTCGGTGTCGCCGACGTCAAGGGCTACACGACGTGGGACACCGCGGCCCCGCTGAAGAACACGCCCAAGGACATCGGCACCCGCGGCCAGCCCAGCATGGACACCATCGCCGCGCTCTCGCCGGACCTCATCGTCGCCACCACCGACCTGTCGGCCGCAGCCGTCAAGCAACTGCGCAAGATCGCCCCGGTGTTGGAGGTGCGCTCCGCCAAGTCCGCCGACCAGATCGGGCAGATGGAGGAGAACCTCGACCTCATCGCCGAGGCGACCGGCACCACGGACAAGGCCGACGCGGCGAAGAAGGCCTTCGACACCAAGGTCGCCGAGGGGAAGAAGGCGCTCGCAGATGCCGGCCTCGGCGGCCGGAAGATCGCGTTCGCGGACGGTTGGGTCGCCTCCAACCAGGTGTCCGTCCGCCCCTACACGAGCGGTTCGCTCCTGGGTGCCGTGAACGAGGCGATAGGCCTCAAGAACGCCTGGACGCTGAAGGGGGACGCCGCCTACGGTCTCGCCGCCACCGATGTCGAGGGCCTGACGAGCCTCGGGGACGTCGAGTTCGCGTACATCGGCAGCAAGGCCGAGAAGGCCAGCGACCCCTTCTCCAACGACCTTGCGAAGAACGCCGTCTGGAAGTCCCTGCCGTTCGTGAAGAAGGGCAATGTGCACCGACTGCCCGACGGCATCTGGATGTTCGGCGGCCCGCAGTCGATGGAGGCGTACGTCGACGCCGTCGTCGCCGCCCTCACGAAGTAGCGCCATGACCGTCACCGCACCAGCTCCCACCACCGGCGCGCCCGCCGTCAGCTCCAGGACGGGCGCGACCGCGGTGACGGCCGCGCTCGTCCTCCTCGTGGCGGCCCTCGCGGTCGTCGACATCACCCAGGGCACCGCGGCCGTCGGCCCCACCGAAGTGTGGAAGGCGCTCACCGGCCACGCCGACTCCGCCGACGCGTCCGTCGTGATCTCCTCACGGCTGCCCCGGATGGCTGCCGGGCTGCTGGTCGGTGCCGCACTCGGCATCGCGGGCGCGGCGCTCCAGTCCGTCACCCGCAATGTGCTCGCCGCGCCCGACACCCTTGCCGTGAACGCCGGTTCCTACCTGGCCCTCGGTCTGCTCAGCGTCACCGGCGCCTCGCTGCCGTTGCTCGCCTCCTCGGGCGTGGCGTTTCTGGGCGGGCTCGGTGCGGCGACCGTCGTCCTGTCCCTGTCCGGCCTCGGCACGGGCACCGTCCGCCTCGTCCTGGCCGGCAGCGCCCTGACGCTCGGCCTCTCGGCGGTCACCGAGGGACTGCTCCTCCTGTTCCCCGAGCGCACCCAGGGCCTCTACCAGTGGAACCAGGGCAGCATCGGCCAGAACGGCTTCGACGGCGTGGTGCAGATGGCGCCCGTCGTCCTGGCCGGCCTCGTCGGACTGCTGCTCGTGGCCCGCCGCGTGGACGCCCTGGCCCTCGGCGACGAAGCCGCGCGCGGCCTCGGTGTCCCGGTCCGGGCCACCAGGATCACGGTCGTGGTGCTCGCCGCACTGCTCTCCGCGGCGGCCGTCACGCTCGCCGGACCCATCGGCTTCGTCGGCCTGTGCGCACCCGCCCTGATCCGACCGCTCGCCCGGTACGTCCGTCCCTTCGTCCGCACCCGGGCGAGCCTGCCGGTGGCCGCACTGGCCGGTGCCGCACTGGTGCTGGGCGCGGACGTGCTGCTGCGCGCCCTCGTCTCGGCCGAGTCCGCGGTCGCCGTACCCACCGGAGTCGTCACCAGCATCCTCGGCGCGGTGTTCCTGATCGCGATGGCCCTGCGGGTACGGGACACCACCACCGCGACCGGGCCGGAACGGCTGCGCATCCCCACCAGGGCCGTGTTCCTGACGACGGTGGCGGCACTCGTCGCCGTTCTGCTCGCGGTGACCGTCGCCGGAGTCCTGCTGGGCGACACGAAGTTACTGCTGGGCGATGTGGCCAACTGGGCCCAGGGCAGGGCCGCGCAGTCCGTCTCCTTCGTCCTCGACACCCGCGTCCCGCGTGTCCTCGCCGCCCTCCTCGCGGGCGCCGCCCTGGCCCTGTCCGGCACCCTGGTCCAGGCCGTCACCCGCAACCCGCTCGCCGAACCCGGCACGCTCGGCGTCCTGGGCGGTGCCGCCCTCGGCGCGGTCCTGCTCGTCACCACGGCATCGGCGGCCGGTTCCTGGGGCGTTGCCGGTGCGGCCTTCGCGGGCGCGGCCCTGACCGCCGTCCTCGTGTTCGGACTCACGGCGCGCGGCGGATTCGGGCACAACCGACTGGTCCTGGTGGGCATCGGCGTGTCCGCCGCCACGACCGCCCTCATCAGCCTGCTCATCGTCCTGACGGACCCTTTCAACGCCACGAAGGCACTCACCTGGCTCTCCGGTTCCACCTACGGCCGCACCCTGCCCGACACCCTCCCCGTCGCCGGCGCCCTCGTGCTGGGCCTCGCGGTCGCCGTGGCGCGACGCACCGAGCTCGACCTCGTGTCCCTCGACGACGACACGCCGGCCCTGCTCGGCCTGTGCCTCGCCCCGGCACGGCTCGGATTCCTGGTCGTCAGCGTCCTGTTGAGCGCCACCGCGGTAGCCGCCGCCGGCATGATCGCCTTCGTCGGCCTGGTCGCCCCGCACGCGGCCCGCACCCTCGTCGGCCGCCGCCACGCACGGGTGGTACCGGTGGCGGTGCTCCTGGGTGCGGCCCTCGTCGGCACGGCGGATCTCCTGGGCCGCACGGTGATCGCGCCGGCGCAGCTGGGCGCGGGTCTGATGACGGCGGTCATCGGTACGCCGTACTTCCTGTACCTGCTGGTCCGCACCCGGCACTAGGCACTAGGTCGCGAGAGGCAACCCCCAACGGGGTGCGTCCTCGTTCGGTCGTACGGGGGTGAGGGTCAGGTCGGGCCGGTCGCCCCTGACGGTGATCAGCGCCGACTCGCCCTTGCGCAGGGCGATGTGGATCGTGCCGTCGCCCGCGTCGGAGTGGCGGAGGGTACGGCCGTGCCCGTCCCGTACGTCGATCGGCCCCGTCAGTCCGTGCCGTACGACGCAGGCGGCGCCCGCCTCGCTGACCAGTCGGACCCAGCGAGTGGTACCGCTCTGGCGGCGGGCGCTGAGCAGAAAGGCGCCCTGGGTACGGAAGTCGTGCACGGCCAGGTCCGCCCAGGCGGCGGGCAGAGCGGGGAAGACCCGGATGACCCCGCCCCACGACTGGCACACCATGTCGTGCAGGGACTGCGCCGCCGAGAGGGGCGTTTCGATGACCGGCCCCGACTCCTTGTACATGGTGTTGGGCTGGATGAAGCGGGTCATCAGCTCACCGAGGTAGTTCAGCGCGTCCTCACCCTTGCCGAGGAGTGCCGACATCGAGGCGGCGCCCGTGAAGGTGTAGCCCTGGAGGGCACCCTCGAAGCCGACCCAGTGTGCCAACGACCGCTCGATCAGGGCGTGTTCGTCGGGGGTGCGGCCGGTCACCTCGTACAGCGGGTAGACCGCGAGGAGATGCGAGTAGTGGCGGTGCGACTTCGCGAAGGGGATGTCCGCGCCGATCATGAAGCCGTTCGCGTCCGTCGGATAGGGCGCGCGCTTCGCCAGTACTTCGCGCCATCGAGGGACCAACGGGTCCTGAATGCCGAGGAGTTCGGCGGATTCGAGCAGGGTGTGGCAGCCCCAGGTCAGGAGCATCAGGTCGTAGTTGCAGTCGCGGGAGTTGCCGCCGTACTCAGGGGAGAACGTGGCGGGCAGGTGCAGCTTGCCGTCCGGGCCGGGTTCGAGGAAGTGCAGGTAGTAGTTGATCGCCTTGCGCAGGAGCGGGAAGAGGACGTCCCGGAGGATCGACTTGTCCATCGTGTGGCGGTAGCTGAGCCAGACGTTGTGCAACGCCCAGGTCAGGTCGCCGACTTCGGGGGTGGGTGGGTCCTGGCCGGGGATGCCCACGCCGTAGCCGGTGAGGGTGCCGGCGGCGCCGTTGACCAGGTGCGGGTCGGTGGTGCGCGGGATGCCGAGCGAGTCGCCCCGGTAGGGCTGGGCCACCTCCTTGGCGAGGTTGTCCCGGAACTCGCTCAACGCCCGTGTGATCGCGTCGAGTTCGAGGTGGTTGGAGCCGTGGATGAGCCAGTACTCCAACTGGGCGTTGAGGTTCCACCAGGTGTTGGGCCACGGGGTGGGCTCCAGCCAGGGGCCGCTCGTCGCCATCACCGGTGCGTCGCGGCGGGCGGCGGAGGCGGTCTTGTAGAGCTGGATCCAGTAGAAGCGCTGGAGCCGGGCGTCGGGGAGGGACAGGAAGCTCTTGCGGTAGTAGGCGTGCCACCAGGCTCGGTGGTCCGAAGCCAGGGCGGAGTAGGGGAGTCGGGCCGTGGTGCGGACGGTCTTGAGGGCCCTGTTCAGGGCGGTGCTGCGTGGGTACGAGTGCGCGACATGCGCGTACAGCGTCCGTGTCCGGCCCTTGGTCTGCTCCCGCCACGCGGTCACGTGCTGCCCGCCCGAGAGGAGCGGTTGCACGGCGGCGGTCACTCCGTCGTGGTCGGCGACCTCGGCGGGCGGGTTGCCCTGGTAGCCGTCCGGCAGCGGCTTGAAGGCGGCACGCGGACTGATCGCGTCGGCCGGGTGGAACACCCAGCGGAAGTCGCGCTCGCCCGCGCTCGGCGTCACCTCCACGGCGAGGACCGAGCGGTCGTTGTGAACCAGGGCGCGCAGGGCCAGGCTGCCCTTCTCGGTGGTGAGTGTGCCGGTCAACTCGGCGTCGTGCAGCGACAGTCGCCAGTCGAGACCGGTGATCGCGCCCACCGGCTCCAGCGTGAAGTATCCGATGGGCAAGCGGGCCAGGCCGAACAGCGAGCCGAACTCGGGGCGATGGTCCTGTACTTCGGAGTGCTGGACGTTGAAGCGCACGGCGGTCGTGGTGGCACCGGGCTCGGCGTAGATGCCGGAGCCGAGGAAGCCGTTGCCGAGGAAGGGGCCTTCGTACCAGGTCGTCGGCATGCGCTGCCAGACCGGATCGGCGTCGTCCAGAACCGTGCGCCAGGGGTCGGCGTGCTGCCCGGTCAGGTGCTCGGCGGGGTGTCCGGCAGCGGCCTCGGCGCGATCGGTCGGGCTCGCCTGCGTGGTCGTCAGGCCCGTGGTGAGCAGGGTGCCGCCGAGGGCGGATCCGGTGACGAGGACGGTACGTCTGGACGGGGCGGGCTCGGAGGGGTTCGGCATGGTGCCTCCAGGCGGCTCGGGTGATTCATCGGAGCTATCCCGTCAGGCAACATAGAGATGGGGGTGAAGCGTGTCAATGCGGAGCGATAGATCCGATGTGTTGGTCGCTCTGTAGTCAACCGGCAGCCCCGCCAGGAGAGTTGAGGGGCTCAGCCCGACTCGGCCTCTGCCCGGTCGTCGTCCAGCATCCAGGCCCGCGTCCCGAAGGAGGCGGACGCCCGCGAGGCGACCGTGGCCGCCCTTCGCAGCGCCTGCACGAAGCCCTCCGATGTCAGACGCCCACCCGGAGTCCGAGCCTCTGCCGCGAGGTAGTAGGCAAGCGCTCCGTGGAGCACATCCCCCGCGCCCAACGTGTCCGCCACCCGGACCGCGGGCACCTCCACCGAGCCGCCGCCCTCGGGCCCGGCCCACACGATCGGCTGCCCGCCCCGGCTGACCGCCGACCATGTGACCCCGTGGTCGCTCAGGAACCTGAGGGTGTCCGCCGGTGTGTCCACGCCAGGTGGGTGGAAGTCGGCCGAGCAGACGGCCACGTCGATCCATGGCAGCAGACCCGGCGTGCCGTCCTTCCAGCTGCCCCCGTCCAGCAGGGTCGTACACCCGGCGGCCCGCGCCGCACGGGCCACGGCCATCGCGAGTTCCATGTGATGACCGTCGAACTCGACGACATCGCGGCCCGCCACCAGCGCGTCGGGATCATCCGGCGGGGCCAGTCGGTGACCCGTGGCGTTGGTCGACGCGACGGCGCGGTCCCCGGTGGACGCGGTCACCAGGATGGAGGAGACGGCCGGCGGCTGGACCGTGTCGGACGCCAGGTCCGAAACGGTGACGCCCATCCGGTTCAGGTCGGCCGTGATCCCGAGGCTCAGAGGATGGGAGCCGATCGCGGTCAACAGCTCGGCCGTGCCGCCGAGATGGCTGAAGGCCACGGCCGCGTTCGCCGCCGGTCCGCCCGCGGCGAAGGTCTGCTCACGGGCCGTCAGTTTCTCGTTGGAGGACGGCACATGGTCCACGAGCTGGATGACGTCCAGCGTGCACAGCCCCACGAACAGCCCGTCCGGGCGTCCTCGTTCCGTCGTGCCCACCTGCCGACACCCTCTCCTGTTCGACACCTTGACCTGCTGGAACCCGAGTCCTCGCAGCCGCCTCAGTATCAACCAGAAGTCCCCTTCTCCTCAGCTTTCACCGCTGCTTCACCTGTGTTCACCTGAGCCACCCACGATTCGCCATGGGCATGTCGTGCAGCGGGGTTCGTCGGCATGCCTTTCACCTTGCCACTCACCTCGCAGCGATCAGGAAGGGCGACCTGATGAGGCCAACGCAACGGCGCAGACGGCCACACGGCGGATACGGACCGCACCGCACCCACCACCTCGTAGGAGTGGTCCTCACCGCCCTGCTCCTCGTGAGCGGCAATCTCACGACGGCGTACGCCGACACGGATCCGGAGGAGCGTGCCTCGGCTCGGGACAGGTCGGCGGGGGCCACGAGTCTGCCCACCCTCACCCCCGGCGAGGGGGCGTACCTGGAGGGCACGCAGAAGGTCGCCGCCGTGCCGACCCTCGCCGGTGACTCGGTCACGAAGCTCGCGGTCGACGGCAAGGCGATCGACGCCGAGCGGACGGTCGGTGTGTCCCGGCTGAGCTTCGACGTCGGCTCGAACTCGACCGAGGCCCGCTACCACAACTACGTGCTGGTCAACGGCGATTACCGGGTCGACATCGGCGATCTCGTCAACGAGCGCGGCACACTGGAGATCCCGAACGAGAAGCTGGTCAAGGGCGAGAACCGGATCGAGATCTTCGCCGGTACGGTCGACAGTTCCTGCGGCACGAACTACGACGACTTCGTGCTCTCCGACATCAGCCTGGACCTGCTCGGCGAGGTCGCGGACGGTGAGGAGAACGAGTACACCTACTCCTTCGGTGACGGCAGCTGCGGCTCCAACACCTCTCTGCTGACGAAGGCGACGCTCAGTTTCTTCGTGCTGGGCGACCCGCAGGGCACGACCGGACTCACGGCCGACCTCGACTCCACGAAGCTCACCAACGGACAGCACACCCTGTCCGCGACCACCACCTCGGGCAAGTCCCTCAAGAACAAGGTGTCGGTCAACAACGCCCCCGCCGGAGCACCGCGGTTGCTGCCCAAGGACGGCACGCTCGTGGCGGGCCGTCAGTCGGTGTTCGCGAACTTCCCGGCCGGCACCGACGGTTCCGTCGAATCGCTGACCGTGGACGGTGGCGCGCCCGCCACCGACCCGCACCTCGGCAACGGCGCGGCCACCTTCTCCTTCGACGTCGGCGCGAACTCCGTCGACGACCGCTACGACAACTACCTGCTCGTCAACGGCAAACGCATCGACCTGGGCGGCACGTGGGTCAGCCAGCGCGTCGACATCGCCATCCCGGCGCGGTTCCTGGTGCCGGGCGACAACGTCATCAAGGTCGTCACCAGCCCCTACAAGGAGAGCTGCGGCAACAACCGCGACGACTTCGACCTCGCCCACCTCGCCCTCACCCTCGACGGCGCCAGTGTCACCGGCCATGACATCGCCGACACGTACGCCATGGGCGACGGCACCTGCGGGAACACCGACACCCGTCTGCGCGAGGCGGAGTTGCGCTACACGATCGACGCTCCGGCCGTGCCCGTCACCGAGACGCTCGGCTCCGGCAACGCGACGCTCGGCTTCACCGTCGGCAGCAACTCGATCGAAGCCCGCTACCAGAACTACCTCCTGATCAACGGTCAGAAGCACGTCCTGGACGGCGACTTCGTGAGCCAGCACGTCGATCTGGCGCTGCCGAACGAGTGGCTCGTTCCCGGCTGGAACACCGTCGACGTCGTCACCGGCACCTACGCGACCTCGTGCGGCGACAACCACGACGACTTCGCCCTCTCCGGCATCACGCTCACCCCGGCGAGCGGCACCGCCGAGGGCCGGATGCTGAAGGGGTCGTACAGCTTCGGCGACGGCAACTGTGGTGACAACGTCAATCCGTTGACGGAGGTCGACCTGGAGTTCTTCGTCGAGGGCCCGGCGCAGGGGCTGCGTGCCGACCTCGACACCAAGAAGATCGACGACGGTACGCACACGCTGGCCGCGACCTCGAAGAGCGGCAAGACCGCGACCCGCGTCCTGGCCACCGACAACTCGGCCCCCCGGGTGACCGCCAGCACCCCGGCCGCCGGGCAGAAGATCACCGCCACGGTCGTCCTCGACGTGCGGATCGACGACCTGTCCGGCGTGGTGAGCGGGCCCGACGTCAAGCTCGACGGCCACCCGATCCAACTCGGCGCCTCCATCGGCCCGGGCCTCTCGGCCGGCGAGCACACTCTGTCGGTGTCCGGCACGGACAGCCTCGGCAACTCCGGTACCAGGGAAGTGAAGTTCAGCTCCGCCGGCATCCCCGACATCCCCGCCGAGCTCACCCCGAAGTCCGGTACGACCGATGCCGGCAAGAACGTCACCCTCTCCGCCAAGGTCGCGGAACCGGACGGCGGCAAGGTCAGCGCGACCTTCTCCGAGGCCGAGATCCTGACCCCGGGCCGGGTGTACCAGGGGACCGCCCCGACCGTCCCCACGACCCTCAAGGTCAAGGGCGAGCGCAGGGTGAAGGCCGACGGCCTCGAACCCGCAGACGGCAGGACCCTCGACGCGCCGGCCGCCGAGGACGTCACCTTCCAGCGCTTCGACGTCGAGGTGAACGGCCACGTGGACGCGCCGGTCCTGCGCTGGGAAGGCGTCATCGACCCCGAGCGGCTCGCCGCCCTGCGGGTGTGGAACACCGCCGCCAAGCGCTGGGACGTCCTGACGAGCACCCGCGGCGCGGCCGACGGCGACACCGTCCTGACGACCGTCGTCGACCGCACGTACCTCGACCGCAAGCAGATCCACGTCATGGTCACCGGCGAGGACCCGTTCGCCGACGACATCGACGCCGGCGACCCCAACTCCTTCGCCGACCCTGACTCGTACGACTTCTCGATCGTCCACTACACCGACACGCAGTACCTCTCCGAGGGCGCGGTCGAGCAGGAGACGCCAGAGGAGCGCGCCGTGTGGGAGAAGGCGTACGGCGATGTCTCGCGCTGGATCGTGGCCAACAAGGACCAGCGGAAGATCGCGTATGTCGCCCACACCGGCGACATCATCGAGAACAACATCCGCAAGCCCGCCGACGAGGCGACCCAGAAGCAGGTCGTGGGCGAGATGGAGGTGTCGTCCGAGCAGCAGAGGATCCTGGACGACGCGGGCGTGCCCAATGGTGTGATCGCGGGCAACCACGACAACCAGTCCGGCACCGAGAACGGCCCGGACGCCATCTACAACACGTACTACGGCCCCCAGCGCTACGAGGCACTGTCCAAGGGCTGGGAGCACGCCGAGTACGGCGGCCCGTGGCGCGCGGGCGACAACCAGAACCACTACGACCTGTTCTCGGCCGGGGGCCTGGACTTCGTCGTGGTGGGTCTGTCCTACGGGGTGACGCGCGAGGAGGCCGAATGGGCCGACTCGGTCTTCAAGCGCTACCCCGACCGCAACGGCATCCTGCTCTCGCACGACTACCTCGCCCCGAGCAACAACCCCGACGGACGCGGCGCCGCGTTCTCCCCGCCTGACGGTTCGATGCTCTACAAGACGGTCGTGCAGAACAACCCGAACGTGTTCCTGATCCTCGCGGGTCACGAGCACGGCGTGGGGACGAACGTGAAGCCGCGGGTCGGCGAGGTCGCGCACGACGTCGTCGAACTGCTCGCGGACTACCAGTTCTACACGGTCTCCGCGGACCGGCTCGGGCTCACCGAGATCGGCGGCTACCAGCCCGACACTCAACTCCAGTTCGGCGCGAGCTTCTTCCGGATGCTCCAATTCAACGTGAGACGCGCCGAGTTGACCGTGGACACCTACTCGCCGCTGCTCGACGGGTTCGGCTCCACCGAGTACGACACCCTGCACCGGTACGACGGCACCGAGGACAACATGGTCCTCCCCGTCGACCTCAGCAGCCGCAGCACGACCTTCCAGACCGACTCGCTCGCGCTCTACAACCCCGTGAGCGTCATCGGCAGGGCCAAGGTCGACTCCGGCAAGGTCGCCTCGGTGGCCTGGAAGGGGCTCAGGCCCGGCACGACCCACGCCTGGTTCGTCACGGCACGCTCCACCGGCGGCGGCGTGACCGCCTCCGAGCCGAGCGTCTTCGTCACCAAGGACGCCCACGGCCGCCCCGGCACGTGGGGGCCGGACGTACCCGGCTACGAGTGGTTCATGTCGTCCGGTGACCAGCCGTGACGGCACCATCGACGCCGGCGCGCCCGCCCGCCTCGCGGGCGCGCCACGCGCTCCTCACCGTCGTAGGCGCCCTGCTGGCCCTGCTCACCGCAGGCCTCGCCCACCCGGCCCCGGCCGCCGCGCACGACCTCACCTCGACCGCGTACGTCGAGGTGAGGGGTACCGGAACCCGGGTGCGGGCGGACCTCGAACTCGAATACGACCTGCTGATGAAGTCGGCCTGGCTGTACGCCGAGGCGTACGAGGCGAAGGGCCGACCCGCACAGCGGCACCAGCTCAAGAAGAACGCCGACGCCGTGACCGAGTACGTCACCGCACGCTTCGCCCTCACCCACGACGACAAGCCCTGCACGCCCCGACCGGCTCACGACGCCGATGTCCGCACCCGCGGCACCAAACCGTTCGCCGTCCTCAGCCTGGTCTACAACTGCCCGGACGGCGACGGCACTTACGCGATCTCCAGTGCCCTGTTCCCCGACGCGGAGAGCTTCGTCCACAGCACTCAAACGATCGTCCACTACGACCTCGACGGACCGCGCGGCTCGCAGGTGCTGACGGCCGGCGAACCGACCGTGGAGACCGGTGGGCACCACGAGTCCCACCAGATCGCGGAGTTCTTCCTGCTCGGCACCGAGCACCTGCTGTTCGGCCTGGATCACATCCTCTTCCTGCTGTCCCTGCTCATCGGCGCCCGGACCCTGCGCGAGGTCCTCCTGGCGGCGACCGCCTTCACCGCCGCGCACAGCGTCACGTTCCTGCTGGCGGCGACCGGCGTGGTGCACGTGCCGGCGGCGGTCGTCGAACCCGTCATCGCCGCGTCCATCGCGGTCGTGGCCCTGGCAGGCATCCTCCTGCGCGACCGCGAGGGAAGCGGACGCTGGCGGCTGCCGACGGTCTTCCTCTTCGGCCTCGTGCACGGCCTCGGCTTCGCCGGGGCGCTCGGCATCGACGAGAGCTGGTCCTGGGAGCTGCTGTTGTCGCTGCTGAGCTTCAACGTCGGCATCGAAGCGGTGCAGTTGGGGATCATCGCCGTGGTCTTTCCGCTGCTGCTGCTCCTGCGCCGCACCACCGTCCACCGGTGGGTGCTGCCCGCGCTGACCGTACCGATCGTGGTGGTGAGCCTGTACTGGTTCTGGGACCGGGTGCCGTTCGGGGACGTGCCTTTCGCCTCGTAAACTGTCCTCAATTTCCCCTCCTAGTGTTTTCCGTGTCGCAGCCGAACGGCTTCGGCAAAAGGAACCAGGCAGCTGTCGAGCTGCTGCGCTCATGGAGGAACCGTGGCTTTCACTAAGGTCGTTCCGGTCAAGTCCACCAAGCCCGCGAAGCCGGCCAAGGGCAAGCCCGCGAAGCCGCGCAAGACCCGCCCGGTCAAGTAGCGCGAGATGTTGAAGCGGGCCCGCTTTTCCGTACCCGCACATTTCTCAGGCCTCCCTCAAGAAAGTCCTCTACGGTGGCCTCGTACGACGACCGGCAGACAATGCGGCTGCGGTTGCGCCCGGTGCCCCAGGTCCAAGGCCGCCACCGCAGGACGACGACACCGGCTGGCGGCGATCTGTCTGTGTGTCACCCTCGCGGCCCTGTGCGAGACCGCCGCTATCCTGCTCTTCGGCGAACTCACCGACCACGCCTTGCGGACAGGCTCGTTGGGCGCTTTCTGGGAGCCCGCGGGAAAGTGGCTGGGCGTGGCGGTGGTCGGGGCCGCGGTCGGTTACCTCGGCAACTCCCTCGCCGTATGGACCGCCGAGCGATTCGTCATGCGGCTGCGCGCCCATGTCTTCGGACATGTCCAGGATCTTCCGCCCGACTTCTTTCAACGGCATCGCCAGGGCGATCTGGTCGAGCGGCTCACGGGAGACGTTGAGGCCATTGAGGAGATGGTCGTCTCGGGGGTCGTCGGCACCATTTCGTCCGTCTGCAATGTCGTACTGTTCTCGGCCGCCGCTCTCTGGCTGTGCTGGGACCTGGCGCTCGCCACCTTTGTCCTCGTACCTGTGCTGTGGCTGACCGTGAGGAGGTTCTCCGGGCCGCTGAAGTCCGTCGCCCGCGAGGAGCGCGCCGCCGACGGGGCGATCACGTCCGTCGTCGAGGAGGCGCTGGGGAACGTCGTCCTGACCCAGGCCTACAACCGGAAGGCGGCCGAGGAGAATCGGCTCCGCCGGGAGACCCGGGCGTGGCCGCGGGCGTCCGTGAGCGGAGCGCGCATGAGCGAGCTCTACGAGCAGTTGGTGGAGGTCATCGAGACGCTGTGCGTGCTCGGCGTCATCGGACTGGGCGCGTGGGAGATCTCCCAGGACCGTATGACGCTCGGTCAACTCCTGTCGTTCTCGGCGTTCTTGGGCTACCTCTATCCACCGCTCCGCGGTCTCGGCCAGCTCGGACTGACCGTCACCGCCGCCACCGCGGGTGCCGAACGGCTCCTTGAGATCCTCGACTCCGAACCCGCCGTCGCCGACCCGCCACCGCACCGGACCGTCCCGGCGTGGCCGGTCCACCGCACGCTGCAACTGGAACGGGTGGGCTTCCGCTATCCCGGACAGGACGCGGCGACCCTCAGTGAGGTGTCGCCGACCGCCCGGCCCGGCGAGTTCGTCGTGGTCACCGGTCCCAGCGGCGCCGGCAAGTCGACGATCGCAAAGCTGCTCCTGCGCTTCTACGACCCGACCGAGGGACGCGTCCTCCTCGACGGCGTCCCCGTGCACGAGGACGCGCTGTCCTTCCTGCGTGAACAGGTCACGCTGTTGCCGCAGCAGACCCTGATCCTGCACGACACGATCCGCGAGAACATCGCCTCCGGCCGCCCCGGATCCACCGGCCAGGACATCGAACAGGCGGCGCGGGCCGCGGCTGCCCACGACTTCATCACCGCCCTGCCGGAGAGCTACGAGACACGGATCGACCCGCACACCGCCCAACTGTCGGGCGGCCAGCTCCAACGCGTCGAGATCGCCCGGGCGATGCTGCGCGACGCCCCGGTCCTGATCCTCGACGAGCCCACCACCGGGCTGGACGCTCTGGCCGCGCGGCGGATCATCGGGCCACTGCGCCGCCTGATGTCGGGCCGAACCACCTTGATGATCACCCATGATCTGCGACTCGCTCCGGAGGCGGACCGCATCGTCGTGCTCGACCGGGGGAGGATCTCGGAATCCGGCACCCATCACGAACTCCTCGCCCTGTGTGGGGTCTACGCGGAACTACTGGGCGCATCGCGAGGTGTCCGGTTCGGCAAGACCGAGCCGGGGCACTGAGGCAAGATCCCGGCTCCCCGGACGTGCTACTGGAGACTCCAGCGGTGCGGGTGCGCGGGATCGGCCGGGCAGGTGAAGACGTTGAGTTCGCCGTCGCGACCCACGTGGATCTGCGTGGGTTTGGCGAACGGGTGTGGGCGCAGGCCGCGTTCTTCGAGCGGCCGCCAACTGCCGCTGCCACCGTCCCACTCGGAGGTGTCGATGGTCAGCAGCAGTTCCATGGGAGTTGCGCAGGCCAGGCAGTCCATCGGGTACGGATCGGTCGTGTGCCAGGACGCGAATCCGCCGACGTGCCAGCCGGGTGGGATGGAGAGGTCGTACTGGTATCCGACAGGCTCGGGGTGTTCTTCGTCCTCGGACTGTTCGGCGGCTGCCTCCAGGGCTTCCTCCCAGCCGTCGATCCGGGCGCACAGCTCTTGGGGGAGAAGCCCGGCGAAGGGGTAGGTGACGACCTGCTCGGGGTGCAGTTCGCAGGGGTCGGGAACGTAGCCGTCGTAGCCGACCACCTGCGGCTGTGGGGGAGAGGTGAGCACCTCACCGACCTTCGTGGATCTGCGCCAGCGCAGGTGCAGCACCATGTCGAAGCTGCCCGTGCCGTGTATGTCGAAGGGGCACCAGAAGACCTGGAGCAGGTCGCAGCCGGCCGGGCCCGGCGGCAGGTCGGGGACATCCCGTCGGTACAACTGGGCGACCCCGATCATCGGCAGCGGATCCGACGCGTCTGCCTCCGGGATGCGGTGGTCGCGGTCCAACTCCTCCAGGAATCGCTGTTGTTCCTGGGTGAACCCGGTGAACTGCTCGTCGGCCCACGCGGCCGCCAGCATCTCGCGCTCCCGGCGGATGTCCGCGATCCGACGGCCATGTGCACGGGCGTGGGACTCCTCGCACACCGGCCACGGCTCGTCGGCCGGCCACAGCATCGGCCCGCCCACGGAACTGGCGGACACGTCCGGTTTCCCCGGCCGCGGGTGCAGCCGGGTGGTCGTACCTCGATACGCGGTCAGTTCCGGGAAGAGCGCCTCGACATCGAGCGGGCGCGGTGGCGTGGTCCTCGTCATGGACGGGACCTTAAGCTCCCGGCGGTGTCGGTGTTCAGGCATCCCCTCGGTTGCGCGATCGTCTGTCGATGGTGTTCTCCGCGCCAGGCTCCGCTACGAGTTCTTCGCCACCCGTGCCCGATGCGCCGCGACCGTCGTCCGGCTCGCGCAGGCGTTGGAGCAGAACCTGCGTGTCCGGTTCCGTGACTGGTCCACGAAGTAGTTCTGGCACCCGGCTGCCGCGCAGCGTCCCAGTGTCACCGTCGGGTCCCCGGCCGCGACCAGGGCGAGCTGGGCGGCGATCAGTTGGCCTGCCCAGCGCTCGGCCGGGGTGCCGTTGCGGCTGAAGTGGATGTGCCAGCCGCCGAGGCCGTCATGGTCGGACAGGTGCATCTCCGGCGGATAGTCGCGCAGCAGGCGGTGCACGGCGTCGGGGGCAGCGCCGTCGACCGACTGCGCCAGGGCCGTGCGCACGAGGTCCGGCAGCTCGCCGTAGTCGCCGTCCGGCGGCGGAGTGACCTCGTGCTCCGCGAAGAACGTGGCGGCCAGGTCCCCGTGCTGGTCGAGGGTTCCGGTATTGGCCAGCTCCACGGCCAACCGCACCACGTTGCCAACGTAGTCACCGTATTGCACTTGACCACCTACATCGTCGCTTCCTAATGTAGGCGTCATGGTAGCTGATGACACCTACGTGGCCCGCCGTCTGTACCTGCTCGGGGAGTGGGACGCCGCGCTCGCCGCCCTGAGCCCGGACGCCGAGCCCGAGCTGCGCGCGGAGATCGCCGTCGACCGCTGGTTCTTCCGGATCGAGGGGCATGAGGAGGCCGAGAAGGCGGTCGAGGCGCTCGACCCCGCGTCGCCGACCCGACACCTGCTCACCGGGCGGCTGGCCTACAGCCGCCTGCTGTTCCGGCGCGACCCCCGCCCCGACGACCGAGCCGTGGCCGAGGCCGGTTATCGCGCGGCGGTCAAGAGCGGCGACGAGAAGACGCGCGCCTGGGCCGAGTTCCACTGGGCGGTCCTGCTGGACAACATCGACGAGGACCGGGCCGGCGCCCTCCCGCTCTACGAGACGTCTCTCGACGTCGCGAGGAAGACCGGTGACGGCTACCTCGAGTCCTACGTCATCCGGCACCTCGCGGTGCACAAGGAGCCCGCCGAGCGGACGGCGATGCTGCGCCGCTCACTTCACCTGCGCGGCGCGCTCGGTGCCCGGCCCCAGACACTCGCCGCGCAGGCCCTTCTCGCCGCCAACCTCCCCGAGGACGACCCCGAACGCGCCGAGCTCCTGCGGGTGTTCCGGCCGGGTGCGGAGGAACTGCGGATCGGCTGGCTCCTGCGCGAGGCCTGATCCGCCGCACGCCATTCCTCTTACGGTCCCGTCCGCCCGCTCTGCACCGAAAGCGTCGCCATCAGCCCGCCGCCGGGCGCGTCGCCCAACGAGAGTGCGCCGCCGTGGAGTTCGGCCTGCTGCTGCACCAGGGCCAGGCCAAGGCCGGAGCCGTGACTGTGGGGATGGGGCCCGCGGGCGAACCGTGCCTTGACGGCCTCACGTCGGTCGGCGGGAATGCCGGGGCCGTTGTCGGAGACGGTGATGTGCGCGGAGCCGGCGTCCCAGGTGAGGGAGACATGGACCTGGCCGTGCGGCACGCGTCCGTGAAGGGCGGCGTTGTTGAGGAGGTTGTCCACGGCCAGCCGCAGTCCGGCGGGCCAGCCCTCCACATGGGGAGCCGGTTCCGAGGCGGCGATGTGAAGGGCGTAGGCCGTGCCCGGGTGGCGGTTACGGGCGTGCCGTACCGCCTCGTCCAGCAGTGCGGGGAGATCCACCGCGGCCCGCGGTGGAAGCGCGTGGGCGTCACCGCGGGCGAGGATCTGCAGGCCCTCCAGCAGGGCGGTGATCCGGCGGTGCTCGACGGTCATGGCGTCGAGGGCCTCCTGGCGCTGGGCGGCGGGGAGTCGGGGGTTGCGTTGGAGTGTCTCCAGGTTCATCCCGAGCGTGGTCAGCGGGGTGCGCAGCTCGTGACCGGCGTCCGCGGTGAAGCGGCGGGTGGCCTGCATGCTGGTCTGGAGCTGGCCCAGCATGCGGTTGAGGGAGGCGGACAGGTCGGCCACCTCCTGGGGCCGTCTGACCTGGGGGAGCAGCCGGGAGGTGTCCGTGGGGCGGATGCGCTGGGCACCGGTGCGCAGTCGCTGGAGCGGTTGCAGGATCACGCGGGTGATCAGCCAGACGCCACCGCCCGCGACCAGGGTGGCCAGGGCGGCCACGCCGGCGACGATGCGCGTGTTGTCGGCGAGCCGCTGCTCGATCGGGTCCAGGTCCTGGAGCACCTGGATGTGCGCGTCGTCGGTGCCGTCGCCGGTCGTGTCGACCGGCTCCACCAGGGAGCGCCAGGACTGGCCGCCGACTTGCACGGTGCTCAGGCCGTCGGCGACAGGGACGGGGATGTCCACGCCGGGCTGGTCGCCCCGAGAGTCGATGATCTTGCCGCCGGAGATCAGGCGGACCAGCGACTGGCTGCCGGCCAGCAGCCCGCCGTAGTCGTCGCCTCCCGCGCCGTCCCCTTGGGAGAGCAGCTTGTACGCGTCTCCCTGGGCCTTCTCCGCGCGCACGGTCAGCTGCCGGTCGACGTCGGTGCGATCGCGGTGGTCGATCCGGTCGACGATGATCAGACCGGCCAGGGCGACCACCACCACGACCAGGAGCGCGACGCTCGCGGTGATCTGTGAGCGCAGGCTGCGCGGGAAGGGGAGCCTCATGGCCGCAGCGCGAATCCGACGCCGCGCACCGTCCGCAGGATCCGCTGCTCGCCGCCGGCCTCCAGCTTCTTGCGCAGATAGCCGACGAACACGTCGACCACGTTGGTGTCCACGTCCCAGGTGTAACCCCACACCTGCTCCAGCAGTTGGGTCCGGCTCAACACCTGTCCGGGCCGCTGGGCCAGCGCCATCAGGAGGTCGAACTCCCTCGTGGTCAGCCCCAGTTCGCGCCCGGCGCGAGTGGCCTCGCGGCGGACGGGCTCGATGGCGAGGTCACCCAGGACGAGCGGACGTTCGCTGCTGGTCTCGTGGAGGCGGACCAGCGCGTGCAACCGCGCGGCGAGCTCCACCACCGAGAACGGCTTGACCACGTAGTCGTCGGCGCCGGCCGCCAGTCCCGCGACCCGGTCGTCGACCTCGTCGCGGGCCGAGAGCATGCACACCGGGATGGTCCGCCCCTGCTGCCGCAACCGGCGTACCAACTCGACCCCGCCCAGGCCGGGCATGACCACGTCGAGCAGGACCACCGAGGGCAGCTGATCGGCGACCGCCTCCAGCGCGGACTCGCCCTTGCCGGCCTCCCGGACGTCGAAGCCCTCGACGGACAGCCCGAGCCGCAGGGCCTGGCGGACGCCCTGGTCGTCGTCCACCACCAGGACTTCAGGCCTGCGCCGCGCCATCGACATCACGCTCTCTCACCTCTGTGCCGGGGCGAAGATCGGGCCGCCACCTGAGTCCAGTATGTCCGGACGATTCACAAGACAGATTAAGAGCGGAACTCGCAGGTCACCGGCTTTGCCTGCCTGGCGCGGCGGCCGTGCGGGGGAGGGGGCTCAGGCAGGAGCGGCGCCGGCGCATCGGAACGTGTGGCGCCCCGAGCCGATCTCGAACGGGGCACTGCCGTCGGGAAGGTGCACCTCGGCCCGGACGCCCGGGGGAACCAAGGTCTCCACGACGAGGGTGTCCGCCTCGGCGCCCTCGATGCGCCAACCCGCCTCGGCCCTGCCGTACGGAGTGTCGTGGGCCGCCCTCGCCCAGGTCAGATCGCCACCCGGGACCGGGGCGACGCGCAACCGTCGCCAGCCGGGTTCGGCGGCGGCGAGACCAGCGACCGTACGGTGCAGCCAGTCGGCCACGGCACCGAGCGCGTAGTGGTTGAAGGAGGTCATCTCGCCAGGGTTGACGGTGCCGTCGGGCAGCATCGAGTCCCAGCGCTCCCAGACGGTGGTGGCGCCCATGGTCACCGGGTACAGCCACGACGGGCAGTCCTTCTCCAGAAGCATCCGGTAGGCGAGTTGTGGTTCGCCCGCCGCGCACAGCGCGTCGCAGATCAGCGGCGTGCCCGTGAAGCCGGTGGCTATACGGAAGGACGCGCGACGCACGATCTGCGCCAACCGCTCGGCCGCGCCCCGACGTTGACGCTCCGTGGGCAGCAACGAGAAGGCGATCGCCAGGGCGTACGCGGTCTGACTGTCCGAGGACAGCAGGCCGTCCGGCGTGACGAAGTGGTCGGCGAATCGCTCGCGTACCGCCTGTGCGTGCGCACGGAAGCGGACGGCATCCCCCTTCCCGTCCAAGTGCCCGTCGGCGTCGAGAAGTTCGGCGACCTCGGCGAGCACCTCCGCGGAGCGGATCACATACGCGTTGGCGACGAGGTCGCCGTCGGTGCGCGCGTCGCCCGGACGGTCCGGCGGGGCCTGCGGGTCCAGCCAGTCGCCGAGTTGGAAGTCCTGCCGCCACAGCCCGTCGCCCTCGGCGGTGAGCCGGATCGTGGCCTCACCCCAGGCCCGCATGCTCGGGTACTGGGTGCGCAGCACCTCCAGATCCCCGAAGCGCTGGTACAGGGTCCAGGGCAGGAGCACCGCGACATCGGCCCACACGGCCTGCGCCCCTACGCTCTGGAAGGTGTTCGGGGGCAGCACATCGGGGACGACCAGAGGCGGCACGCCGTCCGGTCGCTCCAACTGCTCCGCCGACAGGTCGCGCAGCCAGCCGGTCAGCATGCCGGAGCAGTCGTGGAGGAAGGATGCGGTGGGCGCGAAGACCTGGATGTCACCGGTCCAGCCCATGCGCTCGTCGCGCTGCGGACAGTCCGTGGGGACGTCGAGGAAGTTGCCGCGCATGCTCTGTACGACGTTCTCGTGCAGTTGGCCGACCAGCGGGTCGGAGCACTCGAACCAGCCGGTACGGGCCATGTCCGTATGCAGCACGACCGCTTCGACGTCGGCGGGGTCGAGCGGGCCGGGCCAGTTCCCGATCTCGGCGTATCTGAAGCCGTGGAAGGTGAAGTGCGGTTCGTAGGTCTCGACGCCTGTGCCCGTCCCCGGGCCTTTCCCGGTCTTCGCGCCTTCCAATACCTCCACGCCTTCCCCTGCCTCCGCACCTTCGCCGCGCAGGACATAGGTGTCCGTGGCGGCGGCGAACCGCAGTGGGCGGGTGCTCAGTTCTCCGTCCTCCAGCACCTCGGCATGGCGCAGGGTGACCTCATGGCCGGCGGGGCCGGAGACGCGGATGCGCAGTCGGCCGACGAGGTTCTGTCCGAAGTCCAGGACGGTCCTCCCGGAGGGTGTCGTGATGACGGAGACCGGGGCGACGGTCTGGGTGCGTCGCACGGGAGGACCTGTCGGCGCCACCAACTCGGCTTGCGGGAAGGATAGTTCGCGCACGAGTGCCCAGTCCGACGTGTCGTGTCCCGGCGTCGACCATCCCGGCCGCTCCCGCCGCGCGTCGTAGACCTCGCCGTCGTAGATCTCCGAACGCAGCACGGGACTCGTGGTCGTGCGCCAGTGTTCGTCGGAGCGGACGGTCTCCGTCGTGCCGTCGGCGTACACGATCTCCAACTGGGCCAGCAACGCGCGGTGTTCGCCGTAGATGTTGCGGCTGCCGCCGTGGAAGCCCAGACGTCCCGTGTACCAACCCTCACCGAGCAGCGCTCCGATGGTGTTGTCGCCGGTGCGGAGCAGGGGGGTGACGTCGAAGGTCTGGTAGCGCAGGCGGTGTCGGTAGGAGGTCCAGCCGGGGGCCAGGACGTGGTCGCCGACGGGCTCGCCGTTGATCTCGGCGGTGTAGACGCCGTACGCGGTGATGTAGAGCCGGGCCGAGGTGACGGAACCGGTGAGGGCGAAGTCGTGGCGGAGCAGGGTGACGGGCAGCGGTTCCTCGGTGGGGGACTGGTCCGGGGTGACGGGGCGGGCAGTCCAGTCGGCCGGGTCCAGGAGGCCGGTTTCGGCGTACGAGGTCACCGACCAGGATGATGGATCGGCTTCCCCCTCGCCCCACACGCGTGCGCGTACGCCGACTCGTTCGCGGGAGCCGAGGCGCCGGGCGGGCCAGGGGACGAGGACGGATTCGGCGGACTCCACGCGGCCGGTGTCGGTGAGCACCGTGCCGTCGGCGGTGGTGACCTCCACCTGGTGGGCGGCTTGTCGCCAGTCCTCGGTGTCGGTGAACGTGCGCCAGCTCAGGCGGGGAGCGGGCTCGCCGATGCCCAGGGGTTCGCGGTGGTGCTCGAAGGTGGGTGGTGTCACGTGCACGGCGATCAACTCCCTTTCGGGTCATGGCAGATGTACACCCTCGGGGCTCCGCCTTCGTCGGGTACGGGCTCCTCTGCGGTGGCGCGTACACCCTCGCGGACGGTCTTGCCGGTCCGGGGGTCCACCACCCGGTAGGGGAGCGGGACGTTCACCGGATCGGTGATGAACAAGGGGCCGCCCTCCTCCGCGTAGCCGAGGTACAGCATGCCGGGGACGGACAGGCCCCGGGGAGACAGGGCCGAGTGCCAGTCGGGCCGCATGTCCGTCAGCGGCAGGCCCTCCAGGATCCGGGACACGAGCCCGACATGGCCAGAGCCCTCGAAGTCGAGTGCTTCCCGCCAGCCGGCCCCCTCTGCCAGGAAGAACTCCTCGTGCCCGGGTTCGGCGGCGTGCAGGCGCCACTGCCACAGGCTCGCCGCGCCGTACACCACGCCCATCGTGCCGCCGGCGCACAGGTTGCTCCAGGCCTCGTGTCCCTGCCACCAGCCCGCGGCGCGGCCCGGACGCCCGGTGTTTTCGTAGGTGGGCTCGCCGTTGGCGACCGCCTTGGCAGGGGTGTTGCGCCACATGTCCGCGACGCGCTCCTGGACGTGTCCGCCCATGTGGCCGGTCTGGCACCACTGGAAGTGCAGCCAACTCTCGCTCTGGTGGGCGCTGTTGTCGGCGTGCGGGCGGTAGTGGATGCCGCAGGGCTGGCCGTAGCCGTCCCAGCGGCCGACCTCCGCGCCACCCGCCGCGATCTGCGGTTCGTGACCCTCACCGTCGGCACCGACGAGGTAGACGGTGGGGGCGGCGCCGTAACGGGCCACCAGGTAACGGCAGTAGCGCGCGTACTCCTGCGGTGGGATCACAGGACCCGCTACCCGCAGGCCCTTCCAGCCGAACCCGTGGAAGAGCGGCTGGAGTACGGGGACGATCCCGTGCTCGCGCAGGATGCCGATCAGCCGGTCCAGGTACTGGAAGTACGCCGGGTTGAGCACGTTGACGTGCCCGGTAGGAAGGTCCTCGAAGCCGACGTCGAAGCCCTCGTCGGCGGTGCGGTCGCGCGGGCCGCGTGCGTCCATGTCGGGCTGGACGCTCATCAGCAGGGCCGCGTTGAATCCCTTGGCCCGCCGGTCGGCCGCGTAGTGCGCGACCTGCTCCTCGGTGGCCCGCCAGGGCAGGGCCCAGGCGGTGTCGCCGACGAGCAGCGCGGGCGTTCCGTCTGCGTGGACCAGGCTGCGTCCGCCGGGAGACATCCGCCAGAAGCCGTGCCGGTGGAAGGCGTTGCCGTCGTCCGGGGCGGGGCGGACGACGAGTGCTCCGCTCTGCCCCGAGAGTCCTTCGTCCGCTACTGAACTCCCGCTGTGCCACGTCCAGTTGCCCTCCGTCTCCGGGGAGGCGAAACGGACCTTCCAGTCCCGGCCGCCGTCCCAGAAGGCCGGGCGGCGCAGGACCGTCCCGGACTCGTGCGTGAACTCGGCCCATACGTCCACGTCGGTGTACGGGTTGGCGTAGTCGCGAGCGCCGCTCAGGGTGAACTCGGTCTGCCGCCAGGGGGCGGTGACCGTTTCCACTCGTGGAGCGGTCATGAGCGGTTGACGGCGATGTCGGTGGTGAGAGGAAGGTTCGTCGACGACGGGCCCGCCTCCAACGTGAAGGTTCCCAACTCGACCGCCCAAGCGCCCGCTTCGGTGTCCCAGTGCTGGAACGCGCGGGCGTCCACGGTGACCGTCGCGACGGCCTCCTCGCCGGCCCCCGCCTCGACCACGGCGAACCCGGCGAGCCAGCGGACCGGGCGCTCGACAGCGCCGCCAGGGCGGCTCGCGTACACCTGCACGACCTCCTTGCCGTGCCGGGCGCCGCTGTTGCGTATCCGTATCTCCGCCGTGAAGTCGAACTCGGTCGGCACCGTGTCAGGCACATCGATCGAGACGTACTCCCAGGCGGTGTACCCGAGTCCGTGACCGAAGGCGTACCGGGGCTGCTGCCATCCGGCACGCCCGTCACCCCGGTAGCCGATGAACAGCCCCTCGTCGTAGGCGAGGACGCCGTCGATCGGCTCGGTCGAGGGCAGCCCTCGCTCGGACGCCGGCCAAGCCGTGGGCAGCCGTCCACCGGGCTCCCTCATCCCCAGCAGTACATCGGCGAGCGCGTTGCCGAACTCCTGCCCGGGGAACCAGGCCAGCAGCACCGCCGCCACGTCGTCGGCCCACGGAAGCAGCACCGGAGCACCGGAGTTGACCACCACGACGGTACGGGGGTTGGCCTCGGCGACGCGGCGGACGAGTTCGTCCTGGCGGCCGGGCAGGGTCAGGCCGGTACGGTCGAAGCCCTCGCTCTCGACCTCCTCCGTGGTGCCCACCACGACCAGGGCGACCTCGGCGGCGCGGGCGAGTGCCACGGCCCGCTCGATCTCCTCGTCGTCACTGCCGTGCGGCGGCTGGAGGTTGAGCTGGAACATGGTGACCGCGTCGCCGATGGAGTCCCCCGAGGAGACGGAGTCGACGTCGTGCGTGAGGACGACCTCGGTCTCCTCGTTCGCGGCCAGATCGACGGTGTGGAGGTGCTGGGGCGGAGTCATCAGCCCCTCCACCAGGTCGGCGCCCGGCGGGAGTTGAAGCCGTACGTCGAACACCTCGGCCCCCGCGACGGCCAACCGGAAACGCCCGATGCCGGAACCGCCGATCGCGTACTGGCCGGCGCTCGCCGCACGGACCACGGTGTGCACCTCCACGCGGGCGACCTGACCGGTGGGCACACCGGGCCCGTAGGACCCCATCCAGGTGTAGGCGCCCCCGGCGCGACGCTCGGAGCCGAGCAGGGTGCCGTCCGCGGACAGGAACCGCACTTCCACGCCCTCGCCGGAACCGTCGGGGTGGCGAAGGTAGGACAGCGCCGCCACGGGCGTGCGGTTCTGCGGCGTGACGCCGATTCCGTGGGTGACCTCGACGTCCTCGCCCAGGGCGGCGCGGATGCCGTCGAGCGGGGAGACGGTGTAGGGCGGGAAGACGGTGGCGCTGCCGCCGCCGAGGGTCCGGGCCACGGCGGCGTTGGGGCCCAGGACGGCGACCCTCTTCAACACCGCGCGGTCCAGGGGCAGTACGGCGTCCTCGTTGCGCGCCAGCACGAACCCGGCGGCGGCGGTCTCGCGCAGTCGGGCCGCGACCGACACGGCGTCGTAGTGCGCCGGCCGAACCGCTTCAGGCAGGTCGTCCAACGCGCCGACCCGGGCGGCGAGCCTCAGCAGCCGCAGCACCTTGTCGTCGACGACCGCCTCGTCGACCTTGCCCTTCCGCACGGCGGCGACCAACGCGTCGCCCCACGGGCCGATCGGGCCGGGCATCACCAGATCGAGCGCGGCGCGCGCGGACGGCTCGGTGGTGCGCACGGCGAACCAGTCCGACATCACGAGTCCGTCGAACCCCCAGCCCTCGTGCAGCACTTCACGCAGCAGCGGACTCTCGGTCATCGTGTGCCCGTTGACCCCGTTGTAGGCGGCCATGACCGCCCAGACCCCGCCCTCGCCGACGATCCGCTCGAACGGCGCCAAGTACAGCTCGCGCAGGGCGCGTTCGCCGATCCGCGCGTCGAGTGTCATGCGCTGGGTCTCGGAGTCGTTGCCGACGAAGTGCTTCACGGTGGCCGCCACGCCACCGCCCTGAACCCCTCGGACGTACGCGACCCCGATGCGGGCCGTGAGCAGCGGGTCCTCGCTGAAGCACTCGAAGTGCCGCCCGCCGTAAGGGGTTCGGTGCAGGTTCACGGTGGGGGCCAGGAGGACGTCCACGCCCTTGCCGCGCGCTTCGTGGGCGAGCAGCTCGCCGAGCTGTTCTACCAGCGGTTCGTCCCAGGTGGCGGCCAGCGCCGTGGGCGAGGGCACGTTGGCGGAGGGGCTGCGCTCGTCCCACAGTTCGCCGCGGACTCCGGCCGGTCCGTCCGAGACGACCAGTCTGCGCAGGCCGACGGCGGGTTCGGGGTGCAGGGACCAGAAGTCCGCGCCGGTGAGCAGCCGCACCTTCTGCTCCAGGGTGAGCGCGCCGAGGCGCCGGGCGAGGTCGGCTTCGTCAGTCGCGGACGGGGCGTCGGTGGTGGGCTGCCGGGTCACGGGGTCCTCCTCGGTGAAGTGTGGTCGGTGGGGGCGTCGCCCGTGCTCTCGATGAGGACCCGGACGTCCCAGGGGCCGAGCGGGAGGGCGTCTCCGGCGGTGAGGCGTGCGCCGGTGAACAGGTCCCGGACTTCTTCCGGCAGCCGGTAATCGACCGGATCCCAGGCCCAGTTGTGGACGAAGCGCAGGACGGTGCCGTTGGCGGTGGTGGCCGACGTGCAGGTGACGGATGCCGGTCTGTCCGCGCGCCAGGCGTCGGCCGGAAGGGAGACCGAGGCGACCCAGTCCGCGAGGCTGTGCGCGAGTTCGCGGTCCGGGACGGTGCCTATGTACGTCACGCGGCCGGCGCCGTGTTCGTGGGTGGTGACGGCCGCGAACTGACCCAGGTGCGGATGGTTGTATCCAGCGAGGACGGTCGCACCCTCCGGGATCAGCCCGTCGGCCCATGCCGTGGCATGCCCGTGCAGAGTGGGGCCGTTCGCCGTCCCGGCCCCCTCGGTGATCGTGACCGGCGCCAGCACATTGGTGAACTCCTGGTAGGACGCGCCCGCCGCGGGGCGCAGTACTCCGGGCATGACCGTATGCCGGGCGACGGCCTCCTCGTCGGCGTAGCCGGTGCGGGGCGTGAGGAGGAGATGGCCGCCGGCTTCCGCGTACCGGCGCAGCAGATCAAGTGTCGCGTCGTCCGCGATGTACAGCGCCGGGACCACCAGTACTGGCCACCTGTCCACCAACGCCTCCGGACTGGGCGGAAGTTGCTCCGGGGAAACGATGTCGACGGACAGTCCGGCGTCGAACAGCCCCCGGTAGGAGGCAGCGACGATGCGGTCATAGGACTGCGGATCACCGAACCAGGCAGGGGCGTTCCCCCTGAGCGGCCCCATGAATTCCATCGCCCAACGGCTGTCGGCGGACAGCAGCATCGCCACGTCGCTGCGGGGCCGCAGTCCCTCGATCGCACTGCCGGCCTGCCGGAACTCCCCGGCGATCTCCGAGAGTTCCTCGTACGTCCGGCCCGGCTCCAGGCTGTGCCCGAGGATGCCGCCCCAGTAGGTCTCTGCGCCGTAGTGCAGGGAGTGCCAGTGCCAGTACTCGATCATCCTGGCGCCGCGCGCGACCATGCTCCACACGGCCTGGCGGGCCTGGCCCCGGTAGAGAGGGAAGTTGTCCGCGGAGCCGCCGATGGAGGTGGCGTTGGTCTCCATGACGAGGAAGGGTTCCTGGCGGATGCCGCGTGCCATGTCGTTCTGGAGGTAGAGCCAGGCGGGTCCCGACCAGGAGACGAAGAACGGGTACAGCCCGCCGTCCGGCTCGTCGGAGCCCGGCAGCGCCAGCCCCTCCTGGGTGGCGTAGTAGATGTTCGCCCCGGGGACGTCCAGTGGCCGGCCGATGGCCGAGATGTCCAGGCCCTGCTGACCGAGGGCGACACAGGTGGTGACGAAGTGGTGCTCCGGGACCAGGCCGCGGACCAACTCGGCGTGCCAGGTGATGTATTCCTGCGTCAGCCGCGACTGGTAGCGGCGCCAGGCGAGGTCGTACGACGGGGTGGAGTTCCCGTCCGGGGTCCACAGGTCCGCCCAGTCCTGGAGTCGATGGGACCAATAGGTCAGCCCCCAGCGGCGGTTGAGCGTCTCGACGTCGCCGTAGCGTTCGCGGAGGTGGTCGAGGAAGCCCTGGAACACCGAGTCGTTGTGGAAGAGCCGCAGGCCGGGCTCGTTGTCGACCTGCCAGCCGATGACCGCCGGGTGGTCGGCGTAACGCCCGACGATCCTGCGGACCAGCCGCTCGGCGAGATGGCGGAAGGCGGGATGCGAGTAGTCCGCGTCCTGCCGCATGCCGTACGGGATGGGCTCCCCGGTGCGTGAACGGGCCGCCGTCTCGGGGTACTTGCGGCGCAGCCACGGCGGGACGGCGTAGGTCGGGGTGCCCACGATCGCCTTGATGCCCCGGTCGTGGGCGGCGTCGAGCACCGGTTGCAGCCAGTCGAGGTCGAAGTGGCCCTCGCGGGGTTCCCAGGTCGACCAGACCGACTCGCCGACCCGGATCACGCTGAACCCGGCCTCGGCCATCAGATCGAGGTCCTGCGCGAGTCGCTCGTACGGCTGGTACTCGGTGTAGTACGCGGCTCCGAAGAGCATGCGTGAGGAGGAAGTGCCCATACGGTACTGGTGACTTTCTCTCGGTGGTGCGGAGACGGTCCTGTGCGCGGCGCCGAGCTGATCCGCCGGACAGGTCCTAGTCCTCGCCCCGGTAGCTGAACTGCTCGAAGGCGACCGAGCCTTCGGCGGCGTACATACCGACGACCCGGCCAGTGAAGGACGCCGCGGTCTCCGCGGAGACATAGCGGCCGTCGAGCGCCGTGAGTTCGACCGGTCCGGTGCCGGAATCGACGGACAGCCGCACCACGTCCGGACCGAGGGCATCCAGGTCCATGCCGCTTACCTGCTCGGTCTCGATCCGCAGGGTCACTTCCCCTGCGGGGACCGGCTGTTCCCAGGTCTGGCGGACTCCGCCCACCCGGGCGCGGGCACGGGCGACACCGGCGCCCACCTCGATGTCGTAGTGATGACGCTCGTCGATCCGCAGGCTCAGCCCGCCGACCCCACCGGCGCTGTCCACCCGTACGGAGAAGGCGGCCGACCGATGCTGCTGACGGCGGCCGACGAACCGTGGCCGAGGGTCGTCCATGGTGGAGCCGTCGGCATGCACGACGAGGCGCCCCGGACGCTCGGTGAGCGAGGACCAGTCGGCGGCCGGCGTCCGTATCGAGAGCCATTCCGGGCCGAGTTCGGCGCCGGTGAAGTCCTCGTGCCGCTCAACCGGTCCGGTGGGCGTGGTGAGGTGGACCGGCTGCACGACCGGCCAGCCGTCGACCCATTCCAGCGAGGTGCTGAACGTCTCCCGGCCCATGGGGGAGAAGGCCCTGGTCAGGCCACCGGGCCGCATACCCAGCAGGATCAGTGCCCAGCCGCCGTCGGGAGTGCTGACGAGATCGGCGTGCCCGGTGTTCTGGACCGGGCGGTCGGTGCTGCGGGCGCTGAGCACCGGGTTGGCCGGGCAGCCCTCGAAGGGACCGTCGGGACGGGTGCCGCGGGCGATGCTCACGGCGTGCCCGCGCTCGGTGCCGCCCTCGGCGATCAGGAGGTACCAGGTGCCGTCGATCTCGTAGAGGTGCGGCGCCTCGGGGAACATCAGGCCCGTGCCCGACCACAACGACCTTGGCTCTTCCAGGGCTTGGCCGGTGTCGAGGTCCATGCGGACCTGCTGGACGCCCAGATGCTCGCCGGCGCGGTCGCCGTCGAGTTGCAGGCCCGAGTAGGTGACGAAGCAAGTCCCGTCGGAGTCCCAGGCGAGGTCCGGGTCGATGCCGGTCATCCCCTGCATGACGACACCGTCGGACCAGGGGCCCTCGGCCCGGTCGGCGGTGAAGATCAGGCTGCCGCGCCCCATCGCATCGGTCACCACCAGCCAGAAGCGGCCGTCGTGGAATCGGATGGTGGGCGCCCACGCTCCGCCGAGCGTGGGCACCTTCTCCACCGCCAACTGCCCGGGTCGGGTCACGACGTTGCCGATCTGCTTCCACTGCACCAGGTCGCGGCTGTGGAACAGCGGTATGCCGGGGAGGTACTCGAAGCTGGAACACGCGAGGTAGTAGTCGTCGCCGACACGGGTGACGCTGGGGTCCGGGTGGAAGCCGGGGACGGTGGGGTTGGGCAGGGTCATGCTCGTTCTCCCGACGTCGAGGCGGTGACGGAGGTGTGCGCGGAGGTGTCGGCCGCCATGGCCGCCGCCAGCCTTTGCCGCTCGGCCCGGCGTTCCGCCTGCCGCCCCGGATCCGGTACGGGCGCGGCGAGCAACAGCCGTTGGGTGTAAGGGTGTTGAGGTGTGGTGGTGACGGTCGCGGCGTCCCCGGTCTCGACGATCTCTCCGTCGGACATGACCGCCACCCGGTGGCTGATGTGCCGGACGACGGACAGGTCGTGCGTGACGAAGAGGTAGGCGACGCCGGTGCGTTCCTGGATCTCGACGAACAGGTCCAGCACCCGGGCCTGGGTCGACAGATCCAGTGCGCTGACCGGCTCGTCGCAGACGATGACCTTCGGGTCCCGGGACAACGCCCGGGCGATGGCGATGCGTTGCCGCTGGCCGCCGGAGAACTCCCGGGGCAGCCGCTCCCCGGCGTCGGCGGGCAACCGGACCTGGTCGAGGAGGTCCCTCACCCGCTTCTCGGCCTCCGCCCGGGAGGTACCCGCGACCCGCAGCGGCTCGCTGAGGATGTCGGTGACCGTCATCGCCGGATTGAGCGAGGTGTACGGGTCCTGGAACACCACCTGGATGTCGTCGCTGAGCGCGCGACGCTCCTTCGCACCCAGGCCCGAGATGACCTCACCGCGGTAGCGGACGGTGCCGGAGGCGACCGGGACCAGGCCGAGGACGGCCCGTCCCAGCGTGGTCTTGCCCGAACCCGACTCACCGACGAGGCCGAGCGTCTCGCCCGCGCCGATGGTGATCGACACCCCCTTCAGCACCCGGAACGGCGGCTTGCGCCAGCCCTTGGCCGGGTACTCCACGACCACGTCCTCGGCCACCAGCAGGGGTTCCGCAGGGAGTTCCTTCTTCGGTGTCCCGTTCATGGTCCCGGTCATGCCGGACCCTCCTGACGTCCGGTGTTCGTGATCCCCGCGACGATCGCCGGCACGGTGCGACCCGGACCCAGGGCGGACCGTGGCTCCGCGTCCTCCAACGTGGACGCCAGGAGCATGCGGGTGTACGGGTGTTGGGGATCGGCGAACAACTGCCGTACGGGAGCGGACTCCACCACCGTCCCGGTCTGCATCACCGTCACGCGGTCACAGATATCGGCCACTACGCCGAAGTCGTGGGTCACCAGGATCACGCCCATGTTCCGCTCACTCTGAAGGGACCGGATCAGATCGAGCACCTCGGCCTGCACGGTCACGTCGAGGGCGGTGGTCGGCTCGTCGGCGATCAGGAGATCCGGTTCGCAGGACACCGCGCCCGCGATGAGCACGCGCTGCGCCATACCGCCGGAGATCTGGTGCGGATAGGAGGCGAAGACCCGTTCCGGGTCGGTGATTCCGACCCGCTCCAGCAGGCCCAGTGTCTTCGCCTTCGCCTCGGCCGCCGACACCCCCAGGTGTCGACGCACCGGTTCGACCAGTTGGGCGCCGATCCGGAACGAAGGGTCGAGGTTGGACATCGGTTCCTGCGGCACGTAGGCGATCCGGCGACCGCGGTAGCGGTTCACCTCCGCGCGGCCGTGGCCTCCCAACTCCTTGCCGTCGAAGACCAGTCGGGCGGTGGAGACCCGTGCCTCCCGGGGCAGCAGGCCGAGGACGGCGAAGGCGGTCTGGCTCTTGCCCGAGCCCGATTCCCCTACGAGTCCGAGGACTTCACCCCGACGCACCGTCAGGGAGACGCCGTCGACAACGGCCTTCTCTCCCTCGGCCGTCGGATAGGAGACAGTGAGGCCTTCGAGCACGAGCAAGGCGTCGTCCGTGTCCGTCGATTCGGAACCCGTGGCCGGCGACTTCGCCTTCGCGACCTGCCGGCGGGCCACCGCGCGGCGCGCCTTCCGCCCGCCGACCGCGCTCCCGTCCAGCGCGTCCCGCACGGCGTTGCCCAGCAGACCGAACGCCGCGACGGTCACCGCGAGCGCCACTCCGGGCCAGACCAGCAGGACCGGCTTGGTGTAGATGTTGGCGAAGGCGTCGTTGAGCATGGAGCCCCAGCTCGCCTGGGTCGCCGAGCCCAGACCGAGGAACTCCAGGCCGGACTGGATGACGATGCCGAGACCGAGCATCTGGGCGGCCTGGATGATGGTCGGCGCCTGCACGACGGGCAGGATGTGCCGGCGGATGATCCGGGGGTCCGTCAGACCGGACACCCGCGCCGCGTCCACGTACAGCTCCTCGCGTACGGAGATCACGGAGGCGCGGATGAGCCGGAAGACCCCCGGCGACATCAGCACGCCGAAGACCGCCATGGCGAGGTAGGTGTTCTGCCCCACCGCGGACATCACGACGAGCAGCACGATGATCGCCGGTACGGCCATCAGCAGGTTGGACACCCAACTGCTCACGGCGTCGAACCACTTGCGGTAGTACCCGGCCACCAGACCGGTGGGAACACCGATCGCCAGCGCGACGGCCACCGCGAGCAGGGCGCCGAGCAGGCTGGTCCGCCCGCCGTAGAGCAGCCGGGCCAGGACGTCACGGCCCACGCCGTCACCGCCGAGCGGATGCTTCCCGCTCATGGGCGCCAGGCTGTCGGTCAGCGAGGTGTGCGCCGGGTCCTGGCTGGTCAGGAGCGGAGCAAACAGGCTGGCCAGCGCGATGAGCGCGAGGAGCACCAGGCAGGTCACGGCCATCGGGCTGCGCAGGAGCCGGCGCAGGAGTCCCGCCCGCCCCGGCGTGGCGACCGCGATCGTGTGTGCCGCTTGTTCGGGCTGAGGGAGTGTCATCCGACACGCACCTTCGGGTTGAGCCATCCGTACGCGAGGTCCATCAGGATGTTCACCACCACCACGAGGGCGACCATCACCACGACGACGCCCATGACCACCGGGGTGTCGCCCTGGGATCCGGCGGTGGTCGCCTGGCTGCCGATGCCGTTGAGGCCGAAGACCTTCTCGACGACCACCGCGCCGCCGACCAGGCCGATGAACTGCAGGGCCAGCACGGTCAGCGCGGCCGGCGCCGCGTTGCGCAGGGCATGGCGGAACAGCAGACTGCGCTCGCTGATGCCGCGGCTGCGGAGGGTGCGTATGTAGTCGGCGCGCAGTACGTCGACCATGGAGCCGCGCACCTGCTGGGCGGTGGCGGCGATCGCTCCGACGGCGAGCGACAGCGCCGGGAGGGTGATCGACCGGAGCCAGCCGCCCGCCGAGTCCGCGAACGGCACGTAGCCGGTCGCGGGCAGCCAGCCCAGGTTGACGCCCACCACGACGGCGAGCATCAGGGCGACCAGGAAGCTGGGCACGGCGAACCCGAGGACCGCGAGCAGCTGCACCACGTGGTCCAGGGCGCCCCGGCGCACGGCGGCGGCCACTCCCAGCACCGTGCTCAGTACCGCCGACAGCAGCAGCGCCGCCAGCACGATCGACAGCGTCACCGGCAGCTTGTTCTCCAGCGAACTCGTCACGGACTCACCGCTGAACCACGAGCTGCCGAGGTTGCCGTGCAGCGCGTCCCCGAGCCAGTGGCCGTAGCGGACCACGAAGGGCTCGTCGAGGCCGAGTTCGGCGGACTTGGCCGACACCTGCTGCTGGGTGGCCGTCTGTCCTACGATCTGGCGCACCGGATCTGAGCCCGTGAGGCCCATCAGCGCGAAGGTCATGGTCGCGATCACCAGGACCAGGACCAGCCCGGCGGCGACGCGCCGGACCAAGAACACAATCATCGGTCTCTCCACCTTGCCTTTCTCCGACTTGCCCTACTCAGACCGGTGTTGATCGGTGGCCGGGTCAGCCGACGGGCTTGAAGTTGTAGATCGGCGGAACGGCGGCGAACGTCTGCGGGGTGAAGGTGATCCCCTTGGTCGTCGCGTAGGTGTTCTCCACGGAGTCCCAGGGCGCGTTCCACGCCTGGTCGACGAGGTAGGTGTTGAGCTCCTTGAACAGCGCGTCCTGGGCGGCGCCGGTCGCCGAACGGGCCCTGGTGATCAGGTCGGTGACCTTGGCGTCCTCGGTGTGCAGCGGATTCCACAGAGCGCTCTTGGCCACCTCGATCTGGATGGTGTCCCACGGGCGGAAGGAGGCCAGCGTCATGTACGACAGCGGGTACTTGCCCGCGAGAAGGGCGCTGATGAACTGCGAGACCGGGATCTTGTCGACCTTGACCTTGATCCCGATGTCCTCCAACTGCTGCACCATGGCCGCCTGTTGGTCCGGGAAGACCGACGACACATCGGGGACGGTGACCGAGAAGCCGTTCGGGTAACCCGCCTCGGCCAACAGCTGCTTGGCCTTCTTCGGGTCGTAGGAGTACGTGGAGTTCAGCGACTCGTCGAAGGCCGAGCCCGCCGGGTTGAAGATCTGGGTCGTCGCCTTGCCCAGCCCCTGCTTCGCCGTCTTGACGATCGTGGAACGGTCGAAGGCGTAGTTGATGGCCTGGCGCACCCGGACGTCACCGAGCGCCTTGACGATCTTTCCGGCCCGGTCCCAGATGTAGACGCCCTCGACGTCACCGGAGGTGAACTTGGTGACGGTCAGCCCGCTGCTCTTGGCCGGCGCGATGTTCTTGGCGCTCGCCAGCAGCGCGCCGTTGACCTGCCCCGAACGCAGCGCGTTGAGCACGGCGGTCGGGTCGGTGAGCGGCTTGAGGACGATCTTGTCGAAGGGGAAGGCGGCCTTGTTCCAGTACCCCGGATTGCGGACGAAGGTGTACGTGCTGCCCGCCGTGGTCGCGGACTTGTCCAGGGTGTAGGGACCGGAGCCCACCGGGTCGTTCTTGATCGTCCCCGCGGTGATGGCCTTGGGGCTGGCGATCATGCCGGCCACGTTGCCGAGGTTCGGCACCAGGGAGGGGTCGGGGGCCGAGAGCTTGATCGCGACCGTCGTGGCGTTGACGACGTCGACACCGCTGATGCTCGTGAGCTGGCCCGCGGCCTCGCTGGTGCCTCCCTTGGTGTGCAGCAGATTGGCCTTGACCGCCGCCGCGTCCAGGGCGGTGCCGTCGGTGAACTTGACGCCGCTGCGCAGGGTCAGCGTGAGTACCGTACGAGCCGCGTCGTACGACCACTTGGTCGCCAGGTTGGGCTCGACCTCGGCTGTCGGGGAGAGCCGGAACAGCGAGTCGTATACGGGCTGATAGTACTGCGCGTTGTTGCCGAGCCCGGCGTCGGCCAGGTCCCAGGGCTGCGCCGCGACCAGCGGGGCCAGGGTGAGGGTGCCGCCGGTGGCCGTCTTGCCCGAACCGGAACTCGATCCCGAGCCGCACGCGGCCGCGGACAACATCAGGACAGTCGATACGGCCGTCAGCGCGATTCTTCTCATGGGTACTCCGCTGGTGAGTTGATGACCGGGCGGCATCGGACGTCGAGCCGCCCTTGAGGGCCTCGGAGGTATGGGAGAACCAGGTCCTGACGCGGCTTCGACCGCTCTTGGCAGTCAGCCGACCCTGGCCGAAAGGGGTGTGGTCGCCACCGTTTTCGGTGGTCGAGAACCAGCCACTGATACGTACAAGTGAAACGTATGCGTAACGTAAGCCCAGCCCGTGGCGGGCCACAAGACCCGTGCATCAGTGATTTCCGGAAAGCCGGAATTCGGGGGAGAGGGGCGTGCTGGCACGCCTGGCTCTGGCCTGCCTGGTCTTGGCACGCCTGAAGGACGCGAAGGGCTTGAAGTGGGCGAAGGGCTTGAAGGGCGCCCCCGACCGGGGCCGGCCGGCGTCAGGCCGATTCGCGCACGACCAGGCTCAGCGGTGTCACCTGGGGCTGCGTCGGCAGCGAGCGGCCGGTCACGCCGTTGACGATCATCCGGGCCGCGCGGCCCACGACGATGTCGAGGTTGTTGTCGATCGTCGTCAGCGGCGGCATCGCGAAGGGCGCGAGCTTGTCGTTGTCGACACCGATCACCGCGAGGTCGCCGGGGGCGGTCAGGCCCACCCTGCGCATGCCCGCGAGGAGGGCGAACGCCGTCTCGTCGTTGTAGGCGCACACTCCCGTGACCGCCGGGACGGCCGAGTGCCAGTGCTCGGCCGCGGCGGCCGCTGCCGAGATGTCGAGGGGCACTTCGAGCACGACGGGGGGTTCGAGACCGAGTTCCGCGCAGGCGGCACGGGCACCGTCGAGCCGGAGGGTCAGGAAGTCCCGCAGCCGGGAGTCCCCGGGAGCGGCGTAACCGATACGCGTGTGCCCCGTCGCCGCCAGCCGCTCGACCTGCATCGTGCCGATGAGGCGCTGGGGGACGGTCAGGACACCCGGGTTGTCCGTCGGGCTCATGCCTGCGCTGACCACGTGGATGCCGGCCGCCCGCATGCTGGCCACGTCCTCGTCGGGGACGTCGAAGGCCGTCATGACGGCCGCCGGTGCGAGTTCCCGCCACAGCGATTCGAGGGGGGCGTGCCGTTCGCGCCGGGTGACGAGATTGAGGCCGTGGCGCTCCAGCTCGTCGCCGAGCAACTCGACCAGGGCCGTCAGGGTGCCGCCGACGGGAACGTCCGGAAGGAACATCAGCACCAGGTCGCTGCGGCCCAGGCGGAGCGCGCGGGCGGCGGCCGACGGTTTGTAGCCCAGCTTCGCGACCGCGTCCAGCACCTTGCGACGGGTCTGCTCTGAGATCTTCTGGTGCGGCACGTCGTTCAGCACATAGCTGACCGTCGTCTGCGAGACCCCTGCCTCCTTGGCGACGTCGGTCGCCGTCACGCGGCCGGTCCTGCCCGCCATGGGAGCCTCCTGGAACATCTCGGACATGTCGGTACGACGTGTCCGACCGAGTGGTGTGCGTCACTGAATCGTAACAGTGACCATAGAGCGTGTCCGAGGAGTCGGACACCCCGTCGGCGCGATCCGCTCGATCCGCCGTGTTGTGGGGCCGGTCGGGGAGTGGTGGGATGGATGCGCTCGCGCGTCGGAACGCGCGCGACAGGGAGGTGACCCGCAGGCGACACATGCCGGGTGTGATGTCACGCTCCGTGGGTTCCGACCGTGCGGGCGTGCTCTCCGGCGAGGCCCGCCCCCTCACCCCTCCTGCTCGACTTCTGTTCGACGCGCACGATCGGCCCACGGCTGATCCACTGCTGCGGGGGTGGTCGTACGCGACTTCCGGGGAGACGCATGAGTACCTATCGAGTGGCACAGGTGGCCGCCGCCGGCGGGACCTTCGAGATCACCGAGCGTGACGTACCGAGGCCGGGCCCCCGGCATGTGCGGGTGGCCGTTGAAGCCTGCGGGATCTGCCGCAGCGACACCCTGTTCGTGAACGGCGCCGTGCCCGGCCTGACGTTCCCGGTGGTGGCCGGGCACGAGATCGCCGGCCGCGTCGACGAACTCGGCGAGGGCGCCGACGAGTTCGGCTGGCAGGTGGGCGACCGGGTGACGGTCGGCTGGTTCGGCGGCAGCTGCGGCCACTGCCCCCAGTGCCGGCAGGGCGACTTCATCGTCTGCCGGAACCTCAAGGTCCCGGGCTGGGCGTACGACGGCGGCTTCGGCGAGATGATGATCGCGCCCGTCGACGCCCTGGCCCGGATCCCCGAGGCGCTGTCGGCGGCCGACGCGGGCCCCATGGCCTGCGCGGGCGTGACCACGTACAACGGACTGCGGCGCAGCTCCGCGCGGGCCGGCGATCTGGTCGCCGTGCTGGGGATCGGCGGTCTCGGTCACCTCGGGGTGCGGTTCGCGACGGCCATGGGCTTCGAGACCGTGGCGATCGCCAGGGGAGCCGACAAGGCCGACTTCGCCAAGCAGCTCGGCGCCCACCACTACGTCGACAGTACGGCGGACACGTCCGTCGCCGAGGCGCTTCAGTCCCTCGGCGGAGCCAGGGCGGTACTGGCCACGGCGAGCAACTCCGCCGCCATCAGCTCGACCGTGGACGGGCTGGCGCCGCGCGGTGAACTGATCGTCATCGGAGGGGCGCCCGAGTCGCTGGACATCAATCCGACCCAGTTGCTCATGAGCGCCAAGATCGTGCGCGGCCATCCGTCCGGTACGGCACAGGACGTCCAGGACACCCTGGAGTTCAGCGCCCTGCACGGTATCCGCCCGATGACCGAGACCGTGCCGCTGGACCAGGTCGACCAGGCGTACCGGCGGATGCTCTCGGGCGCCGCCCGCTTCCGGATGGTGCTCACCACCGGGTGAGGCCGCCCACCGGCTCGTTACGGCGGCGAAACAGCGCCGGAGTCACAGGTGAAACAAAGCGGAAGAAGTAATGGTCAAGACTTGTAAATGAACACTTGTGTGCTTTTGTGCGGAGCCCGATCATTGGCCGAATCCCACCCGTGGCACGAGCACGCAGGAGCTCCCGGTGACCGCTGGCCAGACAGTTTTCGACGCGGCCGGCACGCCGGCAGCAGCCCAGACGGAGCGGCAGAAGCTGCGCAAGCACTTCGGCCGCTTCGACATCCTCTTCTTCCTCCTCTGCACCATCGTCGGCGTCGACACCATCGGCACCGTGGCCTCGTCCGGCGCGGAGGCGTTCACCTGGCTCATCGTGCTGGCCGTGGTGTTCTTCGTGCCCTCCGCGCTGCTCATCGCCGAACTCGGGGCCGCCTTCCCGGAGGAGGGCGGCCCCTACATCTGGACCAGCCGCGCCTTCGGCCGCCTCGCGGGCGCCGTCAACAACTTCCTGTACTGGATCACCAACCCGGTCTGGCTCGGCGGCACCCTCGCCGTCTCCGCCGTCACCGCGTACACGACCTTCTTCAACGACGGCAACGACCTGAGCACCCCCGCCTTCTACGCCTTCACCCTCGTGTTCATCTGGGTGGGCGTCCTGGCCGCGATCCTCTCCTTCGACGTCGGCAAGTGGATCCCCACGATCGGTGCCTGGAGCCGCTTCGTCCTGCTCGGCCTGTTCACCCTCACGGTCGTCATCTACGGCATCAAGCACGGCCTGCACGGATTCGGGCTCGGCGACTTCTCCCCGACGTACGCGGGCTTCGTCGGTCTGGTGCCCGTCCTGATGTTCAACTACGTGGGCTTCGAGCTGCCCAACACCGCCGGCGACGAGATGACCGACGCCCAGAAGGACGTGCCCTTCGCCATCTTCCGCAGCGCGGGCCTCTCGGTGCTGCTCTACGCCCTGCCGATCCTCGGCATCCTGCTGGTCCTCCCGGTCAAGGCCATCACCGGCCTCGGCGGTTTCATCGACGCGATCCGCCAGGTCTTCACCGTGTACGGAGGCCACGTCGGCGCCGATGGCACGGCCACGCTCAGCGGGGCGGGCAGCGTGCTCGGGGACCTCGCCGCGGTCATGTTCATCCTCACGGTGCTGTCCTCCGGCGTCACCTGGGTCATGGGTTCCGACCGCGCCCTCGCCGTCTCCGGCTACGACGGCGCCGCGCCCCGCTTCCTCGGCGTCATCTCCAGCCGGTTCGGCACGCCGGTACGGGTCAACATCCTCAGCGGCCTGGTCTCCACCCTCGTCCTGGTCCTCGCCCACCAACTCACCAACGGCAGCGCGGCCAAGCTCTTCGGCGCCGTCCTCGGCCTCGCCGTCTCCACCACCCTCGTCAGCTACCTGGGCATCTTCCCCGCCCTCGCGGTACTGCGCCGCAAAGCCCCGCACGTCCCGCGCCCGTACAAGGCGCCCTTCCCGCGCACCATCAGCGTGGTCCTCACCCTGCTCATCCTGTTCGCGAGCGTGCAGTTGATCGCCCCGGGGCTCGGCGACCACTGGTTCGGCTCCGACTACGCGCCGGACGGCTGGAGTTACGGGGAGCGCTGGAAGTACCTCCTGACGGAGGCCGTCCCGCTCGCCGGGTTCATGCTCCTCGGCGTCCTCTTCTGGGCACTGGGCAGTCCGACGCGCAGGGCGGCCGCCGTGAAGGAGTAGCCGCGACCCCGAAGTGCCTTTACCTCTCCAGCGGTTCACATGGATGAACTCCGCACACGGTGGTGTACACCACTGATGCCGCTGTGCAAAGCTCGGTCAACTGCGTACTCCCGTTGACCAGTTGGAGGTGCGGGCATGACTGTTTCCCGACGTACGGTCCTGGCCACGGCGGCGGGCGCCGCAGCCGTCTACGCGTCCGCGACACCGGCCGCGGCCGGTGTCAGTGACCGGTTACCGGTATCGACGCTGAGCACGCTGAGCGCGGCGGCCGACTACGCGGTGGCGAAGGTCCGCGCGGTCGCGCCGAATGCGACCGGCTTCCCGGTCGGGACGAAGTTCGAGAAATGGACGTACTCCCAGAACGGCGACTGGGTCGGCGGCTTCTGGCCCGGCACGCTGTGGATGGCCTGGCTGCACAGCGGGGACACCGCCTTCCGCACCTGGGCACTCGCGTCAGCGGCCAGGCTCGCGCCCCGGCAGACCGACACGGGGACGCACGACCTCGGTTTCCTCTTCTACCCGTCATGGGTCACCGCCTGGCGGCTGACGGGTGACGCCAGCTGGCGCACCGGCGCCATCCGTGCGGCCGACTCCCTGATCCAGCGGTACAACTCGAAGGGCCACTTCATCCGGGCCTGGGGCGCACTGAGCGACACGTCCAACGCGGGCCGGGTCATCATCGACACGATGATGAACCTCGACCTGCTGGCCTTCGCGAGCAGGCAGACCGGCGACCCGAAATACCTCAACATCGCGATCGAGCACGCGAAGACGGCGCAGCGCGTCTTCCCCCGCGCCGACGGATCGATCCCGCACGTGTACGACTTCGACCCGACCACCGGCGCGGCCATCGGGCCCAACACCGTGCAGGGCTACAGCCCCACGTCCGCCTGGTCACGCGGACAGGCGTGGGGCATCTACGGATTCACCACCATGTACAGGCGGACCGGCAACACGGAGTTCCTGGCCACCGCACGCAAACTCGCCGACTACGCCGTCGCGGCACTGACCCCCGACAACGTCCCGGTGTGGGACTACCGCGCGCCCCAGGCGCCCAACGACATCAAGGACGCGTCGGCCGGCGCCATCATGGCCTGCGGACTGATCGACCTGGCCACCGCGTCCGGCCGCCCCGCCTACCGCGATGTCGCCCTGCGCCTGCTCACCGCGCTGTCGGAGACCTGCCTCACGAGGAACTCGACCCGAGCCGACGCGGCCGTCGCCCGCTGCACCCGCAACCGTCCCGCCGAGGACGGCATCGAGGTCTCGCTCCCGTACGCCGACTACTACCTCCTCGAAGGCATCCTGCGAGTACTGCGCCCGAACGACGTCGACCGGGCGATCGACCTGTCCACCGTGGCGTGACCTCACCAGGGTCCGACCTGACCTCGACCCGCCGTCTCCGCATGTAGACGCCATCCGTACCCTGGGACATGCACTGCCCGGGCCCGCCGACAGACGGCGGGCCGAGTCGCAACGGCGCGACGTGGGACCGCTCGACCCAGGGAGCAACCGCGTGGACGCCGGCTCCGTACTGCTGCTCGCGCTCGCCGGCGTGGCCTCCGGTCTCGCCGGATCGATCGCCGGTCTCGCCTCGCTGTTCAGCTATCCGGCGCTGCTGGCGGCAGGACTGCCGCCGGTGGCCGCCAACGTGACCAACACCGTCGCGCTGTTCACCAACACCCTTGGTACGGCGGCCGGTTCACGCGAGGAACTACGTGGCCAGGGGCGCCGCCTGCTGCGCCTCTCGCTCCTGGCGGCCACCGGGGGAGCGGTGGGAGCGGCACTGCTCCTGAGCACTCCCTCCTCGGCGTTCGAGCAGGTCGTGCCGTGGCTGATCGCCCTGGGCTCGGTACTGATCCTCGTCCGCGAACCACTGCGCCGACTGGCCGCCCGGCGCGAGAAGGACACCGGCGGCGTGCGCTCCAAACTGCCGCTGGTCTGCGCGGTGTTGCTCGTCGGGCTGTACGGCGGCTACTTCGGCGCCGCGGCCGGCGTCCTGATGCTGGCCGTACTGTCCTTGTCGGCGAACGAACCCCTGCCCGTGACCAACGCCGTGAAGAACATCGTCACCGGCGCCGCCAACGTCACGGCGGCCGTCGCCTACGCCTTCCTCGCCCCTGTCGACTGGACGGCCGCCGTCGCCCTCGGCCTCGGGTGTCTGGTCGGCAGCCGGGTCGGTCCGGTGGTCGTACGGCGCCTTCCCGAGAAGCCGCTGCGCATCGCGATCGCGCTGGCGGGCCTCGGCCTCGCCGTCTCGCTGTGGCTCCGGGCGTAAGGTGCCTGCATGGAACGGATCTTGGTGGTGGGTGTCACCGGCGCGGGGAAGTCGACCCTCGCTCGGGCAGTGGGCGAACGGCTGGGAATTCCGTACCACGAGATGGACGCGCTGTACTTCTCGGGCCCGAACTGGACCGTGAACGACAAGCTGACCGAGGAGATGGCGAGGATCGCCGCCGAACCGCGGTGGATCATCGACTCGATCGGCTATCCCGAGGTCCGTGACCTCCTCTGGGACCGGGCGGACACCGTGCTCTGGCTGGACTACCGCAAGCGCGTGATCATGCCTCGCATCCTGCGCCGCTCCCTTCGGCGCACGATCACGCGCGAGCTGATCTTCAGCGGCAACAGGGAACCCTGGTCAGGCTGGCTGAGCCGAGAGCACCCGGTGCGGTGGGCCTGGTCCCAACACGCTCCTCGGCAGCGGGAGATCACCGACCGCACCGACGACCCGCGCTTCGCCCCCCTCAACACCCTCCGCTTCAACCGCCCGGCCGAGACGGCGACTTGGCTGGCCTCTCTTTGATCTCCGAGGTGAGCGTGGGCTCGGCACGGTGGCTGCCGCGCAGGGCGGAGGCCACGGCGGAGACCAGGGCCATGCCGGCGGCGACGCCGAACACGATCGCCAGACCGTGGTGGAACGGACCGGAGACCAGCCGCGGAAAGAAGGTGTGGCCGGTCAGGACGGCCCGCTGAGCCGCCGACACGTGGTCGAGGGCGCCGTCGGCGGAAAGCAGGTGCTGGATCGGGTTGTTGCCGAGGAACGTGGCGAAGAGCGTGCTCACCGGAGGCAGCGAGGCGGCATGCTCGGCCGCTCCGGCCGGTACACCGTTGGCCTGAAGTCCGCTGCTCAGTGTCGTCGGCAGCCTGGACGCGAGCCCCGAGACCATCAGCGAGAAGAACACACCGATGGACAGGGCCGTACCGGAGTTCTGGAAGGTGGAGCGCATCCCCGAGGCGACGCCCCGGAACTCGGCCGGCACGCTGCCCATGATGGAGGACGTGTTCGGCGCGGAGAACAGGCCCTGGCCAAGGCCGTTGAGCAGCAACAGCGCGGCGAACAGCCCGTAGTCGAAGTCGACGGGCAGGGCGAGCAGCCCGAGGAAGGAGAGTGCGACGACGACCAGCCCCGCCGTGGAGAACAGGCGGGCGCCGAACCGGTCGGACAGATAGCCGGCGACGGGGCCCGCGACGAGGAAGCCGATCGTGAGCGGCAGCATGAAGATGCCGGCCCACAGAGGAGTGTCCTCGAAGTCGTAGCCGTGCAGGGGCAGCCAGATGCCCTGCAACCAGATGATCAGCATGAACTGCAGCCCGCCTCGCGCGATCGAGGTCAGCAGCGCGGCCAGGTTGCCCGCGGTGAACGCCCGGATCCTGAACAGGGCCAGGTTGAACATGGGCTCGGCGACGTGCGTCTCGATGTAGCAGAAGAGCAGCAGCAGGGCGACGCCGCCGAACAGGCCGGTGAGCACCCAGGGGTTGCCCCAGCCGGTGGCGCTGCCGCCGTAGGGCTGGATGCCGTAGGTGATGCCGGCCAGCAGGATGCCGGCGCCCGACGCGAAGGTGAGGTTGCCCAGCCAGTCGACCCGGCCGGGGCGGCCCGCCGAGGTCTCGCGGAGGCTGAGGTAGGACCAGATCGTGCCGGTGATGCTGATCGGGACGCTCACCCAGAACACGGCACGCCAGTCGACGACGGCGAGCAGGCCGCCCGCGAGCAGGCCGAGGAACTGGCCCGCGAGGGCGGTGATCTGGTTGATGCCCAGGGCCATGCCGCGCTGCCGGGCGGGGAAGGCGTCGGTGAGGATGGCGGCCGAGTTGGCGGTGAGCATGGACCCGCCGAAGGCCTGCACGACGCGCCACAGGATCAGCCACATGGCGCCCGCTCCCGCGTGGAACGGGTCCAACGAGAGCGCGACGGAGGCGAACGCGAAGATCAGGAAGCCGAGGTTGTAGATCCGCACCCGGCCGAACATGTCGCCCAGCCGACCCAGTACGACCACCAGCACCGCCGAGACCAGCAGATAGCCCAGGATCATCCACAGCAGATAGCCGATGTTGCCCGGCGCGAGCGGATCGAGGCCGATACCGCGGAAGATCGCGGGCAGCGAGATGATCACGATGGAGGCGTCCATCGTGGCTATCAGCACGCCGAGCGTGGTGTTGGACAGCGCGACCCACTTGTATCCCGGGCCGACCGGAGTGGTCTTGTGGCGGGCCGACCGCGGGGAGCCCAGCCTCGAGGCGCCGCTCACAGTCGCTCCGCCAACAGGTCGAGCAGCGGCAGGGCCGCCGCGAGCGTGGCCCGCTCCTCGGTACTGAACTCGTCGAGGACGGTGCTGAGCCGGTTGATCGACTCGGAGCGCCGCTCGTCCAGCATCGAGCGACCCTCCTCGGTGACCGCCACGATGCTGCGCCGCCCGTCCGCGGGGTCGGGGGAGCGGTGGACCAGCCCGCGCTGTTCGAGGACGGCGAGCGTGCTCGCCATCGCCTGCGGGCGCACGCGCTCCGACTCGGCGAGGGACGTCGGCGAGTCCGGACCGTCGGACGCGAGCCGGGCGAGCACCGACACACCGGACAGGGACACGTCCCCCACGGCATGGGCCTGCCGCAGCCGTCGTCTCACCCGGCCCACCGCGAGCCGTAGATCGGCCGCGAGCCGCGCGGTGTCGTTCGGGTCGAGGGCGTTGCCGCTGTCTGCTTCCGTGTCCGTCTGCACGTTTACTCACACTAGGCTTATCAGCCTGAACTGCTCAATCAATTGTTAGTAAATCCGTCGCCCTGGACGCTGACGTCATGGCCGCGGCTGTCGGAGCCCCGCGACGAGGAGCTCGACCAGTCGGCGCGCGTCGTAGTCGGGATCGCTCTCCGCGCCGATGCAGAGGTTCCCGACCCCGCGCATGAGCTCGTAGGCCTTGAGGTCGGCGCGGATCTCGCCGGCGTCGGACGCGGCTTCGAGGAGGGTGCCGCACACCGGTACGAGGCGGTCGAGGAAGTAGGCGTGCAGTGTGTCGAAGCCGGCGTTGTCGGACTTCAGCGCGGCGGCGAGCCCGTGCTTGGTGACCAGGAAGTCGACGAAGAGGTTGATCCACTGCCCGAGTGCGGCGTGCGGCGACGCGCTGCTCGCCAGCAGGGCCGGGCCCGCCTCGGCGCAGGCGTCGACCTGGTGCCGGTAGACCGCGACGATCAGGTCCGCGCGGGTGGGGAAGTGGCGGTAGATCGTGCCGAGCCCGACTCCGGCCTTCGCCGCGATGTCGCGTACCGGCGCCTCCACGCCCGACGTGACGAAGACCGAGGCCGCCGCGTCGAGCAGGGTCTCCTTGTTGCGCCGGGCGTCCTTCCGCTTGGGCTGGGCTGCCTGTCCCGGGCCCTCGTCGTCGTTCCCCACCGGATCGCTCCTTTCGCCACCGCGCTTGCCAAAGCGGAACACGGTTCCGTATCGTCGTTTCCGGAACGACGTTCCGTTTACTCATGATGCCAGAGCAGGTGTTCCGGCAACCACTCCGCGCATTGTCACCGCGCTCAACCCGCACCGGAGGAACACGTCATGCAGTACCGCACCTTGGGCCGCACCGGCATCCAGGTCAGCACACTCGCGCTCGGCGCGATGAACTTCGGCCGGATCGGGCGCACCACCCAGGACGAGGCCACCGCCGTCGTCGACGCCGCCCTGGAGGCGGGGATCAACCTCATCGACACCGCCGACATGTACGGCCGGGGCGAGTCCGAGGAGATGGTCGGCAAGGCCGTCGCCGGCCGCCGCGACGACATCGTGCTCGCGACGAAGGCGGGCATGCCGATGGGGGAGGAGCGCAACCAACAGGGCAGCTCCCGGCGGTGGTTGGTCACCGCACTGGACAACAGCCTGCGCCGCCTGGGCGTCGACCACGTCGACCTCTACCAGATCCACCGCTGGGACCCGAACACCGGCGACGAGGAGACCCTGTCCACCCTGACCGACCTGCAACGCGCGGGAAAGATCCGCTACTTCGGGTCCTCGACCTTCCCCGCCTACCGCATCGTCCAGGCGCAATGGGCCGCCCGTGACGGCCACTTGAACCGCTATGTCACCGAACAGCCCGGCTACTCGATCCTCCAGCGCGGTGTCGAGACCCACGTCCTGCCGGTGACCGAGGAGTACGGGCTCGGCGTACTGGTCTGGAGCCCGCTGGCCTCGGGCTGGCTGTCGGGCGCGATCCGCGCGGGCCGGGAGGTCACCACCAGCCGCTCGACCTTCATGCCGCAACGCTTCGACACCACCGTCCCCGCCAACCGCGCCAAGCTCGACGCCGTCGAGCGGCTCGCCAAGGTGGCCGACGAGGCGGGCCTCACGATGATCCAGCTCGCACTCGGATTCGTCACCGCCCACCCGGCCGTCACCACCGCGCTCATCGGCCCCCGCACCCTCGACCACCTGCACTCACAACTCGCCGCCGCCGACACCGTGCTCTCCGCGGACGTCCTCGACGCCATCGACTCGATCGTCGCCCCCGGTCTCGACCTGGCCCCGCACGAGAAGTCCGACACCCCGCCCGCACTGCTCGACCCGGCACTGCGGCGCCGCTGACCGCCCGAGAGGACCGACGACCCATGCCACCCACACCTCGCCCCCGCTTCGGCATCATGACCGCCCCGCAACAGGTCGACTACCACGACGTCCTGCGGGTCTGGCGCGAGGCGGACACCATCCCGGAGATCGAGCACGCCTGGCTGTTCGACCACCTCATGCCGATCGGCGGCGACCCGGACGGACCGGCCTACGAGGGCTGGACCCTGCTCTCCGCCCTGGCCGCCCAGACCCGACGCCTACGGCTCGGCGTGATGGTGACCAGCAACCGATTCCGGCCGCCCGCGCTGCTGGCCAAGATCGCCACCACCGTCGACATCGTCTCCGAAGGACGCCTCGACTTCGGCATCGGTGTCGGCTCACGGCCCGACCACCCACTGGCGCGACGCGAGTACGAGGCCCACGGGCTGCCGTTCCACGACTCCGCGCACGCCGTGGGGAGCCTCGCCGAAGCCTGCACGGTGATCCGGCGACTGTGGACCGAGGACAAGCCCTTCGACTTCCACGGCACGTACCACCACCTCACCGGTGCCTTCGGCAGCCCCAAACCCGTCCAGCGCCCCCACCCGCCGATCCTCATCGGCGGCCGCTCGTCCGCGACCCTGCGCGTGGTCGCCGAACACGCCGACCTGTGGAACATCCCGGGCGGCGACATAGAAGACGTGATCAGTCGCAGCGCGCTGCTGGACCGCTACTGCGCCGAGATCGGCCGCGACCCCGCCACGATCACCCGCTCCATCCACCTGCCGGTCTCCTATGACCACCCCGGCGTCACCCGCGCGGCGATCGGCCTGGCGATCGACGCCGGCTTCCACCACATCGTCCTGGGGGTGCCGACGCCGTACCCCGCGCAGGTCGTCCGGTGGGTGGCCGACGAGCTCATTCACCAGGTGCTTCCGTCGACACGGTGACCGGCGTCCAAGGGAGCTCGCCACGGCGTCCGGGTGCCTGTCCGTCCGGGGTTCGGCCGCTGAACTGCTCGGCCGCGTCTCGGGGGACCCGCTGGACGCGGCGCTCCACGAGCTGTCGGGGCGAGTCCTGGCCGACGGCTGTCCTCAAGTGGCGAGGTTCGAGACCGAGTCGGCGGATCCGTTCGACCCCGACCTGCCGTCCGCGGGAAGCGTCGAGGGTCTCGTACGCCGGGTCGATCCCGCCACGGACGAGGCCTTCGCCCTGGCCCCGGCATCGCTCGCGCACGGGGGCGCCGTCACCCTCGCGCTCACCGGCGACCGCGCCCGCCCCGAACGGGTCGGCTCGGCCCTGGCCGTCACCCGCGACACCGTCCGAGGCACTCCGGCGCGGAGAAGCGGGACCGTGAGTGCCCGTACGGAGAACGCTGCGGTCGGGAGGCCACTTGGGGCTGCGGGCCGCGGCATCGGCCACGGCCCACAGTTCGCCGGTCGGAAATCCCCAGCGAGAACCCTCTCGATGGTGCGTTCCGCGCACGCGGAGGGGCGGTCGGTCAGCCGGTGGGGCTCGGAAGGTGGGAGGGCGCGCACTCCAGGTCGGCGTGCCGGCCGGGCGTGCGGGAGGGCAGAGCACCGGTGGTCAGGTAGGCGGCGATCGCCGTGTCCACACAGGAGTTGGTGCCGGGTGTCCCGCCGTTGGTGGTGCCGCCCGGCACGCTGACGAGCGCCGAGTGCGGGAAGCGTGCGCGTACTTCGAGGCTGCCCTCGAACGGTGTGGCCGCGTCGAGGGTCTCCGCGACCAGCAGTGCGCTGCCGACCGCCCTACCGGTGACACGAACCGGCTTGCCCGCGGAAGCACCCCAGGTGCGGCAGGGCGCGTTGAACCACGTGTTGCCCCATGTCGTCATCGGTGCGACGGCGGCGGACGCTTCCGTGTCGGCCTTCCAGCGCGCGTAGTCCGTCGGCCAGGGAGCGTCCGTGCACACCTCGGCGAGCAGCGCGGCGTAGGTGTTGTCGTTGCCGAACTGCATGAGCTGGTCGAACAGGGCCTTCAGCGTGGCGCCGTCGCCCTGGTGCACCCAGCCGGAGAACGCGCTGCCCAGCAGGGGCCAACTCGCCTGGAAGTAGGGGGCCACCAGGAAGATGTCGGCCCATTCGTCGGGGCCTATCACTCCGGCGGCGGGCGTCCGGGTGACCGAGGCGAGTTGGGTGTCCCACTCCTGTGTGACCGCCTGGCGGGTCGCACCGAGGTGGTAGACGTCGTCGTGTGCGGCGAGCCAGTCGAACCAGAGCAGCGTGTTCTCCTCCAACTGGGCGTTCTGGTCGAAGTTCGCCGCGTCGTACCAGACGCGGCGGGGGTCGACGTTGCTGTCGAGGACCATGCGGCGGACGCGCTGCGGATGGAGGGTGGCGTAGACCTGAGCGACGTAAGTGCCGTACGAGTGGGCGTAGATGGTGAGCTGCTCGGCACCGAGCGCGGTGCGGATGGTCTCCATGTCCGCCGCCGTGTCGGTCGCCTTCATGTGGTCGAGCAGCGCCGACTGTTCAGGTGTGTCGCAGGCCCGGGCATAGCCTTCGGTCCGGTCGAGCCAGGCCTGTTCCTCAGCGGCCGTCGCGGGCTCGTAGGCCGGTCGGTCGTAGGAGAAGTACCCGCTCTCGCACGACAGCGCGGGCGCGCTCGGGGCGAGGCCCCGGCGGGCGAAACCGACCCAGTCGTACGCGCCCGCGGCGGTCGCGGGCAGGCGCGTGCTCTGGAGCGGATCGCTGTAGCCCGAACCGCCGAGCGGATTGGGGGCGGCCAGTACGACTCCCTGGTAGCGGTCCGCGGGCACGGTGTGCCGGATCCTGGACAGCGCCAGGGTGATCTTCGTTCCGGCCGGATGTGCGTGGTCCAGTGGCACCTGGAGCTCGGCGCATTCGGCGCCGGCTTGGACGAGGGCGGGGTCGGTGCAGTCCGTCCAGGTGACAGCGGCCACGGGAGGTGAGGAGGCTGCGGACGACGGGGCTGCCACCGGAAGGGGCAGCAGAAGGAAGGCGCCTGTGATGGCGCCCACCAGGGACCGTCTCATGTGACTGTCTCCATGCTGTGTGGGGGTTCAGAGCTACCAGAGGTCACAACTCTCCCCGTCACCAAGGGAGTTCCCGGGCGGAACTACGCGCCGGCGTCGGGTGCGATGCCGTGCATGACCAGGTCGGTGAGGACGTCGACGGCCATGGCGACGTTCTCCGGCGAGGTGCGGAGCTGGGCGTAGCAGAAGGACTCGAGCATGCACACCACCGCCTGCGCGGTCATGGTGTTGTCGTCCCGCGGGCCGCGCATCTGCTCGATGTGGTCGGCCCACATCGCCACGTGGTGACTGTGCAGGTTCTCCCAGGTGCGGGCGAATCCTTCGTCGGCCTGGGCGGCCTGGAAGATGCCCGTCATCTCGGCGAGGTGCAGGCGACTGTTCTCCCAGTACGCCTCCACAGGTGCGCGGACGTCGTCACGCGTCGAGAACCGGTGGTCGGGGCCGAGGGTTCCGTGCGCGCGATCGCGATGCGAGGCCAGGAAGTCCTCCGCCAGCGACCGCATCAGGTCGTCCTTGTCGGTGAAGTACCGGTAGAAGGAGCCCGCCGCCTTGCCGGCCTCCTTGGTGATGTCGGTGATCTTCGTCTGCGCGTACCCCTGGCGGAGGATGAGCCGTCGCGCCGCAGCCTTCAACTCGGCCTCCGTGCGCTGCGACTTGGCGGTCTGCACCGTGTCCACTCCCTGAAGTCCTGCGGCTGGTCCCGCGACCAGTTTGACAGATCAACCGCCAGGAGTGAAACTGAATTCAGATTCATTTCCTTGTCTGTCCGTTCCATGCCCGCTGCCACCTCGTACGGGAGATCCCAGACCATGCCCCTCACCGACTCGTCGGACGCACCGGTCGCTCCGGCCCGGGACGCCGGTCCTGCCACGCCCTCGCGTCCGTGGTGGGCCGTGGCCGTCATCGCGCTGGCGCAGCTCATGGTCGTACTCGACTCGACGATCATGAACATCGCGCTGCCGTCCGCCCAGCGGGCGCTCGACTTCTCGGACGGCCAGCGCCAATGGATCGTGACGGCCTACGCACTCGCCTTCGGCAGCCTGCTCCTCCTGGGTGGCCGGCTGGCCGACCTCTTCGGTCGGCGCCGGATGTTCGTCACCGGGATCGTCGGGTTCGCCCTGGCCTCCGCGCTCGGCGGCGCGGCGCCCGGCTTCGCCTCGCTCGTCACCGCGCGTGCCCTGCAAGGCCTCTTCGCCGCGCTCCTCGCGCCGGCCGCGCTGTCCTTGCTCACCACGACCTTCACCCGGCCCAAGGAGCGCGCGAAGGCCTTCGGCATCTACGGAGCCGTGGCCGGATCGGGAGGCGGCATCGGGCTGCTGTTGGGGGGAGTGCTCACGGGATACCTGTCGTGGCGATGGACCATGTACGTCAATGTGGCCATCGCGGGTGTGGCCCTCGTCGGCGCGCTCCTGATGCTGCCCCGCTCGTCCCGCACGAGTAGGCCGAGCTTCGATGTGCCGGGCACACTCCTGGCCTCGTCGGGCCTGTTCGCGGTCGTCTACGGATTGTCCGACGCGGAGACATATGGGTGGACCTCACTCAGGTGCTGGGCTCTGCTGCTCGTCGGTCTCGCTCTGTTGGGCGTCTTCACGTGGTGGCAGAACAAGACCGCACAACCCCTCCTACCCCTGCGTGTTCTTCGCGATCGGCTCCGCGGGGGTGCCTTCGTGTCCATCCTGCTCGTGGGCGCGGGGATGTTCGCGATCTTCCTCTTCTTGACTTACTTCCTTCAGGACATCCAAGGCTATTCACCGGTCCGCACCGGGTTCGCCCTGCTGCCCATGACCCTGGGCATCATGGCGGCCGGCCAGATCTCCACGATCAAGTTGGTGCCGAAGCTTGGTCCCCGAGCTGTCCTGACCGGCGGATTCGTCCTGGCGGCACTCGCCATGGTGTGGCTCACCCGCATCGGCCTGACCACCGACTACGCCACCGATGTGCTGCCACCGCTTGTGGTGGCCGGCCTGGGGCTGGGCTGTGTCCTGCCGCCCGCCATGAGCTTGGGCACCTACGGTGTGGCGGCGCCGGACGCCGGAGTGGCTTCGGCGACGGTCAACACCATGCAGCAGATCGGCGGTTCGATCGGCACGGCGCTTCTCAACACGATCGCGGCGACCGCGACGGCGACTTTCCTCGCGACCCACAACACCTCGGATCGCACGGTGGATGCGCAGGCCTCCATCCACGGCTACGTCACCGCGTACTGGTGGGCGGCGGGTGTTTTCGCGCTCGGCGCGTTGGCGGCGGCCGTGTTGTTGCCGCGACGTCACACCGGCGACCGGTCGTAGGCGGGCATCCGGCCGTCCGATGATCTACCCTCTGCCGGGGCTGCTGAACAGGGGGATTGGCGATGGGCATGAACTTCGACATGGGTGACGAGACGCTGTGGGAGCCGTCCAACGGCGCCGGACGCCTCTTCCTGCGACAGGTCGAGGTCTTCGAGGCAGAACTCAAGTTGCCCTCGGGAATCGGCCAAGGCAAGCACTGGGGCGACCCGGACACACTTGAGGTCGACCCGGCCGCGTACGCGGAGTTCGTACGCGGCCTGGTCACCTGGCACTGCCGAACCGGACACACCGTGATCCTCGCCCTCTCCGAGGGCTTCGTGGCGACGGCGCTCGCGCTGGCGCGGCGGGCGGACATCGAGGTCCCGATGCCCGAGACGGTCTCCGGCGATGTGAGCGGCGGCGTCCGGCATGACATCCAGGCCCCCGGAAATCCCCAGGGCACGACGGCCGCGGTCGTCGACGCACTGGAGACACGGGCGCGGGAGATGGACCACTGGATGGCCCGCTGAGCCGGTACAACGGTCAGTCCTGCCAGTCCAGTTGTGGTTCCGGGATCCCGATGGAGCGTGCGTAAGCCTGTGCCTGTCGTCGGCCCTCGGCCTGCTTGCGTGGGTAGCGGAAGATCCTTTCGGCGAAGACCACGAAGGCCTCCGTGGCGGTGTTGTAGTTGACGTACCAGCCGCCGGTCGGGGCCAGGCAGGCGGCCAACTGCTCCGCGAGACGGGTGGCGTCGGTCTCCTCGGCGGCGACAACTGACCTTGCGGGCCGCTCAGTTCAGGATGAAGGTCCCCAGTTGTCCTCGCTCGGCGTTGCCGCACCCGGTGATGTCAGTGGGAGGTTGATGAACGACGCCGCTTCTGGGGAGCGTTCGATCGTGTAGAGGCCGCCGGTCAGGTTGGTGAGTTGTTGTGGGGTGGGGGCGACCTGGAGGTGGTAGTTGGCGGGGGGCTGGCTGTTGATGGTGACTTGGATTCTGTAGCCAGCCGGGATCTTTGCGAAGCGGGACAGGAGGGAGATGTCGTACCTGGTCGTCTGTCCGGGTGTCACGGGTTGTTGCGAGGCCTGGGTGAAGGGGTGACTGGGCTCGAGGAGTGTCTTGTTCTTGCCGTACAGGCTGTCCTTGGCGTCCGTCGCGCGTTGACTGCCCAGGAGTATTCCGTCGGCCTGCTTGGTCACCGTGCCGTCCGGCGCGACGATGTTGAGTGTGGCCGTCAACTCGGTCTCGACCGTCGTCGACTTGGCGTAGAGGGTGACATCGGTCGGCCCGTTGAGCAGGGCCGCCTTGGTGAGCGGAGCTGTCGTGTAGGTCAGGGTGTTTGACGCGGTCGGTGTGGCCCAGGGGAGGCTGTCACTACCCTTGGATCCTGGCTTGGTAGCCGTCAACGAACCATTGCCGAGGTAGTAGGTCCGGGCGTCCAGCGACAGCGGCCACGCGGCGCTGTCGACCCAGGTGTCCGCGCCGTTCTCGAACAGGTGCAGGGGAGTTGACGTGGAAGCCATGCCGGTGGGCGCGTTCTTGAGCCAGGTGTCGAACCACTCGAGGCGAATGGCCTGGAGTGACTCCTCGTTGACGTGTTCGCCGTGGGTCCAGGGCCCGACGATCGCCTGATACCGGCCGGTGACGGGCTCGTCCGGCGAGATGGGTGTGCTCAACGGCCGGTGGTAGTAGGCGTTCTGGCTCGCCACATAGGCGTCGAGGTTCCCGCCCGGGAAGATGTCGCGCCACCCGGCCTCGCTGAGCGCCGGGATGTTGTTCTTCACGATCTGCGGGACGAGTTGTTTCTGGACGCTCCGCGCCTGCCAGTACGCGTCGTTGTACGAGCGCGAACCGCCCGTGGCCTGCTGGGCGATCGTCACGGCCTGCGGGTCGGCCGCCGGATCGTCCTCGGGACCTCGGGGTTCGGCCCGGGCGATACCGGCGACGAACGTGGTGGGAATGCCGCCGGACGCCGTGAGGTCGTTGTAGAAGTCCGAGTCGGTGCAGAACGGCGCGATGGCTTTGAGAGCGGAGTGCTTGCCCACGGCCGCCGCGGTGAACCACTGGTTCACCCCGAGGTAGGAGCAACCCTCAAGACCCACCTTGCCGTTGGAACCCGCCAGACTGCGGGCCGCCCAGTCGACCAGGTTGGCCCCGTCACGGCCCTGCCGGTCGCCGAACCAGTCCACCTGCCCACCGGAGTCACCCGTGCCCCGGACCGCCGAGGCCACGAAGATGTATCCCCGCTGCACGAAGTAGGTTCCGCTGTCGGTGGGGTCGGAACGCACCGAGCCATAGGGATTCTGTGTCAGCAGTACCGGGAACGGGCCGGCCGCTCGCTCACCGGTACTCGGGTCGGTCGGATGGACGACCTCCACGGAGATCTTCACGCCGTCGTCCATGGCGACGGTCGTGTGCACGGGCTGGCTCGCCGTGTAGGTGGCAGCCGGCGGCTGCCAGGTCGAGGCCGCGGCCGGCCTGCTGGTGGTTGCCGTCTGACCTGCAACTACGAGGACGAGCGCTGCTGAACTGCTGGCCAGTACCGCGATCGGGCGAGTCGCTCTGCTGCGGCGCCCGGTCCTGGATTTCGGCATGCGGGTTCCTTGAGGTCGGTGGTGCTCTCCGTTGTGCGCGGGGGAACAAGGCCCTGTTCGGTCGGCTCGAGTGAGGGGTGGTGGTGCGCCGACGACGGCCGCTCGCCAGGATCCTGGACGACCGAATGTTCGGTAGTGTCAGGAGGGTTGTGGGGCACTGTCAAGGGCTTGCGCAAGCCGGGAAGTAGGCGTGGGTCCAGGTGCTCCGGGGTGACGGTCGACCTGTGTCAGGAAGTTGTGTCCGAGGGCTTCCCGCGCCGCAGTAACCGGAGATAGGTTCTCCAATTGAGTCGTCTCGCGCCCAGTACGTTGCCCCCCGCGCACTGCTTCGTACCGAGAGGAGAACGTCGTGGCCGTACCCGGACCAGGACGTGAACTCAGCTGTTCTCGTGGATCACCTTGAGGGCATGTTCGCGCGCCGGTGCGCTCAGGAGGCCGTTCAGTTCGGCGAAGAGGGCGCCCGCGGTCACCCCGTTCCATCCCGATGGCAGCAGGGACAGCGGCAGGCCCGGGTCGCGGTAGGGCAGTCGCCGCCACTGGGTCAGCATCGGGATGTACGTCCGGAATGCCTCCGGCGGTGTGGTGCCACCGGCCGGGGCGCCCTCACGGACCGGGTCGTAGCGCCGTAGGAAGTCGGCGTAGAGCTCGGTGAGTTCGTCCAGGTCCCACCAGGTGCGGACCTTCGATCGCAGGTCCCCGAACGCGAAGTGGTCGCCGGTGAAGATGTCGACGTACGCGGCGAGGCCCCGACGCTCCAGGGTTCGCCGGGTCTCCACCGCGAGGTTGCCCGGTGCGACCCATACCCCCGGTGCCGCGGTGCCGAGGCCCAGGCGGGTCAGGCTGCTGCGGAGGTCGTGTCGCTTCTCGCGCTCGGACTCGGGCACGGAGAAGACGACCACGAGCCAGCCGTCCTCGGCGGTCGCCCGGGCACGCTCGAAGATCCGTACGTCTCCCTCGGCGAGTGCCTCCAGGGTCGAGTCGGCGAGGGAGTAGCCCGCCGCGCCCTCGTGCGGCTGACTCCGCAGCACCTCGCGGCGCTTCAGGCGGGAGACGGCCGAGCGTACGGCGGGGCCCTCGAATCCGAGGTCTGCCATGAGTTTCACGACCGATGCCACGGAGAGCCAGTTGTGCTCGCCTCGGGCGTAGAGGCCGAAGATCGTGGTGATGAGCGGGCCCAGGCGGGTGTCACGTCCGCCGGCGGACTGTGGTTCCGCCGTCATGGCGACACGCTCCTCTGTGCTCCCGGCGGTTAAGCAACGGCGGCCGGATCGTCGTTCGGCGGGCAGTTTATCGCCCTGTTGTCGATCGACGTCCCGCTCGTCACCCTCGGCGCGGGCACTGACCTCGACGAACGCCGGCCCAGGTGAAGGGGCCGGTCACGTCAGGCGGGTACGCGTCACCGTGTTGCGCAGCTCGCCGAGCCCGTCGACCCGGGTGACGACCACGTCGCCGGCGCCCAGGAAGATCTGCGGATCGCGCGCGCTGCCGATCCCGCTCGGGGTGCCGGTGAGGATCACGTCGCCCGCGCGCAGGGTCATGCCGCGGCTCAGCTCCGCGATGATCTGGGCGAAGGAGAACGCCATGTCGCTGCTGGAGGCGTTCTGCAGCAGGCGCCCGTTCACCTCGCACTGCACCCGCAGTCCCGCAGGGTCGGTGATCTCGTCGGCCGTGGTGAGCCATGGGCCGAGCGGCATCGTGGCGTCGATGCTCTTGCCCTTGAGCCACTGGCCGCCGTGCGCGCGCTGGAGGTCGCGCTGGGACACGTCGTTGGCGACGAGGTAGCCGAAGACGTGCTCCAGGGCCTTCTCCTCGGGGATCGACCGGCCGTCGCGGCCGATGACGAGGGCGATCTCGGCCTCGTAGTCCCACTTGGCGGACAGATCGGGATCGTAGGAGATGTCGTCGGTGGGGCCGATGACGGTGTCCGGGCCCTTGGTGAAGAAGGTCGGGTGCTCGGGGCGGGTGACGGGGTCCTGGCCCTCGCGCTTGCCCTTCGACTCCTCGAAGTGGTCCCAGTAGTTCCAGCCGGTGCACAGGATGTCGCGGTTGAAGCGGTGCAGCGGCGACTCCAGGCGGGCGCCGGAGAGCGGGATCGTGTCGGCGTCGGCGAGAGCGGCCCGGGCTGTGTCGAGGGCGGTCGGGCCGCCGCGGACGATGTCGTCGACCGTGCCCACCGACGGGGGCAGCAGGGCGATGACCTGCGTGGCCTCCTGCACGGCGCCGGTCCGGCGGACGCCGTCGACGGTGAGGGACGCGAGTTTCATGCCGGTCGGCCTTTCGGTTCTCGGGCGTAGGGGGTGCCTGTCGCTACGTAGGTCTGTGGTCGCCTGCGCGGCCGTACTCCGCTCCCGTGCCGGCTACGAGCCCGGCGTCACGAGCCGCTCGTCCGGGATGACCGCCACGCCGACGATCTCGATCATGGCCTCGGGCTGCCACAGGGCCGTGCAGCCGATCCCCGCCATGGCCGGGTAGACGGCGCCGGCGAGCTCGCGCCAGACCTTGCCGATCTCCTTGCCGTGGGCCTGGTAGTCGGGGATGTCCGTGAGGTAGATGGTGATGCTGACCAGGTCTTTCGGCTCCCCGCCCGCCTCGCGGAGCGTGGTGAGCACATTGCCGAACGCCTGCCGGAACTGGGCGACGATCCCGCCCGGCACGATCTTCATCTCCGCGTCCAGAGCGGTCTGTCCGCCCAGGTGGAGCGTGTTTCCCGCGAGGGTCCCGTGCGAGTAGCCGCTGGGAGCGGGGAGGGAGTCCGGGTTCACGGCGACGGGCGTCATTGGGTCTCCAGGTCGAGTCGGGGTGGAAACGGGTCCACTCGGCGTCTGGTATTGACTTTAATTGACGACAGTGAAAAATACGAGATACCGGCGTCGACGTCTCGACCCACTCGCACGACGCATTCGTACGACCCGCTCGCTCGTCCCACGGCACAGGCGCCCTCCTCGCCACCGAACGGAGCCGACCACCATGGAGCCCGACCTCAGCAAGTACCGCCTCGAAGGCGACAACTCGATGTACCGACTGCCCAGCGGCCTCGTCGCACCCGTGGTCACGCGCGGCGGCCTGGAGGACGGGGGCACCGCCGACTCGGGCGGGGCCGTCCGCGTCTCGGGCGTCAGCATCCAGCACACCCCGGCCACCAAGCTGTGGTTCGGCAAGGTCAGCAACGAACCCGGCTACCGCTCGGTCTCCCACCACCACGGCGAGGCCGAGACCGGCGGCTACGTCCTGTCGGGCCGGGCCCGCATCTACTTCGGCGAGAAGTTCGAGGACTACGTCGACATGGAGGAGGGCGACTGGGTCTTCGTGCCGCCCTTCATGCCCCACGTCGAGTGCAACCTCTCGCGCAGCAAGCCACTGACGTGGATGACGACCCGGACCCCGGAGAACATCGTCGTCAACCTCCCCGACATCGCCGACTCCGAACTCCGCGACTGGCTGAACCGATGACGGCCGAGACCTCCCCGACCTCCAAGGTCTTCACCGACGCGGTCGCCCTGACCGCCACCGCGCCCGAGCACTTCGACCTCGCCTTCACCGCCGTCACCCAGCCCTGCCCCTGGCCCAAGGCCTACGGCGGCGACCTCGTCGCGCAGGCCGCGGCGGCCGCGATGCGATCGGTGACCGACGGCAAGTCGCTGCACTCGATGCACAGTTACTTCCTGCGCCCCGCCGACATCGGGGCGAGCGTGCGCTACGAGGTGGAGCTGCTGCGCGACGGCCGCGGTTACAGCACCCGTCAGGTACGCGGCTACCAGAACGGCAAACTCCTCTACGTCTGCCTGGCCAACTTCGCCGCGGGTGAGCCCGGCGGCACCTTCGAGGCCGAGTTCACGGACGACGTTCCAGCCCCCGAGGAACTCCCCACCTCCGCCGAGTACTTGGCGGACCTCGACGGCGGCACGATGACCGAGGAGTCCAAGGCCTACTGGTCCACCGGCCGCGGCTTCGACATGCGGCACGTACCCGGACCCGTCTACCTCACCGTCGAGGGCAAGCAGGTCCCGCACCAGGCGGTCTGGCTCCGGCCGTTCGACCCGCTGCGCCCGGTCGACGGACTCACCGACGCCCAAAGGGACTTGGCCGCACTCGCCTACGTCTGCGACTACACGATCCTCGAACCCGTCCTGCGGGTCCTCGGCCTGGCCTGGGCCATGCCCGGGCTGATCACCGCCAGCCTCGACCACGCCATGTGGTTCCACCGCCCGGGACCGGTGGACGGCTGGCTCCTCTACGTCCAGGAAGCCGCCGCCGCCGACGCGGGCCGAGGCCTGGGCACGGGCCGCTTCTACACCCGCGATCACCGTCACCTGGCCACAGTCGCCCAGGAGGGCATGCTCCGTTCCGCCTGACCCCGTCGGCCCGCCGACGGATTCCCGGAAGGACCCTTCCGATGTCTCGCCCTTCCTCTCCCTCCTCCTTTCCCCCTTCTTCTCCCGCCGCCCTCTCACCCTCCGCGCACGTGGACGGTTTCACGCGCGACCACCTGCCGCCCGCACACCTGTGGCCGACCATCGAGTTCACGACGCCGGAGCTGAACTACCCGGACCGACTCAACGCCGCCACCGAACTGATCGACATCCCCGCCGCCAGGTTCGGCCCCGACCGGCCGGCCCTGTGCACACCGGCGGGGGAGACGTGGACGTACGGCGAACTGCTCACGCGCGCCAACCAGGTGGCGCAGGTGCTGACCGAGGACCTCGGACTGGTGCCGGGCGGGCGCGTTTTGCTGCGCTCGCCGAACACGCCCTGGACGGTGGCCTCCTGGCTCGGCGTGCTCAAGGCCGGCGGGGTCGTGGTGACCACCATGGCCGCCCTGCGCGCCCGTGAGGTGGCGCCGGTCGTCGAGCGGACCCGGCCCTCCATCGCGCTGGTCGACCACCGGTTCGCCGAGGACATGCACACTGTCCGCGACACCGCGTGGCCGTCGCTGACCGTCGTCGAGTACGGCGGCGGCGCCCCCGAGGACCTCGTGGCGCGCGCCGCGGCCAAGTCGGGCGAGTTCACCAACGTGGAGACCGCCGCCGACGACGTGGCACTCCTCGGACCGACCTCGGGCAGCACCGGCGTACCGAAGATCACCATGCACTTCCACCGCGACATCCTGTCCATCGACAACACCTTCGGCCGCCACGCCCTGCGGCTGACCCCGGAGGACACGGTCGCCTGCACGGCTCCGCTGGCGTTCACCTTCGGCCTCGGCATGCTCGTCGTCTTTCCGCTGCGGGCCGGCGCCTGCGCCTTGCTGACCGAGACGGCCACGCCGACTCAACTGGCGGATCTCGTCGAGCGGTTGGGCGTCACCGTGCTCGCGACGGCGCCCACGGCGTACCGGGCGATCGTGCGCGCGGGACAGGCGCGCCAACTCGTCGGACTGCGGGTCGCGGTGTCGGCGGGCGAACACATTCCGCGCACCACGTGGGAGCAACTGCGGGACGGCGCAGGGCTGGAGGTCATCGACGGCATCGGCGCCACCGAACTCCTGCACATCTTCATCACCGCCGTCGGCGACGAGATACGCCCCGGTGCAACGGGCAGGCCGCTGCCGGGATACCGGGCCACCGTGCTCGGGCCCGACGGCGAGGAACTCGGCCCGGGTGAGCCGGGACGGCTGGGTGTCATCGGGCCGGTCGGCTGCCGCTACCTCGACGACGAACGGCAGAGGGACTACGTCGTGGCGGGCTGGAACACCACCGGCGACATCTTCCACCGGGACGAGGACGGCTACTTCTTCTACCACGCCCGCGGCGACAACATGATCATCTCCTCGGGCTACAACATAGGCGGACCCGAGGTGGAGGCCGCCGTCGACACCCACCCCGACGTGCAGGAGTGCGCGGTCGTCGGCCGCCCCGACAAGGAGCGTGGCTCGGTGGTGTGCGCCTTCGTCGTCCTGCGGGACGGCGTGCGCGGTGACGCGGCCAAGGCCAAGGAGATCCAGGACCACGTCAAACAGGTCATCGCGCCCTACAAGTACCCACGCGACGTCCGCTTCTGCGACGCCCTGCCGCGCAACGTCAGCGGCAAACTCCAGCACTTCGCGCTCCGCAGGATCATCGAGAATGAGCTGGCCGCCGCGCCCGCCGTCGAGCAGGGAGAGGTAGCTCCGTGAAAATCGCGATCGTCGGCGGAGGTCCCGGTGGGCTCTACTTCGCCGCTCTGATGAAGCAGTTGGACGCGACCCACGAGGTCACCGTGTGGGAGCGCAACGCCCCCGACGACACCTTCGGATTCGGTGTGGTGTTCTCCGACGAGACCCTCGGCGGCATCGAGAACGCCGACACCGAGTTCGCCGAGGCGATGGCCAGCCGGTTCGCCCGGTGGACGGACATCGACATCCACTACCGCGGCGAGAGCCACACGATCGGCGGCCAGGGCTTCGCGGCCATGAGCCGCAAGGAACTGCTCCACCTGCTCCAGGAGCGCTGCCGCGCCCTCGGCGTCGACGTGCGCTTCTCGACCATCGCCCCCGGCATCGCGGAACTCCGCGCCTCGCACGACCTGGTGGTGGGAGCCGACGGGGTCAACTCCCGTATCCGGCAGGAGCATGCGGACGTCTTCCGGCCCACCTTGGACCGGCGGCACAGCAAGTACATGTGGCTGGGCACGGACCGGGTGTTCGAGGCGTTCCAGTTCTTCATCAAGGAGACCGAGTGGGGGACCATGCAGGTCCACGGCTATCCCTACTCCGACTCCGGCTCCACCTTCATCGTCGAGATGCATGAGGACGTCTGGCGCCGCGCAGGCTTCGACGCCACCGAGGGAACCGAGTTCAAGCCGGGCACCTCCGACGAGCAGGCCGTCGACCGCATCCGGGGCCTGTTCGCCGAGGAACTCGCCGGCCACCAGGTGTTCGCCAACAACTCCAAGTGGCTCAACTTCACCACCGTACGCAACGAACGCTGGCACCACGGCAGCCTGGTCCTCATTGGCGACGCCGCGCACACCGCGCACTTCTCCATCGGCTCGGGCACCAAGCTGGCGATGGAAGACGCGCTCGCGCTCGCCGCCTGTCTGCACGAACACCTCGACGCGGAAACGGCGTTGACCGCCTACGAGACCGAGCGGCGGCCGGTCGTCGAGTCCACCCAGCGGGCCGCGCAGGCGTCACTCGAGTGGTTCGAGAACATCGGCATGTACGGCCGGCAGGAGCCGACCCAGTTCTGCTTCAACCTGCTGACCCGCTCCCGTCGCATCACCTACGACAACCTGCGCACCCGGGACCAGGAGTTCGCCGACCGCGTCGACGCCGCCTTCGCCAAGTCGCAAGGGCTCGGCGGTAGTTCACCGGCGATGTTCCAGCCGTTCCGGCTGGGCCAGCTGGAGCTGAAGAACCGGGTCGTCGTGTCACCCATGGACATGTACTCCGCCGTCGACGGCGTCCCCGGCGACTTCCATCTCGTGCACCTCGGCTCCAAGGCGATGGGCGGTGCCGGACTGGTCATGACGGAGATGGTCTGCGTCTCGCCCGAGGGTCGTATCACGCCCGGCTGCACGGGTCTGTGGAACGACGAGCAGCGCGATTCGTGGGCGCGGATCGTGTCCTTCGCCCACGAGCGGAGCACCGCCCGCATCGGCCTCCAGATCGGCCACTCGGGTCGCAAGGGCTCCACGAGACTGATGTGGGAGGGCATGGACGACCCGTTGCCGGAGGGCAACTGGGAGACGGTCGGCCCCTCGTCGGTCGCGTACGGCCCCGGCTGCCACGTACCTCGCGAACTCACCCGCGAGGACATGGACGGCATCGTCGCCGACTTCGTCGCGGCCGCCCGCCGGGGCGCCGAGGCCGGCTTCGACCTCATCGAACTCCACTGCGCGCACGGCTACTTGCTCTCCTCCTTCCTCTCCCCGATCGCCAACCACCGCACCGACGAACACGGCGGCTCGCTGGAGAACCGGCTGCGCTTCCCGTTGGAGGTCTTCGACGCCGTCCGCGAGGCATGGCCCGCCGAGCGGCCGATGATCGTGCGTATCTCCGCCACCGACTGGATGCCGGACGGCAACACCGAACACGACGCCGTCGAGATCGCCCGCGCCTTCATCGCGCACGGGGCGGACGGCATCGACGTCTCCTCCGGCCAGGTCACCAAGGACGAGACCCCGGCGTTCGGCCGCTCCTACCAGACGCCGTTCGCGGACCGGATCCGGCACGAGATCGCCGCCGCGACCGGCACCGCGGTCATCGCCGTCGGCGCCATCGCCTCGTACGACGACGTCAACTCGATCCTGCTGGCGGGCCGGGCCGACCTGTGCGCCGTAGGGCGGACTCACCTCTACGACCCGCACTGGACCCTCCATGCGGCGGCCGAGCAGGACTACCAGGGTGAGGCGGCCCAGTGGCCGGTGCAGTTCGGGGCCGGCCGCCGCAAGCCACCGAGCGCCCGCACCGACGCCGTACGCCCGCGTCTCTCGCTGCTGCGGGCCGACGACTCCGCCCAGGACATCCATCTGCGCTGGACCCCCTCGCATGCACCGGCCTCCGTCTGACGAGGAGGTGGACGGCGCCGGCGTCCTCGCCCGTGCCGTCCACCGAGGTCGGGTGGAGTGGATGGACACCGACGCGGCAGGGCACCACCACAACACGGCCGTCGTGCGGTTCGTCGAGGCGGCCGAGGCGATGTTGATGCGGGAGCACGGCGTCGACGGCTACTTCGGGGCCGCGCCGCGGGTCCGATACGAGGTCGACTTCGCGTCGCCCCTGTGGTTCGGGCAGGAGGTCACGTCGACTGTCGTGGTCGAACGCGTCGGCAGGTCGTCGCTCACCTTCCGCTTCGAGGTCTGGGGCGAGGAGTTCGAGCAGCGACCACGACGGCTGGCGGCCTCGGGCCGGTATGTCACGGTGCATGTCCCACCGGGTGCTCGCGAGAGCGCACCGTGGCCCTCCGAGTGGGTGGCCAGGCTGCGAGGCGAGACGGTGGGCCATGGTGCGGATGGTGGGTGACGGAGCGTCACGTGAGCGTCTCCTGAAGGGAGTTGCGCAGTCTCAGCAACTCTCGACGATGGGCATGCGCTCGTAGCAGGAGCAGTCCGGCGGCGATGACGAGGACCGTGCCGGTCAGGGCGATGGTCAACGCTTCGGTCGTGGTGCCGCGGACCGCGGCCAGCGTGGTACCGGCGACGCAGGTCAAGCTGGTGACGGTGAGGGCGAGGCGGGCGCCCAGGACCCGGTCCCGGGCGTACAGGGGTCGGCGGCGGCTCAGGACCCATCCGGCGAAGGCGGCCCAGACGAGACCGACGCCGATCAGCGCGGCGAAGGCGGCCTGGGTACGCACCGGAAGGGGGTGTGGCTCGGTCGCCCACAGCACCGAGATGAGTGCGGCCCCGCACCCTCCCGCGAGACCGACGGCCATGTGCCGCATGCGGGCCCGCAGCGAGACCTCCGCCGACAGCGCGTGCTCAAGTTCCCTCGGCACATCGCGGCGTACCGCGTCGTCGTACTCACTCATGCCTCGTATCCCCTCTCGACAAGGACGTCCCGCAACATGCGGCGAGCGCGATGCAGCCTGCTCTTGACGGTGCCCGGCGGTACGCCGAGCACGTCCGCGCAGGCGGCCAGGGGCAGGTCCTGGATGTGGAACAGGAGCAGCACTTCGCGTTCCAGCGGCGGGAGCCCGCCGAGGCCTGCCTGGATCTCCAGTGCGGTCAGCACGCCCGCGTCGGAGTCGTCGCCATCGGCTTCCGTCTCCACGTCGGTGGTGGTCGGGGGAGTGCGGTACGTCTGCCGGAGGTGGTCGGTGACCGTGCGGCGGGCGATGGTGAACAGCCATGCCGCGAACCGCTCGGGCTGGCGTAGCCGCGGCAGGCCGCGCACCACCGCGACCCATGCCTCCTGGGCGAGGTCGTCCGCGGTGTCCGGGGAGCCCACCATGCCCTTCACGTAGCGCCACAGCGGGTCGTGCCAGAGGTGCACCAGCTCGTGGAACGCCTCGCGCTCCCCGAGCTGGCAGCGCACCACCAGCAGCCTTCCGTGCCCGTCGTCGCTCACCGCGTCTCCCTGTGTCGCCTCATGGTTCACCGGGACAGTCGGTGCGGGGGAGGGAAAGGTTCACGGACTCACTCGGGCGGGAACCGCGAGGGGACTCCAGCTCGGCGCCGGGCTCTGATACCCCAACCTCCGTGCACGCCGGTCGTGTTAGCGTCACTTGATCATTCTCACCAGGCGATCAGCGGGGGCGTGATGAAACTTCTCCTCACCGACTCCGGCGTCAGGAACGCGAGCATCCTGGCGGCGTTGGTCGACCTCCTTGGCAAACCGATCGCCGAAGCCGACGCTCTCTGTATCCCCACTGCGGGCTACGGGGGCCCGTACGGGGATCCGCGTGGGCCATGGCGCTTCATCAGCGGACAGTCTCCCAGTCCCATGACCGAGCTGGGTTGGAAGTCGGTGGGCGTGCTGGAGCTCACCGCACTGCCCGGCATCGACAAGGAACGCTGGGTCTCCTGGGTGCGGGAGGCAGACGTCCTTCTCGTGAACGGTGGCGACGCGCTGTACCTGTGCCACTGGATGCGGGAGTCCGGACTGGCCGACCTCCTCCCATCGCTGCACGACACGGTCTATGTGGGGCTCAGTGCGGGGAGCATGGTGCTGACCCCGCGCATCGGAGAGGCCTTCGTGGGCTGGAGGAAGTCCACCGGTGACGACAGCACGCTGAGAGTCGTCGACTTCTGCCTCTTTCCGCACCTCGACAGCCCCGGCTGTCCGGAGAACACCATGGCGGAGGCCGAGCGGTGGGCTGTCGGGATCAGCGGTCCGGCCTACGCCATCGACGCCCAGACCGCCATCAAAGTGACCGACGGCGGCGTCGAGGTCGTCTCCGAGGGGCAGTGGAAGTTGTTCAACGGGGTGTCATGAACGTAGGAGGCCTGCTGTCTTCGCGCGATCGCGATCGAGGACCTGAGAGCTCTACGCGCGTGGGGCGCGTAGACCCTATGATCACTTCGCCCAACCGTCCGTCGTGTCCGCCCAACCCTCCGAAACAGGCTGAAGAAGATGACGAACACCGCCCGCAGAGCTCCATGGATTCTTGCCCGGTCCGCGCAGGTGGCGATAGCGGTGGCCGCCGTGGCGGACGTGTTCCGCGCGGTGGCTGTGCGGGATCAGCATGTGCACCGCACGGATAGGTCCTCGCACGAGTCGGGCGTTGTCTCGATGGTGTTCGTCTACTTGATGACTCTTGCGATCGTGCTGTTCCTCGTGTGGCTCGCCCGGTCCCGGCGCAATGCCCTGGAGCTGTCCCCTCAGACCTCGCTCTCGAGTCGGGGCTGGACGATCGGCGCGTGGTTCGTACCCGGGGTCAACTTCGTCGTCCCTCGCCGGCTCGTCCTCGACATCGGACGCGCCGGCTCGGCGGAGTGGGAGCAGAAGCGGGACACGGCACTGGTGAATCTGTGGTGGGGCGCCTGGATCACGCACGCGCTGGTGCTGATGGTGGCGGTCCGGGCCGCCCCGGGCTCGATGGCACTCCTCGTGGTGGCGGAGGCGCTCATGATCGCGGCGGCCGTACTGGTCGGGCTCGTCATCGAGCGCATCACGACATTGCAGAGCCAGCCGTCGGAGGTCTCGGACACGCGTATCAGCGCCTGATTTCGTTGTGGGGTGTGGCGCGGAGATCAGAGGCTACGCCTATTCGGCCCAGCGTCCCACCGCGGTCAGCCACGCGATTCCCGGGTTCAACCACTTCGGGAAGCGTTGCACCATCTCGTTGAAGTACTCGACCCGGTGGGTGGCGCCGGCGAAGGCCTCCGCGGCGGCGTTGAGGTAATCGCGGGTGTCAGTGATGGTGGACGCGGGATCGTCGCGCTCGGGATTCTTGTGGCCAGCCACGACGCTGGTCGGGTTGACCGCTTCCACGGCGTCGATCGCCTTCAGCCAGGATTCGATGCCGTGGTCGCCGGCTTCGGAGAGGTACTGGTGCACCTGGTTGTAGATGACATCGCCACTCACGACCAGGTCCAGCGAGGGTACGTGCAGGAACGTCGTGTGTTCGGTGTCGGTGTGACCGGCCGCGTGAGGTACGAGCGACTCCCCGTCGACCTTGAGTCCCCCTTCCGGGACCGCCTCGGCGATGACCGGGGTATCGCCGATCAGTGTCGGGAATGCCGCTCCCCAGAACGGGTTCGGCTTTCCACCCGGAGTGGTCCGGTGCATTTCCGCGATCGTCTCGGCCGTGGCCCACACCTTGAGGTCCGGGAATCGCTCACGTACAGGCGCGGTCGCGTACCAATGGTCGCCGTGCGCATGGGTTACGTAGATTCCGGTGATCGTGCGGTCGAACCCGGCCGCCCACTCGGCGACGTCGACGCCCTGCTCGGTCGTCAATCCCGGATCGACCAGAACGGCCTCGCGGGGACCGTAGACGATCGTCGTGGACAACGGAGACCACAGGAGTGGGCCACCGTCAGGTCGAGGGGGCAGAGCACTGGTCGACAACGGCTGCAGGGGACTGACGTGTACGGCGTAGTCGAGAGATGTCATGGGTGTTCCTTTCATCTGGAGAAACTGGTTCGTGGCTCGGATGGTGCGCACCGATAGAATCGCGCCATGAATCGTGTGCACCGACACCGAGTCGCCGTTCTCGCGCTTGACGGCGTCTACCCCTTCGAGCTGGGCATCCCGGCACGCATCCTGGGGGCCGCCGACGGCCGCTACGAGGTCGATGTCTGCTCGGTCGACGGTGGGCCGGTCGACACCAACGCCGGGTTCTCGATCACGGTGCAGTACGGTCCTGAGCTGCTCGAATCGGCCGACACGGTGATCGTCACCCCGGTGGACCCGAGCAGACTGACCCGGGAACTGCCGGAGGAGGTCACGGGCGCACTCACCAGGTCCCGTCCCGGCGCCCGGCTCGCCTCCATCTGCACCGGTGGGTTCGTCCTGGCCGCGGCCGGACTGCTCGACGGCCGGACCGCCACCACGCACTGGGAGTGCGCGCCGGTGTTCCGCCGCTGGTTCCCGCACATCCGGCTCGACGAGGGAGTGCTGTTCGTCGAGGACGGGGAGGTGCTCACCTCCGCCGGTGCCGCGGCAGGGGTGGACCTGTGCCTGCACCTGATCCGGATCGACCACGGCATCCAACTGGCGAACATCGCGGCCCGGCGATGCGTGGTACCCCCGTTCCGCGAAGGTGGTCAGGCGCAGTACATCCAGCGTCCGATCCCCGACGGCGACACCGCGTCCACCTCCGCCACCCGCCAGTGGGCGCTCGAGCGGCTCGGTGAACCGCTGACGCTGCCCCAGCTGGCACAGCACGCGCACATGAGCCCGCGCACCTTCAGCCGGCGTTTCCGGGACGAGACCGGGGTGACGCCGAGACAGTGGCTCATCAAGCAACGCCTGGACCGTGCCCGTCAGTTGTTGGAGTCCAGCACCATGTCCGTCGACCAGATCGCCACGGACATCGGGTTCGCCACCGCCGCGTCTCTGCGTCAGCTCATGCACGCCGAACTGGGTGTCTCCCCGGCGGCCTACCGGCGCACTTTCCAGGCGTCGGTCACTCCTGCCCGATGACCTGAGTCCGTCACCCCGTCACCGACCCAGGAAGGCGTTCACCTCGTCGGCGAACTCGACCGGGTACTGGAAGAGGAACCCGTGGCCGGCATCCGGGTAGATGCTCAGCTTCGCGTTGGGCAGGTACTGGGACAGCAGGTAGGTGTTCTTGGTGGGGATCATCTCGTCGTTGTCCCCGTTGGCCACCAGAACGGGCTGCTGGATGGACTCCAGACGCTGCAGGCGAGAGTCGTCGCGCACACCCCACGCGGAGATCGCGGTCAACTGCGCGTCACGGACGGCCAGGTCCGTCGAGGTGTCCCGCTCCGCAGAACGCAGCCCCAGGCGCTTGAGGAACTCCACGCCCCTGGCCTGGCTGGACGCGCTCTTCTCGAAGAAGAGGGTGAGTAGATCGGTGGGCGCGGGAGCGTCGCCGAAGGCCGCGTCACGGATGGCCCCCGCCGTGTACAGGTGGATGTCACGCCCGCCCCGGGGGCCCGTGCCGGCCAGGACCAGGCGGCGCACCTGCCAAGGGCGGAAGAGGACGATCTCCTGAGCGATGAAACCGCCGAGCGAGAAACCCAACAGGTCATAACGGCGTAGGTCGATGGCGTCGAGAAAGGCGATCGCGTTGTACGCCATCTCCTCGACGCTGTTCGGCGTGGTGCCCGTGGAGCCGCCGACGCCGGCGAGATCGACCAGGATGACTTCGCGCTCGGCTGCGAGAGCGTCGACGAATTCGGGATCCCAGTTGTCGAGGTTGGCGCGGAAGTGCACCAGGCAGACCAGCGGCAGGGTGCTGGTGTCGGCCCGGCCGAAGCGGCGGTAGCGGTAGGTGACGCCGTCCGCGGCGTCCACGTGGAGGTTGGGCGTCTCGATCTGGCTCTGTACGGTCTCGGTGGTCACAGCTGGTCCCTCTCGTACGGGTGTCATCGACACATAGGCAGGCGTGCGCGCGAACTAGCCGCGCGGACCGAGGCGTTCGCCCATGTTCAGTTCCAGGTCGTAGATGACCTCGGGGCTCGCCTTGGCCGAAAGGCTCAGCCGGTCCTGCACGAAATCCCGTGCGAGCAGCCCGGCGAAGCGGGCGTGCGTGGCTGACAGACGGGCGGCGTCGTGCAGTGGCGCCTCTTCGTTGATGATCTCCTTGACCGCACGCAGGGCATCGGCGTCGAAGTGGGCGAGCCGCCGCGCGAAACGGTCGACGACGGCGTCCAACTCGGCGTCCGGCACGGCACGGTTGACCCACCCGTACAGCTCGGCGGTATCGGCGTCGTAGTCCTCACCAGAGGTGACGATCTCCAATGCCCGTGAACGCCCTGTCAGTTGCACCAGACGCTGAATGCCGCCGCAGCCAGGAATGACGCCCGTGCCGATCTCCAGTTGGCTCAGCACGGCCTTCTCGCGGCTGGCGAAACGCACGTCGAGGGTGGTGAGGAATTCGTTCCCGATGCCGCGAGCACGACCCCGGAGGGAGCCCACCGTGATGAAAGGGGCGTTCCCGAGGCGACCGATGATGTCGAACCAGGTCGGCATGCCTGCACCGAACTCGGCGATCCTGCCCAGGTTCAGATGGGCGATGAAGAAGTCGGGAACGGCGCTGTCGAAAACGACGACCTTGACGTCGGGATCCGCTTCGAGCCTGCCGACGACTTCGTCGAGAGCGGTCTCCACCTCGGGCTCATAGAGGTTGAGGGGAGGATTGTCGAAGGTGACGCGCCAGTAGCCGGGGCTCTGCCGCTCGGCACGTACGGGTGCGTGTGCGGGGGCCGTGGTGTTGCTCGACATGGGGGTGTTCCTGATCCGTAGGGTGCAAAGCGCAAGGAGTGCGGAGGCACGCCTGTCCGTCGGAGAACACCCGCTCTGTTGAGCACGAAGCAATCGCCGATCGGCGACCGTGGTTGGTGTCGGTTGCCGGAATTGCTCGAAGTGGTCTCTCGCAGGATGCCGACATGTCGCTCGCTGGCGAACGCCGCACGTCACACTGTCCCCGTCGCAGGAACACGCCGCCTATGGCAAGAACGTCAATAACCGCTGAAAAGCGGCCACGCGCGCTAGGGCCTGTCGGCGGATCTCGGGTTGAGCCCTCGGTCGCCTCCGTCCGGTTGGAGTGGGGAAGATTTCGCTTAGGCTTTGGCCATGCTGCTGGTCCACGGCGGGGAAGCCGTAGCTGACGCTCCCGAACTACGCACGGGGGGAGTGCCACTAGTCCCGGCTGGATTCGTCTGGCCGAACTGCCGCGAGTGCGGCGGGCCCATGCAGTTCCTGGCTTATCTGCCCCTTGAAGTGGGGGTGATCGCGGTCTTCTTCTGCCAGAACGACCCGGGCATGTGCGATGACTGGGACGCCACCTCCGGTGCCAACCGCGGCTTCGTCTTCGGAGGCCAACTATCGGCGGCTACCGTCCCCGCCCAGGGCGAGACACTGCTCGGAGCGGTGACCTCCCTGCGCCCCCACCCAGCCGACACCCCAACCACGGAGCCTGTTCTGGGACGGCTGGGTGGCGAACCCGACTGGATCCAAGGTGACGAGACCCCCGGCTGTCCCTCCTGCACCGCCCGTATGACATTCACGGCCGAACTCGAAGAGGGATCCGACTTCGCGACCTCCGCCAACTTCGGTGGAGGCGGCCGCGGTTACGTCTTTCACTGCCACCCCTGCGGTGCGGCCGCCTTCCTCTGGCAACGATGAGGACTGCCTGCAAGCTCATGTTCCGAGCCTCTCGTCGGGGCAGTGGTGCCGGGGCCGTGATCTTTTTTCGGGACACGTGAAGCTTTCCTGCGGGCACCGGCGGTGTGTTGGTGGGCGCGGCAGGACGTCGAATGTGCGGTGACTGACCCAGCGTCCACCCTGCCCACCGGTTTTCGGTAGGTGCGGCAGCAGCCGCGACCATTCGCTGTTCATCAGATCGCCCCGCCCCATGACCATGCGGACCCGGAGATGCGGCAGTTCAATGATCCGTCGGACAGGGCCTAGTCCTTGCCCGCGGCCCCCGCGACCTGTCCGTCGGAGCCGCGCCGGCGTGCGGCGAAGATCACCGCGGGGATGCCCGGGACCAGGATCCAGCACAGGTACGCCCACTCGGTGGCGAGTGCGACCGGGATGGAGACCAGGAACCCCGCGGCCACCGCGCTCATGCGGCGGATTGCCCCGGGCAGCAGGTCGGGCGGGGTGCCCGGGCGGTAGAGGGTGGCGCGGCGGATCTCCCGGACCATGAAGACGAACAGCACGCACGCGACGAACTGCACGATCGCGTAGAAGATGAACCGGGCCTGGAACGCGCCGTCGCCGCCGATCACGTCGGTCGCGAACGGGGTGATCACCAACATGAGGAGCCAGTACACGGTCAGGCTCGTCATCAGCTTGTTCGACGACGTGACATAGCGGAACACCCGGTGGTGGGCGCGCCAGTGCGCGGCGATCACCACGAAGCTGATCGCGAAGGCCATGTAGGCGTCACGGTGATCGGTGGCCGAGTGCCACAACTCGGAATTGGTCGAGCCCTCCGGCACCGGCAGTTCCAGTGCCAGCAGAGTGAGCGCGATGGCGACCACCGCGTCCCCGAAGAACGTGAGCCGCTCCGCGGCGACCGCCCGGATCTCCGTGTCCTCGGGCGGTTGTTGATCAGTCGAGTGAGCCATGGCGCAGAGGATGCCACAGGTGGTTGTGGGTCCCGTGCGCCGGTTGCCCACATGCACATAGCCGGTGGCCCAGGTCTCGGGTCGGGGAGTGGTACTGCTGTTCCCACCCACTCCACTGGCGGTCGCTGTACGGGCCGAAGGAGGATCGGACCAGACCAGACCGTCGTTCCCCGCTGACGAAGGCGCCGTGTCCGCCGACGGCGCAGATCGGACACCGTCATGACCATGGCCTATCTCGCACAGCCCGAGCAGCAGCAGAAGCTCGAATGGCTGGACGGCGGCGAGTTCGCCGTCCTCCTGGACAGCGCGGCCACCGCCGGGCAGTTGACCGTCGGACGGTTCTCCGTCAGCAAGGGCGAGGCACCGCCGTACCACCAACACACCCGTGAGGACGAGGTGTTCATGCTCATCAAGGGCAGCGCGCTGCTGTGGTGCGACGACCAGGAGATGGAACTGTCGGAGGGCGGCATCGTCTTCCTCCCCCGCAACGTCCCGCACGGCTACCGGATCACGTCCGACACCGCCGACCTGCTGATGATCTGCACCCCGGGCGGCATCGAGGGCATGTTCCGCCACGCCGGCCGCGACCTGGCCAGCCCGCGCCCCGAGGGTTACGAGATCTCCCGCGACCTCCTGGCCGAAGCCGCCGACACGTACGGCCAGATCATCGTCGGACCGCCCCGCTGACCATCGCCGACGCGTGCCGCGAGGACGTGCCGGCGAGTAAAGAGTCCGTCGCGGGGCGGCAGAAGCAGCCTGTGGTCCATGGCGTGTGCACCACGATGATCTGTATGGCGACGACGAACCACTTGGGCATCGCACTGCGGGGCTGGCGTGAGCGTGTGTCACCCGGCGACTGCGGGCTGCCGACGGACGGCGACCGGCGCATCCCCGGACTGCGTCGCGAGGAACTGGCCCGACTGGCCGGGCTGTCGGTCGACTACGTGGTGCGGCTGGAGCAGGGCCGCGCCCGCCACCCCTCCGACCAGGTGGTCGCCGCCCTGGCCAGGGCGCTGCGCCTCGACCCGGCCGAGCGCGACCATCTGTTCCGCTGCGCCCGGCTCGCGCCACCCGCCACCGGGAGCGTGTCCCGGCAAGTGCCCGCGCGAGTAGGCCAGTTGGTGAGGCGGCTCGGAGACAACCCCACCGCGGTCTTCGCCGCCGACTGGACCCTCGTCGGCTGGAACGGAATGTGGTCCGCGACGGTCGGTGATCCCCGTACGTACGGCTGGGACGAGGGCAATCTCGTCGCCGGGATGTTCCGGTCGAGCGGGGGACCAGCGGGGGTGCCCATCGCGGGCTGGCCGGTGAGGTCGTGGGCCGGCGACGAGGCCGAGGAGGAGGACCTCGTCGCCGATCTGCGGGTGACGGCCGCCGCCCATCCGCACGACGGACGTCTCGCCTCCCTTGTCGACCACCTGCGGCGCGGCAACCCCCGGTTCGCGCGCCTGTGGTCCAACGGCACCGCCCGCGCGCACGTCGGCGACCGCAAGACCATCGAGCACCCGCTGGTCGGGGACATCGACGTCGACCTCGACATCCTGACGCCCGCCGGTACCGATCTCAGGGTCGTCACGTACACGGCCGAGGCCGGGACCACCGGCGCGGAGAGGATCGACGCCCTGCGCGCCGCCCGTACTTCGGTGAGTACGAGCCCGGCCCGCCCCAAGTCGGGGATCTCCAGCGCCGGTTGATGGTCACGGTTCGGTGACGAAGGCCGGTGCGGTGTGCGCCGGCCGGACCCCTGTGGCGTGGGAGTGGTGCGACGGTGGCGAGGCTCGCCTCGATGGTTCGAGCCGTCGTACTTCCTCCCGGGCGAACGAAGGGCCGACCATGCAGCACCGCACATCGACTACACAGCACCGCAGTTGGGGACTGATCGCTGCCGGCGTGGCCGCCGCCGGGCTGTGCGCCGTGTTGGCCACGACGGCACTGGCCTCGTCCGACCACGGAACCGAGCCGCAGGCCGGCTACCGGTCGTCGAGCACGGTCCAGAAGGCTCCGGCGGCTGAGGGGACCAAGGCGTCTGTCGACGCCGGGACCGACTCCCAGCTGTCCAAGGAGAACAAGGCGTCCCCCGCCGACGGGACCAAGTCCCAGGTGTCCGAGGAGAACCAGCAACTCCTTGAGATTCAGCGGGAGATCAAGGTCACGACGGGCAACCCCACCGCGGACCAGATCACCAGGGCCGAGAAGTTGATCCGGCAGTTGAAGGCCGACGGCAAGGCCACCGCGGACCAACTCGCCTGGCTGAAGCTGACTCCCGCGGAGAAGACCACGCAGGCGCCCCCGGTCGGCAAGAACTGAGTGACGCGGGAAAGCGACGGTGTCCGAGAACGGCGGGCCGCGGTGACGGACTTCGAGGAGTTCTACCAGTCGGCGTACGCGCGACTGGTCGGTCAGCTGTTCTCGGTCACCGGCAGTCTCGAACAGGCCGAGGACGTCGTACAGGAGGCGTTCGTCCGGGCGTTGGACCGCTGGGACACGATCCGGACGTACGACGTGCCGGAACTGTGGGTGCGCAGGGTGGCGATCAATCTCGCGGTCAGCGAGATCCGGCGACTGCGCCGCCGCGCCGCGGCCCTGCTGCGCCTGGGTGCTCAGCGCCCGCAACCGCACCTCACACCGGAGACGGCCGGTGTCGCCGAGATGCTGCACCGGGTGCCGGTGAACCAGCGGCCGGTGCTGTTGCTGCACGACGTACTGGACCTGCCGATCGACCAGGTCGCCGAGCAGTTGGGTCTGCCGGTGAGCACCGTGCGCGGCCGGCTCGCCCGAGCCCGCGCGAACCTGGCTCGCCGGCTCGCCGCAGATCCGGAAGGAGCGTTGTCCCGCCATGGCCGAACCTGAGCGCAGTCTTCGCCGGCTCGTCGAGGAGGGCACCCGTGCCGCGCGGCAGCCGCCGGTCGCGGACCTGCGCCGCCGGTCGCGCCGTCGTCGTACGGTCCGGGAGGTCGCGACCGCTACGGTCGCCGCCCTCGCCGTGGCCGCCACGGTCGTGGCCGTCCTCCCGTTGATCGGCTCCGAGCCGTCCGGAACGGGCGTCCCCGGTCCGACGGCCCCAGGCACTCCCCGCCCCTCGGTGACCCGGTCGCTGACCGCCTCGCCGACCGAGATCGTGCGCGGCGGCACGCTGACGCTCCGCGGCACCGGCTGCGCGCCGGGCACGGCGGTGTCCGTCGGAATCCGCTGGGAGCGCGGCGCGAAGCTGAGCCTCTCGATGGAGGAGCGGAAGGCGCAGGGCACCCCGCGGACGACCGCCACGGCCGCCGCGACACACACGCTGACCTCGGTCGACGCGCTTGCCGACGGATCCTTCCAAGCCGGGGTCACGATCCCGGCCAGCCCACCGGTCGCCAGGCCCACCCTCTGGGCGCGCTGCCAGACCTCCGCTCCGGCCCATCAGCTCACCCAGGACCTCTCGATCGTCGTCAGGAGCGACTGAAGGCGATGTAACCGCTTAGATTCTCTTGACAGGTTAGATGTCGGGTGGTTGGCTCCTGCCTGTAACCACTCATGGCCAAGTCAGGAGTTAGATACCATGGCGACCATCCATCACCGCTACGCGACCGTTCGTGGGCAGCAGCTCTTCTACCGGGAAGCGGGGCCGGAGGACGCGCCGGTCGTGGTGCTGCTGCACGGCTTCCCCACCAGCTCGTTCATGTTCCGGGACCTGATCCCGCTGCTGGCCGACCGCTATCACGTCATCGCCCCGGACCACCTCGGCTTCGGCCTGTCCGACGCGCCGACCGTGGACGACTTCGACTACACCTTCGACGCCCTGGCCGACCTCACCTCGGGCCTGCTGGGTCAGCTCGGTATCAGCCGTTACGCGATCTACGTGCAGGACTACGGCGCCCCCGTGGGTTGGCGGCTCGCGCTGGCTGACCCGGCCGCGGTCACGGCGATCATCAGCCAGAACGGCAACGGTTACGAGGCCGGGTTCGCGGAGGAGTTCTGGAAGCCGGTGCGGGCGTACTGGCAGGAGCAGAGTCCGCAGACCGAGCCGGGAGTGCGCGGGGCGCTGACCCTGGAGGCCATCCGGTGGCAGTACCTGCACGGCGTGGCCGACGAGAGCCTGGTCGACCCCGACACCTGGCACCACGACCTCGCGTCGGTGTCCCGACCCGGGAACGACCTGGTGCAGCTCAAGCTGTTCGCCGACTACGCGAACAACCTCCCGCTCTATCCCAAGCTCCACGCCTATTTGCGCGAGAGCGAAGTCCCGGTGCTAGCCGTTTGGGGCCGCAACGACGAGATCTTCGCCCCCGCCGGCGCGCTCGCCTTCGCCGACGACGCGCCCCACGCCGAGATCCACCTGCTCGACGGGGGCCACTTCCTCCTCGAAAGCCACCTCGACCAGGCCGCCGACCTCATCCGCGGCTTCTTGAACAGGGCACTGTCGTGACCGGGCCGCTGCACGGTCAGACCGTGCTCGTCATCGGACGGGGTGGCGGAATCGCCCGCGCCGTCGTGGTCGCCGCCCGGGACGCCGGAGCCCACGTCATCGCCGCCGGCCGCGACCGGCAGGCACTCGACAAGGCCTACGCCGGCGAATCCGACATCGACACCGAGACGGTCGACCTCACCGACGAGGCCTCCATCGCCGCCCTCGGCGAACGGCTCGGGACGATCGACCACGTGGTGTCCACCGCCTCGGCACGCGCCCGCGGCCGGCTCGCCGACCTGGACCGGGATGCGGTCAGGCGCTCCTTCGACACCAAGGTCATCGGCCCGTTGATGCTGGCCAAGCACCTGGCTCCCCGCACCCCCGCGTCCGGATCCTTCACCCTCTTCTCCGGCGTCGCCGCGGCGAAGATCGCGGTCGGGACGCTGGCCGTGGCCATCACCAACGGAGCCGCCGATGTCCTGGCCCGCTCCCTCGCCCTCGAGCTCGCCCCGATCCGCGTCAACGCGATCTCCCCGGGAGTCATCGACACCGGCGCCTGGGACGCCTTCGGTGAAGCGGGCAAGGCGGACTACTTCGCCGACATCGCCGCCCGCAACCCGGCCCGTCGCATCGGCACCGTCGACGACATCGCGGGTGCCGTCCTCTACGCCATGACCAGCACCTTCCTGACCGGCACCACGCTGCGCGTCGACGGCGGCGAACCGCTCACCTGACCCGCCCCGACGGAGGAGAAGGGAACGAAACGATGGGCCTCTCCTGGCAGCAAGGACCACTCGCCCCCGGTGCGGTCGGCCGGTTCCTGGTCCCCGGCCCGATGCCCGAAAGAATGCTGTTCGCGGAACCGCTGCGCCGCCGCATGCGGGTCCGGTTCGGCGACGCGTGGATCGCCGACAGCGAGAACGTCGTCCTGCTCCACGAACCCGGCCGCTACCCGGTGGCGTACTTCCCGCTCGGCGACATCGACCCCGATGCCCTGCACCGGAGTGAGCACACCACCCGCCACCGCGACCTCGGGCCGACGTCCTGGTACACCGTCGGCTCCGGCACGCGGAGCACTCAACGCGCGGCCTGGCAGCACACCGAACTACCAGCCCACGCGCCGGAGTTGGAAGGCGGCATCGCCTTCGCCTGGCGCGCGATGGACGCCTTCTACGAGGAGGACGAACGGATCGTCGGCCACGCCGCCGACAGCTACCACCGCGTCGACATCCGCCGCACCAGCCGCCACCTCGTCGTCCGTAGCGGCGACAGGATCGTCGCCGACACCACCGTCCCGCTGGTCCTGTACGAGTCCGGCTTCGCGCCCCGCTGGTACGTCCCGCGCGCCGACGTGGACGAGTCCGCTCTGACGCCGGTCGAGGGGCAGACCTTCTGCCCGTACAAGGGGTTGGCCAGCTACTACGACATCGCCGGCGCCCGGCGCGCGGCCTGGTCGTACGAGGACGCCTGGACCGAGGTGCGACGCGTCTCCGGGATGGTGTCGTTCGAACCGGACGAGGTCGAGGTGCGCCTCGACGGTGTCCGACTACGGTTGGAACCCGGCCAGAACGTCGTCTCGCACGGCGTCGACCGCAACCTCGACCTCGACGAGACGACGGTGGTCCGGAAGATCTGACAGGCAGTCCTGACGGGTAGTCCTGATGGGCAGCCCCGACAGGGAGCCCCGAAAGGCACCGCCGGACCGGCCGTCACCGCAGGAAGGAGCGCGCGATGCCGTCGCTGTTGTCGGTGAACGTCGGTATGCCGAAGGACGTGGCCTGGCAGGGCCGGACCGTCCACACCGGCGTGTGGAAGTACCCGGTGCACGGCCCCGCCATGGTCCGCCGCCTCAACATCGACGGCGACGGTCAGGGGGACACCGCCGGCCACGGCGGCGAACAACGGGCCGTGCTGGTCTACCAGATCCAGTCCTACGAACACTGGCAGCGCCACTTCGGACGCGACGACCTCGAATACGGCAACTTCGGCGAGAACCTCACCGTCGACGGGCTGCCCGACGACGAGGTCTGCATCGGTGACCGCTACCGCATCGGCGAGGCCGAGTTCGAGGTCACTCAGCCACGGGTCACCTGCTACCGCGTCGGCCTGCGCCTCGGCGCGCCCGAACTGCCCGCACTGCTGGTCGGCCACCACCGTCCCGGCTTCTACATGCGGATAGTGCGGGAGGGGACCATCGAGGCCGGCGACGAGATCGTCCGGACTAGGATCGGGCCGGGCGCGCTGAGCGTGGCGGACACCGACGCGCTGCTCTACCTTCCGGGCCGGGACCCCGAGAAGCTGCGGCTCGCCCTCGACATCCCTGCGCTGAGCCCCGGCTGGCAGGGCTCGTTCCGCGACCTGCTGGCGAAGGCGTCGAGCACGGCAACGGAAACAGCGACAGGGGCAGGAACAGGGGCAGGAACAGGCGCAGAAACAGAGGCGGCGACGGCCACACGCCCCGCCTGGTCCGGATTCCGGCCGCTCCTCGTGGCCGACGTGATCCCCGAGAGCGCGACGGTCTCCTCGATCCTCCTGGCCACCTCCGACGGCTCCCCGCTCCCCGCCGCCGACGCGGGCCAGTACCTCACCCTGCGCCTCCCCGAAGCGGCGGACCCGGCCCCGGTCCGCAACTACTCGCTGTCCTCCACCCTCGATTCCGGCCGCTACCGGATCAGCGTCAAACACGAACCCCACGGCACCGCGAGCGGCTACCTCACCACGCGGCTGCGAGCGGGCGCGACCCTCCAAGTCGCCGCGCCCCGGGGCGAGTTCGTGCTCGCCGACGAAACCGGCCCCGTGCTCCTCGTCTCCGCCGGTATCGGCCTCACGCCGGTGCTGGCGATGCTGCACGAACTCGCCGCGAGGGACTGCGACCGGGAGGTCTGGTGGTTGCACGGCGCCCGCAGCCCGGGGGAGCACCTCCTGGTCGCGGAGGCGCATGCACTGCTCGCCGGGTTGCCGCACGCCCATGAGCACGTGTTCTACAGCGCGGGCGAGGGGCACATCGGCACCGGCCCGTACACGGCGCACGCGGGTCGCCTCACGAAGGACGAGTTGATCGCGCTGTCCGTCCCAGGCGACGCGACCGCCTACGTCTGCGGACCCGCCGCCTTCATGACCGACGTGCGGCACGCTCTGACCGAGGCAGGCCTCGGTCCGGCCCGTATCCACACCGAGTTCTTCGGCGCCCTGCCGTCCATCGACCCAGGTGTCGTCGCGCATACGGCCAGGCCTCCCCATCAGCCCCCGGGTCCGCCCGGTACCGGCCCGCTGGTGACCTTCGCCCGCAGCGGCCTCGCCGTCCCGTTCCCCGAGGACGGGCGCAACGTGCTCGAACTCGCCGATGCCTGCGACGTCCCGGCCCGCTGGAGCTGCCGTACCGGCGTCTGCCACACCTGCGTCACGCCGTTGCTGTCCGGCGAGGTCACCTACGCGCCGACTCCGCTGGAACTCCCCGACGACGGTCAGGTCCTCATCTGCTGCGCGCGGCCCGGCACGGACGTCGTCCTCGACATGTAGGGCTCCTCGGGTGGGCCGTCGTGCGCGGCCCTCCTCGGGTCAGGTCCGACGGGGATATTGATTCCCTCTACACCTAGATGCATAGTGCGGTTATGCATAAGCGGGTTATGGAAGTCGCCGCACCGGCCGAAGGCCTGATCATCGCCCTGGAGGAGATGGTCCGCTACGTCCGGCACAGTGCCACCGCCGGCGGCCTGAGCACCGCGGCCTCCGCGACACTCGGCCGACTCGGGCGCGAGGGCCCGCACCGGCTCACCGATCTGGCCCGCGCCGAACGCGCGACCCAGCCGAACATGACGCAGCTCGTGACCCGACTGGAGCGCGCCGGCCTGGTCCGCCGCGTCGCCGACGCGAGCGACGGCCGCGGCGTGCTGGTGGAGATCACCGACGCCGGCGAGGAGATGTTCCTGCGGCGGCGCGCCGAACGCGCGAACGCGCTCGAAGCACTCATCGACGAACTGACCGTGGAGGAACGGCAGGCGGTACAGATCGCCCTGCCCGCGCTGGCCCGCGCCATTCAGGAAGGCCATTCGCTTCGAGAGGCTGGAGAGAACCGCACATGACCGCACCGCATGGAAAGGCCGCCAGCCCCTTCCGGCAGCCGAAGGCCGTCTGGGCCGTCGCGTTCGCCTGCGTGATCTCGTTCATGGGGATCGGCCTCGTGGACCCGATCCTGCCCGCGCTGGCCGACAGCCTGCACGCCTCGCCCAGCCAGGTCTCGCTGCTGTTCAGCAGCTACCTGATCGTGACGGCGGTCGCGATGCTGTTCGTGGGCTGGGTCTCCAGCCGGATCGGCGCCAAGCCCACGCTGGTCATAGGCCTGGCCGTCATCGTCGTCTTCGCGGCGCTCGCGGGGACCAGCGGTTCCATCGACGGCATCGTCGGCTTCCGGGCCGGCTGGGGTCTGGGCAACGCGCTCTTCATCGCGACCTCCCTCGCCGTCATCGTCGCCTCGGCGAGCGGCGGTTTCGGCGGCGCGATCATCCTCTACGAGACCGCGCTGGGTCTCGGTATCGCCGTAGGCCCGCTGCTGGGCGGCGAGTTGGGCGCCATCAGCTGGCGAGGTCCCTTCTTCGGTGTGGCGGTGCTGATGGCGATCGCCCTCGTCGCGACCCTCGCCTTCGTCCCCTCCCTGCCCAAGCCGAAGCAGCGCACCTCGGCCCTGGCCCCGCTGAAGGCCCTGCGGCACCGAGGCCTGCTGACCATGGGCATCATGGCCCTGCTGTACAACTGGGGCTTCTTCACCATGCTCGGATACGCCCCGTATCCCATGGAGTTGAGCGCCCACCAGCTCGGCCTGGTCTTCACCGGCTGGGGTCTGCTGGTCGCCGCCTTCAGCGTGTTCTTCGCCCCGCGTCTCCAGGCCCGCTTCGGCACGGCCCCGGTGCTGTACGCCAACCTCGTCGGCCTGAGCGTCGTGATGGCCGTCATCGCCGCGGGCGTCGCCACCCCGACGGTGGTGATCGTGGCCGTCATCGTCAGCGGTGCCTTCATCGGCGTCAACAACACCCTGACCACACAGGCCGTCATGCTCGTCTCGCCCGTCGAGCGCCCCGTCGCCTCCTCCGCGTACGGCTTCCTGCGCTTCATCGGCGGCGGCCTCGCGCCGTACGTGGCGGGCAAGTTGGCCGACGCCACCGACCTGAGCGTGCCCTTCTACGTCGGCGCCGGCACCTTCCTGCTCGCCATTCCCGTTCTCGCCAGCGGCCACCGGCTGTTGCGCGCGGCCGAGACCGACACGGGAGAAGGGGAGCCCGTCGTGCCGTCGCTCACCCCGGTCGGACCCCGTGCCACGACCGATGTCCCGCTCGTCATCGTCGCCGTCGGCTCCGACGCCAAGGCCGCCGCGATCGTCGACGCCGCGGCCAGGCTCGCCCGCGACACGAGCAGCCCGCTGGAGGTCGTCCACGTCCAACAGACCGCGGTGGTCGAGGAACAGGCCGTCGACACCGAGACCCACGACCATGCGCGCGCCGCTGTCACCGCCCACCTCGACCGCCTCGCCGCCCAGGGCGTCGCGGCCACCGGACAGATCCTGGTCAGCGTCGGCGACCACGCCGCGGCCGGTCGGGCGCTGGCCCAGCACGCCACCGACGTCGGCGCCCGTGCCGTGGCCATCGGGCGCTCGCCGCGCGGCCCGGCCGCCCAGTTCGGCGACGGCAGCTTGACCACCGCCCTTACGCACACCGCGAGTTGCACGGTCGTGCTCGTCGACCCGGCCACCGCACCCCGCAACCTCACCGCGGCCACGCTGGCGGAACTGCGCGGCGGCGACGCCTGAACCGCTGACGCCTCGCGCGCCGCAAACGCCTTCCGCCCAGCGCGAACCTGCACTGCCCGAAAGTGTGAATACCCCTGATGCCACGGCGTGTCGCGGACGCCGGACCCGCACCCTTCGACGTCAGGAACGGTGTGTCGGACAGCAGGGGGCGGATGTGGCGAGGCGGCAGTGGCCGACGGAGTTAGGGGACCGGGCGCGCTACCTCTTCGACAGCACGCTGGCCCGCAGCACCGGCGCGCTGCTGGGCTGGCTGAGCGCGTGCTGTCTCGCGGTGGTCGTACCCGTCAGCGCGCTGCTGGTGTGGACGGACCCGAAGGCTCCGCGATCCCTGTCGGGGCGGCTCACGGACGTGTGGCGTACCAGCGCGGAGACCCTGCGCCTGGGCGGGATGACCGGCGCGCCCCTGCGGATGCTGCTGTCCGCGCTTCTCGGCCTGATCGCCCTGCTGTGCGTCTCGACGCTGGTGGGCGTGATCACCACAGGACTCGGCGACCGGCTGACCGAGCTGCGGCGAGGCCGATCGACGGTGCTGGAGCGGGAGCACGCGGTCGTGCTCGGCTGGTCGGACCAAGTCTTCACCGTGGTCGGCGAGTTGATCGCCGCCCGGGCCGGCCGGGGCAGGGGAGTGGTCGCCGTGCTCGCCGACCGCGACCCCGCGGAGATGGAGGCGCGGCTGCGGGCCTCGCTCAGCGTCCGGGGCAGGGCGCGTCTCGTGTGCCGTACCGGATCGCCCACGGACCCCCAGGCTCTCGCGCTTGTGGCCCCGTCGTCGGCCGGCTCGGTGCTGGTGCTGCCGACCGAGGACGCCGACGCGGACCTTCAGGTCGTACGCGTCCTGCTGGCCCTTCGAGCACTGTTCGCCGGACAGGAGCCGCCGCCCGTGGTGGCCGCGGTGCGTGACCCGTGCTACCTGTCGGCCGCGCGGCTGGCGGCCGGGCCGCGCGGTACGGTCCTGGAGTCAGACCTCACCACGGCCCGCCTGCTGGTGCAGGCCTCCCGACGGCCCGGGCTGCCGGCGGCCCTGCGGGACCTGCTCGACTTCGAGGGAGCCGAGTTCCACGTCATCGACGCGTCCGACTTGGCGGGACTGCCCTTCAGGGAGGCCGCGCTGCGCTTTGAAGCGGCTTGTGTGGTGGGGTTGTTACGGGCCGACGGGCAGCCCCTGCTCGCGCCGCCGGCGGGGACGGTCCTCGCGCCCACGGACCGGCTCGTCGTCGTCGCGCACGACGACACCGACCTCCCGTCCTCCGACTGCCGCGAGCACGTCGATCCCACCGTCTTCGCGCCGGCCGCCCCGCGCCCCGCCAGGCCCTCACGCACGCTGTTGCTCGGCTGGAACCGCCGTACGCCCCTGATCGTGGACACCCTGCGCCGGACCGTCGAGCCGGGCTCCGTCCTCGACGTGGTCGTCGGCCCGGACGACGCGCCCCCGGAGGAGCAGCCCGCGCACCCCGCGCGACTCGACGTCGTCTTCCACATCGCCGACCCGGTGCACGCCGAGACACTGCGCGCCCTCGACCTGTTCGGCTACGACAGCATCGTCGTGTCGGGACCGGACGCGGACGCGGGCCCCGAACGACCCGACGACCGGACCCTGTTGACCCTCCTCATGCTGCGGTCACTGGAGGAGGAGGCGGGCCGGGCGCTGCCGGTGGTGGCGGAACTGCGCGACCACCGCAGCCGTCCGCTCGCCCCCTTGGGCCCGGCCGCCGACGTGGTGGTGCGGGGCGAGCTCACCGGTCTGCTGATGGCGCAGATCTCCCACAACCCGGCGCTGGCCCCGGTGTTCGAGGAGGTTTTCGCTCCCCGAGGCAGCACGCTCGCCCTGCGCCCGGCCGCCGACTATGTGCGGCCCGGCTGCGAGGCGTCCTTCGCGACGGTCGTGGCCGCCGCACTGGAGCGCGGCGAGTGCGCGGTCGGCCATCGCGGCCACGGCGGGGGCACCGCGCGCCGCGACGACGGGTTCCGGCTCGGCCCGCGCAAGACCGACCGGCGCGTGTGGAGCGCCGACGACGAGATCCTCGTACTGATCCCGGCCGCGGGCACGCACGACACCGTGGCCGGTGGACTCGACGGCGTGCCCGGGATGCGGCGGGCGCGCGAGGTCGGCGACTCACCGACCGGCGTACCGCCAGCCTGACGCAGGCGCTCCGTCAACGGTCTCAGTAACCGAGGCTCGTCGTGTAGGCGCACTCGGTGTAGATGTAGCCCGGCGTCAGCTTGGCGGTGTCCGAGGCCGGGGACTTGCCGAGCCCGGTCTTGGACTTGTGGACGAAGTAGGTGGTGCCGGCGGGCAGTCGGATGGTCTTCTGCGGGTAGTTCTTGCCGCTGTCGCTGCACGGTTCCGAGGCGGAGCCGAGCGAGGTGAGCAGCGACGAGTAGGTCGAGCAGCTGCCGCAGGCCTTGAGGCTGAAGCTCCCGGTCACCGGTCCGGTGTACATGACGGTGATGTCGTCGGGGCTGTCGTTCTTGACCGTGACGGTGATGCTGCCGCCCGAGCGGGTGGTCGGCAGACGCTTGCCCGCCGCGGGCACCGTCTCGGCGACCTCCGCGGCGATGGCTATCTTCCGGGCGCGAGCGCGGTTCGCGCTGCCGGGGTTGTCCTCGATGAACTTGTTCATGGAGGTGATGGCCTCGCTGAAACTGCCGTCCCTGTACTGGTCCACACCGCAGTTGTACGTGCCCGACGCCGCACCTCGGTCGGCGCGGTCGGCGTTCCTGTCGAGAGCGTCGGAGAGTTCGGCCTGCGTCGCGGACACGCCACGGATCTGTGTGGAGAGGGAGTCCAGGCGCTGGACGGCCTCACACGGGTCCTTGCCGCTCACGGCCTTGACCGCCTTGCCGACCTCTGCGGCGATCGCGGGCTCGACCTTCTTCGCCTGCTCGGAGTCCGGGAACGTCGACACCAACTCGCCGAACTGCGCGGGCCAGTTGGCGCTGTTGCTGCTCAGCGCCGCCGTCGCGCACTCGTAGAGCGAGGTGGCCAGCCGGTCGTCGGGCCAGGTGGACAGGGACCCGAGGGTCTTCTTGTCCATCGTCCGCGGGACGGTACGGAGGTACTTCAACGGCGGTACGGCCCCGCAGTAGTCCTGCTCCGCGTAAGGGGCGGCGACGGTGTTGTAGTAGCTCTTGAGGAGGACCGGCACACGCGCGGCGGCACGGGACGCCGGGTGGTGCTCGGTCAGCCCGTGATAGATGGTCAGCGCCCGGGAGTACTCCGGCCGGCCCACTTCGAAGGACGAACGGGCGCCGCCCAGACTGACCAGCTCGTTCGCCTGGTCCAGCCGGTCCAGGAGCATCTGCTCGGTGGCCTCGTCACGCGCGTCGTCGTACAGCACGACACCCCCGGCGGGGACGGCCAACAGCACGATGCCGAGCCCGGCCGCGACCAGGGGGTTCGGCGGCCACGCCAGCCGGGTGCGCAGACCGAGCAGCGCACCGTGCGCGGCGGCCGCCAGCAGGAGGATCAGGTACAGCGCGACCAGCGCCCCCGGGACTCCGTTCGGGTCCGCGGGCAGTGCCACGAAGAGCAGGATCGCGGTCGCGGCCAGGCACGCGATCATCAGGCCCCAGCGGCGGACGAGGGCATACCCGAGTCCGAGTCCGCTGAGGTTCAGGAACGCCACCGCGAAGGCGCGCCACGGGTCCGCCGGTGCGGATGGCGGAGTGGGTGGCGGTGCGGTCGGCATGGGTGGGACGACGAAATCCGGACGTGCTTCATGATCCCAGGACATGACGGCTCCCCCAGTCAATCACGCCTGTATTTCCCTGAGTTGACAGTGTACGGCCAGTGCCGATACGAGGACAGAGGGTAAATCGAAAAGGGGTACGGGTCCGCCGCCGCCGGTGGTTCATCCCGGAGCAGGAGTCGCCGACGTGGCTACTTTTCTTTATCGACTGGGCCGACTGGCCTTCCGGCGGCGTGGTTACGTCGCCCGGATGTGGGTGGCGGTCCTGGCCGCCGTCGGACTGGGGGCTCTACAGGCACCGGGTGCCTCCGACGAGGACTTCTCGATGCCGGGCATCGAGTCCCAGAAGGCGTACGACCTGATGCAGGAGCGGTTCCCCGGCGCCGCAACGGTGAGTGTCCCGACCGCGCCCGAACGCCCTGCGACCGCGCCCCGCCGCCCTGGTCCTGTTCACGCCTTCGAAGGGCCCGTGCGTCCAATCGGCGCACGCCCGGTGCTCAGGCGCGGGACACTGTGTCCGTGTCGTACCACCTACCGCCCGTTCTTCCCGGATTCGTCGGCCGTCAGCGCGAGTTGACCGCCCTCACCGATGCCCTCCGTGAGCACCGCTTTCTCTCCCTGACCGGGGCCGGAGGTGTCGGCAAGAGTCGGCTGGCGCTCCAGGCCGCCCACGAGTTCCGTGAGGTGACGGGCCGCGAGGTGGCCTGGGCCGATCTGTGGCAACTGCCCGACGACCGGCTGCTGGTGGCCACCGCCGCCGACGCGCTCGGTTTCGCCGACCACACCCCGGCCGTCCCCCTCGACGCCTTGAGCGGGTGGCTCGCGGAGGAGGATCCGCTGCTGGTCCTGGACTCCTGCGAGCACCTGCTGGACGGGTGCCGGTCCCTGGTCGCCCAACTCCTGCGTGAATGCCCGCGGTTGAGCGTGCTGGTGACCAGCAGGGAGCCGCTCGGCCTGCCGGGTGAACGGGGCGTCGCACTGGGCCCGTTGCCCTTCGGGTCCGATGCGCTGAGCCTGCTGGAACGGCTGGCCGAGGAGGCCGGCCGACCGCTGGCGGACACGGCGGACATGGTGGCGGCGGCCCGGCTGTGCGCGCGTCTCGAAGGCATCCCGCTGGCGATCGAGCTGGCCGCGGGTCGGCTGGCCGAGCGTGACATCCACCAACTGGGCAGCGAACTCGGCCAGTTGCTCGACCTCAAGACCCCGCAACCGAGGGGCGGACCGCGCCGGCATCAGGCGCTGCGGACCACCATCGGCTGGAGCCACGAACTCTGTGCTCCCGCCGAACGCCTGCTGTGGGCGCGGCTGTCGGTGTTCCGAGGCGCCATGGACGCCGACGCCGTACGCGCGGTGTGCGCGGGCGGTCCTCTCACTCCCGAGGGGGTGGAGAAGGCGCTGGCCGGGCTCGTACGCAGATCTGTTCTCATGCGCTCCCGGGACCGCTACCGCATGCTGGACACCGTCCGTGAGTACGGCCGGATGTGGCTCGACGCCCTGGGGGAGTCGGACCGGACCGCCGACCGGCATGCCCGCCATCACGCGCGGACGGCGTGGCGGGCGGACCGGGCCTGGTTCGGCGTCGATCAGGTGCACTGGTACCGGTGGATCAGCGCTTCCCATGTCGACCTCTGCACCGCGCTGGACCACCTGCTGGCGGCGGACCCCGAAGCGGCCGTGGAGATGGCGGGGCACCTCGGCTTCTTCTGGAGCTGCTGCGGTCATCTGCCCGAAGCCGCCCGGTATCTCGAAGAGGCGCTGCAGTCGTCCTCCGCGCCCGGTCCGGCCCGCAACCGAGCGCTGTGGGCGCTGGGGGTTGTGAGAGTGCTGCGTGGTGAGCACGACGCGGGGCGCGAGCTGGCCCACGCCTGCCGCCATCAGGCCGAGCGGACCGGGGACGCCGACGCCGTGCTGCGGGCTGCCTATCTGCTCGCGCTGACCCACCTGCTCGGCGGCCGGCCGCTCGTCGCCGAGCACGTCGTGGACACGGGCCTCGCGCAGGTCGGGGGAGCACCCGCCCTCGCGGCCCCGCGGGCGATGTGCCGCTTGGCGCGCGTCTTCGCGCACACCGCCCGCGGACTCCTGGACCGTGCCCGTGAGGGCGCCGAGGAACTGCGGCGGGAGTCGATGGAACGAGGGGAGTGGTGGACCCGTTCCTACGCCGACTACCAGCTTGCCCTCATCGCGTTGTTCGAGGACCGCGCCGACGGCGCCACCGCCCACGCCACCTCCATGCTGGAGGGCAAACTGCGGATCGGTGACAGCTTCGGACTCGCCCTCGGCCTCGATCTCCTCGCGTCCTCCCTCGCCGCCCAGGGCGCGGCCGAGCGCGCCGTCGCCGCGCACACGGCCGCCGAGCGGTACTGGAACGCGGTCGGCCACCCTCAGCGCGGCACACCGGAGCTGGGCCCGGTCCGGGACCGGTACGAGGCGACCGCCCGTTCGCAGCTGGGCGACGCCGGCTACGACGAGGCCACCGCGCGCGCGATGCTGCGCGGACCCGGCGCGATCACGCGGGAACTCCTGGGTCGTACACCTCCGGGGCGGTGACCCTCCAGGCCCGACCGGCCCAGAGGTGGGGAAATCTTTGCCCGTGGCCGATTTCCGATGAGGCCGACCCGGCGATACCGGACTTCGCGGGTTTCGCGCATGCAAAGTGAGGCTGAAAACGCCGGGTGGATCGGGCTGCCCGTGTTACGTCCGTGTTGACCGCCCCTGAGGGGGCGGCGCACTCTCGCACATGGATGGCGAATACACCTTGTTTGCTCGTGGGGCGTGATCGCCTGCTGGTATGCGCAGGTGGGAGCACGTCCCGTGGCGAACCCGGAGCGGGAGGCAACGTATGTGCGGCATCACCGGCTGGATCTCCTTCGACCGCGACCTGCGCACGGAGGCCGCCACATTGGATGCGATGACCGAGACGATGGCCTGCCGCGGCCCCGACGACCGCGGTGCCTGGATGCGGGGGCCGGCGGCCCTCGGGCACCGCAGGCTCGCGATCATCGACCTGCCCGGCGGACGGCAGCCGATGAGCGCCGACACCCCGCACGGGAGCGTGGCGCTCGTCTACTCGGGAGAGACGTACAACTTCACCGAACTGCGCCACGAACTCACCGGCCGCGGCCACCGGTTCACGACCGACTCCGACACCGAGGTGGTGCTGCGCGGCTACCTCGAATGGGGTGACGGGATCGCGGAACGGCTCAACGGCATGTACGCGTTCGCCGTTTGGGACGGCCGGCAGGACAAGCTGGTGATGATCCGCGACCGTATGGGCATCAAGCCCTTCTACTACTACCCGACGTCCGACGGTGTCCTGTTCGGCTCCGAACCCAAGGCGATCCTCGCCAACCCGCTGGCCCCGGCCCGCGTGACGCTCGACGGGCTGCGCGAGCTGTTCACCATGATCAAGACGCCTGGGCACGCCGTCTGGGACGGCATGGCGGAGGTCGAACCCGGCACCGTCGTCACCGTCGACCGCTCGGGCCTGCACCGCCGTGTCTACTGGGAGTTGGAGACCCGGCCGCACACCGACGACCGCGACACCACCGTCGCCACGGTCCGCACCCTGCTCGACGACATCGTCCGCCGCCAGCTCGTCGCCGACGTGCCCCGCTGCACCCTGCTCTCCGGCGGCCTCGACTCCTCCGCCATGACCGCGATCGCCGCCCGTCAACTGGGCGAACGCGGCGAGAAGGTGCGCAGCTTCGCCGTCGACTTCGTGGGCCAGGCGGACCACTTCGTCGCCGACGAACTCCGCGGCACCCCCGACACCCCGTTCGTCCACGACGTGGCCCGCACCGCGCACACCGAACACCAGGACATCGTCCTGGACGCCCAGGCGCTCGCCGACCCCGACATCCGCGCGAAGGTGATCCGGGCCCGCGATCTGCCCGCCGGGATGGGCGACATGGACGCCTCGCTGTACCTGCTGTTCCGGGCCATCCGCGACCAGTCGACCGTCGCCCTGTCCGGCGAGTCCGCCGATGAGGTCTTCGGCGGCTACCTCCAGTTCTTCGACGAGGAGGCCCGGCGCGGCACCACCTTCCCCTGGCTCGTGCGCTTCGGCCGGCACTTCGGCGAGGACGCCGGGGTCCTGCGCCCCGACCTGCTCGCCGCACTCGACCTGAGCGGATACATCGCCGACGGCTACCGCACGGCCGTCGAGGGCATCCAAGGCCTCGACGGCGAGAGCGACTTCGAGTACCGGATGCGCCGGATCTCCCACCTCCACCTCACCCGTTTCGTCCGGATCCTGCTCGACCGCAAGGACCGCGCGAGCATGGCCGTCGGCCTCGAAGTGCGCGTCCCGTTCTGCGACCACCGGCTCGTCGAGTACGTCTACAACGCGCCCTGGGCGCTCAAGTCCTTCGACGGCAGGGAGAAGAGCCTGCTCAGGGAGGCGACCGCCGACGTGCTTCCGCAGTCCGTGTACGACAGGGTCAAGAGCCCGTACCCCTCCACCCAGGACCCCAAGTACGCGGCCGCGCTCCAGGACCAGGCCAAGGATCTCCTGGCGCGGCCCGCCCACCCGGTCTTCGACCTCGTCGACCGCGACCGGCTGCACCGCGTCGCCCACCGAGAAGAGCCCGTGAACACCCAGGCGGAACGGCGCGGTCTGGAGCGCACGCTCGACCTGGCCCAGTGGCTGGACATCTACCGCCCGGACGTCAGGACGGCCTGAGCCGCATTCCGGTTCCCCGTCCCCACCCTGACAGTTCACAGGATGTGGCGCTTCCCCTTCGCTGCCAGGGTGGGTCACCGGCGAAGAACGAACGGAGGAGCCGATGTCCACCTCACGACTGCTCACCTCCCGGCTGGGGGCCGCGGCCGGTACGGCCGTGCTGCTGGCCGGTGCCGGACTGTTGGCGGCCACCCCCGCCCAGGCCGCGCCCCGCGCCTGTCCGGGTGCCGGACCGGGGGATCCCGCGCGCTGCGCCCAGGTGATCGGCATCGATCCGGGCTCGTCCCTGGTGATGCGCACCGCCCCGCGCTACAGCGCCGGCGCGGTGGCCCGCTGGGGCAACGGCCAGTGGCTGGAGCTGGATTGCTGGACCACCGGCGACCCGGACGCGGACGGCCACGGCTACCGCTACTGGATGCTCGTCTCCACCGGCAGCTCCAGCGGCTACGTCAACGACTGGTACCTGGACAGCGGCGGCCCGGCCACCTGGAAGTCCCAGATCCCGCAGTGCTGACCCGGCCGTCCCGCGAAAGGAAAGAAACACCCGTGAACAGCAAGTCCCAGCAGTCGGTACGGTCCCCGCGCCGTCCCCGCGCCCTCGCCGCGGCGGGAGCCGTGCTCGCCGTCGCCGCCACCACCGTCCTGACCGGAGCGGGTCCGGCCGGTGCCGCGATCCACGAGTGCAGCATCTCCGGCGACCGGGCCAAGTGCGCCTACGTCACCGGGATCGACGCCGGATCCGCCCTCGTCGTCCGCACCGCCCCGCGCTACAGCGCCTCGCTGTCGCCGGTCTTCGGCCGCTACCACAACGGCGACCAGCTCGGCCTGGACTGCTGGACGACCGGCGACCCGGACGCGGACGGCCACGGCTACCGCTACTGGATGCACGTCGACAACGGCATCGGCGACGGCTACGTCAACGACTGGTACCTGGACACCGGCGGTCCCGCCACCTGGAAGTCCCAGATCCCGCAGTGCTGATGACATGAACGACCCGTGGGCCCCGGCGAGTCGACCGCCGGGGCCCAGTGGTCTGTCAGCAGGCGCCCTCGTCCTGCCAGGGACCCCACTCGGCGGCGCCGGGTGTCTCGTTCTGGGTCCACCACTTGGCCTTCCAGTTGTGGTGGTTGTAGGAGACCTCGTCACCCTGCACGTAGACCGAGGCCGAACCCCACGCCGTCTTGCACCCGGTGGGGGTCGGCGTAGGCGTCGGGGTCGGGGTCGTGGTGGGCGGGGTGACGCCGGCGAACTTCACCGAGTACTTGGCGAAGTCCCAGGCGCTCTGCGCCACGCTGGAGCAAGTGCCGGACGTGACACCGCCGTTGTCGGGCGTCGCGCACTGGCGGTCCCGGTTGAGGGACTAGAAGGTGAAGCGGTCCATGTTGTGCGAGGTCGCGAAGTCCAGCACGGTCTGGAAGTCGTTCTGGGTGAAGTACTCCCCGGTGTCGCTGCGCCCGTTCATGCCGGAGAAGCCCTCATGGGCGTACGCGGTCGCCGAGTCCCAGCCGAACGTGGACTGAAGGATCGCGTTGAAGTTGGTGAGTGCGCTGGTCTGCGAGGCCGCGCCGTTGAAGCCGCCGTCGAACGGCATGATGGAGAAGTTGTTCGGGGTGAACCCCTGCGACTTCGCCTCCAACAGCATCTGTTTTCCGAACCAGCCCGTCCCGTCCGCCGTGCCGGCCGTGGTGACGGAGACGTAGAGCCCGGGGTTGTTCTGCTGGAGGATCTTGGCGGCGCCGATCTCGTTGTGGATCGCCGCCGTGTTCTCGTACTCCGGCTCCTCCAGGTCGAAGTCGATGGCGTGCAGGCCGTACTTGGTGATCACCTGCTGGTACGCCGCCGCCGTGGCCGCCGGGTCCGAGCAGGCCTGGCCGAGCTTCGTGCCGCCGTACCCGCCGATGGAGACCGACACGTCGCCGCCCTTGGCGCGGATCGTGTTGACGACCGACTGCACCGCGGTGTCGGAGGAGACCGATGCCGTACCGCCCCAAGTCGGCGAGCAGCCACCGCCGTTGGGGGCGAGGACGAAGGCGAGCTGGAAGGCCTTGAGGCCGGTGGCGTCCATGATGGCGGACGCGTCCGGCGGGTTGTTGTCGAGCGGCATCAAGTACGGGGCGGCGGCGTACCAGCGGTTGCTCAGCGCGGTCGTCGCGCCCGAGGCGTTGGTCGCGACGAGAGCGGTCGTGGCGGCCGCGACCGTCGTGACCGCGGCGGCCGCGCCCAGACATGCCCGAAGACGTCTCACTCTGTGCCTCCAGTGGAGAAGTGGGGGAGTGGGGGAGGTCCCAGGGTGATGAGGGTGAGATGACCACGTCAACGGAGTGGCCTAGACCAAACACTTCTTTGGACTAGGCCATGCAACTCCTTTACCCGGAGCCGGTTTTGGCCCGCCCCACCCGCGCCCGGCGCGTGGCCGTGAAAACTCCGTTGCTTGCGTCAAAGTGAGCAAAGGTCTCCGGATTTCTCAATGTCGCTGCACGGGGGTTGTCCGGACATTAGGTCGGGTCCTAGGGTCGCCGTCAGACGCAAGCGCTTTCTGCACGTCGATCGCCCTGTCCGCGGGCTGTCAGAGGAGTAACCGCATGACCGCACGCCCCGTCCGCCGCAGAGTCGCCGTGGTCGGCACCGGCTCCATCGTCAGCGGCAGCCACCTGCCGGCGCTGCGGGCCCACGCCGAGCGAGTGGAGCTGGTCGCCGCCGTCGACGTGGACCAGGGCAGACTCGACGCCTTCCGGGAGCTCGCGGGCGCGGAGGTCGCCGGCCACACCTCGATGGACGCGATGCTGGACGCCGTACACCCCGACCTGGTCCTCATCGGCACCCCGCCCTCCCTGCACCGGGAGCAGACGGTGGCCGCGCTCAAGACGGGCGCCTGGGTGCTGTGCGAGAAGCCGCTGACCCTGTCGCTTGCCGAGTACGACGAGATCGCGGCGGCCGAGGAGGCGTCGGGGGCGTACGCCTCCGTGGTCTTCCAGCACCGCTACGGCTCCGGCGCCGTCCACGCGCGCGAGCTGATCGCGAGCGGCGAACTGGGCGCCCCGCGTGTGGCCCACTGCCAGACCACCTGGCACCGCGACGAGGCCTACTACGCCGTGCCCTGGCGCGGGACCTGGGCCAGCGAGGGCGGCGGCCCGACCATGGGGCACGGCATTCACCAGTACGACCTCCTGCTGCACCTGCTGGGTCCGTGGACGGAGATCCGCGCCATGGCGGCCCGCCTGGTCCACGACACCGAGAGCGAGGACGTCTCCACCGCCCTCGTGCGCTTCGAGAACGGCGCCCTCGCCACGGTCGTCAACAGCGTGCTGTCACCCGACGAGGTGAGCCGCATCCGGATCGACTGCGCCGACGCCACCGTCGAACTCACCCATCTGTACGGACACCGCAACGAGGACTGGGTCTACACCCCGGCCCCGCACGTGGCCGCCGAGCGCGCCGCCGCCTGGCGCACCCCCACCGCCGACGTGCCCAGCTCGCACACGGCCCAGCTCGGCGCCCTCCTCGACGCGTACGACAACGGTGTCAGGCCGCCCGGCAGCGGCCCCGACGCCCGTGCCACCCTCGAATTCGCCGCCGCCCTCTACAAGTCCGCGTTCACGGGACAGCCCGTGCGCGCCGGCGAGATCGCGCCGGGTGACCCCTACTACCCGGCGATGCACGGCGACCACCCCCACTGGGCCCCCAAGGAGCGCGCATGAGCATCCGCGTCAGCCACGTCCACGGCGACCACATCGCCGTCGCGGCCGCGAACGGCACGGAGATCCTCCGCTACGTCTACCGACCCGACCCCGAGGCCTTCGAGGCCCGCAAGCCGTACGCGCATCCGGTGCGCACCCTCGCCGGGCGCACGGTGACCGGGTACCGCCCCAAGGACCACCGCTGGCACAAGGGCTTCCAGATGACGGCCAGCCACCTCTCCGGCCAGAACTTCTGGGGCGGCAACTGCTATGTGCACGGCGAGGGTTACGTCCCGCAGCCCGAACGCGTGGGCTCCATGCGGCACGACGGCTTCCCGGAGTTCGCAGTCGACGACGACCGGCTCGCCTTCACCGAGGAGCTGACCTGGGTGGAGCACGGCGGCGCCGAATGGGCGCGGGAAGTACGGGAGTTGGTCGTCCACTCCGTCGACGAGGAGGCGGGTTCCTGGGCCTTCGACTGGTCGATCCGGCTCACCAACGTCCGCGCCGAGCCCCTCGTCTTCGGCTCCCCGACCACCGAGGGCCGTGAACTGGCCGGCTACACCGGCCTCCAGTGGCGCGGCCCGCGCGACTTCACCGGCGGCACGGTCTTCGGCCCCGACTCCGACGGCGGCGCCGAGAAGTTGATGGGCAGTCAGGGCCCCTGGCTCGCGTACACCACTGATCACGACGACGTCGACGGCCACTCCACCATCGTCTTCGCGCACGCGCCCGAGAACCTGGACGGGTCCGCGATCCACGAGTCGCACTGGTTCGTGCGCTCCGAGCCGTTCCCGACGGCCGCGTTCTCCTGGGCGTTCTTCGAGGAGTTCGAGCTGCCGCCGGGCGAGTCCTTCGCGTTCCGCTACCGCGTGGTCGTCGCCGACGGCGCCTGGGACCACGACAGCGTCGACGCCCACTTGAAGGGCCTGCCGTGGTGAACGAGCCCAAGCCCACGCTCCCGCATCCGCTGCCCGGCGCCGTCGGCCTGTCCCATCTGAGCGCCTACGACTGGGAGGCCGCCGACGGCGTGTGCGGCGGCAGCCCGCATCTCCACCTGGTCTGCACCGAGGCGTACGTCGTCACCGGCGGCCGGGGCGCCGTGCAGACGCTCAGCCCCGACGGCTACCGGGACATCCCCCTGGAGGCGGGCTCCGTCGCCTGGTTCACCCCCGGCACCGTGCACCGCATGGTGCAGGGCGGCGATCTGCGGATCACCGTGCTCATGCAGAACAGCGGGCTGCCGGAGGCCGGGGACGCCGTCTTCACCTTCCCGCCCGAGGTGCTCGCCGACCCCGAGCGGTACACGGCCGCGGCCACGCTCCCGCCGGGCACGGGCGAGGACACGGCCGCCGCGGCCCGGCGGCGCCGGGACCTCGCCGTCGAGGGCTACCTCGCCCTGCGCGAGTCGCTCGAAGCCGGCGACAACCGACCGTATGGCGAATTCCAGCGCGCCGCCGCCCAGTTGGTGCGGGCCAAGGTGCCCGCCTGGCGCGAGCTGTGGCGGGCCGGTGCGCTCGCCACCGCCGAACGCACCGGCGCCCAACTGGATGCCCTCGCCGACGGCGAGCCGGCGTATCTCGACCGGGCGACCGCGTATGAGACCGCGCCCACCCGGCTCGGCGGCTTCGGCATGTGCGGCCGACGCGACGAGTACAACCTGCCCGGGACGACGCTGCCGTACCAGGGCGCATGACATGACCGGGGGACACGGGGGCCGTGACATCAGGTCCGAGTGAGAGATGAGGTGACCTCGGTACATGCCCGGACACAGGACAAAGGGGTTCTGCGCAACGGCCGCCGCGCTCGCGCTCTGCGCGATGCTGGCGGGTTGCGGGGGATCCGGGGAATCGGCCGGCGGTGGCGGCAAGGTCGTGCTGCGCTACGCCTGGTGGGGCAACCCCGACCGCGCGGCGCTGACCGACAAGGCCGTCGCCCTGTTCGAGGAACGCCATCCGAACGTGACGGTGCAGACGTCGTACTCCAGTTACGACGCCTACAAGCAGAAGCTCGCCGTGCAGGCCACGGGCGGCGACGCACCCGATGTGATGCAGCTCGACTACCGCCAGATCAACCAGTACGCGAACGGTGGCGTCCTGCTCGACCTGGGCAAGCAGAAAGCCGTCCTGCACACCACGGAGATCGACGAAGGCCTGCTCGCGACCGGCACCGTGGACGGCACGCAGTACGCGATCCCGCAGGGCCGCGGCACCGAGACCATCGTCTACGACGCCAAGGCCTGGAAGGACTCGGGCGTACCGCTCCCGCAGAAGGGCTGGACCTGGGACGACTGGGCCGACGACATGCGCGCGCTGGCCAAGAAGACCGGGAAGCCCGGAGCCACCGACCCCGGCTGGAGCGAGGACGGCTTCGAGGTGTGGCTGCGCGGCCAGGGCAAGTCCCTCTACACCAAGGACAACGGGCTCGGCTTCACCGCCGACGACCTCACCGAGTGGTGGACCTTCACCGACCGACTCCGGCGCGAGGGCGCGGTGTCGCCCGCCGAACAGACCACGCAGCTCGCCGGGTTCGTCGAGAACACCCCGCTGGCGCGCGGCAAGGCGACCTCCGACAACAACTGGGACGCCCCGGCAGGCGGTTACGTCTCCTTCATCCCGACCGGGATCGCGCTGGCGCCGATGCCGTCCGGTGAGGACGGCACGCCCGGCCAGTACTTCAAGCCGTCGATGTTCATGGGCGTCTCGGCCAACACCGGCCATCCCAAGGAGGCGGCCGAACTCATCGACTTCATGATCAACGACAAGGACGCGGCGAAGATCCTCGGCGCCACCCGCGGCATCCCGGTCAACGAGACCATCCGCGCGGAGACCAAGTCCCAGCTCCAGGGCTTCGACAAGACGATCTCCGACTACCAGGCCTCCGTCGACGGCACCCTCAAGGATCCGCCCCAGGCCCCGCCCTCCGGCGACAACGCCCTGCAGTCCACCTTCCAGCGCGACTACGACCAGGTGTCGTACGAGCGCCTGTCGCCCCGCGAGGCGGCCGAGAACTACATCACCGAGGCGAAGGCGGAGCTGAGGTCATGACCACCACCGAGATCCCCGCGCCCACCGCCCGTCCCAAGCGCGCGGCGACCGCCCCCAAACGCCGTCCCAAGCGTGAACGCGAGGGCGCTGCCTGGGTGTTCCTGTCCCCGTGGGTCCTCGGCGCGTGCGTCCTCACGCTGCTGCCGATGGCCGTGTCGCTGTACCTGTCCTTCACCGACTACAACCTCTTCGACGCGCCCCGCTGGGTGGGCCTGCGCAACTACACGCAGATGTTCACCGAGGACCCGCGCTACTGGCGCTCGGTCGTGACGACCCTCGAGTACGTCGTCATCGCGGTACCCCTGCAACTCGCGCTCGCCCTCGTCGTCGCCCTCGCCCTGAAGAACATGAAGACCGGCAAGGCCTTCTACCGGTCCGCGTTCTACGCCCCCTCGCTGCTCGGCGCTTCGATGTCCATCGCCCTCGTCTGGCGCCAGGTCTTCAACGACGGCGGCACGGTGGACAAGCTGTTCGGCAACGGCGGCTGGGTCAACAAGCCCGGCTGGTCGCTGCTGGCCGTGGCCCTGCTGACGGTGTGGCAGTTCGGCGCGCCGATGGTCATCTTCCTCGCCGGGCTCCAGCAGATCCCCGTCGAGCTGTACGAGGCGGCGGCCGTCGACGGGGCGGGGAAGTGGCGGCAGTTCCTGTCCATCACCGTGCCGATGCTGTCCCCGGTGCTCTTCTTCAACCTGGTGCTCCAGACCATCCAGGCCTTCCAGGTGTTCACCCCCGCCTTCGCGGTGAGCGGAGGCAAGGGCGGACCGGCCGACTCGACCCTCGTCTACACCCTCTACCTCTACGACCGCGGCTTCGTCGCCTCCCACATGGGCTACGCCTCCGCCATGGCCTGGGTGCTGCTGATCGTCATCGGCGCCGTCACGGCGGTGCTGTTCCGCACCTCGCGTTCCTGGGTCTTCTACGCGTCCGAGGGGGACCGATGACCGCCGTCTCCACCGCCGACACCACCGACCGCAAGCCCGTGCCCTGGGGCCGGATCGCCCTCCATGTGGGCTGCCTGGCAGCCCTGTTGGTGGTGCTGTACCCGCTGGTCTGGCTGCTCGCCAGCTCGCTCAAGCCGGCCAACGAGGTCATCACCAGCCTCAACCTGCTGCCCAGCCACCTGGAGTGGTCCAACTACAAGACCGCCCTGGACGGCGTGAACGACGTCTCCATCTGGCGGCTGCTGTCCAACTCGCTGCTGATCGCGGGCGGCGCGGTGATCGGCAACGTGATCAGCTGCTCGCTCGCCGCCTACGCCTTCGCCCGGCTGCGCTTCCGCTTCCGCGGCCCGCTGTTCGCGTTCATGATCGCCACGATCATGCTGCCGCACCACGCGGTGCTGATCCCGCAGTACATCATCTTCAACCAACTCGGTCTGGTGAACACCTACTGGCCGCTGATCCTGCCCAAGTTCCTCGCCACGGAGGCCTTCTTCGTCTTCCTCATCGTCCAGTTCATGCGCGGTCTGCCCCGCGAACTGGAGGAGGCGGCCCGGATCGACGGCTGCGGACCCTTCCGCAGCTTCTTCCTGATCGTGCTGCCGCTCACCCGGCCCGCGCTGATCACCACGGCGATCTTCACCTTCATCTGGACCTGGAACGACTTCTTCACCCAGCTCATCTACCTCTTCGACCCGGACAAGTTCACGCTCACCCTCGCCCTGAGCTCGTTCGTGGACTCCTCCAGCCAGTCGGCGTTCGGCCCCATGTTCGCGATGTCGGTGATCGCGCTCCTGCCGATCGTGCTGTTCTTCCTCGCCTTCCAGCGCTTCCTGGTGGAGGGCATGGCCAGCTCGGGGCTCAAGGGATGAGCGGCCTGCGCACCCGCGAGCCCGGCGAGGTCTTCGGCCCGCGGATGACCCTGTTCGCCGACATGCTCAGCGTCGGCCTGCTCACGGCGGTGCTGTGCCTGCCTCTGGTGACCGTCCCGGCCGCCCTGTCGACCGCGTGCGCGGTCCTGCGGGGCGGGGTGGCGGGCCGACCCGCCACCGCGGGGCGGTACTTGGAGGTGCTACGGCGTCGGCTGCGGGCCGGTGACCTGGCCGCCGGCGGCGTTTTCCTGACCGGCGCCCTGGTGGTGGTCGCGGACCTGGCACTCGCCGGGGCCGGACTGCCCGGGGCGCCGGTGTTCGCGGTGGTGGCCTCGGCCATCGCCGCGGTCGCCCTGGTCGTGGGCCTGCGGGCCTGCGCCAGGCCCGAGTCGCTCACCGACTGGCGGGCCGCCCTGCGGGAGGCGGCGCGGGACGCCGTACGCGACACGGGCGGCAGCGCCCTGGTGCTGCTTGCGGTGGCGGCGGCCGTCGCGTGCGCGTGGATGCTGGTGCCGCTGGCCTTCCTCACGCCCGGACCGCTGGCCCTGGCGCTCACGGCCGTCGACGTCCGTTTGGCCGCGATGTCCCAGAATTAATGCCCCATTAAGGGGACTTGAGGTGTGAAAGGAGGCTTGAGGTGCCGATCATCTTGACATGAACCTGCGGTCCGACGGGCGGGCCGCGGTCTCATGGAGGTGTGGAATGCACCGCAGACTCGCCACCGCACTGGGCGCCTCCGCCCTGGCCCTCGTCACCGTCGTCGCCACCGCCGCAGCCGCCGAAGCCGCTCCCGCCGACAAGCCCCAGGTCCTGTCGAGCTGGACCCAGACCAGCGCGTCGAGCTACACCCTCTGGACCACCGCCCGCGCCAACCAGACCGCCTGGGCCGCCTACGGGTTCGACTGGTCCACGGACTACTGCTCCTCCTCGCCCGACAACCCCTTCGGCTTCCCCTTCGCCACGTCCTGCGCCCGGCACGACTTCGGCTACCGCAACTACAAGGCCGCCGGCGCCTTCGACGCCAACAAGGACCGCCTCGACAGCGCCTTCTACGAAGACCTCAAGCGGGTCTGCCTGAGCTACGGAGGCGCGACCAAGGCCGCCTGCAACAGCACCGCCTGGACCTACTACCAGGCGGTCAGGGCCTTCGGCTGAGACACCCTCGGGGGCGCCCGCCAGGGCGTCTCGCAGGTCCGCCAGGCAAATGCCCGTGCTTTCGGGGCAGTTGGGGGTACACGGAGTCCACGTGGGGCGACGACCTCAATCAACGGAAGGGGCGGACATCATGCTGGCCATCATTTCTGCGGTCCTGTTCTTCATAGCTTTCCTGATCAACGCAGCCGACATCTCGACCAACGACACCTTCACCTCGACCAACGTGATGCTGCTCGGGCTCACCGTGCTCGCACTGCACCTGGCCGGAATCGGAAGCGGGTGGTCGGTGCGGGGCCGCGGTCGGCGGTGACCTCGGCGTAGAGGCGCCGCGAGTGTGACGGACGGGGTGGGCTGTGCTGACACGGCCCACCCCGTCCGTATCGGCCCGGTGGCGGTCCTGCCGCCCTGCCACCAGGCTGGCGGCAGAGGCACCGGCACGCAGGATGCACAGACGTACGGACGTACAGAGGGACTGGTTCCAGATGCAGATCGACCTGGCGGGACGCACCGCCCTGGTGACGGGCTCGACACAGGGCATCGGCGCGGCGATCGCCGCCGGACTCGCGCGCTCCGGCGCCCGGGTGGGGGTGAACGGCCGCGACGAGAAGCGGGTCGGGGAGGCCGTGGCCCGGCTGGCGGCGGAGGTGCCCGGAGGCTCCTTCGTGCCGGTGGCCGCCGACGTGGCGAGCGAGGAGGGCGCGCGGCAGGCCCTGGAGGCGCTGTCGCAGGTGGACATCCTCGTCAACAACCTCGGCATCTTCGGCTCCGCCGACCCGCTGGAGATCAGCGACGACGAGTGGCGGCGCTACTTCGAGGTGAACGTACTGGCCGCCGTGCGGCTGATCAGGCTGTACCTGCCGGGTATGACGGAGCGCGGCTGGGGGCGGGTCCTGAACATCGCCAGCGACTCCGCGATCGTGATCCCCGCCGAGATGATCCACTACGGCATGTCCAAGACCGCGCTCCTCGCGGTCGGCCGCGGCTTCGCGAAGGAGGCGGCGGGCACCGGCGTGACGGTGAACTCGGTCATCGCGGGACCCACCCACACGGGCGGGGTGGAGGACTTCGTCTACGAACTCGTCGACCGGGACCTGCCCTGGGACGAGGCCCAGCGCGAGTTCATGCGCAAGCACCGTCCGCAGTCCCTTCTGCAACGGCTGATCGAGCCCGAGGAGATCGCCCACATGGTCGTCTACCTGAGCTCCGACCAGGCGTCGGCGACGACGGGTGGAGCGCTGCGGGTGGATGGGGGCTACGTCGACTCGATCCTGCCCTGATCTGGTCCGAGGCGGCAGTATTCATCGGATGAGTAAGACATCGCCGACTAACCGTAGTGGGATGTCGTTGCTGCCATAACTGTTGACACGTGCATGGCGGCTGCTTAGGTTCCCCGAGACACCCGATGTATCGACGATCCATCAGGCTTGGGGGACAACCATGACCTCGCAGCCGCGGACGCGTTCGCCGCGCCCGCTCAGATCCGCGGTCGGCGCGTTATGCGCCGCGCTGGCGGCCACCCTCTGTATGACGGCGCCCGCCAGGGCAGACCTGAACGCGACTCACGATCACGTCTGGTCCGTGTCCGGCCCCGAACGCGCCGCAGCGGTCCATGAACCGCGCGCCCGAGTGTCCCTGGATGACGCGACCGGCACGCTGACCCTCTCCGTGACCCGTGCCGGCCGAACGGTCATCGAGCCGTCGCCCGTCGGCATCGTCACCGAACAGGCCGACCTCTCCAAGGACTTGAGGTTCCTCCACCGCAAGGACCGGTTGGTGAAGGAGCACTACCGGGCCACGTCCGGCAAGCGGCTGGACCGCCGGGTCCTGATGAACGAGACGCGCCTGTCGTTCGCCACCCCCGCGGGCGCACGGCTCGACCTCGTGGTCCGCGCCTCCGCCGACGGCGTCGCCTACCGGTACGTCCTGCCCGCCGGGCACGGAGACATCCTCGGCGAGACCTCCGCCTTCAACCTGCCGCCGGACGCGAGCGCGTGGCTCGGCACCTACCGGGTCGACAACGAGGGCCAGTTCAACCAGTACACCGCGGCGACCGCACCGACCGGCGAGTACTCGGACCAGGCACTCTTCGCGACCGACGGCGGCTACACCCTGCTCGCCGAGTCCGACCTCACCGGCGCGTACTCCGGCGCCCGACTCGCCCACACACAGGGCACCGGCACGTACCGCATCAAGCTGGCCGACGACCGGGTCCACACCGACGGCGCGCTCGCGACTCCCTGGCGGGCCATGGTCACCGGCGACCTCGCCACCGTCACCCGGTCCACCTTCACCGATGACCTGGCCCCCGCCTCCAAGGTCGCCGACACCTCCTGGGTCCGCCCCGGCACCGTGCTGTGGACCTGGCTCGCCGGCGGCCGCGCGGCAGGCCAGAGCCTCACCGCACAGCAGGCCTACGTCGACTACGCGGCCCAACGCCACTGGCCCTACGAGGCAGTCGACGCCGGTTGGTACTTCAAGACTGACGAATGGGACACCACAGACCCGAACTGGCAGACGAACAGCTGGCTGCCCCGACTCGTCGACTACGCACGCCCCAAGGGCGTCGGCATCATCGTCTGGATCCACCAGCGCGACCTCGACACCCCCGAGGAACGGGCTCAGTGGCTGCCCACCCTGGAACGCTGGGGCGTCAAGGGCGTGAAGATCGACTTCATGAACTCCGAGGCGCAGCCCATGCTCCAGTGGTACGACGCCATCCTCGCCGAGACCGCCGCCCACCACCTCATGGTCGACTTCCACGGCTCGACGATCCCCAAGGGAATCCAGCGCACCTGGCCGCAGGTCATGACCCTGGAAGGCGTCGGCGGCGAGGAGAAGCGGACGAACACCGCCGCCCACCTCACCACCCTGCCCTTCACCCGCAATGTCATCGGCTCCATGGACTTCACCCCTGGCGGCTTCCAACGCGTCGGTCAGCGCCCCAACTCCGACGCGGCAGAGGTCGGCCTCACCGTCGCCTACGAGTCCGGCCTCCAGATGCTCGCCGGTACCCCGGAGTCGTACGACACCCGGCCGGTCGCCCGCGACTTCCTCGACCAGATCCCCGCGGCCTGGGACGACACCAAACTGCTGGCCGGACATCCCGGTCAGGAGGCCGTCCTCGCCCGCCGCAGCGGCAGCCGTTGGTTCCTGGGCGGGGTGTACGCGGGGGCCGCTCGCACGGCACAGGTGCCGCTGACCATCGGCCCGGGACGGTGGCTGGTGGAGACGATCCGTGACGGTGCCGACGGGCTCGTCCGGCAGCGGCAGGTGCTGCGCGGCGGTGACACGTTCGGCGTCGACGTCGTGGCGGGCGGTGGCTTCGCGGGCGTCGCCTGCCGCTGGCATCCGGGTCGCACCACCTGCTACCGCTAGGCGTACGGCACCGAAACTCGCTGGCGGGCCGGTGCCCCGACGAACCACCATGGCCCGCATGACTGACCAACCCGCACGATGGACCCAGGCGACCGTCTACCCCGACATGTGGGCCAACCCGGACGACGACCCTCGTAACAACGAAGGACCCGGTCCGGACGGCGAACTCGCCACCATCGAGGACGTGCTCACGAACTACCGCCTGACCCTGCGGTTGAAGTGCGAGGGCCTGGACGCCGAGCAGCTGGCACGTCGATCGGTTCCGCCGTCGACGATGTCACTGCTCGGTCTGGTCCGGCACCTCGCCGAGGTGGAACGGGACTGGCGCAACTGGATCACCGACGGCGACCCGTTGCCGAAGCTGTACGGCAGGCGGGACGCGGACTTCGATGAAGCCGTCGGTGAACAGGCCGTGGTCGAGGCCGCGTTCGCCGATCTGGAACGCGAACAGGCCGCGACCGACGCCGTGTTGGCCGAGCACGAGGACGATCTGGGCAAGCGGCTGGGGAAGGACGGGATCGCGGTCCGGGAGCTGCTGGTGCACCGGATCGACGAGTACGCCCGGCACTGCGGCCACGCGGACCTGCTGCGCGAGTGCGTCGACGGACGAGTGGGTCAGTAGGTCACCGGGCGCTTCACCCCGTGGCCTCGAGCACGGTCGTACGGCCGCCCAGCGCGGCGGAGAAGAGGTCCGTGACCTGCTCCAGTGCCGTGGCCGTGGCGGGTGCGATCGTCGGGGTGCCGTCGTCGCCGACCGTGATGTCCCTGTCGAGGGTGAACCAGCCCGGCACGATGTGCGAGGCGCCCATCGAACTCAGCACCGGGCGCAGGGCGTAGTCGATGGCCAGGACATGGGCCGTGCTGCCACCCGTGGCCAGGGGCAGCACGGTCTTGCCGGTCAGCGCGTACTGCGGGAGCAGGTCGAGCAGCGACTTGAGCAGGCCCGAGTAGGCGGCCTTGTAGACGGGCGTGCCGATGACGACTCCGTCGGCCTGCTCGAACAGGGCCGTGGCCGCCTTGATCGCCGGATGCCCGAAGTCGGCGCCCAGCAGTGCCTGCGCGGGGAGGGTGCGTACCTCCAGCGGGATCACCTCGTGGCCCTGGAGGCGGAGCCGGTCGTCCAGGTGACGGAGCAGTCGTGTGGTGCGGGAGGTGGGGGAGGGGCTGCCGGAGACGGACAGGATCGAGGCCATGAGGGGACCTTCCGGGGTCGGGGTTCAGACGGCGTGCCGAGCGGGCGGGCTGACGGTCACCAGGCGCTCGACCGCACCGTGATCAGCGGCCGCAGTTCGTTGCGCAGGTTCTCCAGGAAGGTGACGACCTCGGCGGCCACCGAGCGGTGCTGGAGGTCGTTGAGGACGTCGTGGTGCGCGCCGTGGACGACCGAAAGGCGCGCGCTGGGAAGGGACTTGGCCGCGCGGGCGAGCGCTTCCTGATCCGCCAGGGGGTCGGCGTCACCGACGATGAGCAGCGCGGGGACGGCGGCTTCGCTGTCATAGGCGGCGGCGAGCACGGCTTCCGGGATCGCGTCGTCCAGCGAGCCACGCCGGACCTCGGGGTCCTGGGTCAGGGTGCCCCGGTGGGCCGGGCAGGAGGTGCGGACGTCGAGTTCCTCGTCCCAGGTGCCGGCGGCGGTGGCGCCGGGGGCCCGGCCGGGCAGCCCCGCGAGGACCACGGCATCGGGCCCGCTGTCGGGCGCCCGGTCGAGCAGCGCGGCGATCGCGGCGGCCCCCGCGTCGGCTCCGACGTGGACGAGGGGTCGTACGACACCGTCGTCGGCCGCCGTGCCCTCGGCGGCGTCGGTGAGGCGGGCGGCGAGGTCGGTCAGGTCCTCGCCTTCGAGGTCGGGGGCGTCGATCACGCGGACGCGGTAGGCGTCGGCGGCGAGCCGCCTGCCGAAGCGGGCGTAGGTCGCCCGGGTCTCGCCACGGCCGGGAACGACGACGACCGTGCCTCGGACGCGGAGGCCTTCGGGGCCGAAGTAGTCGCTGTACTGGGTCATTTCACACTCCTGCGGAGACGGGTTCGGCCGGCCGTGCGGGCTGCCAGCCCAACGCCGGTGCCACCTCGGTCGCGATGAGTTCGAGGGCGCGGACGGCGGCGTCGTGGTCGGGGACGGCGGGGTTGAACTGGGTGATCAGGTCGGTCGCGACGGGCAGCACCTTCTCCTGCCCGAGCGCAGCGACGACGTCGTCGGGATGGCCGTAGAAGGAGTGGAAGCGGCGCAACGCCTCGTCCCGGTCGAGGCCCTTGGGGAAGGCGCCGTGCTCCGCCATCCGCAGCGCGGTCCGGTGGACGTCGTCGCCGATCGCCGCGAGCGCGGTGCGCCGGTCCTTGGCCGGGAACACGAACCGGGACAGGCCGATGCGCGGGCGGTGCGGTCGGTCCCAGGCGGCCAAGTAGGCGTCCGCCCATGGCCGTTGGACCTCGTCCGTGGGCTCGTCGAACCCGTAGGCCGCCCGGTTGAGCAGCAGGTTCGAACCGTTCCGCGCCGCGTACTCGGCTCCCTGGGCGCTGAACACCCCCTGCCAGACGCGGTCGGTGAAGTCGCCGGGCCGGGGCTGGATGCGGAAGCCGGGTGTGCCCACCTCGTGTCGGCCCAGGGCCTGGCGCACGATGTCGAGGTTCTCGCTGGTCAGTTCGCGCTTGCGGGCCACGTCCTTGCCGAACGCCGCGTACTCCACCTCGCTCGATCCGCTGCCGGCGCCGAACTCCACGCGGCCCCCGCTGAGCGTGTCGACGGTGGCGATGTCCTCGGCGAGCCGGACCGGGTCCTCCAGCGGGAGGACGGTGATGGCGGTGCCGAGTCGGATGCGGGTCGTGCGGGCCGCCGCGTGGGCGAGGAAGGTCCACGGTGACGACAGTCCGCCGCCCCCGAGCGGGACGTGGTGCTGCGCCACCCAGCCGACGTCGAATCCCAACTCGTCGGCTACGACGAAGAGTTCCTGGGCGTTGCGGTAGGTGCGGGCGATGTCGTCGTCGCGGCCCTGGACGTGGGTGAGGAAACCGAGCCGGAAGCGTGGTCTCTCGCTCGTCATGGGGTGATGGCCTTTCGGTGGTCTCAGGCTGCGGTCGTGGCCGGGATCGGTACGCGGGTGTCCGGCGTCGCCGCCGTGCCGATGTGGCCCAGTACCCGGTCGAGTACGGCGCCCGCACCCGCGTCGAGCAGGTCCGTGCCGCGCCAGGCGACGTGCTGGTCCGGGCGGATCAGGACGTTGGTGGTGCCGTAGACGGCGCGTGCCGCCGGGTCGGTGAGGTGGACGACGGTGAACGGCAGGGCCCGTGCGGCGGCCTCGGCGGCGAAGGCCCGCTCGACCGTCCGGTCCTCGGTGAGGACGAGCAGACCGAAGGACGTGCCGAGACGGTCGTAGAGCGTGCCGCCGCTCGGGTCGACCGGGCCGTCCGGTGCGCGGTGGCCCGGGCGCGGATCGTCCTCGTAGACGTCGGCGCGCCAGGGCGGCTCGGCATCGAGCTGGTCCGGCTCGTACCAGACGGTCGCTGACGCGTCGTAGCGCTCGTCGAAGGCGACTCCGTCGCTGCCGAACCGGTCCCGCCGCAGGCGCGCGCCGATCTCGGCCCGTCGCCGGACGGCCGCGTCGCTGAGGTCCGTGTCGTCCGGAATGCCTCCGGCACGGATCTCCGCCAGCGTGGCCTGCGTGCGGTGCGCCCGGTCCAACGAGTGGTCGGCGACACGCCAGTTGTGCGGGCGGCGCTCCTGGTCGTAGGAGTCGAGCAGGCTCCGGGGCGCGTGACCGTCGAGCACGGCGGCGAGCTTCCACCCCAGGTTGACCACATCACCGATGCCCTCGCCCAAGTTGCCGCCGGGCGTGCGTACATGGGCCGCGTCGCCGGCCAGCAGGACCCGGCCGCGACGGAACGTCTCCGCGATCCGGGTGGCGTGGTAGAAGGTCGTCGCGGACACCAGCTCCAGGTCCACGTCGAAGCCGAACGCCGCCCGGCCGACCTCCAACAACTCGTCCGCACCGGGCTCGTGGTCGAGCGGGTACGGCCCGGCGTACACCCGCCACTCACGCGCGCTGACGGCGGCGAGGAATCCGGACGCGTGGGCGTTGACGACGATGTTGGTCGCGCTGGGCGCGGGTCCCACCCGGTCGGAGATGTCGCCGGTGCGGACGATGAGCCGCAGCCGCTTCTCGGTGGCGTGTTCGCCCTCGCGGGCGATGCCGGCCAGTCGGCGCGTGGTGCTGCCGCCTCCGTCGGTGCCGAGGACGTAGGCGGCCCGAACGGTGTGCGAGCGCCCGGAGTCGACGTCCACGACCTCCGCGTCGACGCCGTCCGCGTCCTCGCGCAACCCGGTCAGCTCCCGACCGCCGGACACGCTCACGCCCTGTTCCGTGAGGTGGTCGAGGAACACCCGTTGGAACACGGTCTGCGGCCGGCGCAGCGCCTCGTCGGAGGAGTGCCCGGTGGCACCGCCCCTGTCGGCGAAGGAGGGAGCCGGCACCGGCACCAGCTCATGCCCGGTCAGCGAGGTCACCAGGCGCGTTCCCCGGTGCCACTCCGGCGGATACGTCCACGCGTCCCGCACCCGCTGGAGCAGCCCCCAGCGCCGCAGATGCTCCACGACCCGCGGGGTGTGCCCCATCGCACCGGCCCGCACGAGTGTCGCGGCGCGGGCGCGCTCGACCACGGCGACCTGGACACCGCGCGAGGTCAGCTCGACGGCCGCCGCAAGGCCGACCGGGCCCGCGCCGACGACGAGTACGTCGACCGTCGCCGGAGGAGTGGCGGCCGGGAAGCGGACGGTGTGGACGTCGCGGCCCCCCGTCGCCGACAGTTCGGTCATCGCGCGGCCTCAGTCGTTCACGAGCTGGCGCTCGCGGGAGTGGCGGTTGGTCGGGATCGGCAGGCCGAGGTTGCCGCGCAGGGTGTCGGACGTGTATTCGGTGCGGAACAGGCCGCGCTTCTGGAGGATCGGGACGACACTGTCGACGAAGTAGTTCAGCTCGTCCTCGGTGCGGAAGGCGAGGTTGAAGCCGTCCAGGGCACGGGCATCGAACCACTGCTGGATCGTGTCGGCCACCGTCTGCGGGTCCCCGACGAACGGCGACCGACGGAACTGGTTGATGGATTTCGCCACTTGACGCAACGTCAGCTTCTCGGTCCTGGCCCGCTCGATGAGCTGCGCGGCACCCGTGCGCCCGCCCTTCTCGGCGAGGTGGGCGACATCCGGGAAGGGCGCGTCCAGGTCGTGCACGCTGAAGTCGTACGCCCCGAAGGAACGGCCAAGGAGCGCCAGGTTGCGGCTGAAGTCGTCGTCCTCCTCGAAGATCTCCCGCTCCCGGCGACGGGCCGCCTCGTCGGTGGCGGCGACGACCGGGCCGCCGTGGATGAGGATCTTGACGTGCTCGGGGTCGCGGCCGTAGGCGGCCGTGCGCTTCTTGACGTCGGCGTAGTAGTCCCGCGACGACTCCAGCGTGCCCCCGGGCGCGAAGATGCCCTCGGCGACCTGCGCGGCGAGGTCGCGGCCCTCCTCGGACACGCCGGCCTGGAAGATCACCGGCTGGCCCTGCGGGGAGCGGGAGAGGTTCAGTGGTCCCGCGATCTTGAAGTGCTCGCCCACGTGGTCGAGTTCGTGCAGCTTGGCCGGGTCGAGGAACACGCCCCGCTCGACGTCGGCGGGGAACGCGTCGTCCTCGTACGAGTCCCACAGCCCACGGGCGACCTGGACGAACTCCAGGGCGCGGCCGTAGCGGGTGGCGTAGTCGAGGTGCTCGTCGAGCCCGAAGTTCTTGGACGTACCGGTGTCGAAGCTGGTGACCACGTTCCAGCCGGCCCGGCCGTTGCTGATGTGGTCCAGCGAGGCGAAGCGGCGGGCGAGGTTGAAGGGGGAGTTGTAGGTCGAACTCGCTGTGCCCACCAGGCCGAGGTGCTTGGTGTGGGTGGCCACGGCCGACAACAGGGTCAGCGGTTCCAGGCGGTTGAGGTAGTGCGCCGGGTAGGTCGAGTTGATGAACTGGCTGTCGACGATGAAGAGGGCGTCGAAGAGGGCGTGTTCGGCCGCCTGGGCCAGCCGGATGTAGTAGTTGATGTCGATGCTGGCGTTCTTCGCGACGCGCGGGTCCTTCCACAGGCCGTGCTGGCCGGGGCCGCCCACGCCGTAGGGATGCAGTGCGAGGTGGAGCGTGCGGGACATGGCTGTTCCTGTTCTGTCAGCGGGAGTTCAGGGAGGTCGAGGGGCGTTGCTGGTGCGTCAGGCGTGCAGGAGGGCGCGCAGGGCCTCGCGTTCGGCGCGGTCCGCCGCCGCGCTGTGCAGCGTGGGCGCGGAGCGGACGAGCAGGCGCGTGTAGGGGTGCCGGGGTTGGTTGATGACATTGGCGGTGGCGCCGACCTCGACCAACTCGCCCTGGTAGAGCACGGCGATGCGGTCGGCGACCCCGGCGACGGAACCCAGGTCGTGGGAGATGAAGACGAGGGCCACCCCGTCGGAGCGGAGTTCCTTGAGGATCTGCAGGATCTGGACGCGGTTGGCGGAGTCCAGGGCGCTGACCGGCTCGTCGAGGATGACGAGCCGGGGTTCCGTCACCAACGCCCGCGCCACCGCGACCCGTTGACGCTGGCCGCCCGACAGTTCACCGGGCAGCCGGTCGAGCAGCTCGGCGTCGAGCCGGACCCGGTCGAGGAACGCGCGCACCCGCGTCGCCGCCTCCTGTCGGGACACGCCCTGGATCAGCAGTGGTTCGGCGAGGGACGCCTCCACCGTCAGGTCCGGGTCGAGACTGCGCAGGGGGTCCTGGAAGACGTACTGGATCACACCCCGACGGCGTAGCGCGCGCCACTGGCGATGGCCGTGCGCGCCGACCTCCTCGCCGTCGATCACGATCGATCCCGACGACGCGCGCACCAGACCGAGCGCGGCCCGCGCGAGTGTCGACTTGCCCGAACCGGTCTCGCCGATGATCCCGATGGTCTCACCTGGCGCGACGCTCAAGGAGACGCCGTGCAGGGCCTGGCGGCGGCGCCGGCGCAGACCGTAGTGCACGTCCAGGTCGGTGATCTCCAGGACGGGACCGGCCGGCTCCCCGCTCATACGTCCTCCTTTACGGCGGAAACCGCCTCAGCCGCTTCTATGGCGAGGAACTTGTCCAGGCCGTACTGCTCGTGCTCGGCGATCAGTAGCCGGGTGTACTCGTGCCGGGGGTTGTGCAACACCTCGTGCGTCGGCCCCTGTTCGACCACCTCGCCCTGCCGCATGACGAGGACCTCGTCGCAGAGCTGGGCGACGACGGCGAGGTCGTGGGAGACGAGGACGAGGGCCAGCCCTGTCCGTTCGCGCAGGTCGGCCAGCAGGTCGAGGATCTCGGCCTGGACGGTGACGTCGAGCGCGGTCGTGGCCTCGTCGGCGATGAGGATGCGCGGGTCGGCGGCGATCGCGGCCGCGATGAGGACCCGTTGGAGCATGCCGCCGGAGAGTTCGTGGGTGTACTGGCTGTAGACCAGTTCCGGGTTCCGCAGGTGCACCGCGCGCAGCAGGTCGATCGCCTCCCCGCGCGCCGCGCGCCGCTTGAGGCCCTTCTTGACGCGGAGGACCTCGGCGATCTGCGCGCCCACCCGGATCGAGGGGTTGAGATAGGACGCCGGGTCCTGGAAGACCGCGCTGATCGTGGCGCCCCGCAGAGCCGTCCACTGTGCCGACGAGAGGCCGGAGATGTCCTGGCCGTCGATCTCGATCGAGCCGCCGGTGACCTCGAAGTGGGCGGGCAGGATGCCCAGCGTGGCCTGGCAGGTGAGGGTCTTTCCGCTGCCCGACTCGCCGACGATGCCGACGGCGCTGCCGGGCGTGAGCGTGAAACTGACGCCGTGGACGATCTCGTCGCCGGCGGCCCGGTCGCTGATGCGCACGTCGCGTACGGACAGGACCGGCGTCGAGGGAGAGGCCTGGCCGACGGGCTCGGCCGGGCCGGTACCGGTCTCCGCGACCGCGGTCCTGCTCTGCTGGTCGGCCTCGGTGAGGACCTTCTCGGAGAGAGTTGCCATCACGCACCTCCGGCGTGAACGTGAGTGAGGTCGGAGTCGGTCCCGGCCAGCCGATTGGCGCGCGCCTTGCGGTTGTTGACCAGGGCGCGGCCCGCCTCGCCGGAGACGTCGCGGATCGTGTCGGCGAGGAGGTTGCAGGCCCAGACGGTGACCATGATCAGCAGGGCGGGTACGAGTGGTGCCCACGGCTGCTGGGTCAGGTAGCCGAGGTCCGAGGCGAGCAGGCCGCCCCAGGTCGGCGCGGGCGGCTGGACACCGATCCCCAGAAAGGTCAGCGTCGAGACGATGACGAAGCCGACGCCGATGGTCTGGGCGAGCGCCACCGCGACCGGCGGCAGCACCTTGACCCATACGTGCCGGCGTACGACCCACCCGATGGAGGCGCCGGAGATGAGCGCCGCCTCCACGTACGGCGAACGGGCCACGGCCAGCGTGGCGGCGCGGGACACCCGGTAGAACAGGGGCGACACCAGCACCCCCGTGACCAGCATCGCCTGGGTGATGCCGTTGCCGAGCAGCGCGACCACGGCGACCGCGAACAGCAGGAAGGGCAGGGCGACCAGGGTGTCGGTCAGCCGGAGGGTGATCCACTCGAAGGCCCGGCCGAAGTAGACCGACAGGATCCCGGGGATCGCCCCGACCCCCAGTGCAGTGAGCGCGACTTCGAGCGAACCGAGGACGCTGACCCGGGAGCCGTCGAGCAGCCGGCTCAGCACATCGCGGCCGAGGTAGTCCGTGCCCAGCCAGTGGGCGCCCGAGGCGTCCGCGAGGGTGTCGGAGCTGGTGGCCAGCGGATTCTGGGGCGCGATGAACGGCCCGAGGACGGCGAGCAGGGCGATCACGGTCAGGATCACCAGCGCGATCCGGCCGGACGGCAGGGAGAGCACGCGGCGCACCATGGTCACACCCCCCGCTGGGACGCCGGCGTCACACGCGCCAGCACCAGGTTGACGATCAGGTTGAAGGCGACGACCAGGACGATCGACACCACGAGCACGCCCTGTACGGCGGGTACGTCACCGGCCTGGGCGGAGTCGTTGGCGAAGCGGCCGAAGCCCTGGAGCCCGAAGATCCACTCCGTGACGACGGAGGCGCCGACCAGCGTGGGGAACTTCAGGCCGAGCGTGGCCAGCGCGGGGCCGAGGCCGTTGCGCAGCACATGCCCGAAGAAGATCCGCCGTGGACCGAGCCCCCGTACGACCGCGCCCGTCACGTAGTTCTCGCGGTAGGCGGCGATGAGGCTCGTGCGCAGTTGGCGGGCGACGTCGGCGATGACGTCGAAGCTCAACGCGATGGCCGGCAGGGTGATGTGGGCGAGCCAGGGACCGAAGCCCTGCGCCGCCGGGATGTAGCCGGCGGACGGGAACACGTGCAGTCCCACCGCGAAGACCGCGACCAGCACGATGCCGACGACGAAGGCCGGCATCACCGAGATCACCGTGACGAAGCCGGTGATCGCGCGGTCGACCCAGGTGGTGCGGCGCAGCGCGGCGATCGTGCCGAGGGCGAAGCCCGCGACCACGCCGATGACGAGCGCGAAGGTGGCCACCGACAGGCTCACGCCCAGGCCGAGGCCGATGAGGGTGGAGATGTCGGCGCCGTTGGTCCAGCTGGTGCCGAGCTGCCCATGCAGGACGCCGCCCAACCAGTCGACGTACTGGACCAGGAAAGGCCGGTTGAGCCCCCACTGGGCCTCGACTCTGGCGACCGCTTCCGGAGTTGCTTCCTCGCCCAGCTGGATCCGCGCCGGGCTGAGCCCGCTCAGTGACCGCAGCGCGAACGTCACGAACGTCGCGACCAGGAACACGGGCACGAAGATCGCGATCGACCGGCCGAGGGTGACCAGGACGCGGCCCAGCGTGCGCCGCGTCCGGGTCGTGGCGGCCGGGTGACGTACGTCGGCCGGTGTGGCCGGTGCCTCCGTCGTCGCCATGGCTTGCCCCCTCTCTGTAGTGGCTGTACGGGATATGACGGCGTGTCAGTTCGCGCCGATGGTCACGCCGGTCCAGTCGATGTGGGCCGGGTTCTTGGGCAGGGCGGAGATGGACTTGCTCTTGGCGATGAGGTTGGGCGAGGAGTAGGTGAAGACCAGCGCCTTGCTCTCCAGACCGGCCCGGGTCGCGGCCTGGAGGACCTGCGCGTAGTCGGGCGAGTCCAGCGGGGTCTGGCGGACCTTGGCGATGGCCGCCTCGAAGCCGGCCGGCTCGTAGGGCGTGCTGAGGTTGAGCGGGCCGTTCGGGCCGAAGTGCGCGGTCAGGGTCTGCGCCGCGGAGTCACGGCCCGTGGTGCCGTAGAGCGAGAAGGTGAGGTCCTTGGCGAAGAACGGGGTGGCCCAGTTCTTGTCGATCTTGATGTTGACGGTGATGCCGACCTTCGCCAACTGCGCCTGGACGATCTCCGCTTGAGGGTCCTCGGCCGGGATGACGAGGTCGAGCTTGATCTGGCCCGCCTTGTAACCGGCCTCGGAGAGCAGCTGCTTCGACTTCGCCGGGTCGTAGGCGTAGTCGTTCGCGGACTGCGGGTCGTAGGCCACATAGCCCTTGGGGAAGGGCTGGTTGGTCGCCGAGCCGTAGCCGAAGGTCAGCTTGTCCACGAACTCCTGGCGGTCGATCGCGTAGCGGACCGCGTCGACGACCTTGTCGTTGTCGAACGGTGCCTTGTTGACGTTCAGGCTGATGTTGTTGGCGTTGAATCCGGGCTGGACGAAGACGTCGAGGCCGGCCTTCTTGGCGGCTTCGGCCTGACTGGGCTTGATGTCGGCGAAGTTGTAGACGCCGGTCTGGAGTCCGGAGACGACGGTCGAGGCGTCGGGGGCCGAGGTCAGTTCGACGTTGTCGATGTGGATGTCCTTGGCGTCCCAGTAGTCCGGGTTCTTCTTCAGCAGGACCTTCGTGCCCGGGACGAGCTGGGTGACGGTGAACGGGCCCGCGCCGACCGGGCTCTGGTCCAGCTTCGTCGGGGACTTCGCCGCCTTCGGGCTGGCGATCTGCAGCACGCGCTCGCCGAGCAGTTGGGGGATCTGGTAGTCGACCTGGCTGAGGTGCAGCACCGCGTCCAGCCCGTTGGCGTCGACCGACTTGATCGAGGTGAGGTCGCCGAAGAGGGCGGAGTTCTTCTGCTTCTGGGCCCGCTCGATGGCGGCCTTCACGGCGGCGGCGTCGACCGGCTCGCCGTCGCTGAACTTCAGGTTGGGCCGCAGATGGAACGTGATCTGGTCGCCCTTGGCGTTGTACTCCCAGCTCTTGGCCAGGTCGGGCACGGCCTTGCCGGTCGCGTCCGTGCGGGTCAACGAGGCGTAGACCAGGGCCAGTTCGCGGAACTGGGCGCCGCTGCCGCTGACCACCGGGTCCCAGTGGGTGGGGAAGTAGGAGGAGGTCCACTTCAGCGTCGAGCTGCCACTGGCCGACGCGGCGTCGCCGCCGCAGGCGCTGAGGGCGGGGACGAGCACGGTGGCGAGGGCGGTCCCCAGGGCGGCGGCGCGCAGTCTGCCGGGGCGGAGGGCCGCCTGGTGACTACGGGGCGTGAGTCGTCCGGACATCGTTTTTCTTTCTTCGAGGGCTCCGGACCGCGCCGGGGCAGCGGAAAGGGAGCGAGGGCGGCATGCCCGGGGTTCGGACGACGTTCGGGCCGGGAGGGACATGCCGGTGCGGCTTCGGTGCACAGCTGGGCATGCCTCGCTCGGGACACGAGGCGTCGGCGGATCGCGGGGAAGAGCCGGGAAGCAGAAGGAGAGGGGAGCAAGCGACTGGGCGCGAAACGCGGGGCGCGAGAAGACGGGCACCGGTCGGCGACGCGGCAAGGGGCCGGTGGCTACGGGAGCGGAGTCAGGCGCCTGTGGGCCGGGGGCGGCGGGTCAGCGACAGAGAGCGCTGCAGGTGCGCCGCAGGTCCACGTAGCGGCACACCACACCGGGGTGCGTCGTAAGCATGCTGCTCATCCTGGGGGCAGCCGTCGGCGGCTGTCAATGGACACCAATTGGTGTCTCATTCGGCGGGACGGCTTTCGATCGCTGATCAGAGGGCTGATGGAGTTCTGTCAGGGCGCGGAAGGCGCGCCGCGCCCGACCGCGGGGTGCGTCGCGGCCTCCTCCGGGTGCAGCCACAGGGGCCCGTTGCCGGTCTCGACGCGGACGGCGTCCGCCGGGGGCCACGAGCCGTGGGTCAGCAGCCGGCGCTCCGGATCCGTCAGGCTCCGATACCGCGCGAGCGCCTCCGCCGGAGCCGACGCCACGGGGTCCGACAGCAGCCCGGGGCGCACCGCGTCGATCGCGGTGGCGTACTCCTCGTATGCCCGCCAGCCGGGCACGACGCGGTACCCGGCAGGGCCGCGGACCAGCAACGTCGGTAGCGCGTACCGGAATTGACCGTCGGCCGTCTCCTTGGCGGCACCGGGATGAGGCGACCCGTCGCGCACGGACAGCACCTCGTCGACCGGACGACGTGCCTCGGCGTGATCGGCACGCACCCGCTCCAGCACCTCGGTCGACGCCGCGTCGGCGGCCAGCCGCTCAACATCCAAGCCGGGCACGCCCGTTACCGCCGACAGCGCCAGTACGAGGTTGTCGGCCGGTTCCCCGAGGACGAAGACGGTCTCCCGCAGCTGGCGCAGCACCTGGTCGGCCACGTCGTCGCCCTGCGCCTCGGCGGCCTTGGCGACCAGCGAGGACGGCCACGAACTCGCCGCCACCCGGCTCAGCTTCAGTGCCCGCGGCGCCTGCGTATGACCGCCGATGTCCTCGACGTACCGCGCGTACCAGGCGGTCTCGGCCGCGGGATCGGGCGCCGGGTCGTCGTCGTGGTCGAAGAGGATGCAGTACGCGCGACGCCACCGCGCCCGGCCGGCCAGCGCCGCGCGCAGGCGGCGGAAGACGGGCTCCGACCCCCAGGCCCAGGGACAGAGCGGGTCGGTGTACTCCACGACCTCCACATCAGCCTCTGCCAAGGGTCTCTCCGGTACGACCGTCACGCGGCTCCCTTCCCGCTCAGCCCCGCACTCGCCCCCGCTTCGACAGGGGTGGGCAACAGCGCGGCCAGGGTCGTGCCGCCCAGGATCGCGGCGGCGTCCGCCTCCACTTGGCGCCACACCCCGGGCAGCCCGGAGGCGGGACCGGGGTAGTCGAGTCCGGCGAGCGACTCACCCCGCAGGGTGATCAACTCTCCGTCCACGGCGCGCGCGACGTCGAGGAGCGTGATCTCGTCGGCCGGCCGGCCGAGCCAGTAGCCGCCTTCGCAACCGCGCTGACTGCGCACCAGACCGGCCTTCCGCAACTCGCCCACGACCGACTTGAGGAAGCGGAAGGGGATCTGTTGGGAAGAGGCCACGGCCTCGCAGGTGAGGGGGCGTGCGGGTTCTCGGGCGAGCTCCAACAGGGCCCGCATGGCGTAGTCCGCCTTCGCGGAGATATGCATGCGCACATCATGCCCGACGGGATGCCCGCCACGAAGGCTCCGGCCGGTTCCGTTCCTACATTGCGGGAACATTGCCGCAGGTGAAGGGCATTGGACACCTCTTGACATCCTTTTCGGGGTGGCTCTAGCGTCCCGACCCATGAGCGAGCCGCTGACGACCCCCGGCGAAGGTTTCCACCCCCATCTCCACGACGGCCCCGGGCAGCCGGCGGCACCTCTGCACACTCGCCTCCACCACATCCGCGCCGATGCCCTGGACGGGGACACGGCACAGAGCGGGGGGATGCGCAGGTTCGCCGCGGTCAGCGGCAGGACGGTCGGCTCCGAGAAGCTGTGGATGGGCCAGACCCATGTCGCCCCCGCCACGTCGTCCTCCGACCACCACCACGGCGAGTCGGAGACCGCGATCTATGTGGTGAGCGGGCACCCCGAGTTCGTCTTCCTCGACGACTCGGGCTCGCGGCCGGAGGAGGTACGCCTGCGTACCGCCCCCGGCGACTACATCTTCGTCCCGCCGTTCGTGCCGCACCGCGAGGAGAACCCCGACCCCGCCGAGGAAGCCGTGGTGGTCATCGCCCGCAGCACCCAGGAGGCGATCGTGGTCAACCTGCCCCAGCTGTACGCGCTGCCGTCCGACGGGGCCTGAATCTCCCGGACTTGGGCTCGCCGGCGTCAGGCGCGGGGGCGCTCAAGGGTGAGGAGCAGGCCTTCGACGGCGCCGGGGCCTATGCGGCCCTTTACGTCGGCGGCGGTGATCGCCTTGAGCGCCCAGCCGTCCGCGGCATGCTTGTTGAGGGTCTTCTCCAGCTTGTCGCTGTCGAGCGCGTCACCGATGAGTGACTCCCTGAAGGTGACGACCTTGTACTCGTAGGCGTATGCGTTGCTCATGGCTGCGGTGTCCTTTCGGGCGTCGGCCGGAGTGGCCGGAGTCAGCCAATCACGGGGCGCGGTCCGGCTGTGGCGGCGGGGGTGGAGTTGCCCAGCGGGGCAGTTGGCCGGCTCGGCTACCACGAGGTGATCCGGTCGTCGACGTCAACAGGCCCGGTGCTCAGCCCGCCGGGGTGCGTCGCACCACCTTGCCCTGCCCGTCCGCTTCCAGTGAGGCCGTGCCCTCGGTGCCGGTCACGCCGACCCTGAGTGTGAGGGACCCGGTGAGGTTGTCGGCGGTGAGCTGCCAGGTCTGCGGGGAGCGGACCCCGAGGGTGGTCGTGGCTTCCTTGACCAAGGCGGGGAAGCGCTCGAACGGCAGGGAATCCGGGTCGAACCGCGGGGCCTGCGTATCGGACGGAGCGAACACGACGGACAACAGACGTTCCTGTACGACGAGAGTCAGCGCGGGGCGCTTGCCCTTGCCCTTGGTGAGCGAGTCCATGGCGCGGCGCAGTTCGCCCTTGTCGAGGAACGACTGGTCCGGTCCGAGAGAGACTGTGGCGGACCCAGACGTCACGACCGTGGTCGACGACGAGGACGAGACGGACGGAGCCGACGAGTTGGGCTGAGCGGTGGCGTCCTGGTCGAACAGGTCGGCGCGGAACACCAGGACCACGAGCGCCGCGCCGAGCAGCAGACCGAGAAACGCGGCCATGCCGAAGGCGCACCCTTCCGGGGACTCGCCCGGTACGGCCGGCCCGGGCACCGAGTCGATGCGCGCCCCGGCCGCCCGGTCCGCCCACTCCGGGGTCGGCCGCTTCACGATCTTCACCCGCCATGGGCGCTCCGGCGGATACTGCACCACCACGATGCCGCGCGGCCGGTAGTCCGGCAGATCGACGAGGTTGATGTTCTGCGACATCCGCAACCGGTACGCCGGCCCGTCGTCCGGTGCGACGGTCAGCTCGAACCGCGCCGGTACGTCGCTCGACTCGCTCCCGATGGCCTCCAGACTCTCGATCATCGCGAGCGCCGTACGCGGCACGACGGCCGCCTCCCGGGCCCGCCGCGGCCTGCCGGCGAGGTGGAAGAGCAGACCGTACACCGCGGGCACGACCCATCCGGCGACGAACAACGGCCAGTTCCCGATCACACCTCCGACGATCAGAGCGGCGAACGACGCCCCGACCACACCACCCGTCAGACACCCTCGGCCGAGGGCGCCGGGAACGTTGTACGTGGGCGTGGGTGGCGCGCCCGTGATGATCGTCATGGCCGCGATTGTGCCGGTCCGGGGTCACGGCCGGGAGACCTGCGGATGACCTTGGCCCGCCTGACGACGATCGGGCCGCCCACTTCGGTCTTCGATCTCGCCACCTCGGTAAACTGCCTAGCGCGGTGACGCCCACAGCTCGGAGGAGACCCGGATGCCGGCAGACGAACCCTCCGTCTCCGACGAGGCGGCCGGAGCGAGCGGGACGTCCGCGGCGCCGGTCCGTCAGGTGCTGTCCGACAGTGTCTACGAGGGCATCAAGACCATGGTCATGGACCATGAGATCGCCCCGGGCGCCCGTGTCGGCATCGAGTCCGTCGCGCGCACGCTCAATGTGTCACCGACCCCCGTGCGCGAGGCCCTGGCCCGGCTCGAGGCGGACGGGCTCGTCGTCAAGCGGTCCCTGTCGGGATACCGGGCGACCGAGCTGCTGACCCGGCAGGGCGTGGAGGAGCTGTTCGAGATGCGGCTGCTCCTGGAACCGCGAGCCGCCGCACTGGCCGCCCTGAACGCCGACGACTCCCAACTCGACGCCATCGAGGGGATCCTGGAGGACATGCAGGCCCACCCGGGCCCCGCCGGGACGTACGCGGCGTACCGCGATTTCGCCGCCCTGGACCAGCGCTTCCACGACGCGATCGCCGAAGCCGCCCACCGCCCGCTCCTCGCGGACGCGGTCCAACGACTCCACGCCCACCTGCACGTCTTCCGGCTCAGCAGCCTCCAGAGCGAGGGCGACCCGACCACGGCGGAGCACGGGCGAGTGGTACGCGCGATACTCCGCCGCAGGGCCGAACGCGCGGCCGAGGCGATGGCGGAGCACCTCACGCGCAGCCTGGAGCGCCAACTCGACCGGTTCGAAGCCTGACTTCATTCCATGAGGAACACCTGCTCCGTCGACGCCCACCACTCACCCGGCGCGGCTTCCTCGACCGGCTCCTGGCAGGGCGCCGTCAGCTCCCACCACTTCTGGGTCGCCGGATCCTCGGCCATCAGTGCCAGGTCGGCCGCCAGGTCCTCCCCGTGGTACTCGAAGTAGCTGAACAGCCGGTCGCCGAGCAGGTGGATCGAGTAGTTGGCGATGTGGCGGCGACGTAGTTGGGCGAGGACCGGCTCGGGTACGGCCCGGTGCAACTCGCGGTACTCGTCCGCCTTTTCGGGCCGCAGGCGGATGACCTGTGCGACGCGCCGCACTCGTCAGTCCCCCTTCGCCGACACGACCGAGACGGCCCGGTCGTGGATGATGCGGATGATCTGCCCGCTCATCCGGTCGTAGTCGTGGTCGTTGGGTACCTCGCCGCGGATGCGGTGGTCGGCCATGACGACGACCCGGTCGGCCAGCGTGATCATCTCCGCCAGGTCGCTGCTGATGAGGAGGATGGGCAGACCGCCGCGGGCCAACTCCCAGATCAGTTCGTGGAAGGCGTGCTTCGTGCGGACGTCCACGCCGACCGTCGGCTCGTCGACGACGAGCAGCTTGGTGTCCGCCGCGAGCCACTTCGCCAGGCTGACCTTCTGCTGGTTGCCGCCGGAGAGTTCACCGGCGTTCTGCTGGAGCCCGGAGACACGGATGCTCAGGCGGTCGACGAGATCCTGCGAGACCTCCTGTTCCGCCCGCGAGGAGACGTACCCCAGGGCCCGGGCCAGCCTCTTCCACACCGTCACCGTGATGTTCCGGACGATGGGCTGCTCCAGGAAGACGCCTTCCTCCTTGCGGTTCTCGGTCAGGTACCCGATGCCGTACTCGTGCAGGGCCTCGCGCGGCGAGCCGATCCGCGCCGTCCTGCCGTAGACCTGGATCTCGCCGCCGGTGACGCGGTCCAGGCCGAGGACGGCCTTGACCAGTTCGCTGCGGCCCGCGCCGACCAGCCCGTAGAGGCCGACGATCTCCCCGGGGCGGACGCTGAGCGAGATGTCCTCATGGCCTGCCGCAGTGGAGACGCCGGTGAGGCACAGCGCCGGGGCCGCGGAGGTGTCCACCGTGCGCGGGGCCATGTCCGTCACCGCGTGGGTGCGGCCGACCATGAGGGTGACCACGTCGTCCTGGGTGTGCTCGGCCAGCGGGGCCGACTCCAGGACGGAGCGGCCGTCGCGCAGCACGGTGACGGTGTCGCAGACCGCGAAGACCTCCTCCAGCTTGTGACTGACGAAGACGACACACGTGCCGCGTTCCGTGAGCCGCCGGATGACGTCGAAGAGGCGGTCGGCCTCCTGCGGGGAGAGGGACGCGGTCGGCTCGTCGAGCAGGAGGACCCGGCTCTCGGTGTAGAGGGCCTTCGCGATCTCCACCAACTGCTGCTGGGCGACCGACAGTTCACGCACAGGGCGGTGCGGGTCGATGTCCAGGCCGAGTTCCGCGAGGCAGCGTTCGGCCGGGGCCGTCATCGCCTCCCGGTCGACCAGGCCCCGCCGCGAGGGCGGGTTCTGGAGCGTGATGTTCTCCGCCACGGAGAAGCCGGGGATCAGGTTGCGCTCCTGGTGGACGACACCGATCCCGGCCCGGGCCGCCTCCAGTGGGGAGCGGAGATGGATCTCCTCACCGTCCCGTACCAGCCTGCCGCCGTCGGGGGTGTGCACCCCGGTGATCACCTTGATCAGCGTCGACTTGCCCGCGCCGTTCTCACCGAGCAGCGCGTGCACCGAGCCGGCGGTCAGCCGCAGGCCCACGCCGTCGAGAGCACGTACACCGGGGAAGACCTTGACGATGTCCTCGCACTCCAGCAGGACGTCTCCCCGCAGGCCGTCACGGCCCGAACCGTCCTCCGGCAGACCGTCCTCCGACAGGATCTCGCTCATCGGGTGCCTCCCGTCGTGGGCAGCGCCCCGGCCGGCTGCGGGCCGCTGTCCGGTGGCACGGGTGGGGTGCGTCCGGGCGCCCTGCCCTTCTTGTCGAGGTGGGTCTCGCGCATCCGGCCGCCGACGACCGTGCCGAGCACGACCACGCCGATGAGGAAGTTCACCCAGCTCGGGTCGAGCGAGTACTGGGCCCGCGCGGTGTCGATCAGGCGCATCACGAACGCGGCGAGCACCGTCCCGAACACGGCCACCGAGCCACCCGTCAGCGCGACCCCGCCGATGATCGGCGCCGCGAAGCTGGGCAGCAGCCAGTCGCCGCCGACACTGCGGTTGACGCCGGGCAGGGAGGCGGTGGCGGTCATCGCGGCGATGCCGACGAGCAGCCCCGACAGGGTGTGCGCGAGCACGATCTGGCGGTCGGTGGAGATGCCCGACAGCCTCGCGGCGAGCGGGTTTCCGCCGGCGGCCAGCAGCCGTCGGCCGGCGACCGTGCGGTACATGAACGCGGCCAGCAGCGCCGCCGCGACGAGCGCGGTGACGAAGACGAGAGGGATGTTCAGTGGCGCCGAGCGGCCGAGGTCGCGCAGCGTGGGGGAGTACCCGTCGATGGTGCGCGTCCCCGACAGCCGGTACTGCGCCCCGAGCAGGATGGTCATCGTGCCGAGCGTGACGATGAATCCGTTGATCTGGGTGGCGACGATGAACACGCCCGTCACCAGCCCGATCAACGTGGCGCTCAGCACGCCGATCAGCACGGCGAGGACGGCGGGCACGCCGTGGTCGGCCATCAGCACGCCCATCAGGCACGCGCTGAAGCCGCCCAGGGCGCCGACGGCGAGGTTGAGCTGCCCGACGCACAGGGCCACCATCTGGGCCAGCCCGATGAGGATCGGCGTGGCGAGGTACTGGAGGAAGGTACGGAGCGAGGGCCCCTCGAAGAAGTCGCCGGACGAGGAGATCCCCAACGCCAGATAGCCCGCGAGGACCACACAGAGCAGGGTCATCGTCGTCGAGCGGGAGAAGCGCCGCAGCGCGGGGAGGGCGGCGTCTCCCCGGTCGTGGAGCGTGGTCATGTGGAGCGCACCACCTTGCGATAGGACAGGACGGTGCGTACCCGGTCCGCCGACAGAGCCAGCAGCAGGATGCAGCCGAGGTAGATGTTGAGGCTTTCGAGACCGACCCCGAGCAGGTCGAGGCCCTTGCGGATCACGCCGACCAGCGAGGTGCCGAGCAGGGCGCCGATGACGGAGACGACCCCGCCGGTGAGCAGCGTCCCGCCGAGGACCGCCCCGAGGAACGAGGGCAGCATGAAGTCGTCGCCGATGGAGGCGCTGAACGTGCCGGTGCCGACGGCGGCCATGAAACCGGCGAGTGCGGCGAGGAGTCCGGACAGCCCGTGCGCCAGGACGATCCGGCGGCCCGTCGGGATGCCGGACAGCTCGGCCGCGGCGGGATTGGCACCGGTGAGCAGCAGTTCGCGTCCCATGCGGGTACGGGCGTACAGGAAGCCGAGCACGATGAGGGCCAGCAGCGTGAACTGGGTCATCTGCGGGATGGCGGGGGAGCCGCAGACCGGCCCGACGCAGATGTCGGCGAGCGAGTAGGAGCGCAGCTCCGCGAGCCCGGCCGGCCGCGTGGTGAAGGCGGCGTTGTCGGTGAGGGACGAGTACAGGAGGGAGACCAGACCCAGCAGCGCGAAGTCCATCGCCAGCGTCACGACGAAGGAACTCACGCCGGTGCGGGCGATGATCCAGCCGGTCAGCGCGCCGATGACACAGCCGGCGACGAGACACAGCAACAGGCCCAGGACGAGCGGCAGATGGAGCCGGTCGTAGCCGAACCCGGCGAACAGGGCGCCGAAGGCGGCCATGCGTCCGACGGCGAGGTTCATGTGCCCGATGGAGAGCACCACCATCTGCGCGAGGGCCACCACGGTCAGCGTCGAGATGTCCCTCAGCAGCGGGAAGAGCACCAGCCGCGCGTCGAAGAACGCCGGCCGCAGGGAGCCGAAGAGGATGCTGAGCGCGACGATCAACACCAGCAAGCCCAGCCGCTGGTTGACCCAGAACGGCAGCCGGTGGGCAGGGCGTGCTCCCTCGGTGGGGCGGTCCGTCCCGCTGTCGGGCTCGGTGACGGCGGCCGTCTTCACGACACCCTCCGGTCCTCGAGGGCGTCCATGTCCCAGTCGATGCCGATGCCCGGCTCGTCGGGAGCCACGGCGAGACCGTCCTGGACGGTCAGTTCGGTGCGGGTCACCGCGCGCAGCTGCGGGATGTACTCCACGTACGCGCCGTTGGCGATCGCGGCGACCAGGCTGACGTGCAGTTCCATCAGGAAGTGCGGGCACACCATGACGTTGAAGGTCTCCGCCAGGTGCGCCACCTTGAGCCACGGAGTGATGCCGCCGACGCGGGCGACGTCGACCTGCACCACCGAAGCGGCGCCGGTCTCCAGGTAGTTGCGGAACTGCATCGGCGAGTACAACGACTCGCCGACCGCGATCGGGATCCGCGTCGAGCGGGCGAGTGTCGCGTGGCCGCTGATGTCGTCGGCGGGCATGGGCTCTTCGAGCCAGTACGGTTCGAACGGCTCCAGCGCGGCGGCCAGTTGGACGGCACGGGACAGCGACTGCGACTGGTTGGCGTCCGTCATGATGTGCAGCGCCGGTCCGACGGCCTCGCGTACCGCGCGAAGCCGCTCCGCGTCCTCGGAGATGTGCGGCTTGCCCACCTTGATCTTGACGCCGGCCCACTGCGCGTCCTTGGCCGCGAGGGCTCCCTTGACCAGGTCCTCGGTGCTGAGGTGGAGCCAGCCGCCCTCGGTGTCGTACACGGGGACGTGTTGCCGGTGACCGCCGGCGAGCCGCCAGAGGGGCTCGCCGGCGCGCTTGCAGCGCAGGTCCCACAGGGCGGTGTCGACCGCGGCGAGCGCGAGCGAGGTGATGGCGCCGGTGGTCGTCGCGCGGGTCAGGCCGAACAGCTCCTGCCAGAGCGCCTCGACGTTGCGTGCGTCCTTGCCGGCGAGGAGCGGCAGGAGGTGGTCGCGCAGCAGCGCCAGTACGGAGGTTCCGCCGGTGCCGATCGTGTAGGCGTAGCCGGTTCCTTCGAGGCCGTCGGCGGTGGTCAGTCGTACGAGGATCGTCTCCTGCTTGACGAACGACTGCACGGCGTCGGTGCGGTCCGTCTCGACCGCGATGTCGGCCAGCAGGGCCGTGGCGTGGGTGATGATGCTCATGTGGTGTGGCGGCTTTCTTTCGTCCGTGGCCCGGGCGTTCAGCGGCAGTTGAGGTACGTGTCGGCGAACTGCTTCTTCAGCTCGGCCGTCTTGGCCTGCCGTGCGCTGTCGTAGTCGGCGACGTTCGCCTTCGTCACGACGAAGGAGCCGGAGTCGATGATCTGTCCGGGCTTCGCCATCGTGCACTGCTTGGTCTGGAGCAGCGCGAGGGCCCAGGTGCCGATCTCCGCCTGGCCGACGGGGTTCTGCACGACCGTCGCGGTCACGGAGCCGTTCTTGATCGAGCCGAGGATCTTGGCGTCGTCGTCGATGGCCACGACCTTGGCCTTCGAACCGGCCTCCTGTACGGCCTCGGCGGCGGCGACCGCCGGGTTGTACGCGGTCGAGACGATGCCCTGGATCTTCGAGCCCTTGGCGGCGAGCAGGTCGGAGACCGCCTTCTGCGCGGTCTGGAGGTCCTTGTCGATGTCGGTGATGGTCTGCAGCAGCGTGACCTTGCCGCCGGTCTCCTGCACCGCCTTCTGTACGCCCTTCATCCTCAACTGCGTGTTGGCGTCGACGTTGTTGCCGGTGAGGTGGACCAGCGCGCCCTTGCCGCCCATCGCCTTGATGGCGGCCTGCGCGGCCTTGTAGGCGGCGAGTTCGACGTCCGTCGACAGACAGAAGTCGGCGTCGTTGGTGCCGCCGGCGGGGCAGGAGGCGAGCGAAGCGACCGCGAAGCCCTGGGACTTGAGGTCGGCGAAGGTGGAGTTGATGTCGGTCGGGGAGACCCCGAAGATGCCGAACGCGTTGTAGCCGCGGGCGGCCAGCGTCGACAGCAGGTCGTTCTGCTTCTGCTGGTCCCACTCGGCGGTCTCGTCGAACGTCACGTCCGCAAGCCCGAGGGTCTTCTTGGCCTCCGCGCCGGCCGTCTTCCAGGGCTGGAAGTAGGGGTGGGCTCCACCGGGCACCAGCGCGACCTTGGTCTTGGAACCGTCGGCTAGTTCGGCAGACCCGCCACCGGTCCGCGCGGAGGCGGTGTCGGCCGCACCCGGGTCGTCCGAGTTCTTGATGGTGCAGGCGGCTGTCGAGGCGGCGAGCAGGAAGAGGGTGACGGTGGCTGACAGCACGGATCTACGGCGACGGCTCATGGTGCTTGCCCCACTTGAATCAAATAGGATTTCGGTTGCCCGTGATGCTGGGGGAGGGGTGATTGCCACGTCAAGACCCGTGCAACGATTGCCGCTCCGTCGTGATGGAGTGAGATCACATAGGATTTCGAGAGGCGTTGTGACACGTCGAGAGAAGTCGAGGGGCAGGCGGAAGGCCTGCCCCTCGACTGCCGGCCTCGGTCCGACTCAGTCCGAGACGACGGACGTGTTGAGACCCTTGGCGTAGTGATTGCGCGCGATCCGGATGTCCGAACTGCCGTGGAAGACGAACAGCGGTGAGGTGTACGGCGGTTGGTCCGAGTCGGCCAGCCGTCGGACCGTGTTGCCGGTGAAGGTGAACCCGCCGACGCTCTTGGCGTTGACCACGGTCACGTCACCGATGTCGAACGAGTTGTGCTCGACCGAGATGTTGTGGTGCACCGGGTTCGCCGGGTCGACGACCTGGTTGGTCGGCTCCACGAAGATGACCGGACCGCTGGGCCGCGTGAAGGAGTTGTCGCGGATCGTCAGGTTGGAGACCGGTCCCGACTCGTACCACTGGTAGGCGTCGGCGGAGACGTAGATGCTGGCCATGGACATCGCGTCGAACCGGTTGCCGGTGATCAGGACGGGCTTGCGGGTGGTGACGAGGATGCCGCGGGTCGGCACGTTGCGGAACACGTTGTCGGAGATGACGACCGACGGGGTGGCCGTGATGTTCTCGACCACCGTGCCGCCGATCTCGGTCCCGGCGGGGACCGGACGGTCGAAGGTGACGGTCATCGTGGTGAGCGGCTTGTCGTGGTCCGTCCCGCTCGGCCCGTCGACCGCGGTGACCTTCGCGTGCGCCGGAGTCAGCTGGGTCATCGTGCGCTTGGTGGTGAACTCGACCTCGTCACCGGGGGCGAACTGCGGGAACCCGGCGGTCTGCGGGTGCTTGTAGGCGAGCGTGAGGGTGTTCGGCCCGGGCTGCCCGACGACTTCCAGGTAGGTGCCGTGGATGTTGATCGGGTCGTCGTGCGGGCCGTCGAAGACGCTCCGGGTGATCGAGACCTTGCCCTTGACGCCGGACATCTGCACGAAGTCCGCGAACGAGGACGTCGAGCGGCCGGACTTCGGGTCGGGCGCGAAGTTCACCTTGTCGATGGAGATGTTCTCGCTGAACTGCCCCACCACGCCGAAGGACTGGAGGTAGTAGGCGTTCATCGAACGCATCGTGACGTTCTCGGACTCCCAGATGAAGGCGCCCGGCTCGGTCCGCTCGATGAGACGCATCTGGTAGACGAGCCCGGCGTCCGTCGGATGCGTCGCGCCGTTGTAGTCGATGCGGATCTTGCGTCCGCCGAGGTCGGTGACGGAGGCGACGTCGTTGAACAGCGGGTTGTCCGCACGCCAGGTCTTCTGTGCCTTGGGGTCGTGGATCTGCGTGTACTGCAGGCCGTCCGTGCCCGACCAGTACGGCTGCCCGGTGACCGGGCTCTTCTCGCCGAGCCAGGTGATGTGCGTGCCGTTCACCTCGTACGGGCTGCCGGCCGGGATCTTCAGGACGCGGTAGGCGTGGCCGCCGGTGACGCCGGCGGTGGCCACGGTCGCGTCGATGACCTCGGGGGCCGCGTAGTCGAAGGAGAAGTTCTGGAACGTCACATCGGTCGAGCGGATCGACGCGAACGCCGTCTGGAGACCGTGGTAGACGAGTTTGGCGCCGCCGCCGTCGACGGTGACGTCGTGCATGTCCTCGACGAGCAGCCCGATCTTCTTGTCCCGGTAACGCTGGTCGGCGCCCACGGTGTTGGAGACGTACAGCTCACGTGTCTCCGCCCGCTCCGGGTAGATCTGGTAGGTGCCCTTGGAGAAGACGACCTTGACCGGCCGGTCGCCGTCGACCTTCTTGGCGTGCCGCAGCGCGGCGGCGAAGGCGGGCGCGGAGTCCTTCCTGCCGGTGGGATCGGCGCCGTAGTCGTCCACGTCGACCACCACCGGTCTCGCCTTGTGCGCTGCGGCCGGTGCCGCGACGACAGGACTGGCGGCACCTCCGAGCAACGCGAGCGACAACCCGAGAAACACGAACCGAGACTTTGGCACAGCCCCTCCGGAGCATCCACGAGTCATGAAACACCCAATGAATAGGTGAATTTTCCGCCAACTGATCAGCCGAATCTCCGTGCAGAGTGTCTATAGATCCGATGTCTAGGTCAATGGTCCGGACGAGCAACCGCACCTGACGCCGACGGTCGGGATCTCACTCCGCCTTCGGCGCCGCCGTGCTCGCGCGGATCACCAGCTCCGGGTCGAAGAGCAGCTCGCCGACGGGCACGTCACGGTTGCCGACCAGGGCGATGACGCTGCGGGCCACCTCAGAGGCCAGGCGGTCGGCCGGCTGGCGGACCGTGGTCAGCGCAGGGTCGACGAAGTCCATGATCATGGCGCCGTCGTAGCCGACGACCGACACTTCACCCGGGACGTCGTACCCCTGCCGGCGCGCACCGCGGATCGCGCCCAGAGCCATGTAGTCGCTGGCCGCGACGATCGCCGTGGCGCCCCGGCCGAGCAGCGAGATCGCGGCGGACTGCCCGCCCTCGACGGTGTACGACTGCCGGACCACCCACTGCTCCGGATCCTCCACCCCGCGCTTGGCGAGCGAGGAGATGAAGCCGTTGACCCGGCGGTCGGCCGGACGATTGCCGACCGGACCCGACGCCATGCCGATACGGCGGTGACCGAGCCGGTGGAGATGGTCGACGGCGAGTTTGGCGGCCAGCAGGTCGTCCGTGGAGAAGACCGGCGCCTCGCTCACGCCCTCGAACTGGCCGTTGATCCCGACGAACGGGATCCTGCGTGAGCGCAGGAGTTCGTACGCCTGCGGGTCCGAGCCCTCGATCGTGTTGCTGGCGGACAGGAACACGACGGCGGCCACACCCCGGTCGGCGAGCGAGGTCAGGAAGTCCAACTCCTGTACTCCGCCCGGGAAGCACGGGCACACGACCGTCTTCAGTCCGTGCGGGGCGAGCGTGGACTCGATCCGTTCGCAGATGTCCGCGAAGAACGGGTTGGAGACGAGTTCGGTGATGACCGCGACGAGCTGTCCCCGTGTCTGCCGCTCGTACCCCAGGTCGGTCATCGCCTGCTCGACCGCCTCGCGCGTCCTGCGCGACACGCCCTGGCGCCGGTTGATGACGCGGCTGACCGTGGCCTCACTCACCTGCGCCCGGACCGCGACCTCGGTGATGCCGACCTTCATGCGGTTCCCTCCGCCGTCACTTGCAATGAATAGATGAAAATTTTCAGCCAGGTAGTCCACGGAAGATAGCAGTCAGTCTGCGTGTCTTCCATGTTTCTTGCGCATGACCATTGAATCGCCTCTCCCGCCCCTGTTAGCTTTCCGCCACCACGCGGCCGTCCGCACCCTCGCCGTGACTGAAGACCCGGGAGACCCGATGAAGCCCTCCAGGCTCATGCTGCTCACCGCTGTTGCCGTGATCGTTCCGTTGGCGCCCGCGCTGTCGGCCACGGCTGCGGCGGACGGCACCTCCGGCGCCCGCCCCCAGCTGACCATCCCGGACCCCGGCTTCGAGAACGGCGGCACGGGCTGGACCTTCACCTCGGGCGCCGGCGTCGGCACCGGCAACCGGCACGGCGGCGAACGCTTCCTCTACCTCGACGCCGGCGCCGGCAAGAGCGGGCAAGTGACCGTCGTCGCGCCCAGGAACGGCAGTTACGACTTCTCCGCGTGGATCGGCAGCGCCGGCACCGGCGGCACGTACACGGTCAGACGCAACGGCCAGACCGTCCAGACGATCACGCTGCCGCAGCACCCCGGCTACGCCCGGTACACCATCAGCGGCGTCACGTTGAAGACCGGCGACCGGCTGCAGATCGAGTTCGGCTCCGGCACCGCCTGGGTCAACGCCGACGACCTCATGATCTCCCCGGCCGCGTCCGCCGACCCCAAGGTCACCTCGTCCGACCCCGAGGTCGCCGAGATGTTCAACTGGGCCAAGAAGAAGGCCAACAGCTGGACACAACTGCCCGGCACGGTCGGCCCGGTCAACGTTGACGAGTACCAGGTCGGCGGCACCGGTACCGCGACGTACGGGCCCACCTACTGGGCCGGATACGCCAACCGCAGCGCCTACTACTCCCGCGACATGACCCACCAGCTGGCCGGCGCGCACATCATCGGTCTCGACGACGAGAACGAGAACATGCTCCGCTCCTACGCGGCATCGGCCACCGCCGAGCACAAGTACTTCCCGGTCTGGTCACTCAACTTCGACGCCAAGACCTACCTCAGCATCGACTACAAGACCCCGGACAACTTCGTGCGCGAGGTGCCGGCCACCTTCGAACTCGTCGAGAAGGCGGCCCAGGCCTACCTCTGGACCGGCGACCGCAGGTACGTGGACGACCCAGCGCTGTGGGAGTTCTACCGGCACGCCACCGACCAGTTCCTCGACCTGCACAACTCCGCCGTGGACAACGGCAAGGTCAAGGTCGCCGAGGGCACGGGCAACGGCATCTTCCAGGGCGCCGCGAGCTACAACGAGCAGGACGGCGACGGACTAGCCGAGGCCGGGGACGGCATCGCCTCGGAGTACCAGGCGTACCTGGCGATGGCCGTCCTCGCGCGCGGCAAGGGCGACGCCGAACTCGCCAAGACGTACGACAAGAAGGCCGCCGACCTCAAGAAGTACTTCAACGACAAGTGGAGCGGCACCGGAACCGGCGCCGACATGGTCCGCGCGTACACCCTCGCCGGCACCCCGGTCACCGGCTGGGGCAAGGAGAACAGCGTCTTCATGCCGATGAAGCAGATCATCGACCCCGGACCGCGCAACGACGCCTACCTCGACTACATCCAGCAGCAGGAGCTGGGCCCGGACGGCTCGCCCAACATCGAGTCGACGACGTACCTGCCGGACATGTTCTTCAAGAACAACCGCAACGACACCGCCTGGCAGTGGATGAAGAAGATCTACGGCGAGCGGGAGATCCAGCACATCAACTCCAGCCAGGGCCCCAACGGCGACTATCCCGAGGTGTCGTTCACCCTGGTCAGCCAGACCGTCCAGGGTCTGATGGGCATCACCCCGGACGCGCCGAACCACAAGGTGACCACCCAGTCCCGGCTGCCCTCCGGCATGAAGTGGCTCCAGGCGGCGGACGTTCCGATCGGCACGGGCTCGGTCACCGTCCGGCACGACGGCGCGACGAAGACCACGCTGACCAACAACGCGCGCAAGGGCTCCTACCAGTGGGAGGCCCGCTTCACCGGGGTCCACAAGAAGATCACCGTCAACGGTGTCCCGCAGCGCGTGCACATCAAGAAGGTCGACGGCGTGACGTACACCTACGCGACGCCGACGGTCCGGGCCGGGGCGACGACGGTGGTACGGGTCTCCGACTGACGCGGACGCCCGTCCCACCTGCCCCGGCACCGAGCCACCGGCGCCCGGCGGCATCCGGCAGCCCGTCCTCTCGTCCCTGAGCCGGGGAGGACGGGCTGCCGGTCGTCCGGGCCACCGCGGTCAGCGGCGCTCCGGGTCCCTCTCGATCACGTTGTAGGGATAGGGCAGGCGCTGGTCACTGGCGCGGGTGAGCAGTTCGACGTCGGACGGGTCCAGGTCGAGGCCTGCCGCGCCCAGGTTGGTCTCCAACTGCTCCATCGTGCGCGCACCCACGATGGGCGCGGTCACTCCCGGCTGCTCCAGCAGCCAGGCGAGGGCCACCTGGGCGGGCGCGAGACCGCTTCGCTCGGCCACCTCGTGCAGCGCGTCCAGCACCCGCCAGGTGCGCTCCTCCTGGTTGTAGACGTCCCACCGCTCACCCCACCCGAGCTGCCCGGCGGTCTCCACCCGGGTACCGGACACCGGCCCCGTCATACCGCGCCGGATCGCTCCGCTGAGCCAGCCGCCGCGCAGCGGGCTCCACGGGATCACGCCGAGCCCCTCGTTGCGGCTGACCTCCATCAGCTCCCACTCGGCCTCGCGGTCGAGGAGGTTGTAGAGCGGCTGGAGACAGGTGAAGGGCTCCCAGCCGTTCGCGTGGCTGAGGTCGACGGCCTTCTGGAGCTGCCAGCCGGAGAAATTGCTCGCGCCCAGGTAGCGGACCTTCCCCGAGGTGACCAACGTGTCGAGCGTGGCCAGCGTCTCCCGCAGCGGGGTGCCCGGGTCCCAGGCGTGCACCTGATAGACGTCGAGGTAGTCGGTGCCGAGCCGGCGGAGGGTCGCCTCCACCCCGGCGATCACGTGGGCGCGGCCCAGACCACGGTCGTTGGGGCCGTCGCCCATGGCGTACCGGACCTTCGAGGCGACCACGACGTCCTCGCGCCGCCGCCGCTTCAGCCAGCGCCCGGTGATCTCCTCCGAGACGCCCGCGGAGTAGATGTCCGCGGTGTCGACGAAGTTCCCGCCCACCTCGATGAAACGGTCGAGCATGGCGTGGCTGGTGGTCTCGTCGGTCTCGCGGCCGAAGGTCATGGCTCCGAGGCAGAGCTCACTGACCCTCAGGCCGGTGCTTCCCAGATAGCGGTAGCGCATCGTGCGGTGCCTCTCGGTCGTGTCGGGTGGGGGAGGGTGCGGGGGCATCCGGGTCGGCGAGCGAGACGGACACCTCCTGCACGCAGTGGTCGGACAGCCCGCGCGGATCGCGGAAGCGGTAACCGTGCACCCGTGCTCCGGCTGTGCTGAGCACCCAGTCCAGGCGCCACCAGCGCATGCCCGCACGGGCCTGCCACGAGACGGGGTAGAACCTTCCCGTCAACGGGACGGCGTCGACTCCCAGCGCGGCGATGTGTCGTACGTCGCCCACGGCGGGTGTGGTGTTGAAGTCCCCTGCGATCACAGCGGGGTTGGGGCAGTCGGCGACATCGCGCCGCAGCCCCGCGTACTCGCGCTCCCGGTCTCCCGCCCGCTCCCGGACGTTGCGGTAGAACTCCGCACGGAGCGGGCTGATGAGACGCAGTTGCACGGGGATGTGGACGTTGAAGGTGGACAGCACGCGATCCGGGCCGCCGGGCAGCCGCAGGTCCACGCGCAGTACACGCCGTGCCGCCGTCTCCACGGTCGCCGCCACCGGCAGCCGGGACAGGGTGACCAGGCCACGGGCGATGACCACCTCGTGCCCGGGGAACTCGGCGCGCAGTCGCGCCTCGTCGTCGATGAGGCGATACGTGCCGTCGAACACGTCGTTGTGGTACTCCTGCAACAGGTAGACGTCCGCGTCGAGTTCGCGCAGGAAGGCGTAGAACGGGTCCGCCTCCTTGGTCTGACACCAGTGCTGGGTGTTCCACGAGACGAGCCTCACCGCGGTGTCGCCGGGCGTCCCGTGCGGCTTTCGCAACGGTGCGCTCGGATGCAGGCCGCTCTGACGCGCGCCCAGCACAAGGGCGGCGCCCGACAGCACGGCCGCGACCGGATCGCCGGTCGCCCAGGCCGCGCCGGCCAGAACGCACGGCACCACGACGAGCAGCGGAGGCGGCAGCAGCGACGGCAACAGCCAGGCCCACCAACGCCCGTTGAGCACCAGGTGCGCGCCGAGGAACACCGCCCAGGCCACCGCCGCCCACCGCACGAACTCTTCGATCACACCGGGACCTCTCGTGCGCCGTGCAACTCCTGGAACAGCCCGTCGTAGGCGTCGACGCAACTCTGGGTGCCGTAACGGGCCCGCGCCGCGCGCATCCCCTCGGCGCGGCGTTCCGGCGAGTACGCGACGACCTCCCTCAACGCGTCCGCCAGGGCGACGGCGTCACCGGTCGGGAAGAGCCGGCCGAACCCCGTGTCGGAGACAGGCACCCGCATGCCGGGCGCGTCGCTGGCGACGGACGGCACGCCCATCATCATGGCCTCCGCCTGGGAGATGCCGAAGGACTCCTCCGCCACGGACGGCAGCGCGAAGGCGTCCAACGACGAGTAGAACTCGGCCACTTGGGCGTCCTCCAGGAACCCGGTGAACCGGATCCTGGAGTCGTCCCCGGCCCGTTCGCGCAGTGCGCCGACCACGCTGCCCCCCGCCACCTTGGAATAGTCCCCCGCGATCATCAGACGTGCCTCGGGATCGGTCAACCGCCGGAATGCGTCGACCAGATGATGCAGACCCTTCTCCGGCGCGATCCGGCCGAGGAAGCCGATGTGCGGGCCGTCGCTCTCTCGAAAGGTGGCAGAAGCGGGTTCGCGCTCCCGGCAGGGCGGTGCGATGGCCAGCAACCGGCGTTCCCGCATGAGAGAGAAATGGCGTGAATGCTCCGCGTGATCAAGGTTGTTGACGACGACGGCGGACGACCGGCGCAGGGCGGCGGCGACCGACGCGTCCACCACCGGCACTTGAAGGGCGGCCAGTCCACCCTTCGGCAACCACACGTCGTCGTGGTGCGTGCACACCACGGGTGTCGAGCCGGCCAGTCGTGCGACGAGGCCGGCCTCCAGCATCGGCAGATGGATCTGGACCGCCTCCGAGTCGCGGGCGATGCGCCCGGCCAGCGGCGCGAAGCCCGGACTGACGGTGCCGCGTCCGATCCGGGCCACCACCGGTGTCCGGAACACCTCGACGCCGTTGAGCGTTTCCCGCGCCGGGTGGCCGCGGTCGTGCCGGGTGGCGACCACCGCCACCCGTCGGCCGCGTGCGGCCAGCCCTTCCGCGACCGTGCGGGCCACCTCGGTCAGGCCGCTCGTGTAGGGCAGGTAGTAGGTGAGGACGATCGTCACGTCGAAGCGCGGCGACCGTGCGGTGCGCCTGGTCATGAACCGTCCTTGTCGGTGGTCGGGGCAGGGTCCCCGGAGGCGGGCAGGGAGAGGCGCAGATCGATCAGCCGATGCGTGGACAGATCCGCGGGCGGGTCGAGCAGGGCCTGGCGGTGCAGGCGCAAGGAGGGTGACACGAATGCCCAGTCGAGCCGCCACAGGGCGGGGCCGCGCACCGGAAAGGTCGCCGGATACACGGAGTCGCCCTTCTCAGCCGCGTCGCGCAGCCCGTCGAACCAGCGCAGGTCCCCGGTGCCGGGCAGCACGTTGAGGTCGCCGGCGAGCACCACCGGGTTCCGGTTGGCGCTCAAGTCCGCGCGCAGCGCCCGGAAATGGGCGTCGCGACGGTCGGACAACTGGTGCACGGACCGGTAGTAGGAGGGCGTGAGCGGGTTGCGGTCGACGTTCAGCAGGTCGGGCAGGTGCGTGTTGTAGAGGGAGAGGACGCGTCCGTCGACCCTGACGTCCGTGCGCAGGACGCGGATGTTCCAGTAGTCCGCCCAGTCCGTGTCGGGCGCGGCGAGATCGGTGGGGCGCAGGGCTTTCGTCCCGACGATGGGATAGCGCGAGAGGGTGAGGAACTCGCCCCGCGTCGCCACGTGGTATCCCGGGAACTCGGTCTTGATACGGGCGAGTTCGTCGATGGGGGTGGGCCGGCCGGCACGGGCGTTCTCGTACTCCTGAAGCAGATAGACGTCCGCGTCACGGGACTTGAGATACGCGTAGAAGGCGTCCGTGTCGTTGTCCTGGTCCCAGAAGAAGGTGTTCCAACTGACCACCTTCACCGCGCCGGGCGGGACCGACCCCTGGCCGCGGAACAGGGCGCCGGGATGCAGGCCCGCCTGCCAGGAGCCCAGCAGCAGCGAGGTGAGGACCACGCCCACGGTGAGCAGACGCCGCCGGGCCAGGGCGGCCGGGACGAGCAGGACGACGGGGACCAACAGGCAGGCGAGCGGCGGGGCGAGCCCGACACCGTTCCACAGCCACCACCGCCCGCTGAACACGGCACGGCCGGCGACGAACAGGGCCCAGAGCACGGCGATGACGAGCAGGGCCGTGCCCGGCCAACTCCGTTTTCGGACCGGGGTGTTGGGCGCCGAGTTTGGTGGACTCTCGGCGGGGCCGCCCGACAGAGTCTCCGGCGGAGGTGCTTGAGTCATGCCGTGGCCTGCACCGCGTCGCCGCGCCCGGCGGGCTCGTACAGGCGGCGGAAGCGCTGCGATGCCAGGCACTGCGCTACACCCACCCCCGCCCCGGCCGCGATGACCGCGTTGACGACGAAGTGCGCGAACACGAAGTACCCCGTGAACAACGGTCCCCTGCGGCGCAGGACGAAGCGGTACAGGGCCGTGTCCGCGAGGACCGAGAAGCCCAGCAGGGCCGCGGACAGCAGCAGCCACAGCGGGGAGAGGACTGCCAGCGGCAGAGTGAGGATCGCCGACAGCGCGGCCACGCTGGCGCTCGCGCGCGGCCCGGTGGCGATGCCGCCCGGCAGGTCGCCGCGGCGCAGATAGAGCGGGATGTGCAGCCGGGTGCGGTGGAACACCTTGCGCAGCACCACCCGCCAGGTGTCGTCGTGGTCGTGCCGGCCGCGCACGGTGGTGGAGCTGTGGACCTCGTAGTGCGGGCAGAGCCGGGCGGCGTAGTCACCGTCCTCGGTGTGCCGCAGCCGGGGATTGAACGGGCCGATCTCGGCGAAGACCTGGGCAGGCATCGCGAGGATCGCGGTGTGCACGGTGCCGATGCGGCCCTCCGTCTCGGCCAGCCAGTAGTACTGATGGAGGCACCGGTACTCCTCGATCAGACTGTCCCGGATGAGGGGTTCGGCGTCGTAGGTGCCGCACACGGCGCCGATGCGCGGATTCGAGTCGAGCAGGGCGACGGCGTTGGCGACGGCGTCCGGTTCCATGGCGACGTCGGAGTCGCAGAACACGATGATCTCGCCCCGGGCGTGGGCGGCCCCGGTGTTGCGGGTGGTGGCCACCCCGCTGTTGACGCCGGTGCTGATCACCCGCACCCCGCACGCCTCGGCGACGGCCACGGAGTCGTCGGTGCTGCAGTCGTCGACCAGCAGGATCTCCAGGGGCTCGTACGTCTGGGCCAGGGCCGCGCGCAGGCAGAGTTCGAGTGCCCGGCCGTAGTTGTAGTTGGGGATGACGACGGAGACAAGGGGCTTCTTCTGTGTCATGGGCAGAGCCGCACCTTCGAGAGGTCGGAGGAATCAGAACGGGCGGTGGGACAGCAGCAGGGCGACGGAGACGAGCGCGCCCCACACCAGCGCGTTGACGAGCGTCGCCCGGTCGCGCAGCAGAACGCGGACCGGTTCGGCCCCGCCGTCCTCGACGAGCAGCACCTGTAGATAGCGGGCGAGCCCGAACACGGCGCAGGGGGCCGACAGCAGGACCACCAGAGGCGCCTTGGACGCGAAGACGGCGTCGTCCCGCAGGTAGCAGACGTACGACATCGCTGTCAGGACGGCCACCAGCACGACCAGGTGGTCGAGGAACGCGCGCGTGTATCCGCGCAGGGCGGGCCGGTGGGCCGGGCCCGCCGCGCCCAACTCGTGCCGGCGCTTGCCGAGCGACAGCATCAGACAGAGGCAGAAGACGCACAGCGCGAGCCACGCGGAGACCCCGCTGCCCAGGGCCAGCGCACCCTGCGCGAGCCGCAGCACGAAACCGGAGGCGACGATGAACGCGTCCACCAGCGGCACATGCTTGAGCCCGCGGGCATAGGCGAAGCTGATCAACAGATACACGGCGACGGGCCACCACCGCCACGCGGGCCCGACGAGCGCCCAGCCGCCCAGGGACAGCGCCAGCCCCCCGGCCAGTGCGGCCGCGGCCGCGACGGAGACCCGGCCGGAGGCGATCGGACGGCGGCGCTTGACGGGGTGCAGCCGGTCCCGCTCCCGGTCGGCCAGGTCGTTGACGACGTAGACGAGCGCCGAGGCCAGCGTGAAACCGACCACGGCCCAGCCTGTGCGCAGCAGTGCGGCACCCGACCAGGGCCGCGCGTCGAGCAGGGCCAGCGGCACCACGGCGAAGTTCTTCACCCACTGGTGCGGGCGCAGCAGTGCCAGCAGGTCGAGCAGGTAGGGGCGGTGCCGGACGGGCGGCTCGGTGAGAACAGGAGCGTCCGGCGGATCGGGCGGTTGGGGTGGGACCGCCACCACGCGCGCGGGCGCGGGTGAGGACTTCGTGGTGTCCACGGCATGGGCTCCAGAGGGTCTCAGAAGAACACCTTGGCGAGGCTCAGTGCTCCTTGGCGCCACGGCTCCCGGCTCGTCCGGCCCTTGCCGGTGGTGTGCCCGCCGGCCCGCCGCTGGGTGCGCCACCAGTCGTACGTGCGCAGGATGGCGTCCTGGTTGGACTGCTCCGGCTTGAAGCCGAGGCGTTCCCGGGCGCGGCTGATGTCCACGTAGGAGTCGTCCAGCAGCTTGAAGAGCAGCCGCCCGTAGACCGGTGACAGACGGCCGCGTTCCAGCAGCCGCAGCACGCTCAGGGCGGGGGCGGCGGGCAGGGGGACGAGCCGTTTGCCGTGACCCGCCGCGTCGAGCACGGTCTGGAAGTCCTCGCGCAGCGTGCCGAATTCGGCCGCACCCAGGTTGTACACGTCGTTGGCGGTCTCCGGATCGGCGTGCAGCGCCAGCACCACGGCGTCGACGAGATCGTCCATGCCGAACATCTGGATGCGTACGTCGCCCTGCCCCAGGACGGGGAAGTTGCGGCCCTCCTCGGCCCACTCGAAGAGCATCGAGAACAGCCCCATCCGTCCGGGACCCAGGAACGTCTTGGGCCGCAGCACCGACAGACACATGCCCCGGGCCCGGAACTCCTCGCAGACCTCCTCCGCCTCGGCCTTGGCCCTGCTGTACGGGTCCACCGGTTCCCGCGGATGCTCCTCGGGGGTCGGTACCTGCCTGGGCAGGCCGTAGACGGCCGTCGAGGAGATGTGCACGACCCGGCCGACACGGGCCCGGTGCGCGGCGGACAGGACACTGCGGGTGCCGTCGACCGTCACCGAACGGATCTGGTCGGCGGGATAGCTGGGCAGCGCCGCCGCACAGTGCACGAGTGCGTCGACGCCGTCGAAGGCCCGGTCGAGGGCGGCGGCGTCGCGGATGTCGGCGACGACGTGCCGCGCCCTCTGCGGGGACCGCGCCTCGTCGATCACGTCGATGCCCACGACGTCGTGGCCGTCGGCGGCGAGCCGGGCGACGAGGTGCGAGCCGAGCATGCCGGCCGCGCCGGTCACCGCGATGGTCAGGCCGCCCATCGGGACACCGCCTTGTCCTTGAAGAAGGCGCCGAGCAGCCGGTTCATGCCCTTGGCCAGCGTCTTGTCCAGGGCGTCGAGGAAGATCTCGACCTCCTCGGCACCCGCGACGAGCGAGGGCGCGGCGACCAGCGGGCTGCGCCCGTTGAGCGTGTAGTACATGTACACGTCGTGGTCGTGGTACATCGCGTTGACCACCGCGCAGGTGATGACCTTGGTACGCAGCAGCGGATCGCGCGCCAGCCCGCCGGGCGCGAGCTTCGCGGCGAGATCCAGGAGTCTGGGGCCGCCGTCGAGGAAGATCCCGTACAGCGCGCCGGCCCCGCGGACGTCGGCGATCACGTCGGGGTACTGCTTGCGCAGGCGCGCGAGTCCCGGCGCGAGGACACGCCCGATGGCACGGGCCCGGCCCGGATAGTCGTCCTCGACGGCGATGTTGACGGCCTCGATGGCGGTCGCGGTCTCCTCGCCGAATCCGTAGTACGTGGTGCTGGTCGACTGGAGCATGGCGTCGCCGAGGCTGTCGTACGCGGCCCGGAAGACGGGCTCGCGCGCCACGAACGCGGAGATCGACGACTTGCCGCCCCCGAAGGACTTGGACGTGGTCACCACGTCCGGCACCAGACCCGGGTAGCGCATGAAGTGGAAGAGCGTGCCGGTCTTGCCCCAGCCGGTGTAGATCTCGTCGAAGATCAGCACGATGTCCTCGGCGGTGCACAACTCCCGCAGCCCGCGCAGGAATTCCTCGGAGCACTCCGTCATGGTCGAGGCGGAGAAGGGCTCGATGAGGATGGCGTACGTGTCGCAGCGGCCCTTGGCGTCACGCGTCGCGTCGACGGCCGCGCGTACGGAGTCCAGGTCGCCGTAGCGGAACGAGGCGACGCCCGGGATGCCGGGGAAGGCGAAGCTGTTCTGCGCGCTGCCGGTCAGGCTGCCGGAGCCGAGCAGCTTGCCGTGGAAGCTGATGTCGGCGTGCAGGATCCGCTGTCGGCGGCCCCGGTGGTACTTGTACGCCAGCTTCACGGCGCCCTCGACCGCCTCGGCGCCCGAGTTCGGCAGGAACGACATGTTCAGGTCGCCGGGCAGGAGTTGGGCGAGATTGTGGCCGAGAGCGGCCACGTACGGCGAGAAGTAGGTCTTGTGGACCTCCATCCTGCGCTGTTCCTGGAAGCGCCGGCGCGCGGCGAGGATGCGGGGATGGTTGTGGCCGTGGCTGAGCACGCCCACTCCGCCGGTGAAGTCCAGGATGCGGCGCCCGTCACGGGTGTGGATCCACGAGCCCTCGGCACGGTCGACCAGTTCCCGGCCGAAGCCGAAGGAGGTCATCAGCGCCACCTGGCTCTTGTTGATGTGCGCGCGATACAGGTCGTGGACCTGGCGCACCGGCATCTGTTCGCAGTCGTCGACGGTGAGCAGGCGTCCGTCGGAAGTCATGCGGTTCCTTCCTGAAGCGTGGTTCGGGGGGATCGCGCGGGGCCGACGGCGCGTGCCCAGAGCAGCGCGCCGCCCGTGGCGGCCACCTCGCTCAGCACGCAGACCACTCGGCTGGTGATCGCCGCCGCGGTGGCGGCCGACAGCGGCAGGACCGGGCTGAGCAGCGCGAGCAGGACCAGCTCGCGTGCCCCCCAGCCGTCGGGCAGGACGAAGGCCAGACTCCCGGCGACGGTGGCGAGGGCGAACCCGCCGACGCACACGGGCAGGGAGGACAGCAGCGGCGCCCCGAACAGCACGGCGATGGCCCACAGATGGAGCCCGGACACCACCCAGGACACACAGGCCCAGCCGATCGAGACGCGCACGGTCCGGGGTGAGCCCTGTACGGCCGACGCGGGCCGTCGGGCGAGCCGCATGGTCAGGGCTACCAGTGCGTTGACCCAGCCGGGCCACGCGACGGCGGCCGCCGCGAGCAGGATCAACGGAGCCAGCACCCAGGCCTGGGCACCCAGCACGGCCGGCGCGACCAGCAGACCGAAGGCGGCGCCCGTACTCGTTCCGATGACGAGACCGAGCCCGAAGGCGGCGATCATCTGCTCGGGGGCGATCCCGACGGCCTTGCCGAGCTGGACATGCGCGAGGACACCCCAGACCCGGCCCGGTACGAACTTGCTGATGACCCCGATGAAGAAGATCCGGGCCGCGTCGGCCGCCCGGATCCGTCGGCCCCCGTCCGAGAGCAGCACCCGCCACGACAGCATCGACAGGCCCAGACCGACGGCGTTCGCCACCAGCGCGGCGCCCAACAGCAGTACACCGCCCGGCCGTTCCGCCGCCTGCGACACCTCGGTACCGGCGCCGCGCACGGAGCCCCCGACGGCGAAGACGGTGGCCGCGACCAACGCCACGGCGACGACGACACGCAGCACACGGGAGCGCAGGGACGGCCGCTCACCGGCGTCCGTCACCGCGGCAGCGGGCTCATCGCGCTCGGTGCCGGTCACGACGGGATCACCGCCGAGGTGCGGTCCCGGCCCCGTACGGACGGACCGAAACCGGGGTCCAGGACCCAGCGCACACCGCCGTGCAACGCGCCGAGCACCAGGGCGAGATGCACGGCGAAGTGGACGCCGGTGAACCACACCAGGAACGCGACTCCCTTGCGGCGGGCCACGAAGCGCGACAGCCCCGGATCCGCCATGGCGAAGGCCAGCGCGCAGGCCAGCGGCGCCGCAAGCAGCCACAGGCTGACGAGCGCCAGTGGCAGGGTGGCGGGGACGAGCGCCGCCGCCAGCACACCGCGGGTGGGGTTCGCGCGCAGGCCGCCGCCGCGCCGGCGTTCCACCGCGGCCACGGGGATGAGGAGTTGGGAACGCCGGTACTGCTCGGCGAGCATCGGCAGGAACCGGTCCACGTCGTCATGCCGGCCCGCCACCGTCTGCGTGAGGCGGATGCGGTGGGTGACGGCCAGCCGGTCGCTGTACTCGACGTCCTCCGAGTCCCGGAGGTTCTCGTCGAAGGGGCCGACCTCCTCGAAGACCCGACGCTCGATCGCGGCCATGGCGAAGAAGGCGGTCCCGACGAGACCCGCGCTGCGGCGGCGCCAGAAGTGCGCGTGCAGGCAGTGGTACACCTCCACGGGACCGTCGTCGAAGAGGGGCTCGGGAGCCACGATCCCGTGCACGCACCCCGTCTCCGGTTCGCTCAGGAGCAGATCGACGGCGTTCTCGATGGCGTCGGGCTCCAGGGCGATGTCGGAGTCGAGGAAGAAGAGGATCTCGCCCCGCGCGGTCGAGGCGCCCAGGTTCCGCGCCGCCGACACCCCGCCGTTGTCCGGGCGGGCCACCAGGACACAGGGGAACGCGCGGACCACCTCGCGGGAGCCGTCGGTGCTGGCGTCGTCGACGACCACGACGTCCAGAGGCGCGAGGGTCTGCGCGTACACGGACTCCAGACAGGCCCGGAGCGTCTTCTCGTAGTTGTAGTTGGGGATGATCACCGACACGGTGGGGCGTACCCGTGACATGGCGGGTCAGGTCCTTTCCGTCGGGGCAGTGAGCGCAGATCCGGCAGCCCGAGGGCCGAGAGACACCAGCCCCGCGGTCCGGGCCCGGTGGTGAGAGAGGCGAGGAGGAAGTCGAGAGCCGCCAGCTCGGCGTGCAGGGGATCGAGGCTCTCGATGAAGAGCGCGGCGTGCACCGCGCGCCGCCGGCACACCACGGCGTACAGATGCGCGGGGCGCGGAGCCGGCAGGCGACTGTCGTGGCACGCCGATCCCAGCCACAGGACGACTTCCTCGGGAGGCCAGGCATCCGGCTGCGGTGGGACGAGCGGAACGAGCAGCGCGGTCACGAGGCGCACGGATTCGGTTTCCCTGTATCCGGGTCACGCCCGTGAGAGCCCGTCCGGGCAGCCGCCCGGCGCGGCCGACGCAGTCACGGCCGACGCGCCCGTCCGGGAAGGACGGAAGGCCGGGCGACAGAACCTGCGCATGGGGATCTCCTCGTACGAGAGGCGGGGGAACGGACGGCGAGGGCAAGGGACGTGCGGGCCCCCGGCTGTCCACGAGCCTGCGGGTACGGACTGCCGCGCCGCTACGGTTCCCGGTGGCCGCAAGGTGCGAGGCAGCGGACTGCCACGCGCGATCACCGCCGACAGGCCGTTCCCACCGAGGTCGGTGGCGCGGTGGCAGGGGGCGGACAGTCCCCTTGTGGCCAGCGTCGCCGTAAGCGTGGTTCGATACGTCGAACACCGCGACGACCTGCTGATCTCTGCTCCGGCAGGCCGGAACAGCCCTCAGGGCACGGATTATTCTGGTCTAGACCTGTAACTGGGTGTCGCCATACACTCACGCCTGGCATCGCCCGGGGCCCTGCCCCGGCACGCAACGGTGGACGATGGCGGGGGAGCCGGAAATGTTACAGGTGCTGGGACTTGATGCGCGGACGGAACTTGTCTTCCGGCTGGTTCTGGAGGAGCCGGGGCTGAGACTGCACGAGATCATCACCCGCCTCGGTCAGGACGAACAGCAAGTACGGGCCGCACTGGACCGATTGGCCGAGCTCTGCCTGCTCGACTGCCACGACGACACGGACTCCGAACAGGCGGATCCGGCCTTCCACGCCGTCGATCCGGCGGTCGGTCTGCCGTACTTCCTCTCGCATCGGGAGGCCGAACTGGTCAAGGAACAACGGCAGTTGGAGGTGGCACGCGAGATCGTCTCCACGCTCGCCGTGGGCAACACCCAGGAGAAAGGCCACAAGAAGGGCCGCCGGTTCGACGTCATCAGACGCTTGGAGGGCCCTGAGGCGGTCCGTGAACGCCTCGTCGAACTCACCGAGTTGGCGCGCGTCGAGTGCCTGTCCGTGCTGCCGGCCGCCACGCGGGCGCCGGACATCCTCGCCACCGGCCGGCGCCTCGGCCGCCAGGCCCTGGAACGAGGGGTCCGCGTGCGCAGCATCTACCAGGACAGTTTCCGCAACGAGCCCACCGCCCTGCGCCACGTCGACATGCTGGGTGAACTGGGCGCCCAGAGCCGTACGTTGCCCGTCCTGCCCATCGCCATGGCCGTCGTCGACAGCGAGGTCGCCGTCGTCCCCCTCGACCCCGACGACGGCCGGGCCGGCGCCCTGGAGCTGCGCAGTGAGGGCGCGGTCGCGGTGGCCCGGTCCCTGTTCGAGAGCCTGTGGGCATCGGCCACACCGGTCGGCCCCGAACCCCCACGCGACACCAACGGCCTGACCCCGCAGGAGGACGAACTCCTGGCCCTGCAGGCCAAGGGGCACACCGACGCGACGGCCGCCCGCCTGCTGGGCATCTCGCTGCGCACGGTCCGCCGGATGAACGCCGCCCTGGCCGCGAGGATGAACGCCCGCAGCCGCTTCCAGGCCGGTGCGGAGGCGGCCCGCCGGGGCTGGATCTGACCTCCGTCACCCTCGCCGATCGCCGGTCCGGCGCCCGATGGGTGCCGGACCGACGGATCCTCAGCCGCGAACCCGGTGGGGCCCGTTCATCTCCGTGCTGGGTGCTTAAGCGCGCGTTGCCCACTCCTCGTCCAAGGGCGTCCAAGCACGTCCACCCTGTCCAGATTCACGGCACTCTGTCCACCTTGAGGGCTGGAGTGCTGTGAGATTTCGTGAGACGCGCTTCACCCCAGTGAAGGCGGCTCTCTGTCACGCACAGCGCGCGAAGGCCGCTCTACCCCCCACGGGAGAGCGGCCTTCGCGATGAGTCAATCGAGCGTCAACGTCCTTCACCGCAAAGGAGGTTGAGGTATCGATTCATCTGTGCTCACTGCCGTGATCGGCGTACAGGACGGACACCTCGGCCGAGTGCTTCCCGTGTCCCGCCGGGTACAGCGTCTGCGTGTCGACTCCCGCGACAGCCCTGAGTTCTCCGTAGGTCCGCTGCGTGAACTGGCCGCTCGCTAGCAGGAGTTCGTGCGTGATAAGCCGGTTGCGTTCGTCGTTGACCTCCTGGACTTCCGTCTCCAGCTCCTCGACGCGCAGGCGCAGCTGGCTCACGAGGTTCATGGCGTGGTCCGTCGAGTACGCGTAGGTCGCCATCCGTACGGCGCCCGTGACCCTGGACCGCTCGAGGGCTCCCTCGCGACGTTTGACGTCCAGTTCGCGCCGCTGCATTTCCAACTCGAGGTCGCGCCGCTGTTTGGCCACTTCGTTCAAGTCGCTGCGCGTGCGTTCCTCGGACCGGGCGAGCATGTACCGCATCGTTGCGGCCAGGACGCCCGCGGCGCCGACGGCGAGGAAACCGACTCCTGCAGCGGCCGTCTCCCATGTATGGCGGAAGACTCCGTCCCCCGTCAGGGCGCCGCCGGCTGCGAATGCGACCGTCGCGGCTCCCGCCAGTTTGTACGCCACTGGTCTTACCCCCTTGCTGTTGCCCCCGGGTCGGAGGCATCGATCTCCCGTTGGAGTTCGACGGCCTGTCCGATGTTTCCCTTGAGCATCTTGCGGATCTTTGGATCGGTGATTTCCCAGGCGTCCATCGCTGCCTCCGGGGTGAGTTCGGCCGAGGCTACATCCCTGTTTGGTGACTCTGGGGATGGTTTGGACGGAATCAGTCCGGATTCCAGCAGCAGTTGCTGGTGGTCCAGGCGAAGGACTGACGCCCAGGATGTGAGTTGCGACGGCATCGGGAGGGTCTTGCCGTCCAGGGTCCGGCTGACCGTCGTGAGGCTCACGCCGAGCAAGTCGGCGAGCTGTGCCCGGCCGCCGGCCCTCTGGCGCACATCGAATCCGGCCGCGGTCGCGGCCTTCGTCAGGTAGGCGCCAACACGTTGCGCGACGGCTTGTCGCTCCTCACGCGTGTTGCCGTGGGGGGGATCTTCCATGCTCCGCATTCCGCGAGAGTAGCGCGCACGCATGCAACTTGCACTCATGTCCCACGCATGAGACTTCGCAGGTCAAGCGTCACATTTCCGCGATCGCAGGTCAGGGCCAGCGTGCAGCGCTCCAGCTCTCCAGAAAAAAGTTCCGGCGACTTCGGTGATGCAACTTGCGCGCGTGTGAGTTAGTTGCATAGGTTGCGGCTGTGGGACTTAGTCCCACGCCTGAGACCTCCCGAGGGGGACGTACGCATGATCCGCCTGAACATGGCCGCGCTCATGAAAAGGGCCAGGTCAATGGGCGACGAGAACGTCGACGCCATCGCCGGCCGGACCGGAATCAGCCGCAGCACGATCTACCGGCTTGCCGGTGGAAGCGAGCCCAGCCTGCCGATCTTGTGCAAGTTCCGCGCCGTCTACGGAGGGCGCGTCGACTCGCTCATCAAGGAAGACCGCACCGGGCAGGACGCGGCGGTGCCGAAGCAGCGCACTCCGCGGCCGCGCAGCCGACGCAGCACCTGACGCGTGAGGGCTGCCCGACGGCCGGGCCATGGCCAGTCGAGCAGCCCCGCAGCATTCAGCCCACCACAGTTCATCTGCTCATGAACGGAGACGGCCTTGATCACTGAGGCTAACGCCAGACCGACCAGGGACGACACGAGAGAACCGGACCTCATCGCCCGTGCGCAGCAAGGCGACACCGACGCCTTCGGCGAGCTCTACGCCCTGCACCGCCCCGCCGTTGCCGCTTTCGTCCGGCACAGGGTCAGCAACCACCGGCAGCGGACCGAGGACATCACTTCCGAGGTGTTTCTCCGGGCGTTCCGGAAACTGCACACCTTCCAGTGGACCGGCAAACCGCTGCTGTCGTGGCTGTACACCATCGCCCGGAACATCGTTGCCGACCACTACAAGGCCAGCCCGACGCAGCGGCTCACCTTCACCCACGAATTGGACGTCCTGTCGGACTACAAGGGCTTCACGGCTCCGCCCCCCGACGACGAAGTCTTGGCCAGCCTGGACGCGGAATTGCTGCGTATCGCGATGGGCCGGATCACCGACGGCCAGCGCCGCGTCCTCGTCTGCCGGTTCCTGCACGAGATGTCGATCGAGGAGACCGCCACGGCGCTCGGGATGACGGAAGGAGCCGCGAAGACGAGCCAGTACCGGGCTGTTCGGTCGCTCCAGCGGTTCCTGGAGAGGACGCCGGCATGACGACTGCATCCGGCCCGCGAGCCGACATCCAACAGCGGCTCACGTCGGAACTCACCGCCCTCGCTGGCCAGTTCGTGGCTGACCTGGAGAATCAGGGACGCCTCGTCGGCCCTGGTGAAGCCAAGATTCTCGAGCACCTGAGAACGCAGGTCGAAGCGCGGCGTGACCTGCCCGAGGCATATCAGGTCGCGGTTGACACGATCGTTGACGACTGCGGCTACCCGAGTGCTGTGGCCGCGCGGATCGCGACCGCACTGCGCCGCAAGGGCTTGCTTGGCGACGGCGACGAGCCCGAGCCGCAGCATGCGCCCGCGCCGCCCCCGAGCCGCGCCGACCCGTCTACTCGAGGCGCGACCGTGGTGGCGCTCGCCCGGCCCGTGGACGGGCCGATCGTCCCCGTGGTGAACCGCGTCGAGGGGCAGCCGCCACGGGTCCGGCCGACCGCAGCCCAGAGCGCCGGTACCACCGAGCAGACTCCCGACTGGGAGGAGACGCGCGGCAAGGCCATCGCGCTGGCTGCCCGCCTGCAGGCCAAGCACGAAGGGCGCCTTGAGGTCACGCAGATCGCGCCCAGCCACGAACGAGTCGCCATCGCCATCCGTGCCGCCTCGCTCAGCGACTGGGAGTACTGGCTGGACGCGATCGGCACGCCGCCGAATCTCTCGACGAGGACCGCCGGGTACGCCCAGATCGCGTTCGGTCGGATCGACGGTATCGAGGTCCACCTCACCGCGCACGAGGTCCCACGCCTTCTCCACGAGGCGGAGGTCGCGGCGGCTGATCCGTTCTACCTGTGGGGCCGGATCTACGACCTCACCCGCGGCCAGACCGACAAGCTCGGCCGGCTGTGGATGCACCTTGGCCAGCGCCAGCCGGACGGCATGCCTCTCATGGTTCTCCGGGGCGGCAACGGGACTCCGTTCCCGCTCGCGTCGATCGTCATGGCGACCGGCCACCTCATCCCGACCGCCGGCGCCGCAACACCCATCCCGGCCGCTCCCACGGCCATCGCAGATCCCGCAGGCGACGGAGGTGAGCAGTGAACATCGTCACCGATCTCTACCTCGGCTGGGAGCCGTTCACCCACGCGGAGGAGTGCGAACGGCCCGCGTGGCAGCCGGAGTTGCGCATCGACCAGGGCCTGCGCGGACGCCTCCTCGACCGGGATCTCGCCCACGAGTGCCCGAACGAAGAGTGCGACCACGCGAGTGTGTTCCGCCGGTTCACGGTCCGGCTCATCTGCCGGGGCTGCCGGGCCGTCCACATTGTCACCGGCGAGGACGTTGGGATCACCCGTTCCACCACTCCGGCCTACGGCTACGGCCAGGACGCCCGCGAGGTCAACGGCCTGTGGCTGTGGCCCGGCGAGCAGACCCGGCCCGGGCGCGACGAAGAGCCGAGGGACTGGCTCGTCACCCGCACGCCGAGCCCCCCGCTCACGCCCGCCGACGTCGCCGGGACCATCGACCGCTACCGCACCTCCGGCCAGCACAAGCGCTGGCGGGCCCGCGCCATCCCCGACCCGGCCGGCCCGTACGGCGAGAGCCAACTGCGCTGGGCACGCCACCGCAGCGAGCACCTGTCCGTCGACCACGCCGCCGACTGGATCCACGCCCAGTACGAGCCGAAGACCGTCGAGGTAGCCGTATGAACATCATCGAAGCCGCGCTCACCTCATTCGAAGAGCACGAGGCCGCCCAGCCGGCCCGGGCCGCCGAGGAGTACGAACACAACCGTGAGAAGTTCCTCCGCTACGCCCGCCGCCATGCGACGCGGACGCTGAGTGAAGAGGCCGGGAACCTGGACTGGCAGTACACGCCGGCTGACCGGCTGCCGGAGTCAGTGGAAGAGGCGACGGCCATCCTGGAGCCCGGCCGCCCCGACTACCTCGTCTACCAGTACGACTACAGCCGTGAGACCGCCACGCTCAAGCTGGTGCAGCCGTGTACGGCCTGCGGCAGTCAACGCGTCAACCCCGTCGACGGCTACGTCACGCTCGGCCGACTCCTCACCGAAGCCGCGCAGAACGGGGAGCAGCGCTGATGGCGGGCCGCTCTCTCGACCGCAACGCGTCGGGGCACTGGCTCCCCAGCGCCGCCGACCAGCCGGCCCGGGCCAAGAAGAAGGTGGATCTGCCGGGCGGACCGGTCGTCGACGAATGCCGTGTCGGCGGCTGCGGCTCCGTCGGCATCGGCCCTCGCCCGCAGCCCGGCATGGTGCGCGTTGCCGGAAGCAAGGACGGCGCCCTGGTGCACTGGTACTGCGCCAACCGCTGCGCGGGGATCGCCCGCGCCAGGGCCGACCTCCGCTCCGTGTCCACCAGCGGAGGAGGCCTCCGTGCCTGAGATCGCGCCCGACCTCTCCAACCGCAATCGGTGCGTCTCCGTTCACTGGTCTCTGCCCGCGCAGTGCGAACTCCCGCCCAGCCACTGGGACGACCACGAGACAACACACCCCGAGAGCGGGGTCCGGTTGCGGTACTGCCGCACAGGCGGGGCCTGGCGCACCGAGGAATGGCGGGACAGCTTCTGGCACCGGATCGAGATCCCGCCGCCCGGCGGTTACTGCGGGCAGCCAGACCCCGACCGCCCCGGCGTCACCTGCACCGCGCAGTACGGGCACCGCTTCTCCCGGTCCCACTCTCGTGACATCGATAGCGAGTGGCACCAGTGGCCCACGCACGTAAGGGAGCCCGAGCACCGCCCGGGCCTCCAGGAGCAGGACCTGCTCCGCGGCCTGCTCTACGATCAGGCCGCCGAGCTCGCCGAACTCCGCGCGACGATCGCCGCGTACCAGAAGGCAGGCGGAGCAACTCGGTTCAGGAGCACGCCGGAGGCTGGAGAGCGACAGTCACGCCTGCTGACGCGCGTGGAGAACCACAACTGCCCGGTGACCACCGGGATCGCGGCCAAGATCTACCTCAGCTGGGGGTGGAAGGGCCTGACCGAGCGGACGGTGCGCTCGGACCTCGCCTCGCTGGCCAGGGCGGGTCATCTCAAGGTCGATGAGTCGGATCCCGGCTGCCGCCGCTACGCCCCGGTGCGCTCTCCTCGCCGACGGGGTGAGAGCCGGTGACGGGCCTGTATGTGGTGTGCGGCTGGACGGTCGCGGCGATCGTCGTCGCGGCCGTGGCCGGCCGGGCTCTGCGCCGACTCGGCGAGGGGGACAGCACGGTGCCGGACGCTGCCGGAGCCTTCGCGGAGGACGACTGCCTCCAGGACGAGGACGCCGATGTCCTGGACCGTCGAGGGGCGCTGGAGGAATCCGTGGCACGGCACCCCTCCGCCGCGGGCCGGCCGCCGCTTCGCCGGGTGTTCTTGCCTGGCCAGCGGCGCGACTCCGGAGCCGCAAAGTGAGGTCTATCCGGCGGAACAGATGCCGGATTCCGTGGCGCGGGACCCGCATACGCGGCGCGCGGAACCCGCTCTCCGCGCCGGACGGGCCCGGTTCACCGGTCCCCGGCGCCGCCGTCCCCGGCACCTGCCGCCGGAACCCTCACACGTTTCGGGCCGTCAGGGCCGCTCACCGCCCTCAACGGGAGTAGCCCGGGCATGCCCCCCTTCGGTCGATCGGAGCCACGGTGCCCCACGCAGCCACCAGGAGCGCACTCTCGTGACCGCTCGCGAGCCCGTGACCCCCCAGATGGCGTGGATGACCGCGATGCGGGACGAGGCCCTGCGGATGGACCGTCCGGAGATCTCGAAGATCGTGCACGTCGGCCAGGTCATCGCGTCCTACGCCGACTCCGACGGGACGAACGCCGACCCGGGGACCGACGTCATCGCGGCCATCGTCGGCAGCAGCGAGGAGACCGTGTCCCGCGCCAAGAAGGTACTCAAAGCCCTCGGTGTACTCGTGGAGAGACGACGCCCGAACACCAACTCCGCCTACCAACTCCGCCTATGCGATGGACCGTTGGACTGGGACGCGCACATGACCCTCTACACCGACACGCCCCAGGCGCGGCGCAAGAAGCGCCTCAAGGCCAAGCAGCTCGAGACCGCCACCGCGCCCGCCGTGCAGAACCTGCCGCCAGACGATGACCAGGAATCCCGTGCCTCACCGACGTCGACCCCGTCGACGGTCCGGGCCGTACCCGCCGTACCAACCGGGCCCGGTACAGGGCCGCTGGCGCTGGCACCCGTACTGGCGCGAGGCCGGGGCCGGCGGACGGCAGCGCCACCTGCCGCCACACAGCCACCGCTCCTGATGGCTGTCAACAGACTGGACACGCCCATCCCGGAGGAGATCCTCCAGACCCTCGCCGAACAGGGCGTGCCTGCGGCACTGCGCGCATACGGACGGGATCCGGTGATGCGGCTGCTCAGCCGCGACGGCCCGGGCGGCACCCGCGCCCCATACCTCCCGCCGGAACTGACCGTGCCCTGCGGCTACTGCGAGGTCTCCGTCGGCAGCCCGTGCCGCAACGACCGCGGGCTGCGCGCCCTCGCCCACACCGAGCGCCTGGACACCTGGGCAACCGTCCACACCTCCTGCCCCAACTGCGCGGCTCCGGCCAACGGCGCCTGCACCGAGCGTGACGGCACTCCGTACGACGGCATCCATGCACAACGGGTCCAGCTCGGCGCCGAGTTTCGTGCGGCGGCCGACAGACCGCAGCACACCAGCACAGGAACCTGATCGGGGGACCAGACCATGACCTCACGCGCCGAGCGACGACATCCCGAGATCGAGCAGCGCTGCCCCTGGGAGCCATGCCTCGCGCAGCCCGACCGGCCCTGCACGAACCGCCGCGGTGAGCCCCGCGACGAGTCCCACGGATCCCGCAAGGACGCCTGGATCCGCGCCCACACCGACTGCCCCAACTGCGGTGCCTCCCCGGGCCATTTCTGCGTGGCGGCCGGCGGGCAGCCCATGACGACGCACGTCCACATCGAACGCACCCATGCCGCCGAGGCCGCGTACGCGGCAGCCGTCGAGGCGGTGTCCCGGGACATGGGCGGGGGCCCGCGGTGAACGGGCCCGGCCGCTGCCCCGACTGCCACCGAGCGGTGCTGTGGACGCGGACTCTGCCAGGCGCCACCACGCCCGGCGGGAAACGCCTCGCGGTCGACCGCGAGCCGGACCCGGCCGGGAACACGGCCGTGCGCCGCGACGGCACCACCGCCTGGGTCTCCCGCCGAGTCACCGAGCAGCAGCCGCTCATGGGCTACGAGCGCCTCCACATGCCCCACCCGGCCACCTGCCCGGCCCAACAGCAGGCCCTGCCGCTCGACACCGCCACCCCCTCACCGCCCCCGCCGCGCCCGCAGCAGTGCGCGCTGCCTGACGGCGTGATCCGGCTCGACGACCACCGCCGCCGGCGGACCTGACAGAAGGACATCCCCGTGCTCGGACTCACCACCACCAGACACATGCGCCAGGTCACCGCCGAACTCCACGCCCAGCTCACCGCTGCCTGCGCCATCGCAGAGAGGGAGCAGCGACGGCTCGGCAATGCGAAGGCCCGGGAGACCGCCGCTCTGCGGCGCCGCCTGGACCGGGCCCTGACCGCGCTCGCCACGACCAGGAGGGACCTCACCACCGCCAACGGCGCCCTCCGACGAGTCACCGAGAACCTCCTGGACTGGCGGTGCCCGAGGTGAACGACGACCACGCCCGTGCCCGCATGCAGGTCCTCGTCCGCGCGGACATCGCCGCGCACATCCGCTTCGGGCGCGCCGACCGAGATATCCAGCGGCTCCTCCGAGTACCCGCTCGATCAGTGCAGTCCGTCCGCCGGCAGCTCGGGAACGCGCCGCTGTGCGGCGTACGCGACCGGAAGCACGCAGCGTTCGCCGACGTCTTCTGGGGTTCGGCACGGCACATGCCCGACGGCCATCTCCTCTGGGTCGGTGCCGCCTACGACTCGGGCACCCCTGTACTCCAGGTCGGCAGCCAGCTGCACTCCGTGCTCCGCATCGGCTTTCTCCTCGGCCACGGACGCGAGGCCGTGGGCGCGGTCACGGCGGGCTGCGGCGGCGAGGGCTGCGTCGAGCCCGAGCACCTCCTCGATCACCCCGCCCGCGTGTACATCGCCGAATCCCTCGCCGCCCTGTTCGGAGCCCCCCGTCCATGAACCTCACCGCCTCCTGTCCCGTCCCGCCGTCCGCCCCGGCCGCCGACGAGCAACCGCTGATCACGGCGGAGGACGCCCGCATCGTCCTCCAGCACTACGGACACCCCGCCTCCGGCCCGGACCGCACGAGCACGTTCCGGGGGCGAGTCGTCGCCCTCATCGCTGAGGCCGATGCCGCCAACCGCCTTGCGCTGTACCGCAGTTACCCGCCTCTCGTCGCGGCCGTCCAGCTCGCCCGTACGAGCCCGACCGGCATCGACACCCTCCACGCCATCGCCCAAACCGTCCGCTGACCCGCACACCAGGAACGGAGCAACCCCCGTGTACCCCGACTACGACACCCCGCGCCTCACCGGCCCCTACCTCGAACTCCACGCCGAACGTGAGGAGCAGAAGGGCCGTCTGGGGGCCGAGCACCACACGCTGGACGAGTGGGCGCTCGCCCTGTGCGAGCACGCCGGCGCGGTCGCGACCGCTGTCCTCGCCGCCGGTCAGGACACGGACAACCCCAGTGCCTGCCGCGCCAACCTCCGCCAGGAACTCCTCGCCACGGGAGCGGGGCTGATCGCGTTCCTGGAGCACGTCGACTCCCTCGACGAGAGCGTGGTCGACGCGACGTGAACGGCGCGGACCTGCGGTGCACGGATTGCCATCACCGCATGCTCCAGCCAAGTCGCGACGGACTCGGCCCGCGCTGCCGGGCCAAGCGCCGCGACCGCTGGCGCGCCACACCGGCCGGAAGCGCAGCCGCCGCCGTACGGCGCCGCCTCGGCCGCCCGGCACCGGTTCCGGACGGGCAACTCTCCATCCCGAAAGAGCACCTGCACATGCCCGAACTGCGCCTCACCTGCCTTGACGAGCACCACGCCGCCGCGGTCATCGCCGAAGCCACCCGGCCCGGCGACCTCCACCACACCGTCCGCCAGGACGGCGCGGTCGTCGTCATCTCCTACTTCGACGCGCGCTACGCCCTGGACGTCGCGGAATGGGCCGGCGGATACGGCCACACCACGGACAGCGACGCCGCCCGCCTCATCTCCCAACTCTGACCACTCGGCTCTGAAAGGTCTGCACGTGAGCACCGGCCCTCTGGACCATGCGATGCGGAAACTCGCCGCATCCATGCAGCAAACCATCCGTAACTCCCTATACACGCCAGTCGACTTGAGCGCCTACTCGCGGCTTGCGGACACCGTGCCGCTCGTGCCCGTGACGAGCCGGAAGCCGGTGGAGCTGGCCGTCATCGACAGCATCGCTTCGCAGCAGGAGCCGGAGACCTTCCTCTGGATCGTCTTCTACCGGCCCGACGGCGGCGCCACCATCCACCACGCCTGGACCGGCAACGGCGCCGTCCTCGGCGACCGCATCGACCACCTCGCCCTCGCCATGGGCCTGGACTGCGCGGACTGGCTCCACATCACCGACCTCCACTGCCAGCAGAGCACCCGCGGCCGGATCGCCATCAGCGCCTACGCCCTCCGCCCGCTCCTCGCCGACGTCCAGCACGTCACCCGCTGCCCCGAGCTCCGCCGCGACGGCATCCGTCGCGTCATCGCCTGCGCCGCCGAGACAACCGGCCAGACCCCACGTCCCGGCATCCCGCGCTGGACGGGCGTCGGCCCCAGCCTCCTGAACCGGCGGACGCCGTGAGCCCTGAACAGTCTCCCCGAACCCTCACCCATGACGAGCTGACCGCTGAAGCCACCGCCCGCTTCGGCAAGAACCCTCTCGACTGGGCGTTTGTCTGCCCGAACTGCGGCGACATCGCAAGCACCGCCGATCTCGCGAAGGCGCTCGCCGACTTCCCCAGCACCCGCCGCGACGGGACACCGGTCCGGGCCGAGCAGATTGCCGGCCAGGAGTGCATCGGCCGCACCCTCGGGGCCCTCAACCCCGGCTACACCGGCCGCGGATGCACATGGGCCGCCTACGGCCTCATCCCGGGACCCTGGACGATCCACCTGTCCGAGGGCCGCACCAGGCGGTCCTTCCGCCTCGCCCCGGTGCCGCAGGAAGTCCCTCGTGTCCTGTCCATCCGGCAGCCGTGGGCGTTCGCTGTGGCCGAGGGCTTCAAGCCCATCGAGAACCGCTCCCAGCGCACCCACCATCGCGGCCCGATCTTCATCCATGCAAGCCGGCTGCCTCTGAGGAGCGTGGCCATCGTCCGGTACAGCGATGACGCTGCGATCCGTCTCGACGAGCTCGGCGGCTCACAGAACCTCTGGGACGCCCGCGCACACATCCCCAGCAGCGTGGCACCGGCTCCCCACGCGACGCTCGCCCTCTCCGCCGTCATCGCGACCGCGCAGCTGACGGGCTGCCACCAGGCCGACGACTGCTGCGGGCCCTGGGGCTTCCCCGACCAATGGCACTGGGAGATCACCGACGTCCACGCGCTGCGCGAGGCCGTTCCGCAGAAGGGCGCACTCGGGCTCCGCAAGGCACCACCCGAACTCGTGACGGCCGTCAGGAATGCGGCCTCGACCGGCCAGGAGGCGACCGCCGGATGAAGACCGCCGACTGGCCGTACGACGCCGACCAACACGACCCCCTCACCGCCCTCCGCATCCCCGTCACCGGCACCCACCCCGGGCACACGTACACGGCCTGCTTCGACCGTGACTCCGAAGCCCGACCCACCGACACCGAGGCCCAGCAGATCGCCTCCTTCATCGAGGAGTACCAGGAGCACTACTTCGGCAACGGCCGATGGCGCAGGATCCAGCAGGCCAAGCCGTTCGACATGGACTGCTACACCACCCACACGCTCGAGGACAAGTGGTTGGCGTGCGTCCAGGAGGCGGAAGGCGGTCACCTGGAGTGGACCGGCGAACGCAACAAGGCCAGTGGTACGCCTCTGCTGCGGTACCGGGAGAAGTACTACACCGCGGCGGCGGTCGCGTTCCGGCGGCGTATGGGCCGTGACCCGGTCGGTCAGGCCAAGGCCGAGTGCGGCATGCACCAGTGCGTCGAGCCGAGCCATGTTGAGGACGAGCTCGGCCGGGACCGGCTGCGCGAGCAGCTGCGTTACCTCCTGGGCAAGGGCGAGCGGCCGGCTCGCTGCCGGCGCGACCACGACCAGGCCGAGCATGGACGTCTCCAGCCGAACGGCGTCGCCTACTGCAAGGCCTGCCATGACCTCAACCGCACCGCGGACCTGAATGCCGTCGAGGTGGAGTCGTGAACCGCCCGTGGACTCCGAGCACCTCGACGACCATCGTCATGAAACGGGGCTGCAACGGCTGCGGCACCCAACTCGGCGACGTCACCGACCAGGAGATGGCCTGCGGCATCAACGGCCTGCCCCTGCCCGACGTCCGCCGCGAATGCACCGCCTGCGCGCCCGCCGCGCCCGAGCCGAAGTGCCTGCCGATCGCCGTCGTCTGGGGCGACCGGCGCTGTGGGGAGATGGAGTGCGACCACGCAGGTGGCGGCGACTCCTATGGCACTTCGCCGGTCTCGTACTGCGACAAGGTCACCGAGCAGACCATCTGCCTCACCCACTCCACGGTCGCCGTCGACGGTGCCATCGCGCGCGCCGTGCCGTGGCCCTGCCAGCACGTGAGCACACCGGCTACCGCCTGACCCCTGCCGACAGCCCCGACCACACCCACCACGAAAGGCACGGCTCTAATGACCGACGATCCTTCGCTCACCGAGCAGCAGCACGCTGCCATCCCCGCCAAGCTCCGTGCCGCCGCCGACCTCGCTGAAGCCCACTGGACCCCGGACCCGGATGGCCCCGGCATCTGCTCCCTGCTCGCCATGGCCGCACCCGCGAACGGCGAGCGTCCCGACGAGACCGACCTGTGGGATGCGGTCGTCACACACCTCAACGAGGAGATGACCGACGCCTGGGAACGGCGCCCCGGACGGACCCGCGCTGACGTTGCGGCGATGCTCCGCGCTGCTGCGGCTGCCACTCCATGACTCACGTCAAGGCGGCCGTCCCGCGCGCTGGTGTCGCGCGGGACGGCCGCTGCCGCGATCATCCCTCGCCCCAGGAGACGCACGTGCCATCCGAACCCGCCGAGACCCCCGCCTGCCCGTACTGCCCGCACCCGGAACACAGCCCTGGCGCCGAATGCGAGGGCGGTGTCGACCACGGGCCGAAGCACTGGCACTGCTGCCTGTGCCTCAACAAGCCGTTCCTCGGCGGCACATGCCACCTACTGATGGACTGCCGGGGCGGCAAGCTCGGCTACTCCGACATCTGGTTCCTCCAGCGCGGGCACACGCTGTCGAGTGCCGACGGGCCGGTCACTCCGGACGTGTTGAAGACGACCCCCGAGGGTGCTGCGGCGGCTGCTGTCGTGCCGCTCGCCGACCAGACCCCGCTCCGCCGCCAGTTCGGCGAGGTGCTGCGTCGCTGGGGCCTGCTCGACGAGGTGAACGATCCGACAGCCACGGAGGAGTTCGCGTTTACGGACCTGCTGTCGGTGCTGCCCGCGACCGACAGGGCCACCGTGTACACGGAGGTCGCCGACCGCCTCGCCGTCGACGCCGAGCAGGGCGACAAGGAGGGCCTCACGCGGATCTACCGCCGGTCCGCCGCGCGGCAGGTCCGCAGATGGGCAGACGAACTGGCTGGCGAGGCGCGGCAGGACCCGACACCGGACCAAGGGCGGCTTCTGCGGGAGTGCGAGTGCGGCGGCAGCCTCCCGCACCCCGACTGCCCGATCCACGCGCCCGGCACGAACACGGAGTCCCCTCCCGCCGTCCCACATTGCGACGGCTGCGGCCACCCGGAACATCCCGCGCGCGAGTGCCCGGTCGTGCGGTACGGGGAGCGCTGCGAGTGCGACGAACCGCTCGGCGCGGACGAGGGGGCCTGACCGATGGCTGAGCTCACCACCGTCTGCATCTGGTGCCCCGACCGACGCCGCATTCCCGTCGGTGAGTTCGACGAGCACGTCGACCGCGTGCATCCGTCCGTCTCCGACCCTCGCAACTCCACGTCCTGCTGGTCGCAAGCCGAGGTGTGCACCCCGGACGGCATTCTGCGCGAGATCGCCTGCAGCCGAGGCCGGCACCGATGGGGCAAGCACTCGAACCGGCACGTGCGATGGCCCTGCCCGCCGCGCTGCTCGTGCATCCGACACAGGCGCAACCACCGGCGCTCTGCCCAGAACCGGGAGACCTCGTGATGACCGCACACGCTCGCTTCGCTGCCGTCTACGCCGTGCTCACCGCTGCCCACGAGGTCGCTGACCACTGGGTTCAGACCGACGATCAAGCCGTCAGCAAGGGCAACCGCAACCGCGACGGCGCGATCGCCTGCTCGGAGCACGTTTTCACCTACACCGTCACCCAGGCTGCCGCTCTCGCCGTCGTGCAGCGCGTCACCGGCATGCGTCTGTCGTGGAAGCGCGCCGCGCTGGGCCTCGCTGTTTCAGCGGTCACGCACTACGTCGCGGACCGTCAGGCCGACCACTGGCGGGACGAGGATCCCCGGGGCATCGTCCGGCTCGCCGCGGCCATGGGGAAGAGCAGCTGGCTCCAACGCGACCCCCACGCCGCCTACTTGATGGATCAGTCCTGGCACAAGGGATGTATCGCGGTCGCCGCGCTCGTCGCCGCCAGCGGCACGGCCGGGACGCACCACGGCGGCGAAGCGGCCAGGCCCGGCATTTCCTCCGAGGGCGGCACGTGAACAGGTTCATCTCCGACCTCTTCCTCTTCGTCGGCGCGGCAGCCGCCTGGGTGGTCCTGGCCGTTCTCGCCGGCACCGCCGCCGTCCTCGTGCTCGCCCGCGCGATCGCGCAAGCGGTGAAGCGTCGCACGCAACCGACCGACAGCACATCAAGCAAGGACTCCTCTTGAACGCTCCCGCTCCCGACAGGCCTTTCACGCCTGTGCAGGTCCTCGTCATCGCCGGCTACGCCCGCGGACAGAAGGCCGAGGCCATCGCCACCTCGCTCGGCATCTCACCGCGAGCAGTCCGCAGCCACACGAGCCGCGCCGCGAAACGAGTGCCGCGCGGCCGTTCCCTCGCAGCCCTCGTCGACCACGCCTACGCCTCCGGCGCGTTCGAAGGCATCCCGGACCTGGCCGTAAAACGCCAATCCACAGCACCGGCAGTGCAGTTGGCGCGCTGCCTCGTCCGGACCCTGGACTGCATGGCCCGCAGCCTCTCGACCAGCGACATCGCCCTCGAGCTCGGCATCAGCAGGAACACCGTCCGTGAGTACCGGCGCCGGCTGCTCGCCCAGCTCGGCACCGAGTACCCGCCTCACGCCGTGGCACGCGCCTGGCAACTAGGCGTACGCAGGGCAGCCAGCCCGGCAGCGCGCAGGCTCGAGCGGACGCCGTCCGTCGTAGCGGCCAGCGAGCGAGGGACACGGTGACCCGACAGCCCGACCCCCAACCCGATCGCGCAGGAGCCGACGTGCCCCACCCGCTCGACGACATCCGTACGGCTATCAGCACGCTCGAGGCCGCCCCGCCGCGCGGTCGCGTCGACAGCAGCAGCGAGGCGATGCTCCAGCACGTCGCTGGCCTCATGCGGATCAGCGGGCCCGTCGCCGCCTGGCTCGAAGCGGAGGCCGAACGCCTCGCCCTCACGCCCATCGGCACCGACCTGTCCGGAGAACACGCGGTCCTCGTCGCCCGGGCGCTCCTCACTCCGATCACCGGCCGCCCCGAGCCCGGACAGCCAGGTGCCGTCATCGACAACGTGCGCGCCACGCTCGAGGGCATCCTCCGCAGCGAGGAGCCCAGCCGGTGAGCGCCAGTGTCACTGTCCACTGCAACCGGCAGTGGGCCGACGGCGCCTGCGCGCACCGCCTCTACACCGACGCCGTCACCCTCGACGAGGCCCGCGGCGTCGCACGCTGGCTCGGCTGGCGCACCCACCCGGGCGGCCTCGACTACTGCCCCACCCACTCCGGCAACCCCACACCGGGCCCCGTAGCGGACGTTGTGCAGCTCCACGCCCACGCGACCGCCGACGGCGGCGGCAAAGGGGACCAGGAGCCGACACCGCTCGAGATCCTCACCTCGGCTGCGCAGCGCCTGCGTGCCCTAGCCACGGCCGTCGACGAGGACATCGCCGACAACCCGTACTGGCACACCCAGCACACCGCGCGGGAGCACTGGTTCGCGAACGGCATCGACTGCGCGGTCGGCGGCCCCGCCGGAGTCCTCGCAGGCCTGCTCACCCCGGCCAACGCACGCCTCCTCGCCCAGACCCTCGAACACCGCCATCCCCGCACCGCGATCCCCGCCGAGCTGTTCCTCCTCGGCCGCAACATCCACCGGAGCGCCAACCGATGACCGACAACCCCTGTAGCGAGACCGGCGCGATCGGCGTCGGAATGCCCGCCGTGCTCCACCTCAACGCCTTCGCCCGTGAACTCACCGACGCCTTCGGCGAGACCCCGTACCTCGTAGGGTCCGCGGCACGCGGAAAGGTGTGGCGGGACGTCGACGTGCGCCTCATCCTCCCCGACGCCCACTTCGACCGGCTCTTCCCCGAACACACCGAGCCCGACGCCAGCGACGACCTCTGGTCCTTCCTCTGCGTGGCGATCGCCGAACTCGGCCGCCAGCGCACAGGGCTCCCGATCGATTTCCAGATCCAGCGGCTGAGCGACGCCAACCACCTCTACCCGGGCATCCGGCACGCCCTCGGAATCGCCCACCACCCCCGCGGTTACGACACCGCCTCACCATCCGACCACACCGCCGCCGCGACCCTCGCACGCGCCGCGGCCGGCATCAAGACACTCCGCTCCGTCGGCGTCTCAGTGGCTTCCCTCGGCCGCCCGGCCCCCGCCGACGACGAATCCGACCTCATCGGAGCCACCACCGCACCCACCCCTGCCGCGGACCGCACTCCGGCCGCTGGCGGCACATGCACCGAGAGCGAGCCCGACCGATGACCCGCCGCTCCCGCATCCTCGTCCTCCTCTACGCCCTCCACGCCCTGTGGTCCGCCTGGTGCGCCACCCAGCAGGCCTTCTACGGCAACGTCCTCGTCGCCACGGTGTTCGTCCTGTTCTCCGTGGTACCGGTCGCCGCGGTCCTCGAGCAGAGCGAACTCACCGACCTGCGCGACGCCGTCCACTACTACAAGTCCCGTGAAGCCAGGCGCCGTTCCCGAGACGCCCACGAGGCGCAGCTGAAGGCCGCCGGACTCCAGAGGGCGGACTGACCGTGACCGACCTCTCCATCACACCGTGGAAGTGCCCCTTCTGCGTCGGCGGCATCGAACCCAGCACTGGCGGCGAGGCCCGCGAGCGCTGCCTTCACTGCTCCGGAAGCGGCCTCACCGACGACCCCTGCGGTGACGCCGACCGGGCACCCCGCCCACCCGCCGTCATGCGCACCCCCTGCGGCGACTGCGCCTTCCGGCCCGGCTCACCGGAACTCGAAGCCAACGGCGCCCAACTCCCCGAGGCAGAGCCCTTCTTCTGCCACCAGGGCCTCCCCGTCAACGCCTACGGCGCGTACACGCCCGTTGCCACGTTCCGCGGCCTGCCGCTCGGCGCGATGGTCTGCGCCGGCTGGTGGGCCGCACAGACCGGAGAACCCCTGCCCGCACGCCCGTACCGGGAGATCCCGATCACCGAAGACCAGGTCGAAGCCCGCTGGGGCCACACCGCGAAGATCCTCACAGACCCCACCACCAGCCAGACCAAGGACCAGTCATGACCCTCGCCATCGACTTCGACGGCCCCATCCACACCTACTCCCGCGGCTGGCGGGACGGCTCCATCTACGACCCACCCACACCCGGAGCCATCGACGGCCTGCACCGGCTCCTGGAACACGACGCCGTGTTCGTCTTCACGAGCCGCGAACCCGAACAGGTCATGCCCTGGCTCGAGCAGCAAGGACTCAACGTCACCATCGACGACCGCTGCGGAACCTGCCATGGAGAAGGCGGCGGCCAGGAAGTAGACGCGGACGACCGTCCGACCCAGCCCGCATGGGAGTGCCCCGACTGCGACGGCTCCGGAACCCTCGCCTTCTGGAACCTTCGTGGGCAGCTCCTCGTCACCAACCGCAAGCTTCCCGCCGACGCCTACCTCGACGACCGCGCCGTTCGGTTTACCGACTGGCCTCAAGCCCTGCGCCACCTGAACGTGGAACCCAGGCTCCTGGCATGCGGCCTCTGCCACGAGGAATGGGGGGAAGAAGTCCACCCGCACCCCGAATGCCCCCTGCGCACCCCTGACGCCACCGCAGGAGCCACGGCCGCCCGACACGTGTTCCAGGAACGGTTCGACCGCGACCCCCACGCACTCGCCTGGGCCCGTACGGGAGTCCAGGAAGCCGTGGACCGTGCCGAACAGTGCGCCCAGAACACAGCCCTTCCCGACACCACTCGGGACAGCTGGACGAAGACTGCGTTCTTCATGCGCCACCAACTCCTGACCCGGAACGGTGTCGTACACGCCGCATTCGACCAGCGGCTTCCCGCTTTTCTCGCCGCCATCGACCCCGCAGCAGAGTCCGAGACCGTCGAGCGCGCACGGCGTTTCGTGATCAGACACCCCGACCGGCCGGACGTCCACGGCATCGAATTCCCCTCCGGCTGGGTGATCGCGCACGACCCCGACAGCGGGCTCGTAGCCGCGATCTCCATGACCGAAATGATCTCTCAAGCCCCGGACGGCACCCACGTGCACTGGGCCGACGAACCCCAGGCCCCCGAAGCCCCCGACGAAACCCCGCAGGGAAGCTGACCGTGCCCGAGACCCGCTGGAACGGCGAGCCCTGCGCCGCACGCCGCGTCACCGCAGTGGTAGCCGACGACGGCCGATTCCCTCTGTACTGGGCCCGCCACCTCGTCGGTACCCGCCGCAAGGTCGTGGAGGTCGCGTACGACGGCGGCGCCACGTTCTACCTCGACGACGAGGACGGATCCGCGTGGCACAAGGTCACCCAAGGCCGCGGCGCCCCGCACTGGACGCACAACAGCATCCTCATCGCCCCCGACAGCATCCAGCCTCGCCCCGATCAACCCTCACCGCACGAGACCTTCCAGGCCGGCAACGCACCTCCCATCAACGACGACACACCGGGCGGCAAGGCGGCCGAGGAGGAAACGCCATCCGACCAGTCCACCAGCGAAGTCGCCTACGCCGCGGCTGCGAAAACGGTGAGGCGGGCTGGCTACGTTCGTGACCAACTCGCCATCCTCCTCAGCCGACTGCCCGTACCACTGCCCACTCCACAGGAACTCGCCGACGGCGCCACCGCCGACAAGGTCACAGCGCAGCGCATCCACGCCGCCCGCCCCGGCATCCCAACCCACACCGCGTTCAACGTCCTCCAGGCCCTCCGCGCGGTACGCGCTGTGGACCGCACGCCCAACGCGGACCGTGAGGACCGCATCCTGCTCGCCGACCTCACTGAGGAGGACCTGGCGCAGCTCTACGACGACCTCGACCGCCACGTTGAAGTCGTGGGCGAGATGAACGAGCAGGCCATCGACCTGCACAAACGCACAGCAGCAGCCAGAGCCGAGAGCGCGGACCAGGTGCGATACCAGGCCCGCGCCCGGGCAGCGGCCGTACGGCAGGCCCAGCGCTGGGCCGCGCGGGCTCGGATCGCCGAGGCCGCCGTACGGCACTGGATCGCCTTCATCAACCGGGGCATGGACACCCACGTCCAGTTCAGCGTGCTCAACCAGGACGGCACGACAGAGCAACTCCCATGCGCGGACTGGTGCTACGCCTGCCGCCTCGAGCAGGCTCAGGCAGAGCGCGCCCGCCTCCTCGCGCTCCTCGCCGGACTGCTCCCTGGATCGGTGATCGCCCCCGCGGAGGACCTGGACGAGCCGGGCTGGCAGATCCTCTACCTCTACATCGGCACCCACCAGGCGAGCTGGCACATCCATCCCCGCGACGCCGACCTCTTCACAGACGTCGAGCACGTAAGCGTCGGCCACCCGCGAGCGGTCTGGGACGGCCACACCACCGACAAGAAGCACGAGCGGATGGAGGAGCACACAACCGCCCTGCACCGGGCGGAGCCTCCGCACCGGAACGTGCCCGCCGCCCCAGGATCAGTGCCCATTGCCCAGGCACACGCGACCGCTGCAGAGAGGGTCCTGGACCTGTACAGCCGGTGGGTGCAGGCTGGCCCTCCGCCGCTCGGCACGCCGATCGCGCGCTGGTGGGACGCACGCCTCGCCGAGCTCCACGAAGCCGTAAGACCGTGACCGGCCACACACCGCCGTGCGACCAGGTCCGCGCAGACATCGCCGCGCTGCTGCACGACGGACTCTCCAACGCTGCCATTGCCCGCGAGACGCACGTCTGCCACGCCGTCGTGGCCAAGGCCCGTACTGCACTCGGTCTCCCGAAGTACCAGCGTGGCCAGCAGGCCGCTGCCACCGCCGAGGACCTGTTCTGGCAGCGCGTCAACCGGCTGGATGACGGCCACATGGAGTGGACCGGCTACTGCGCCAGGGGCGTGCCTGGACTGCGGCACGCAGGAAAGTACTACACCGCGTACCGTCTGGCCTTCCGTATCGCCACCGGCCGAGACCCCGAGGGCAACGCCCTGATCTCCTGCGGACGCGACCAGTGCGTAGCACCCGGACACCACGCGGACCGGAGAGACCGCGAACGCGAAGAGCACCTCGACGTCCTGCACACCCTGATCTTCGGAACGCCGCCCACCACGGAGAGCGGAGAGTGACACCTACTGGACAAGCAACATTCACGCCTGCCCGACTCCGCAACGGTGGCGGGTCGCAGTCGCCACCGCCTCAGCATCGGTCCTGAGATCCGGATGATCGTGCGCTGCGAGTTCACCGACCTCGACGCCAGCATGTGCGCCCACTGCACCCTCCCCGAACCACAGCCAACAGCCGGCGATCGCCGCCGGCAGCCCGCGGCAACTCCAGCCAGGACCACCGCCCGACGACAGCGCCCCTGGTTCACAGCCCTGTACGACGGACGGTGCGCCGCCTGCGGCACCCTCTACCAGGCAGGCACGCAGATCCGGCTCGAGACGCCGGCCGGCTGGCGCGCAGAATGCTGCCGATCCTGACCGGCCAGCGACAGCCCCTTACACGAGCAGGCCCCACCGGTATCCGGTGGGGCCTGCGTCAACCCGAAACGCGCGTGCGCCAGTTGGGCCACCCATCTATCCTGATCTGTTGCCCACCTGGAGATCGAGGCCATGACTGCCCTGACAGACCCGCTCACCGAGGAGCAGCGGCTGCTGCTCGACATCGCATGGAAGACGTTCGTCGAACACCAGCGCTTCCCCCACTTTTTCCACGTCGAATACGTCATGCGCAAGGACGGCCACGACGCTGCCGAGGTGCTCTACAGCTTCCCCGCAATCGGCCAAGACCAGGTCGCACAGGGCTACCGGGCCGTTGGATGGTGGGCGCAAGGCAGTACACCGCAGCCCAACGGGCCGGTGCACGTGACCATGGCCGGGCTCTACCACCTGCAGCACGACCAGATGGCTCGCGACCTTTCCCGCGGCCTGCTGGCGTACATGCGCCAGATGGCCTTAGAGCAGGACAAGATCCTTGACAGCCCCTTCGACCAGCCCAACGTCGACGTGGACCTCCGCGACGTGTTGAAGGAGATCGACGGCGCGATGCCTCTCCTGGAGCGCACGACGAAGATCGCCGAACGCGAGTGGCCCGGCATGCAGTTCAGCAAAAGCACTCTTAGCGGTCGGCTCGGCGAGTTGCTGGCCGCGGACTACGACACGCTTGACGCCTACCTCGCCGACGTCGCCGCCCATCTTTCGCCGCCCGCGCCGCCGGAGGCACTGTCCTTCACCGAGCCGCGCGCCCTGCTGCGCGCGCTGAACTTCCTCGACGTCACCTACGAGCTGGTCCTCGGTGAAACCCTGGTCGTCCCGCCGCCCATGGACCGCTCCAGCCTCCTCGCCCTGGACGTCGGCGACGAAGCGTCCTACAACTCCGGGCTGGTCGTCCTGACCGACATCCTGCGCGACTTCAAGGTCCCCGGCCGTACTCCGGGCTCGGGCCTCCTGCGCCTGGAAGATCATCTCGTCGGCAAGCTGCCCGCGCTCGACCGTGACGCGGTCCACCAGGCCGTCCAGCTCCTGGATCAGGTCCGTGTCATCCGCAACTCTGCCGTCCACCCGAAGCCGCGGCCGGAACTCGCCGCCGCCCACCATGCACTGGGGCTGCGCTTCCCGGTGCGCGACTTCACGGCTGCCTGGGACAGCGTCCGCGCGCACGCTGAGCTGGCGGTGAGCAACCTGCAGGAGGCGATCCAGTCCGCCAGGCCCTGACTGTGGCCCTCGCGGGCAGCGGGGGCGAGCGACCATGCCGCCAGACCACCTCGCAGCCTCGCGGAGACCGGCGGCCACCAGCCCGTGGTCGTCGCCCATGGGCCCGTCGCCGCGCAGCTCAGCGGAATCTCTTGATCGTCACCACCGCGTGCCGCGTGGTCCCCGCCAGGACCTCAGCGACCAATCCGGATGCGACCGCGGAATAGGCTTCGCCGGCGTCCGTCCGAGCCCGTCCGGACGCCGGCGAAGCACCCGCCCAGGCCGCGGCCCGCACGGCGAGGCGCGCCCCGAGCCGCTGCGAGAGCACGACGCGTCCCTCGGGCATCCGCACGGCGAGTGCGTGAGGGTGCGCGGCCTGCCCCGTGTAGCCGACGACGTCGACGTCCACGGTCTCCGCATGCCGGACCTTCCGCCACGAGCTGGACCGGCCGGCCCGGTAGGCGGACCTGCCGAGCTTCGCGACCACCCCTTCGACTCCGGTGCCCCGGAGCGTGGCGTACCAGACCTGAGCGACCTCGCGGTCGTCCGTCGCGGACACGGCCTGGATCGGCGTCGCCGGCGGCAGCTCGCCCAGGACATCGAGGAGGACCTGGCGCCGCTCCGTGTACGGGCGCCCCCGCAGATCTCCGGAGGAGACGGCCAGGGCGTCCCAGACGATGTACAGCGCCGGATGCACCTCGGCCAGCTTCCGGGCCCGCGCCGGCCCCGACGCCGCCCTGGACTGCGCCGCCTCGAAACTGATGCGCCCGTCGACCACGACGACCGCCTCGCCGTCGAGGACCACCCCCGGCGGCAGCTCCATCCCCGCCAGCGCGATGTCCATCCAGGCCGACGTCACGTCCCGCCCCGACCGCGCCTGCAGCCGCACCGAATCCCCAGTACGCCACATGATCGTTCTGTGGCCGTCCAGCTTGACCTCGTACCACCAGTCCGGTCCTGCCGGCAGCACAGGGACCAGCTGGGCCAGCGCGACATCGACGGGAAACTCCACACCACCACCCTGTGCCTCCTCCGCACCACACCGCACGAGGGCCTACTCCAGAAAGCCCAGCTCCCGGTCCGGTCGGCACGCCTCGCAAGGCGGCACCCCGTTCCGCAGCGCATCCAGGGCCTGCTCCCTCGTCGCCGCAACACTCCGCCAGGAGCCCTTCGTCACCGCCCAACACGAGCCCACATGCACGCCCCCGCGCTGGACCACCCACTCAGGCGGGGGCGGCCGCCGCTCCACTGCCCGCCGCTGGCTCTCCGCCAGGCGCTCCTCGTCAGCGATCCACCGGTCGATGAGCGCGAGCTGCCGCACAGCCTGCTGCTCCACGACGCGACGGGCGAAGCGCAGCATGTCGAGACGGGTAGCTGGAGCGGGATCGTTCACACGTTCGATAATAGGGTGCGGCCGCAACTGTGCAGCCCCGCCAGCGGCCGTTGTCCTGTGCCAGCGGAGGTCGAGCACGTGCCATCGAATACTGGGTAGTCAGGTTCGTCGTGCTGTCCGGGGTCTTCTGGCTACTGCACCGGAGCACGCCACAGCACCGTGCCAGTTTCGATGTCCACGACCGAGACCCACTCGGCTGCAGGGATGTCCCGCTCGACCACGTACCAGTGCTTGCTTCCGAGATTCCGGTCATTGACATAGGCAGGATCGTCCGGAGTCCAAACTGGCACGCCGAGCGACTGGAACGCGTTCGGCGGCACGTTGTTTCTCGCCCAGCCGAACCAGTGGCGGGTCTCGGTTTCGGGTATCCGCAACTCGATGCGGATGGTTCGACCCTCTCGGAAGGCCCATGGAAGATCGTCGGGGTCGATGGACTCCATCATGTGTACGGTCTTGGGCGCGGAGCCGTCCCCCGGCCAACGGGCTTCGAGGATCTCGGAGGCGAGGATCTGCTCCCAGAACTCGGGCTTTGTGAAGTGGTACAGCGTTCGAGTCACTGGCTCACCGTAGGTCGTTGCCAGGCCCGCGGAACCCGAGGGGTATGGGTGCGGCCAGGTGGTGCCCACGCTCGACCGCCGGCGGCACACATTCAACCTTCGATGGCAGGGGGCAGACGTCCCGCACTCGAGTCGGTTGAGCGCATGCCGGCGAACCTGACGGACGCCTCCCGTCGATCAAGGTTCGCCGGTGCAAGACAGTTCGAATATGCGTTCGATATTGTGTCGGGGGAGGTGAGCCCGATGAGCACGGGAACGACAAGGTCCAGGCAGAACGTAGTCATGCATGTGCGCTGCCCCGACCGGTTGCCAGAACACACATACCGGCAGGTCCTGGAGCTGCTCGCGGACCTGTCCGCAGTCGTGCAGGCCCTGCCACCGACGGCCGCCCTGGTTGAACTCAAGGGGGCGCTGCCCTATCACGGAGTCGACGGACGCCGACTGGGAGCGACAGCTCGGCTGCGGTCGGTGGCGCAGCTGGGTGTGGATCTACGGATCGGTATCGGGACCTCCTGGACGGTCGCGGCGACCGCGTCAGCCCAAGCACCCGCCACGGGCGGCCTCATCTCCGTGGACCCAGAGACCACCGGGCAGTGGCTCGGCACGCTGGACGTGGAGGCACTGCACGGGATCGGCCCCCGGAACGCAGCGGTTCTGCGCCGCTACGGCATCGGCACCGTAGCGCTGCTCGCCACGGTGCCGACGGGAACCGTGCAGCGGATCCTGGGGGCACGAGCAGGGCGGACCGCCTCAGAGCGGGCCCGCGGCTGGGACCCCCGCCCTGTCACCCCCAAGTCACTGCCGGACTCCGCAAGCGTCGTGACCCGCTTCGAGCATGACCTGCTGGACGGAGCAGAAGTACGGGCCCGGCTACTGGAGTTGGTCGTACGGCTCGGCGTGACACTGCGCCGCCGGGACCAGGCGGCCAGGGCCATCACGCTCCAGCTGCGTTTCGCCGGCGATGCGCGATGGGAGAAGAGCCGCCGCCTGCGGACACCTTCCGCGCACGAGGACGACCTGCGTCTCCTCGCCTACCAGCTGATGGACGCGGCCGGCCTGCAGCGCGGCCGACTGATCGCGCTCGCCCTGGTCGGCGAAGACCTGGTCTCCGCCGACCAGGTAGCCCAGCAGCTCAGCCTCGACGGCGTCCGCGAGACCCGGCTGGCGACGGAAGCAGCCGTCGATCGCGTCCGCAACAAGTTCGGTCCCGGTGTCATCGGACCCGCCGCCGCCTTCCCGCACGCCTCATGACCCGGACGTGCAGAACTCAGCCATCCCACGCGGGATGCGGACCAATTCGGCCGCCCAGGCGACCGCCTCGCGTTGCCGGCAGAGCTCCGGTGAGTCTCTCGCTCCAGCGGCGCGGCCGGCTCGACCTCAAGGTTCGCCCGCAAACCCGGCGGACCCATCATCCGTACGAGCTCGCCACCCGGACAAGGCGTGTGGGTCTACGCCCCGTGGTGCTGCGTCAGGCAGGCGAAGTACAGGGCGTCGCCCCAGCTCGAGGACGGATCGAAGACGAGCATCGCCGCACGCGCCGTCGGCTCGCAAACGGGCAGCATGTCGTGCAGCGAGCCGTGCACGGGGTCGTAAGACAGCAGGTCCGCGCACTGATAGGCCGGCGCGTTCGCGAGGAGGACCGCGTCTTTCACCCCGTCGCTCTCCGAGCCCGGGTAGACCAGGCAGTAGGTCGTGGCGATGTCGCCGCCGGTGGCCGGTGCCTGGATGATCCGCACTTCCTCGGGACCGCTCGCCGCGGCGATCTGCGGCGACTCGCTTGCCGACGGTGAAGGCGGCGCCTGGACGGGGAGCGACGTTCCGGATGTCGGCGTGGACGCGGATTGGGCCGGCGCGGGCGACGTGCTCTGCGGCTGCGGTGCTGTGCCGGCGGCCGAGGTTTGGCGCCTGGGGTCGTCTCCGTGAGCCAACTCCAGGGCGCCCACCGTTGCGAGCGCACCCAGTGCGGCAACCGCGACGGCGGTGGCGCCCAGGACCCACCAGTTCGGCTGCACGCGTGGTGGCGGGGGTGGCTGGTGCCCGGGTAGGCGGATGACCGGGATGCTGTTGAGGGTGTCGCCGTTGTGGAAGCGCAGGAGCTCTTCCTCGTCCGGGCGTGGTGGTCGTACCGGCTTGCCGTCCATGGTCCCCCCAGGTGACGCGCGTGATGGGGAAGTGTTGCGCGTCCGGTGGGGTGGCGGCTGGTGAACGGCGTATCTCGACTCGGCCGGGTGGAGCTCCCGCCGGCGGGTTGCCGTCGGCGGGAGCTGCGGCGGTTCGGCTACGCGTCGTTGCTGTTCGCCGTGTCGGTTGTCCGGGGTCTGTGCTGCCCGGATCCCTTGTAGCCGCGGAGCAGGTCCTGGACCGTGCCGGGTGAGACGCCGAGGCGCTTGGCGATGTCGCGGATGCTGACTTTCTCGTCCTGGTCCTTGAGCTGATTGGCGAGCACGCCGCGCTCCTCTGCCCATCTGGAGCTGCGCTTCCTCACCTCGGCTGTGATCTGGCTCTGTGCGCGAGATCTCGCCTCGGGATCCTCGATGGCTTCAACGGCGTCGAGCGCCTCGTTCACGCGCTGCACCTCCTCGGATGTCACGCCCGCACCCTTCTTCGTCCTGCTCGGGCGGGCTTTTCTGCCAGAGGCGTATGGTGACCGTACGCCATGGGTGTATGGTCACCTTACAGTCTCGGGCGAGAGCCCGCGATACATCGAAATAAGCCCTCGCCCCGGCGCTGGAACGCCTTTGGGGCGAGGGCACCCACCCTGACTGCGACGAAAGGGCAGGCAATGCCCGACACTACCCACCCTGCACAGGTCGGCCAGCAGCCGCCGCGGCCCCCATCGCGTATCCGCGACGCCATCCATCCGCTCGTGGCGACCACGACGACCGCTCGCGAGATCCTCGACGCGTACATCGCCGTACGGGGCGGCGACAGCTCCTCCGTCGTGAGCGAGGCGGTCGCCAGCTTCAAGGTGGCCGTCGAGCAGCTCTGCGACTCCCGCCGTGCCGAGCAGCTCGCGGTCGCCCCGGCGGAGAGCGTGGCCCGCACCTTCCTCGAGCAGTTCGCCGACGTACGCGGCGGCACGTCGGACTCCGCCGCGATGGCGGAGGCCCTCGGTGCGCTGCGGGCCGTGCTGGCCGCACTCCTCGTCGGCACACCCCACGACCCGCCCGGCGGTCGCCCGGTGCTGGTCGATGGCGACGTCTTCCTCGCCCGGTACCTCACCGCCGGCGGCGCGGCCACCGGCGTCCAGTACCGCCTGGCGACACTGCGGGCCACATGCGACGGCGAAGCCTGCGACTGGACGCTCATCCACTCGATCGGCTTGGAGCACGACGACACCGAAGCCGTCCGGGACGAGAAGATCCGCGCGCTGCTCCCTTACTTCCAGGACCGGCTCCGCACCCACGCGGCCCAGTGCTACGCGAGGCCCGGTCTGACGCACGACACGGGCTCCCCGGACAGCGACCCCAGCACGGCGCTGCACTGGGCCGCGTACGCGCTGAGGCTGGCCACCGAGCGCGAGCGCCAGGGCCGCTGGCTGACCAGCGACGAGCAGGTCGTCTTCACCCGTTTCCAGTCGGCCGCACGCGCCCACGGGTTCACCGAGGACCAGGTCCGCGAGTACTCGAAGGCGTTGCGCATCCCGGCGGTGAAGTCATGACCGAGCAGTCCGAGCAGCCTGACCTGAAGCCCAAGGCGAGCCCCATCGCCCTGGTGGCCGCCACCGTCGAGGCCTGCGCGTCCGACCTCCGTAGCCGGAAGAAGCAGGCCATCAAGGCGGGAGACGCCGCCGCGCAGCGGGGCGCCATCACCTCGAAGGCGAGCTTCTGATGGACTTCGCCGCCGTCGCGGACGCCCTCGAGCGCGCCGGCTACCGCAGCAGCCTCCGGGGCTCGGGCTCGAAGCCGCCCTGGTCGTTCTAGGCCGCCCACAGACCGCCGGGCCCGCGTGCCTCCCCCCGACCGCGGGCCCGGCTCACAACCACACCTGACTGCCATTTCGGAGAGAGGCACACCGCCCGTGCAAATCGTGATCATGGGGCAGGGCTACGTCGGCCTGCCCCTCGCCATGGCCGCTGTCGCCAACGGCCACACCGTCACCGGGTACGAGCCCGATGAGGACCGCCTGCTGCACCTCATGAACGGCAAGTCGTACATCGAGGACGTCTCCTCGGACGTCCTGGCCCACGTCCTGGATTCGGGCCGGTATCTGCCCACCCGGCAGTCGGCCGCGCTGACCGACTTCGACGTCGCCGTCATCACCGTGCCGACCCCGCTCAAGGACCGGCAGCCCGACCTGTCCTACGTCCGGGCTGCCGCCGAGACCCTCGCCGCACACCTCAAGGCGGGCGCCCTGGTGGTGCTGGAGTCGACCACCCACCCGGGCACGACACGCGAAGTCGTCGTCCCGATCCTGGAGAACGCGACCGGCTGGACGGCCGGCCACGACTTCCACGTCGGCTTCAGCCCGGAGCGCATCGACCCCGGCAATCGGCAGTGGTGCCTGAGCACCACGCCGAAGATCGTCTCGGGGCTCACGCAGGCATGCCTGAAGGAGGTCGAGCGGTTCTACACGGGCATCGCCGGCGAGCTCGTCCTAGCCGCCACGCTGGAGGAAGCGGAGCTGGCCAAGGTGTTCGAGAACACCTTCCGCCACGTCAACGTTGCCCTCGTCAACGAACTCGCCCGCCTCGCGCACGTGTTGAGCGTCGATGTGTGGCGCACCCTCGACTTGGCCGGGACGAAGCCGTTCGGCTTCACGCAGTTTCAGCCGGGCCCGGGCGTCGGCGGCCACTGCCTGCCCGTCGACCCGGTCTACCTCTCCCACCACCTACGGACCGCCCACGGGCAGCCGTTCCGCCTCGTCGAGCTCGCGCAGGACATCAACGAGAGCCAGCCCGCATACGTCGTCCAGCGTCTCCAGGACACCCTCAACACCCGCTACCACCGCGGCGTATACGGAGCGCGGTTCCTGGCCCTCGGCCTCGCCTACAAGCCCGGCACCGGCGACCACCGCGAATCGCCCGCTGCTCAGGTGATCAGCCTCCTCGAAAGCAAGGGCGCCCTCGTCGACTGCCTCGACCCCCACGTCGCACCCGCCGGCCTGGGTGACAGCCCGAAGGTCTTCGGCGCCCACACCGAGCCGCCCCGGCCCTACGCGGACTACGACGCCGTCGTGCTGCTCACCCCGCACGACGAATTCGACCTCCAGCAGATCGCCGACCAGGCGAACTACGTGCTGGACACGCGGGGCGTCATGCCCGTCGCCCCGCACATCGAGCGGCTGTGACCGCCATGAGAAAAGGGAGAACGCATGTACACGGGATCGATGGCCCACACCGGCCTGGGAGCGCTGCTGCTGACCGGAGTCGCATTGGTGCTGGGCGTGGCCGGCGCGGCTCTGCGCTTGGCCACCAGGGGCAGCCAGGGCTGACGGGCCTGACGATCGCCGTCCTCATCCCCGCGCACAACGAGGAGACGACGATCGGGGAGCTGGTCCAGGCGTGCCTGGACCAGCCCTACCCCGTCGAGCAGCTCATCGTCGTCGCGGACTCCTGCAACGACCGCACCGCCCAGGTCGCCCGCGACGCCGGCGCAACGCTCGTGCTGGAGACCAACTTCGCGGACAAGGCGGCGAACCAGAACCACGCCCTCCCGTACGTCACCGCGGACGTGATCGTGGGCTTCGACGGCGACTCCCGCCCCGAGCCGTCCTGCATCTCGCTCATGGTCGCCGACATCGCCCGCGGCTACGACGCGACCTGCTCGTCGATCCTCCCCATCCAGCGCACCGGATTCTTCATCGAGGCGCGCAGGTTCGCGTACAGCCTCGGCAGCCAGTGGTGGAGGCTCTGCCAGCGCCAGGTCGGCCGCCTCCAGGTCCTCACCGGCGCCTCGTACGCGTTCCGCACGGATGTCGTCCGCGCCGTCGGAGGCTTCCCTAACGGCCTCATCAGCGCCGACATGGACATCACCTGGAAGCTCCACGAGGGCGGCTACAAGACCTGGTACACGGCCGACGCGCTCACCCTCACCATCGACCCCGAGACCTGGGCCGAGTACACGGCGCAGATGCCCCGCTGGGCCGCCGGCTACTTCCAGAACGTCCTCCGCTACCGGCGCCTGATGTGGAACTGGCGGTCCCTGCTCACCGTGGGCACCGCCATGTTCGACCTGGTGACGCTGTGGTGGTGGCTCGTCGTCGTGATCTACAACCTGACGACCTGGCAGCACCTCTCGATGTTCCGGTACATGGGGTACTGGTTCGCCGGACACACCGCGCTGACCATGTACCTAGTCTCCCGCGTCGTCGGCTGGAAGAAAGCCCTGATCGGCTTCGCGCCGTACACGCTCCTCAACTTCTACAACAAGTACCTGTACACGCGGTCGATGTTCCGCGAGTGGCTCCTCGGCCGGCACTACGCCGCCTGGACCGGCCGCTCGGGCCGCAAGACCGTCATCACCCCCATGACCCCGTCCCGCCGCTTCGGCCTCGGCTGTGCCGGCGCCATCGCCGGGACCGCGACCGCGATCTGGGGCGGCTACCTCGGCAGCTCGCTCCTGTGGACGACCGGCATGGCCGCGTCCTGCCTGATCCCGCTGGCCATGATCCGGATCTCCGGCAGCGGCCAACGCCGCGCCACCCCCAGCAGCCTCACCATCGCGGCGCCTCCCGCCGGTGGCCACGCCACCCGGGAGCTGCCCACCGCCGAGGCCCTGGACCCCGAGACCACGCTCCAGCTGGCCACCCGCCGCTGAACCACCCCACGACCAAGGAAGCACTGCCATGCCCGACTGGACCCCGACCACGCTGGCCCGCATCGACCACGAGTACGACCGCCGCAACGCCAGCCGCCCCAGCACCGGCCGCTTCGGCTCGTACATCAGCGCCCGCGAGAACGAACTCAACGAGGAGGAGCGCACCGACCGTTCCCGCTTCACCGCGTGGGCCTGGCACATCGCCACTCCGCCGGTGATGTCGCCCGGCTACGTCGAGATCCGCCCCGACCTGTCGGTCACCTTCGACCGCGACGAGGACGGCGACCCGCTCGTGAAGGTCGTCGTGCCGCTGCCCCACAGCGTCCTCGCCCGCCAGCACCGCCCCGGCTATGAGGTGAGCGACTGGGAGGCCCCGTACGGCCGCGGCGAGAGGTACAGCCAGCTGTACGGGCCCTCATTCGTCAAACGCACGGCTGTCCTGACGTCCGCCACGCTGCTCGAGCCCGCGAAGGACTGGGACCTGTACGTCCCCTCCGGCGGCGCTGAGCGGCGGGTTGCGGACGCGCAGGAGGCGGTGGAGACCGCTGCCCGGCTCATCAACGTCTACGTCGGACCGCGGGTCGCTGACCTGTTCGGCGAGTAGGGATCACCGCACCCATGACCACCACACCAGACAACGAACTCACCGCTGAGCAACAAAAGTCGTTGGGCCACGCCCTCGGCATCGCCCTCCGGACCGGCGTCCTCGGCAACGCCGCCGACCGAATCGCAGCACTGTCCCAGGACTGGGAGCTGGACCCGGGCCGTGGTGACGCCGTCGAGCACCTGCGCCAGTGGGCCCAGGAGACCGACGCTCTCACGATCCCCCTGGCCTGGGCAGGGAGCGTGGAGTACCCGGAAGGCACCGAGCTCACCAGGCCTGCCGTGATCCCCTGCACGGCCACCGAGGGCATCCGTGTCGAGCTGACCGTCCAGGGCGACGACCGGATCCGGTTCGCCTCCCTCCTCGACATGGAGCTCCGCGACCCCTACGCCACCTGCTCCACCCCGGGGTGCGGTTCCCCCGAGGACCTGGACACCACCGACGTGTGGGGCTGGACCCGACTCAAGGTGGCCGGCACGGACGAGATCTACCGCTGGTACTGCACCCCTCAGTGCGTCTCCAACGCGCTCGCCCGCGCAGGCGACGAACTCGCCGCCGTCGACCACCAGGCCGCCATGGACGGCGGCCTGTGAACTCTCCCCTCGACAGCACGCCCTGACGGCCGCGCAGAAGGACATCCCCACCGGCGACCCAGCCGGCGCACAGGGGACGCCGTCCACTCCGCTCCGTTCCGACCCCGCCCGACCGCGTTCCGAACACAGCTGACGAACCGGCTGCTCCACCCTCGTCCCGTCCATCGGAAGGGCCTCTCCATGACTCTCCTCGACCGCCTCACACACTGGCGCCGCAGTACCGTTCCGAGGACGCAGGGCGCCATTCCGACCACACCGCCCAGCGTTCCGAGCGCGCCCGCCTCGATTCCGAGCGCGCCGGACGCGGCCCGACTGAAGGTCCGCGCGCCGGGATCCAGCACGCGTGGAGGACACCGCCGCCCAGGCCCAGTTCCGAGGACACAGGAGTCCGTTCCGAGGACAACTCCCGGCCTTCCGACGGCACCGCATGTCGTTCCGACGGCAGCCCGGCGAGGCCTCAACGGCTTCGCGGTCCTCGGCGGCCTGGTCCTCGCCACGATCGGCTTCACCGGCTCCTACCGCGCCCTAGTACGCCTCGGGCAGGCACACCACTTCGGCGAATTCGCGCAGGTCTTCCCGATCGGCGTCGACGTCGGCATCGTCGTCCTCTACGCCCTCGACCTCGTCCTCACGCACCGCAGGATCCGCTGGCCCCTGCTCCGCCTGACCGCCCACGGCTTCACCGTGGCGACGATCACCTTCAACGCGGCGTCGGGCGGCCAGTCGCTGAGCGACGATCCCATCGGGGTCGGCATGCACGCGGTCATCCCCGTGATGTTCGTGATGTCCGTCGAGGCCGCCCGGCGAGTGATCGTCCAGGTAACCCGTGCCGAAGCGGTCGCCGCCGGCGAAGCCCGCGACTCCATCCCGCTCGAGCGCTGGCTCCTCAACCCGATCGGCTCCTTCCTGCTCTTCCGGCGCATGTCCCTGCTCGGGATCAACTCGTATCTCGAGGCGGTAGATATGCGCCGTGACCAGCTCATCTACCGGGCTGCACTCGATCGCGCGTACCCCAAGGGGAAGGAGTACCCGAGGGGCTGGAAGAGCGCGCCGATGGAAGCGCGTCTCCCCATGATCATGGCGCCGTACGGGCTGACCGTCGACGAGGCCCTGGCCATCCCGGAGCAGGCCCGCGCAGCCGAGGCGCAGCGCGAGCGCGAGGCGCTCGAGCAGGCCGGGCATGAGGCTCTTGACGCCGAGCTGCGCGCCGCCGACGCAGAGATCCTGCGCCTGGAGAAGGAGGCCGAGGTCGTCGAGGCTCGCGAGCGGCTGGATGCTCGGAAGTCGGTCGCGTCAGTCGCTTCGCGCTCCGCGTACGCCAAGGCCAACGCGGTAGCGGAGGCAGAGGAGCGCGTAGCCGTCCAGGAGGCCGAGGCCCTTGAGTCGGCCACTGCCGCCGCAGCGCTGCTGCAAGCCTCCGAGGACCGCCGCACCGCCGCAGCCGCCATCGCCGAAGCCGATCGCCTCGAGGCACAGGCCGCCGCTGACCGGCGCGCGACCGCGCTCGCCGAACAGGACGCGGCCACCGCGCTGGCCGAAACGAAGCGCCTCGAACGTGTCGCTGCGCAGCGCGACCAGGAGGCTGCTGAGGCCCGCGAGGCCGCCCTCGAAACGCGGACTCGCGCCCTCGAAACCGAGCAGACGCTCACCGCAGAACAACGCCAGGCTGCGAACCGGGCCGCCGAGAACAGTCGGCGCCTGGAAGAAGCAGCCGAAGCCGAGAAGCGCGCCGCCGAAACGCGCGCGGCTGCGGCCGTAACGGACGCCCGCGCACTCGAAATGGAAGAAGCCAACGCCAGCGCGCGTCGCCGCACGGCACAGATCAACGAGGAAACGGCAGCGGCCGAGAGGCGCGCGGCCGACGAACTGGAGGCCGCCGAGACGAGGCGTCTCTCTGCAGCCGAAGCACGCAGGCGCGCTGCCGAAACGGAGACCCGCGCGCTCGAAGCGGAAGACCTCGCACGCCTCAGCCCGCGCGAACGGGACGCCCGACGGGTCGCCCGGATGATCCTCACCAACGGCGGCGACCCCGAGACCGTCGAACTCGCCGTCATCGCCGGCGCCCTCGGAGTTTCCGTCTCCACCGCCTCCGACCGACGCCGCGAAGCCGCCGACCTGATCGCCGGCGGCTACACGCTGCCCGCCCCCTCCCTCGACACGCACTGCCTGGTCTGACCACGCCCGTGCCTGCCACGAGGCCCACCTGGAGCAACCCGATGCCCTACATCTTCGTCCCCTTCGGCCTGGTCGCCGTCGCGACCGCGATCCTCACCCGGCACTCCGCAACGCGTCAGTACGCCCTTGCCGCGGTCATCGGTGTCGCCCTGCTCGAGACCGTCTGCTGGACGCAGCGATGAAGGGCACCGTCCACCCCGCGCCGAGTGAAGACCAGCTGGCCGCGATCGCCGAAGGCTGGCACGTGTGCGTGCTGGTCGGCCTGACGACCCCTCAAGCAGCGCTCTGCACCGACGGGATCGGCCTCCTGCTGGCCCTGTACTCCTGCGCCCGCGGTCGTGCCTCCACCGGAGCTGCCCTCTCCGCGACGGTCACCGTGAGCGCCACCGCCCTAGCCCTTCTGCACTAAGGACACCCAATGTTCCTCGCTCGTCTCCTCCTCATCGCGGCATCTGTCTGCTGCATGGCCGGCGGCATCGCGCTCCTGGGCCACGCACGACGCAAGGGAGAAGCACCGAACGCCGCAAGGATCCTCGCGGCGGTGACCCTGACACTCTCACTGGCGGCTCTGGCCACCTACCTTCTGGACTCCGGGGGTCTGCTGTGACGCGGCCTCAACCACCCGGCGAGCCCGCCTCGGAGAACACGACGCCCGCAGCCGTGCGCTCCACGCCGACAACTCCTCCGGGAGGGCCAGAAACGGAAGCCGCGACGACCTCGGAGGACATACGGGCCCCCGCCTCCGCCCCCGCTTCCGCGTCCGAGCCCGAAGAGCCGCAGCCGGCGCCCCCAGGGGTTTCCGCAGCGCCGACACCGAGCGGGCAGGACCAGGTGGACGAGGGAAGTGAGGAGGCAGCCCTCCGGCTCCGCGATCTCATCGGGTGGCCGCGGCGCCGGGCCAATCCTCCAACGCAGCCTCCGTGCCCGCATCCGCGCACCGTGCCCGTCCACGCCCAGCCGTTCGGTGACTTCGTCGCGATGATCTGCCTGGTCTGCGACGAACAACTTCCAGCTCCCGAACCGCAGGACGACGGTGACCCTCCGGGAGAGCAGGCGCCCGCCGACGCCTCCCCGAGGGCGCAGGGGCGCGTGCCTACGTCGAGGCCAGCGCAGCCACGCCGCCCGGCCGCGGTCGGCCGTAGCTACGTGCGGCCAATCCTGTTCACGCTGTCCGCCGGCCTGTTCGGGTGGAGCGTCGGCCTCGTCGACGCCATGGGCGCGCTCCTCCCGGCAGCTGATCACGGCGCGCCGGGAGCCGTGGGCGCTGCCCTCGCCCTCGGCGGCGGATACGGGACCTGGCGCGTCCTGAGCCTGCCTGGCGTCGCCAGCATCGTCCCGGCCGGGATCGTCGGCCGCGCGATCGCGACCGTGTTCGTTGCATCCGTCATGCCCGGGCTCACTCCGGACCTGGTGCAGGTCCTCGATCACTACGGCGCCTACATCGGCCTGGACTCCTCAGCCGTGGCGCTCCTGGCCGCCGCGTCCGCCATGGTCGGGGGCCTCTACTGGCTCGTCGACCGCCGGTTCAAGGCCATGCCGCTGCCCGTGCGGTGGCTCGTCAGGGTCCCGCTCGCGTCCGCCCTCGTCGCCGTCGTTCTGTACTCGCCCGGACCGCGCTGAAAGGCCTGTTGATGACCACCCTCGCCGCCACTGGCGCCCTGGCAGGCCCCTGGCTCGGGACGATGTACCTGAGCGGGATCGCGGCCATGATGCTCGCCGCCCTGATCTACGGTGTGCTCGGCTCCGACACCATCAAGATCAACACGAAGGAGCGGATCACCGTCTGGGGCCTCCTCACCGGCTCCATGTGCCTGGCGGCCGGCGGGAACTGGGTCGACCTGATCACCGGCCTCAGCTCCGTCCCGTCCTCGGTCGTCGAACAGTCAGGGCTGCCCGCCTTCGGGCCCGGCGCGATCGGCGGCCTCCTGGTCATCATCTCCATCGCCAAGAGCTACAAGCGGAAGTGGCTCCACGCCGTATTCGCGCTCATGGCCGCGAAGTTCCTCATCGAAGCCGGCGGCATCGGAGCCGTCGTCCTCAACGCCGCCCGGATGACCATCGGACAGATGGGCGCCCACTGATGACCCACGTACGCACCGCCGGGCGTGCCCTGTTCCTCTTCGTGACGGACGTCCTGCAAGGAAGCGTCCTGCTCCTATGCCAGATCCACGCCACCAGCACACGCCTGCACGGGAAGGCGCGCGACCTGTCCAGGCTTGCGGCTGTGGCCAAGAAGAGCGCCAGCAAGCAGGACCCGCCGAGCAGCGAGAAGAAGCCGGTTGACGCCAGTGCCAGCGGCCCGGATGGGAAGGGCGCGCCCGCGGCCGACGCGGCGACTGCGAAAGCCGACGACAAGACGCACGGCAAGGACGGCGCGCGCCGGAAGCGCAAGGCGTGGACGCTGGATCGCCTCGCCGGGCTGGCCTTCATCGGCTGGGCCGTGTGGTGCTTCGGTCACCGGCCCGTCGCGACCGGCTGGTACGCGATGGCCCCCTTCCTCGCGCGCGCTGCCCCGTGGGGGGTCGCGTTGTGGATCGTCGCCGCATGGCTGACCGCCCTCTACGCCAGGCACGACGCCAGCGCAGTCTCCAGCCCGGACCACGGTCGGCCGGGCGCTCCGGACCCGGACGCGGTGCGCGGCGCCGGCCACTGGCTGTGGCGCCTCGTCGCCGTCCAGGTCGCCGCCGCCGTCGGCCACGGCCGCAAGGGCGTGCACTTGAGGACGCTCCTCAACGAGCCTGGCATCCCCGACGCGTGGGACGTTACGACGCTCCGCGAGCACTGCGAGCGCCTGGGTATCCCCGTGAAGGCGATCCGGATCCGGGGCAGCGGGACCCGGGGACCCACGCACGGAGTCCACGTCGACGACCTCACGGCCGCGCTCGGCATGCCCTTGGACGACGCCATCACCGCGCTCAACGACCGCCTCACCCCACACCCCCAGGCCGCCCTCCCCGAGAGCCCCGAAGGGGCCCCGTCCGACCCCTCGGAGGAGGTGCTGTCGACCGCCCCGGCGGAGGCCACCACCACCCCGCAGAAGGGGCGGCCCTACCCCCTCGTGCTGGCGGCCTGGCTGGCCGCCCAGTACAGCCCCACCAGCACCCCCAGTCACACCCCTCTTCCCGGCCCCGCTCCAACCTCCCGTGGAAGGGGGTAGACGCCCAGCTCAGACGCCATCTACCGCCCCCATCTACCGGCCGTCTACCGTGGTCCATCTACCACCTGCACCGAACCTGAGAGCAGGCCCCGATGCCGCACCTCTACCACTGCCCCGTCTGCCGAATCGAGTCGCGTCCGTACGCGCTCGAGGAGGCCGCGCAGCGCAAAGGGCAGCGGCACCGGGATGAGAACCACGGTGGCGACCACCCGCACGGCGAGACCATCCAGACAGTGCCGTACCAGATCGACCTGGCACAGGCCCGGATTCTCGCTGCGGTCGTCGTACTCGTCCTCCTCGCCTTGATCATCAAGGCGTTCTGACCCGGAGAGCCCACCGTGGAAGCACCACCCACCGAGCAGTCCATCACCCAGATCACCCGCCACTACAGCGGCCTGCGCGCCCTCTACGCGCCCAGCGTCATCACCGAAGCCGCCCTCCTCCTTGACGCCCTGTACGCGACCGCCGGCGAACACGGCCATTCCCGAGAAGACCGCCTCGGTCGGCTGGGCGGCCTCATCACCGCGGCCGCGGAGGCGTCGTCCGGGAAGTACGGCCGGCCGGCCGTCGAGCGCACCGGCGACCAAATCGCGGCCCTCCTCATGGCGCTGAGGGACGGTCTCCAGGGTGAAGGCTTGACCGTCACCGGCTGTCAGGTCCGCCTTGGGGTCGCAGTCGAGGCGCTCTCCGCCGGGCCCCACTGGGGCCTCGACGGTCGTACAGGCCTCGCTGTCGCCGTGTACTCCGACAGCGGCTGGGAACTCCTGACCAACCAGGCCCGCGGCACTGTCTTGTCGATCCACGCACCCACCACGAAGGACGGCGCACGCGAGGTGGCCGGGATCGTCAAGGGGATCCTCAAGGGCGACATCGCTGACCCGTTCCGGAGGGAGCAGTGGTGAGCGGGGGAGAGGCGCTGACCTACTGGGTCGACGACGGCAACACGGTCCGTACGGCCGCCGAACTCCAGGAACTGGTCGGCGCGATGCGCGCTGACGTTCACCACATGCGTACCGGTCTCGCCCGTGCGGCCTGGGGCGCCCTCCACGGACAGCCTTGGGCCAACGCGCCCGTGGAGGGGGGCGTGCGGCCGGACGCGGAGGCGGTGCTGGAGCAGCTGCGGATGAGCGTGGTTCCGGCCGGGATGACGGCCAAGGAGGCCACGCACCGGCAGTCCCTGGCCGTACTCCTCACCGCGCTCGACGCCGTGGACGAGGCCTCACTCGTCGTTTGGCTCGCCGGCGTCACCGTCGACAACCCGAACCGCCCGGCCTGACCACCCTCAACCCGGCAAGGAGCAGCTCGATGCCCCGTTCTGCGCGCCCGCGTGCGCCGCGCACCTTCCTTCCCGGTATCGCGGAGATCCGGATCACGGCCGACGAGGCCACCACCCAGGCAGTCCTGGATGTACTCCAAGGCGCCTTCCACACCACCGACCCGCGCCCGTACGACGGCGGCCGGACCTACCTCCAGCTCGACGCGGGCAACACAGCCCCGGACGACTGACCCCAGGCACCGTCCGCCCAGCTTCGGGCGGAACCGCCCCAAGCTCGGCCCCATCTCTCTTCCTCGCCGGCCAGACGGCCGCCCCACCAACAGGAGCACCCTTGAGCACGAGCACCGACACCGTCCTGCCCGACGACGGCCAGGTCGAAGTCCGCATCACGTCCGCAGACCCCGACGCCACCGAGATGGTCTGGAAACGGGCCATGGCCGCGCTCGGCCACACAGCACGCCCCATCACGCGCCCCACCCGCGAGAAGGGTGGCGTACGGCTGTACGGCATCGTCACGGCCCCCGAGCGCCCGCTGCCCGGCCAGCAGGACGCGGCCGAAGACTCCAACGCCCACCTCATGGCCGGCCCTCGCATCACCGTCGACGAACTCGCCGTCCACTGCTCCGCGGCCGCCGTCTGGCTCGACCAGCTCGCCCGCGCCGCCGAAACCCCCGCCACCCCCGTTGAACTCGCCGACGACATCGACTCATTGCGCCGTGAGGCCCGCTCGCTGCGGGAACGCGCCGATCGCCTCCACAAGGTGGCCCGCATCATCGAGGGCGACATCCCCCTTGCCACCGGATTCAAGGATGCCGGCGACGGGTGGGGCGCGGCGGCCCTGAACACCGACCGGGAGGACTACGGCGGCCCGGCAGTCATCCCCACAGCGAACCAGCTGCTGCACCTGGCGAGCATCGCCCCGTACTCCGACAGCACCCTGACCTACCCGCAGGGCATGGACGGCGTCCCGAACTCGCTGCTGCTGTCCTGGGAGTCGAAGACCGCCCAGCAGCGACGTGCCCAGGAACGGGATGCGGCCGTCGCTCAGGAGGTCCTGCGGATCGCCTGCGAACGCTGCTCGGCCGGGAGCGGCGAGCCCTGTCGTACGAAGAACGGGCGCGCCGCGGAGCAGGCGCACACCTCGCGCCAGCGCGAGGCCGAGGCGAACGTCGACGCGCGCATCGGATGGCTCGGGGAGAACCCCGTCGCGGTCACGGAAGCATGACAGGACAGATGTACCCAATTGCCTCGCACCGGACAACGGGCTGCGAATCCGAGCGAGGTAATTCGCCGACGTAATGTCACTGCCGGTATTGCCCCCGACGTAATCGCAGCCCAATACGGTATCGGCGGTGTGCGCGGGGCAGGTACATTGGAATCGCCGCGCCAACATGTAATTCCCATCATGAGGGGGCGGCAGCGGAGGACCCACTCCTTCCCGAGTGAGCCCCCCGCGCCGCAGTTCACGAGCCCGGTCGTCCAGAAGCCGACCGGGCTCGCTGCGTGTGCAGCCCCGGTCTTGTCCGACCCGCTCGTCCGTGGGCGGTCCTAGCGGACCAACTGCCCCCACGTTCCGATGGCGCCGAGCAGCAGCCCTGCCGCAGTCAGCCAGACCTGCCAACGTTCAGCACCAGTCCAACGCCTGCGCGGCTTCCGCTCCTTCGAATCCATCAGACGCTTCCTCCTCTTCTCCCAAGTCCCCTGACCATCAAGGGACATCCCGCCAAGCGCCGGGGCAGCTCGGACGGGGGTTTTGGAGGAAGAACAGGCGAAGCACGCTAAGCATATGAGCCTGCGGGAGCCTGATGTTCAAACTGCTGCGATACAGAGAGTCATTTTGGCGATTGGACGGTAACGAATCGCCTGCAAAAGACCTGCTCAAGGAGGGAGGGTCACCGAGGGAAGTACTTCGATTACCGGTTGCGATGCCCCCCTTCGGGGTCACATGACGCCGGTGGCGAGAGGCGCCCGTGCCGTCGGGGGCGGATCGGAAGTGTCCGGCTGGGCACCATGAGCAAGATCATCACGGGGAACACCTGGAGAGGCCCCGCCCCAGGGGCTGTGCACCGACTCGCTCGCCAACTGGCGTACGCGACCGCACGAAAGGCGCTCCCGCATGCCCACCTGGACACTCCACCATGGCGACGCCCTGACCATCCTCCCCACCCTCGACCAGCCAGTCGACGCCGTCATCTGCGACCCGCCGTACAACTCCGGGGGCCGCACCATGAACGAACGCACCAGCCGCACCGCACGCCAGAAGTACCTCACCAGCGGCGGCCGCGAACACGGCTTCGACCTCGGCGACTTCACCGGCGAGAACCGCGACCAACGCTCCTACACCGCCTGGCTCGCCCTCATCCTCGCCCACGCCTACCGCCTGACCCGCCCCGGGGGAGCGGCCCTCGTGTTCACCGACTGGCGCCAGCTCCCCGCGACCACCGACGCCCTTCAGGCCGCCGGCTTCACCTGGCGCGGCGTCGCCGTCTGGCACAAGCCCATCGCCCGGCCCCAGCCCGGCCGACTGCGTCAGGACTGCGAGTTCATCGTCTGGGGCAGCAATGGCGCCATGATCCCCGGCAACCAGCCGGTCTACCTCCCCGGGCACTTCACCGGCAGCCAGCCCCGCGGCAGCGCCCGCGTGCACATCACTCAGAAGCCCGAGGACGTCATGCGGCAGCTGGTGCGCATCGTCCCCAAGGGCGGCACCATCCTCGACATGTTCGCTGGCGCCGGCACCACCGGCGCGGCCGCGCTCCTGGAGGACCGCGCCTTCGTCGGTATCGAGCAGTCGCCCACCTACGCCCGGACCATCCGGGACCGGCTCACCGCTATCGCCCCGCACACCGACGCGGCGTAGCGTCAGATCCATGACAGATTCCGGCTGGACCCCTGTGCTGCCGACAGCTGTTGAACTGATGACGGTCTACGTCGGACCCGAACCGCTGGTTGATCGCCTCGGGCACATCCGCACGGTTATAGCCAACGAGGAGGACCTCTGGGCTGCCATCCTCGGGCTGCTTGAGCTGAACACCCTTACGATCCACGCCCTGGCAGAGAGGGCAGGCGTAGCGGAGGCTGGTCGCGCAACGTTCATGCAAGCGTGGTTGGAGCAGACTTCACTGAATGCGCAGGAGCCACGTGAAGAAGGGTGAGGCGTCGAGGCCGGACTGCGGCAGAAGCGGGGCGATTCCGGGGGATGGTCGGCGCGCGCATCGCCGAGAAGATCGTCGAGCTGGTTCGTGAGCACGAGAAGGCGTTCCGCACGGCCTCCGAGGAGCGCAGCCGTAACACCTGACAGCGGTCGAACACACCGTCACAACACGGCCACATCGCCGTCGCCCGTGCGCCTTGCCGCTCACCATCACCCGCATGAGACGCACGCTCGCGGCCACGGCTGCCGTCCTTACCGCGCTGATTTGCGCCGGCTGTTCCAACAGCGGGCCGTCCGCCGACGACAAGAAGTACGCAGACGCGGTCGCCGCCGCGGACCCGGCCGATTTCGGCGGCATCCCCACCGACGAGCTCGCTGAGACACTCGGCTCCGAAGGTACCGACCTCTGCGACAAGCTGAAGCAGGGCTCCTTCGAGGACGCTGCCGCGTACGCGAAGAGCGGCTTCTCGGACAAAGAGGCCTCGGCACTCATCTCGGCTGCGGTGCTCGTGTACTGCCCGGAGCAAAAGGACCAGCTGCCGTAGCGGCCGAGCACGACACTGACCAGTGGGTTCGATCTGGTCGTCTAGCGGCGGGCCCTCGGTGAGTTGATGTCTTCTGCTGGAGTGCTGTGCTGGTCGGTCTGGTACGAGAGGTGCTCCCCGGCGGGTCCGTTGCCTCTGCGGTCGTCTTGCCGGTCCATGCCTAATAACGTCTGCGGACAACTCGGCGGACCAGGCAACATGAGCAGTACTGCGGCGAACAGGGCCGCTCAACCTGGTGTAGAGCCGAGACGAGGGCTGTGCCATGTCCGAAAAGCGGAAGCTACCTCTGAGCCTGATGTACGAACCCGACACGTACCTGTGCTCATGGCTCATCCCTGATGATGCTGACGGCTATGTCGAAGTTCCAGGAAATTTGGTACTGCGACCCCTGCTTCAGCCAATGGGCAGGGTGTATGGCAACGTGCCTTTGAAGCAGACGGAGCACTTCCCAGGCGTTGTTGGAATGGACTTCCCGCAGTTCATCAACGTCTCCGTCCTGTATGGGAGATTGGACAACGGCGGAACAGTCACCCTGCTGGATGCGCGCATCGAACTCTGGGACAGGGTCGGTCGCGTCACGGGCGCTGCGGCTCTGCTGAACAAAGCCGCCTTCTTCGGATTTCCTGAGGTACCGGCACCTGGTCGGGATGCTGACCCACCGCTAGTCACCTCGGCAACATTCCAGATCACCGCCTTGGACTCGGCGCTTGGTGTTTCGCCTATCAAGAATGTCTCCAATCCTCATGCACCAGGTGGAGAAGAGGGGCGATGGGCAGCCACAGTCAATGAAAGTGCCGTTGGTAAATGGTCGACCGATGATGCTCAACTCACCGTGAGCTACCACCAACTCATGCGTGCATTGGACCCATTCGAGTTCAACCTGGCGTTCAGTCCCGTGGCCAAGGTGACTCTGACTCAACCCAAATCTTTCGAAAACGTAGTTGATCAGTACGTTGAGCCGTTGCGTAAGATCCTCTCGATCGCGACTGGTAAGTCTCAGGAATTGTCTTACCTTCACGTCGAACTCGAAGGCAGAGAAGGCAAGTACCAGGTGGTGGGATCTGGCATCACCCAAGATCCTTTCGCCAGCTCTACTGCGGCAGCCCGGGCGCACAAAAGTGCGGTACGGGCGCTCCCTGACGACCTTTCCCTTCTTGAACTGGTCATGCGATGGTCCCAGTACGCCGCTGCGCACCACCCCCTAGTTGAGACGTACGGGACGATGCTGCATGCCCGCGACCAGCACCCACGCTCACGCTTTCTTTTGCTGATCCAAGCCTTGGAGGGGCTGTACGGATACGAGAACAAGGCCACCGCTGCGGAACGTCAGATAAAGCACACTGCAAGCTACGAAGAGGCTTTGGCGCGGGCGAAGGAGGATCTAGATGCTAAGACCTTCCAGTTCGTGAAAAAGTACCTTTCAAAGAAGCGACCGGAGAGCCTCGACAAAGCTCTCGATGCCCTGGTGATGGGTCTACCTGTCAACGTTATGGACCGTTTGAGTGCAACAGAACTCGTCAAGGAAGTGCAGGCTGCGAGTACGACCGTTTCCCTGACAACTGCTGGAGCCTTGCGAACGGTCCGTAACGACCTCGCTCACGGGAATCGTGGCTATGATTTCTATCTCCTGCAAAAGGTTGTGGAAATCCTAGAGTTCATCGTGCGCGGACACGCCCTGCGCATTCTGGGATGCCCCGAAGTTGTTGTCAGTCGTGTATTCCTCACGGACTGACTAAGGGTCGCCCCGTAGACGATCGATGAAGGAGAAGAACGCGACCGCGATGAAAGCCGTGCCGATGAACGAGTACGAAACCCGCATGCTTCCCCCGCCTCCGTATGCCGGACGGCAAGGAAGCGCCGATCGTCTCTGGGCGTCATGACGGCGCGAGAGGTGTCTCGTTCGCGCGCAGCGGAGCACCACCCTTGTAGGTGGCTCGAGTCCGAGCGGGCCGAAACCGCGCTTCGTTGTGGCCGTTTTGAGGTGGTTTCTTGCGGCCCGTCGGGCGGTTGATGCAAGATCGAAGCGTACACGGCGTGCCACGCCACTTGTTGGGTCGCTTTCACACCGAACGGCTCTGCCCTCCTTGGACTAAGGCGGAGCCGCTCGAGTTTCTCCACCCCTGATACCGCCCACTCATCGGGGAGGCCCCCACATGCCAACTCCCGCCCCCTGCCTCGGGCCCTGTAACACCGCCTGGCGCCGCGCCGAACACCTCCGCCGCACCGACGGCACCCCGCACGACATCCCCGTCACCTGGGGCATCCCGCTGCACTGCGCGGCCTGCGTCGACCGTGCACGCCGTCACCTAGCCGAACTTCCCGAACTCCTGGTGGCCATCAGCCTCGAGCCCCTCCACGGTCAGCGCGGCGTTCCCACCGTGACGATGAACAGCGCGCCCACCGACACCACGCCGTGGCCCGGCCAGGCCGCGCGGCTGATGACCGATCACATCGCGGGCGGGCTTGCCGAAGTCACAGCCGACCTGCGAGGCCTCCGCAGGCTCGGAGACCACCCCGTCCGCGAACCCGGCGTACGGGAAGGTCAGTGGATCAGCCGCACGATCCGACTGCTCGTCGCCCACATCGACTGGCTCCTCCAGGAACACCCCTGCGCCGCCGAGTCCCACGAGCCGGCCCGCCTCGGCCGCGCTCTCATCCCGTCCGGCAACCCAGCAGCCCAGGTCGCCGCGTGGCACCGCGCCGCGACCCGCTTCACCGGTCGCGACAAGGCCCCGGAGACGAAACGATTCGCCCCCTGCAAGCGCTGCGGCGGCCCCTGGCTCGCCGAGTCCCGCGACCTCCGCCTCGTCAACGACGAGCCGTACATCGAGTGCCAGGACCCCGACTGCCGCAGCCTCCTCACCCACGCCGAGTACGCCCACCACGTGAAAGACCTCGCCGCCCAGGAGATCGCCGCGCGGCGCACGCCGGTACACCCGGACGGCGCGCCGGAAGAAACCCCTGCTTGACGCGCTGCCCATCGCGCGTGATGCTGATCGCGGATCACTCTGTCCACGAAGAGGCCTCGCTGACGCGGGGCCTTTCGCCGTTTCCAGCACCGCCGGTCGGAGGGCGCCATGGATCTCACGGACCTCCAGAACCGGTTCTGGACCACGCAGGAGGCAGCGGACGCCGCCGGGGTCACGCCCAACACCGTCCGCAACTGGAAGCACCGGGGACACCTCGCCCAGGCCCGCACAGCGAGCGGACGGCCCATGACCAACGCGGCCGGACAACCGCTCTTCAATCCGGTCGACGTGATCAGAGCGGAGCGGGCAACCCGTCAGCGCGCTCGCCGCACCTACACCGTGCCGGCCGACGCCGTCGCGGTCTGACACTGCCGCGCCGCCGCCCTTGAGTCCTCCCTGCCTCTGCGGCACGCCAGCTGTGGGCGTGGGGAGTCGGACCGTCGCCGGGCGGCGCTGAGGGTCGCTGTCCGCGCGGCGGCCCACCCAATCTCCGCTGCCCGGAAGGCGATCGGGCGGATCCGCCGGCCGCGCCACCCGGGACTGTGGCGCGCCCCCGGGCAGCGGACCCTTCATCTCCTCGCCGCACGACCGGAGTCCACCTCCGGGGACACGGCGAGGACCTGTGTGTCGTACGCCAGTCACCGGCCAGCATCCGGACGCGCCCCCCCGACGGGAGGGCGAGGGCCGAATACCGCGGTGGCCGGGCTCGACACGCGGTATCCGCGAGGACCGCACCGGCCCGGGCGCCACGTGCTCCGCCCGGGCCGGCCTCGAATTCCCGCCGCGCCCACGGTGACCACCCTGCGGACGCGCGGGCCAGCTCATCCCGTACTCCGCCGACCGGGCATCTCGTCGGTGGCCGGTCGCGGGCAGGAAAGGGGGGCGTCGTGCAGCGCCACACCGTGCAGCAGCTCGACAGCGGCCCGAGGGCCGGAGCGTTCGTCTACACCGGCGGCAACGACCGGATCGGCAGGTACGTCGAGTGCTGCACCGACGCCTGGCTGGAGATCATCCGTACACCGGTCAGCGACCGTGGCGCCTCGCCCGCCTGGTCCCGGATCGGCCACGACACCGCAGACGAGGCCTACGCGCACATGCGCGAGCACCTCCTGGAGCGGCTCACCATCGACGGCCGGCACGCGGACTGGTCGGGCTGCACCGCACCGGTCGGCGACGGAATCTGTGACGTCCCGACCAAACGGTTCGCCGCGATCCGGCCCAGCTACTTCCGACGCCCGTTGTGTGACGAACATCGAACCCGGGAGACCGTCGAGGCCATGTGGGACGGCCCCGGCGACTGGAGCGGCTCATGGTGACACCCACATCCTCCGCCGAGAGCGCGCCGCGCACCGCGCTGGAGGCAGCGCATCGGCTCGTGGCAGAGGGGAAGCACGTCCACTACGTCACCGAGGGCGAAAGCCGCTGCATCAACAGGCGCTGCGCCCCGAACACCCCCTGACCGCGGGAGATTTCACCGCGCCGAGAGGGGATGGCGATGCGGCCGGTCACTCAGTCGATCCTCCACGACGATCCCCGGGGCAGGCCCGGCAACTGCCTCCAGGCGACGGTCGCGTCGCTGCTGGAGCTGCCGCTGCTGTCCGTGCCGCACTTCATCGCCGAAGGCGCCGGCTGGTTCGAGCTGATGGATGCGTTCTGCCGCGTGCAGGGCCACTCCCTGGACGTCCTGCCGGTCGACGCCTACTGCGCGTACGGCATGGCCTGGGGCGTCTCACCGCGCGGTGTGCGCCACTCCGTATGTTGGGCCGACGGGCGCATGTCCCACGATCCCCATCCCTCCCGCGCAGGTCTCCTCAACGTCACCGACCTGATCGCCGTCCACCCGATCCGCCCGTAGGAGTGTCCATGTCCCACCCCGGCCTCAACGACGTCGAGCCCGCTGGGTCCTCACCGGTTCCTCTGCCCGGGCCGAGCGTGTTCTGGCCGCCGAGGGCGCCGCAGATCGGCCACCGCGTCTTCTACCGCCTCTCCGGCACGGACGTCCGCGCGATCGCCCGCCAGCGCGTAGCAGCCAACACCCGTGCCCCGCACGTGCGGGCCGGCATGGTGCTTCCCGCGACCGTCGTCCGCGCGAGCGGCACGGTGTCCGATCCGTGCAACCTCCACGTCCTCCTCGACGGTCCCGACACGTACTGGGCGGAGAAAGTCGTCTGCGGTGACAGTGACGGCACCTGGGCGTGGCCAGCGCAGCCGGCGGGTGCCTGATGGTCGCCCTCCCGCGCACGATGCCCTTCCCGTGCCCGATATGCCAGTTGCCCGTCGTCCTCACGCTCACGGCCGAGAAACATAAGGTCAACGGCGAGGGGCGGTACGAGGTCAACCTGGCCTTCGACACCGCGCCGCTGGTCGACCACTGCCGGACCGAGCACCCGGACAACGCGCCCAACAAGCCTGAGGGCGAAGGTACATCGGCCGGGGTGCATGCGTCAGGGGGCGTCACCGTCCACATCCACCGGGCCTCTCACGACGACGCCGCCACACTCGCTCGCAGCATCGCCCGCAGTGAAGCGAAGGTGGGTCCACTCGGGATCGGGAGGCTGTGATGGGTCGCAGAGACCGCCGCAATCGGCAGCGCGCTGTGGTCAAGCGGCTCTTGGACGGTCCTCCAAAGGACAGGGTGTGCGGGCAGGCCAAGGCTGCCGCCCGAGCCCGCGCACGGACAACCGAGCCTCAGGCGCCGAAACTGCCCAAGAGCGAGGCCCAGCAGCTCGCTCGGCAGAGGCAGGCCGCGACCGGACGTTCGTACACCGTGTGTCTGGCCGAGGTCCGCGCCGAGCACGCCGGACGAGATGACCGCGAGGCCGATGGCGGGGCCGGGCGGTGAGCCGGTCGAGGGCGGATGTGCCCCACTCCAGCGAGCTCCGCATGGTCATCACCCGCGCCGACGGCCGTGTCGAGGACCACGGAGTCGTCGCCGCGCACTACGCCAGCCCATGGCGGAGCGCCTGGTGGCAGATCGTGGGCCGGCCGCTCGCGAATCTTCGTATCGCCCGCTCCAACAGACGAAGCAACAGGAGGACATGATGGGGGCAGTTGTCACCGCCAAGGGGCGGGAGATCATCGCGGGCCGGATGCGCGGCAGCTCGCCGACACAGGCCGAACCGCTCAACCTCGCCTGGGGCAACAACCCCGCCGGCCTCACCGCCGCGGTCCCCGACGTCGGCCTGTTCAAGGAGGCCACGGAGGCGAGGGTTGCGGGGACGTCGTCCGTCGTGACGACGACGACCCCGAACGACACCTACCAGGTGGTGGGGACCTTCACGTCGGGCTCCACGCAGTCGATCGCCGAGGTCGCCCTGTCCGACAGCGCGTCCAAACCCACCGCGGTCGACACGGTCCAGGGCGGATCCGGTGTCATCGGCTCCAACTCCTCGACCAACCTGGTCGTCGCGAACGGGGCGAACTTCTCAGTCAACCAGTACATCCAGATCCGCACCGAGATCCTCAAGATCACGGCGATCTCGACGAACACCCTGACCGTGACGCGTGCGCAGAACGGCTCCACGGCGATCTCCACCATCGCGTCCAGCGACACCGTGACCGGCGGGAACATCCCCGGCGTCTCGAACGTCACCAACGGGTCCCTGTACTTCCACGCGGACCACGGCGCGCAGAACCTCGCGTCCGGTGACCAGGTCTCCTACACCCTCACCGTCAAGCACACCTGATCCCCACAGCCGGGGCGAGCCAGCCTCGGGCGCCTGCCGTACCAGCTCGCTGTGAGGCAGGGGAGGGGGCCGGATGTCGATCTCCTACGTCGCCACAGCGACCGCGGTCACCTCGACCCCCACCGCGACCAGCCTCGCCTGCAACGTCCCCGCGGGGACAGCCGACACCGACGTGATGATCATGCTGGTGTCGCGGGCGTCGGGCACAGCCACGGTCACCACGCCGTCCGGCTGGACCGTGATCCCGAACTTCCCGGTCACGAACACCAACGGCACCGCGCTCGCCGGTTTCTACCGCGTCGCCTCCAGCGAGCCCGCCTCGTACACGGTTGCGTTCTCCACCGGCAAAGCGATCATCGCGATCTCCAGCTACCGCGGCGTGGACACGACGACCCCGATCCACCAGAGCGCGGCGGCCAACGACACGACCAACCGTGCCGCGCATGCCAGCCCCTCGGTCACCACCACGATCGCGAACTGCTGGATCGTCACCGGGTACGTCGACCGCGGCAGCATCACCGCGTCGACCTGGTCCACACCGAGCGGGCTGACGTCCCGCTCCGGGAGCCTGGTTGCGACCGGCACGAACAACAACAGCCTCGCCACCTTCGACACCGCCGCCGACAAGGTCACCGGCAGCTACAGCTACTCCAGCACCGCTTCCGCGTCGACCAACACCGCGGTGATGTGCACGATCGCACTCGCCCCCAGCACCGGTCCCATCGTCTACAACGTCAGTGCCGGCGCGACCATCGCAACGAGCAGCGGAACCGGGCGAGCCGCAGCACTGCCCCGCGCCACGACACTCACCACCACCGCCCTGTCGATGCGCCTCCTCGTCCTGGCCGCGCTCGGCGCCGCTCTCTCACTGACCAGCGGCAGCAGCCGGACCGCAGTCCTTCAACGAACCACAACCGCAGGCACGGCCGCCACGGGCGCGCGGGCCAGCTCCCTCCCCAACTCGGCCACGGTGAACACGACTGGCAGGACCGGCCGAGCTGCGCAACTGATCACCGCGGCCGTCCTGGCCACCGTCGGCGTAGGGGCCCGTTTCATGGCGGTCGCTGCAGCTGCCGTCGCCGCGACGACCACGACCTGCAACCGAGCCACTGGACTTGCCCGCGCGACCACCGCGGCGACCGCCGCCGGCTCGGCCCGCGCGAGTGCGCTGACCGCGTTCCGCGCGATCCTCGCCACCCTCGCCGGCGACCAGCGCCGCGCCGCGCTCACCGCGTCCGGCACGGTCACCACCGACAGCACCCTCTCCCTGGGCCAACTCGTAGCCCTCGCGGTGCAGGCCACGATCGCCGTCGCCTCCGGCATCGCCCGCACGGCCGGACTCCCGCGCGCCAGCAGCGTGCTCGTCGCCGGCGGCCGGACCTCGTTGGGCATGCTGGCCCGCGCCGCCGTCAGCGTCGTCACACCGGGCACCGCCCGTGCCGCAGGCCTCGCCCGTACGGCCAGCGTCGCGTTGTCCACGGCCGTGACCCGGGCGTCGACCCTGACCCGGGCCGTAGCGGCTGTGACGTCGGCAGCCTGCTCCAGGAGCATCGCGCTCGCCCGCTCCTGCATCGTGACCGTCTCCTCCGGCGCCCGCCGCACGATGAGTACTCTCCTCACCACGACCGCGGCCACCGTCAGCGCCGTCCAGCGCCAGGCCAGGCTGGCCCGTGACACGGTCACCGCCACGAGCGGCAGCACGCTGCGTGGCAGCCTCCTGGCCCGCACCGCCACCGCGGCACTGACTGGCACGACCGCGCGAGGGCAGGCCTTCCTCCAGGTCCTCGCGGCCACCGTCGCCACCACCGCGGCCGCGAGCATCGGGCAGATCGCGCACGGCGTCATCCTCGCCGCGACCCTCGCCACCACCAGCACGCTCGCCCGGGCCACCGCCCTGCGCACGACCGCCACCGCAGCCCTGACCAGCAGCCTGCGCAGAGCAGGAGCCCTCACAGCCCCTGCACTGTTGGTCGTTCAGGGCACAGCGGCCCGAGCCGGCCAACTGGCGAGCGGTACGGCCCTGTCCGTGACCGCCGCCGCGCGGCGCACGGCCGCACTGCCACGCGCGGCAGTAGCGGCTACGAGCGGCGCGGCCCGACGGACCATCAGCATCGGCCGATCTGCAGTGGCCTCCGCCGGCGCCCAACTCGCCCGCATCCCGCACCTGTACGCAGCGGCCACTACCGCCTGTACGGCAACCGCCGGCCGACGCCTCGAGGCCGCGCGCGCCGCGGCCGTAGCCGCCGCGGGGGGAGCGCGGCGACTGATCGGGCAGGCTGCTGCGTCCACGCTGGGCACGAGCGCGTCCGCCGTCATCCAGGGCGCGGCCCAGATCACGCTCCAAGCGGCCCTGGCCCTCAACGCCTCAGCCCGCCGGTGGCTGGCCCTCGCCCGCACGGGTGCGCTGTCCGTGGCCGCCGACGGGCGGCGACTGATCAGCAAAACCAGCGCCGCGACCACCAGCGCGAGCGCAGCGGCCCGGGCCGTGCCCGGGCTCGTCCTGCACGCGACACTGTCCGCCGGCGCCGCGCTCAGCCGCTGGAGCAGCCTCCGCCGTACGGCCGGCGTCGCGCTGGCACGTCAGGCCCGACGCCGAACCACAGTCGTCCACACGGCCGTTGCCCAGGCCGTGGCCGACGCGGTCAGCGGGCGCCACTTCGAGATGGCACTGGAGGCCCTCGCCGGGCTGACCGGGGTGGTGACGGCTGTACGCGGCAACCTGCGCCGACTCGTCGCCACCGCGACCGGCCCGTTCAGCCGCTGGCAGACCAGCCAGGGCACCCGGCGCTGGCGCTCCTGGCTGACGGGCTCCCGCTGGAACGCCGACGAGTAGAACAGGGGGTGTTGGGGTGCAGACGATTGACCGCGACAGCAGGGAGTTCGTCGGCGCCGAGGTGACCGCCACGGTCCAGGGCCAGCCTTACGACCCCACCAGCGATCCGGTCGAGTTCGCCTTCACCGCCATCGGCGGCCGGCCGGTCACCTGGTACGAGGGCGGCTGGGACGGCCAGAACCCCATCCCCGGCACGAACAGCTACCGGGCGCAGGTCCTCGTCGGCCCCGGCAGCCCCGGCCCCACCCTCGCCAAGGGGAAGTACGCGGTCTCCATCCGCATCACCGACAACCCCGAGCAGCCCGTCATCCCCGTCGGACAGCTCACTGTGACCTGACAGAACGGAGGACCGGCGTGGACACCCTCACCTCGCCCAACCCCGACCCGATCCACCCCGCCACCGCCACTGCCGCGCTTCCTCCGGCGGTCGCAGAGTCTGCCGATCCGCCGGTTCTGCCGGCAGGACCGGCCTGCGTCGCATGCGGCGAGCCCGCCGCAGTGCACTGGCAGCGCCGACCGACCGACGAGGAACTCGCCGAGGTCCGGCAGACCGAGGAGAAGCGGCGCGTCCAGGCGCTCAAGCTCGCCGACATGCAGCAACCGGCCCCGGTTTTCCCGCCGTTGCCGACCGCCGGAGACGTCCTGCGGGCCGTGTACGCGTGCGCCGCGCACGCCATCAGCCTCGACGGCGCGACCCTCTTCCACCTGAGCAGCTGCACCGCGCCCAACGAGGCCGACTTGCCCGGCTGCGACTGCACCCCCGAATCCCTCCGCGAGGCGCCCCTGGAAGAAGAGGTGCCGAGAGTGCTGCTTCCGGCGCACTGGCTGTCGGCAGGCGCGTGATGGCCAACCGCACCGGGAATTTGGCCGAACCCACCGAGAGGCGCCGCTGCACCGCGCACAAGAAGGGTAAGGACGGCGCGAAGGGCGATCGCTGCCGCGCGTGGGCTCTCAAGGGGCAGACGGTGTGCCGCGTTCACGGCGGGAGCGCCCCGCAGAACCTGGAGGCCGGCCGTCGACGCGTCGCCGAGGAGCGGGCCCTCCAGCTCGTGGAGACCTACGGCCGGAGGGTCGAGACCACGGCGGCCGAGGCACTCCTCGAAGAGGTGCAGTGGACGGCCGGCCACGTTGCATGGCTCCGCGACCGCGTCCAGGAGATTGAGGCCCAGGCTGCCGCTGACTCTGACGACCACGACGAGGAAGCGGACGGCGCCGACGAGGAGGCGTACGGTCGCGGCCGTCGACGGGAGTCCTCGCTCGTCTGGGGCGTCACCCGTCAGAAAATCGGAGGCGAAGACCGGGGCACGACCTGGGAGACCGCTCCGAACATCTGGCTGCGTCTCTACCAGACCGAGCGCACCCACCTGGTCAAGGTGTGTGCGGCGGCGATCAGCGCGGGCATCGAGGAGCGCAAGGTCCGTATGGCCGAGCAGCACGGCGCGCTCGTGGCGCAGGTGATCCGGGCGATCCTCGCCGACCTGCAACTCACGCAGGAGCAGCAGGACCGGGTGCCCGAGGTCGTGCCACGGCATCTTCGCGCTCTGGCCTCGTGAGCTGAGGGAGGCGGCTGCCCATGGCCGCCACGCTCGAATGGGCCGAATACGCAGCCCGCTCCTTTGAACCTCGGCCAGACGCCGACCGCTGGCCAACTCCCGGCGCGCTGGCCAAGGTTGTCGAGCCGGACACGATGCAGACCGTGGCGCTCGACCTGGTCGACGAGGCGGTCGCGTGGGCGTACAGCACGCCCGACTCCCGGTTGATCGTCTCCATGCCTCCGCAGGAGGGAAAGAGCCAGCGAGTCACCAAGACCGGGTCGCTGTGGGCTCTGCACCGCAACCGTGACCTGAAGATCGGGATCGTCTCCTACAACAAGCCGCTGGCAGAGTCCTTCGGACGGGACATCCGCAACTGGGTCACCACCTACAACGGCGAAGAAGGCAGCCTCGACCTGGGCCTGCGGATCGCGCGGGACAACGGCGCCGCGTCCCGCTGGCAACTCGCCGGCCACCGCGGCGGCGTCATCTGTGTCGGCCTCAAGGGGTCCCTGACGGGCCGTCGAGTCGACGCACTCGTGATCGACGACCCGTTCGCCGATGCGGAGCAGGCAGACAGCGCGTACTACCGCGATCGCGTCTGGGGCTGGTGGCAGAGCGTCGGATCAACCCGCCTCTCAAGCGGCGCGCCCGTGATTGTGATCCTGACCCGGTGGCACGAGGACGACCTCGCCGGCCGCCTCATCGCCGCCGAGGACGGGCACCGCTGGCGGGTCATCAACATCCCCGCCCTCGCCGACCACGACCCCGCCAAGGGACAGACCGACGCACTCGGCCGGTCGCCGGGGGAGTGGCTCAAGTCGGCCCGAGGCCGCACCACTGCGCAATGGGAAGCCATCCGGATCACAGCGGGTACGCGCGTCTTCAACGCCCTTTACCAGGGGCGCCCTTCGCCCGACTCCGGCGACGTGTGGCGACGCCAGTGGTGGCGCCGTTACAGCGTGCCACTGTGGTCCCAGCACCCAACCGTCCCGGGCGCCTACCGCGTCGAGGAGTCCGATGGGCTCGTCATGTCGTGGGACATGGCCTTCAAGGACACCAAGAGCTCGGACTTCGTCGTGGGCCAGGTCTGGGCCAGGCGAGGCGCCAACGTCTACCTCCTCGACCAGGTCCGCAAGCGCCTCACCTTCACGGAGACGCTGACGGCGTTCAAGGCGATGGTGGCGCGCTGGCCACAGGCGACGGCCAAGTACGTCGAGGACAAGGCCAACGGGACCGCGGTCATCAACACGCTCAAGTCGAAGATCCCCGGCATCGTCGAGGTCACCCCGACCGAGAGCAAGTACGGGAGGGCCAACGCGGTCGCCCCGGTGATCGAGGCCGGCAACGTCTTCCTGCCGACGGGGGAAATCGCCCTGTTCGAGCCCGACGAGCTCATCAACGAGGCCGCGGAGTTCCCCAACGGGGCTCACGACGACCAGGTCGACGCCACCAGCCAGGCCCTCTCCCAGATGCTCCTCGACGGGACCGGCGCCCAAGCCTGGATCGACTACGTCACACGGCTCGCTCAGAGCGCCGCCGAGGCACGCGCCCGCGGCGCCGATCCCTACGAGGCGCAGGCGCACGCCGTCGTCTCGAACCTGCCCGACACCGACCGTGCCGACGAATCCGAGCCTGCAGCACCAGCGACCGAACCCGAGCCTGAGGACCCGGTCGCTCTCCGAAAGCGGCTACGTGACCAGGCATACCGCAACCAGAACCGATAGAACAACAGGGGGTGTCCTGGCGTGAGTTGGCGCTCCCGACTGGCCAAGGTCTTCGGCGGCCGCGAACCGGCTGCCATGCAGGAAGCGGCAGCCGCAGCAGGCATGACCTCGGCGACGACGTTCTCCCCGGGCACTCCGATCGCCCCGTACGACGGATTCAGCCGCCAGCCCCGCTCGCACGACTTCACCACCGGCTACAACATCGCCGCCCGCCCGAAGTCCAACGAGCGCGTCTCCTTCGACACGCTCCGCGGCCTCGTCGAGGCGTACGACGTGGCGCAGATGTGCATCTGGCACCGCATCGACTCGATCCGGGCCCTGGACTGGTCACTCGTACCCGCGCGCGGCTTCACCGGGGACGCGTCCGACGCGATCAAGATCGGCATGCAGATCCTGCGGAAGCCGGACCGGCAGACCCCGTTCGCGGCGTGGCTGGCGAAGTGGCTGTACGACATCCTCGCCTACGACGCCGGCACCCTGTACCGGCTGCGGAACCGCGGCAAGCGGGTCATCGGGCTGAGCGTGGTCGACGGGACGACCATCGCCCCGCTGCTGGACTACTGGGGCAACAGTCCGGAAGAACCGGCCGAGGCCTACGTGCAGTACGTCAACGGGCTGGCCTGGAACTGGCTCACCCGCGGCGACCTGATCTACGAGCCGTTCCGGCCCCGCTCCAACTCCCCGTACGGACAGGCCCCGCTCGAGACGATCCTCCTAAACGCGAACACGGATCTGCGGTTCCAGGCGCACTTCCTGCAGCGGTTCACCGAGGGCAACATCCCCAAGGCCCTAGCCTCCGCTCCGGAATCATGGACCCCGGAACAGATCGCACAGTTCCAATTGGCCTGGGACGCGCTCATGCAGGGCAACCAGGAGATCCAGTCGCAGATCAAGTGGATCCCGGGCGGCGGGAAGATCGCCTGGTCCAGCGAGAAGGACTTCGACGACTCCTTCAGCCTGTTCCTGATGCGCAAGACCTGCGCCTCCTACCACATCGTCCCCTCCGACCTGGGGTTCACCGAGTCCGTCAACAAGAGCAGCGGCGAGACCCAGGCCGACGTCCAGCACCGGGTCGGCGACCTCCCGCTCGTCTCCCACATCGAGGGAGTACTCACCTCGTTCCTCCGCGACGACGTCGGCCTCCCCGTCGAGTTCGCCTTCGACACCGGCCAGGAGAAGGAAGACCGACTCGCCCTCGCCCAGACCTGGCAGATTTACATCGAGTCCGGCATGGCGAGCGCCGACGAGGGCCGTGAGGAACTCGTCGGCCTGCCCACCGACCCGCGCCGGCCCACGCCCCGCTTCTTCGCCGCCCGCTCGGGCCCGGTCCCGCTACTGGCCATCGAAGGGATCTCGGGCAAGACCGACCCCGACACCCACGCCCCGGCCGAAGACCAACCGGTCGTGCCCCAGCCGTACATCGCCGCGCCCGGCGTCGTACCCAAGCCGGGCACGACGGACGCAGCCACCGCCCGCACGGCCGAGGACGCCTACCAGCAGCAGTTCCGCGAGGCAGTCACCGACGACGAAGTCTCGAAGGAGGCACCCGCCGGCTCGACCGAGGGCATCACCGTGGACACCGGCATCCACGGCGTCGACCTCGCCGGCCGCAGCCACCGCACCGACCAGGACGAGGACGACGAGGACAGCGAGCAGGCCAACGACAGGGGAGGAGAACAGGAGCTGCTGAAGCGGGAGATCGCCGCCTTCCGCCGCTTCCGCCAGGGCCGCCGCCGCTCCGGCACCTGGCGCGACTTCGAGTTCAGGACCGCCGACCCGCTCCTCGCGCACCGCCTCAACGACGCCGGCCGCCTCGCAGTCCGCAAGGCCGCCGGACAGGTCGCGGTCGCCGGCCTGGCCGTGCGCGCCGCGGACTCCGGCCGCGTCCTCATGCTGCAGCGTGGCCTCGACCCGACCGACCCCGCCGCCGGGACCTGGGAGTTCCCCGGCGGCCACATCGAAGAAGGCGAGACACCGCTCGCCGCCGCCACCCGTGAGTGGTCTGAGGAAACCGGCATCGTCCTGCCGTACGCCCCTGAAACCGCGGCCGCTCTGGCATTCCGCACCGCACCGACCTGGGTGCACGGCATCTACCAAGGCTTCGTCTACGACATCGCGGCCGAGTCCCTCCTGAACCTCAACACCCGGGACCAGGTCACCAACCCCGATGACCCCGACGGCGACTGCGTGGAGAGCATCGCCTGGTGGGACCCGGCCCAACTGCCGGGCAACCCGGCACTGCGCCCGGAGCTCGCCGACTCCCTCGACCAGGTACTGCGGCTCCTCGCACCGTGCCCCTGCTGCTCCGGCAGCGGCGAGCACAGCAACGGCAGCGAATGCCTGCACTGCGACGCCTCGGGCCTGTCCGCCGGAGGAAGCGGCCCAGTCCCGTGCGAAGGCTCCCTCGAGGACGTCACCATCTCGGCGGACGGCGTCTACGAGGCGCCCTGCCCCTGCGGCTGGCGCGCGGTCTACGACCCGATGGACGGCTGGCAGCACGTCGACGGGTCCCACGGGCACGACGACGGGGAAACCGTCAGCGACAAGATGGCGGCCGTCGCCAAGGCCGCCGACGGCAACGGCGGCACAGGCGACGAGGAGGACGGCGACCGTCCGGCACGAGAGTGGCCAGGCTGGACCATGGACAGGGCAGCCGTCGCCCACTGGGCGCCCCTGATCGCCGCCGCGTTCGAAGCCGGCGCCGACCCCGTCGCCCTCTCCCACGCGTGGATGGACGTCGTCCCGGCCGCCAGCCACAACGACCAGCTCGAGGAACTGGCCCGCACCTGGCTGCGCGGCCAGCCCGTCAACCTGCCGGACTCCATCCGGCAGACGATGGACAACCTCTACCGCGACGGCATCGTCATCGGGAGCGCCTCGGCCGATTCCGTCCTCCTCGGCCGGCCCGTCGACTGGAGCAACTGGCGCCCCGGCGACGTCGAAGCCGCTCGGCTCCTCCTGGGCCGCAACGCCAACGGAGGAGGCCTCGACGCGCTCCTGCGCGACCGCGGCATCATCATCCGCTCCGTCGCCAACACCCGGCTGAACGAACTCGGCCGGGCCCTGGCCGCGGGCGCGGCACGGGGCGACAGCGCCGACACGATCGCCCGGAACATCAGCGGCATCCTCAGCAACCCGGCCCGCGCCGAGATGATCGCCACCACCGAGCTGGCCCGCGCAGTCTCCGCCGCGAGCCTGTCCACGTACCGCGTCAACGGCATCGAGTACGTGGAATGGATCACCGCGGTCGACGAACGCGTCTGCCCGCTGTGCATGTCCAACACCGAGGCCGGCGCGCTCCGTCTGGAAACCCAGTTCCCCTCCGGCGTCTACATGCCGCCGGCACACCCGTTCTGCCGCTGCGCACTCATGCCCGTCACAGCAGGGAGGTGACATCACCGTGACAGTTCCCGAGCAGCGCTACGTCCTCGGCGTGGCCCACCAGGCCGGTCCGGACCCGAAGATCCAGAGAGGGCTGGACGGCGCCCGCGACTACTTCAGCCCCGAGGAACTCGAGAAGGCCGCCTGGACTTTCCTGCCGTCCGGAGCCCAGGTCGGCCTCTTCCATGGCCCGGACAACACGGTCGGCCACGCCACCGTCGTCGAGTCCTACATCTGGCGCGCCGACCCATGGGACCTCGGTGACGGCGTCACCGTCCGTAAGGGGGACTGGCTCATCGGCGCAATCCTCGACGACACCGCCTGGAACCTCGTCAAGTCCGGCCGGGTCACCGGCTGGTCTCTCCAGGGCACAGCCCGCCGGCGCCCCGCGCAGTCGGCATCCACCGACCCCCGCGCGCAGGAGTGATGCGGCATGACTACCCCGATCCAGGACGGCGAGGAGTTCACCGAGCTCGTCGACGCGTCCATCCCGCGAGTCGACCTCGTGGACAAGGCGGCCAACGGCATGCGCTTCCTGATCGCCAAGCAACAGGACGGCGCACAAGGCCTGTTCAGCCCTGACTACGTCCGCACCCTGCTGTCCAAATCCGCACCCCCACCCGAGGAGATGGTGACGATGACGGGGAGCCCCGCCGCGATCGCCAAGGTCATCCACGGCGCCGCCGTCCGCGCCAACACCCCCGAGACCACCGACGCAGCGCCGGCCGACGTCGTCAAGGACGGAGCCGAGGCCAGCCCGCCGGGCGACCTCGACCCCACCGTGGCCCTGGCCGAGCCGGACGAGACCGTCGACGGCGACCCGAACGTCCCCGGCTCGGCCGCCTGGGAAGCCGTCGACGCGGCGACCGCCACCAAGTGGACGGCCATCCTCGCCCGCGCCCGCCGCGCCCTGGACGTCCTCGTCGAGCGCGAACTCCTCGAGCCCGCCGCCGGCTGCCCGGACGACCTCGACAACGTCATGGACCTCGGTGACGCCGCCTGCGCCATCGACTACGCCATCAGCCTCCTAGCGCCGTTCGCCGTTTCGGAGCAGGCCGACGCCCTCACCCGCGACGACCGCATGGCTGCCGTCGGCAAGGCCCTCGCCGGCTGGGACCCGGCCGCGCTCGACACCATCGAGGCCCTCGACCAGGTCGCGAAGGCCGGCCGCGTCCTCTCCACGGCCAACGAGAACGCGATCCGCGGCGCCGTCGACAGCCTCCAGAAGGTCCTCGCCTCGCTGCCCCAGGCACCCACCGCATCCGACGACGGCCAGCCGGTCACCAAGCAGGAGGCCCCCATGCCCCAGACGCCCCCCGCCGTCACCACCGGCGACGCCTTCACCGCAGCCGGCACCCAGACACCGGCGACGGCCGCCGACGGAATCACCAAGGCCGACAGCGCCCCTGCCGTCCAGGAGCCGGTCGCGAAGGCGAAGACGCCGCAGGTCGCCGTGTACGACAAGAACGGCAAGCTGGTCGGCATCGTGGATCCCGGCGACATCACACAGATCGCCGACGCCGAGCCCGAGACCCCCGCGGCCGAGGACGCCCCTGCCGCGCCTGCGGCACCCGAGACCCCCGACCTCGCACCGGCACCGCCGGCCGAGGTCGGAACCCCCAGCGACGCCGTCGACGACGAGGACGTCGCCAAGACCACCACCCCGACAACCGACACCGCACCCGAGGACGCCCTGCTCAAGCGCAGCGACGTCGAGGCCATGATCACCGCAGCGGTCGACGAGCGCAGTGCCAGCCAGACCGAACTCCTTGCCAAGCAGGCAGAGGAGATCGGTGAGCTGACGAAGAGCGTCGAGACGCTGGAAGGACTGGTCAAGACGCTGGAAGAGCAGCCGGCCGCACCCAAGGTGTTCACTCAGGGAGCCGTCCCGCCGCCCACCGCACTGCGCGGACAGGACCGCGGCGCTCCCGCCACAGGCGCCGCCGCCCAGGGCACGCAGCTCAAGAAGTCGCTGTACGGCGCGAGCGACGCGACCGCGCAGAACCAGATCGCCACCGACATGCAGGGCCTGGCGATCGCGGAGCTCTCGCGAATCCACAGCGGCAACTGACCGCCCGGGCGCACGGCCGCCCCCACTCCACCAGCAGCCCCGCCACGTGCCGCGTGCCGGGGCTTTCGCATGCGTAGAAAAGAGCCCCCATGAACACCATGCAGGGCGTCACGGAAGAGACGCTCGCCGGCCTGGAAGCCATTCAGAAGGCCCAGACCACCGGCATCCTCACCGGCACCGGCATCTACAGCTACGACCTCTCCGGGCTCGTCAGTCTGATCCCGGTGGTCACTCCGTTCCGCGACATCGTCTCGCGCCGCCAGTCCCCGGACGGCAACCCCTACGCGGTATGGCGCGCGATCATGAACGTCACGAGCTCACAGCCCGACCCGGCTATGGGTTTCGACTACGCCGCGAACGAGACGGTCTTCGCGGAGCAGGACTTCCAGGCCCGCTACAAGCCCACCGGCTACGCAGGCCTCGTCACCCAGGACGCGTACGACCTGGCAAAGGGCTACGGCGACCCGTACGCGATCTCCACCTTCCAGGTCCTCAACCAGGTCCTGATCGGCGACGACCGCAAGCTCCTGGGCGGCCAGAGCTTCGCCCTCGCAAGGCCGGCGGCCCCCACGCTCACGCAGGTCGCGTCCGGCGGCACCATCGGCGCCGTCCAGGTCTACGTCGGCGTCGCAGCGCGCACCGGCTCCGGCTACTACTACGGCTCGGGCAACAGCCGCGGCAACTCCGCGACCACCACGTTCGGCTCCGGGTCCGCCAACAAGGTCACCGCGACGGTCCCGTCCGTGCGCGGCGCCGTCGCCTACGACTGGTTCTACAGCGCCAACGGCTCGACCTGGTACTACTACAGCACCACCACGACGAACACGGTCTCGATCACCGCGACCATCAGCTCCAACAACGCGGTCCCGGCCGGCACCGCGCTGCCGGACATCTCCACCGTCGTCCCCACGTTCAACGCGGCCGCAGACAACGGCTCCGGCAACGCGAACGACTACGACGGCTTCCTCGCCAGCCTCGCCGGCGACTACAACGGCACCGGCCAGTGGGTCCAGCCCGGCTCCGGCACCGCCAACCCGTCCATCAACAACTCCCTCGACGGCGCCGCCCTCACGCTCGCCGGCGGCAACATCTCCGAGATCCAGGACAAGCTGTTCCTGCCGCTGTGGCAGCAGATCAAGGCGTCCCCCACCGCGCTGATGATGAACGCGGTCCAGGCGCAGGAGATCGCCAACCTGATCCTCGGCTCCACCTCGGCCACCACCTTCCTCAACACCGACTCCCAGGGCCGCATCAACGTCACCGCGGGCGGCCGGGTCGGCGAAGTCGTCAACGCCCCCGCAGGCGGTGTGACAGTGCCGATCGAGGTCCACGTCTCCCTGCCCCCGGGGACCATCGTGGCCAGGACCGACAGGGTCCCGTTCCCGCAGGCCAACATCGACTCGGTGCTCGAGTACAGGGCACTGCGGGACACCGCCCAGTTCGACTACGGCATCAGCCGCGTCGCCAACACCTCGGGCGGCGGCCCCCGCAAGGAGTTCGAAATCCGGTCCGTGGGCGCCTTCCTCAACCGCGCCCCGGTCGCCATGGCGACCCTGCAGAACGTCGCCTGATCCATCCCCCTCCGGTGCAGACCCCGCCCCGGGGTCTGCACCGGCCCCGCGCGCCACCAACACCAGGAGCAGCAGACATGCGTCTGTACACCCTCACGGGCGCCAACGCGCTCGAGGACCCCGAGTACGGCCTCTTCGAGGCCGACGAGCAGGGGGGATTCGACTTCCCCAACGAGCTCTCCAGCCGCCTGCACGGCTTCCACGTCGACGGCAGGCCAGCCTGGGAGGACGACATCGAGCGGCAGCGGCGCCTCCTCAATGAGGAGCTCGAACGCCGCAAGGACCCGGCCACCCTCCTCGGAGCTGTGGAGATGCTCGTCGCAGCCGCCGGCACCACCACAGCAGCCCTTCAGACGCCGCCGCCTGCCGGCAGCGCGGATGCAAGGCACGAGCAGACCGGCGCCCCTTCGGGCGACGGAGACAGCAGCGGCCCCCAGACCTCCGACGGCCAGGGGGAAGGCGACCAGGGCGCGGCCGAGAACCCCGACGGCAGCCCCGCGAGCGACGGTGCCCCCTCGGGCGACGGAGACGGCGGCAGCCCGCAGACCTCCGACGGCCAGGGGGAAGGCGACCAGGGCGCTGCCGAGAAGGCTCCCGCGAAGAAGGCCACCGCGAAGAAGACGGCCGCCAAGCCGGCCAAGTAGGGCGCGCCGAAAGGAGACGGCCGTGCCTGCCACCCCGTACGTGACCGCAGCCGAGTTCGCGGCCCACCCCACCTACCTCGCCCTGGACAACCTCCGCCAGGACACCAGCGACCCGGCCGCACAGACCGCAGTGCTGACCAACATCCTGCTCATGGCCTCGGAATGGGCAGACGGCGAATGCAACCAGCCGCTCGGCGCCCACGTCGTGACCCGGTCCCAGCGAGCGCGCTGCGACCGGGACGGCAACCTGCTGCTCGTCGCCAACCACTTCCCGGTCCTGTCAGTGCTCGCCGTCGCGTACGGTCCCCGCCCCACCGACCTCGCCGACGTCGCCGACCTGTCCGGAGCATGGACCGAGGAGCGCCGGCTGGTGCGGCTGCCGATCGGCGGCGCCCGGAGCATGTCCGGACCCGGCTACTACGTTCGCTGGACGTTCATCGCCGGCCGCGCCACCACCCTCATCAACGCCGACGCAACCTCGGGAGCGACCGCGCTCACCGTCGCCGACCCGACTGGGATCCTGCCGGGCGAGGCGTACCGGCTCTGGGAGCCCGGCGCGGAGGAGATCGTCGTCGTGGCCGACGACTACGAGCCTCCCGCACCGACGCCAGCACCCCAGCCCACAGCGATCCCCCTGGCGGCCCCCACCCGCAACGACCATCTTCTAGGCTTCAGCTTCACGGGCATGTCGGCCGACGTGCGGCTGGCGATCACCTCCTACGCGGCCAGCGTCCTCCTGCGCCCGGACACTGCTGGCGAGGACGAGTTCCCGGACAACAACGCCTCCTCCACCCGGTCCAAGGACTCCCGCCCCACCGGCCTCGGCCTCGTCAAGGAAGCCCGCCGCATCCTGAAGTCGGAAACGGTGGTGAGCTGACCGTGGCGATCACCGAAATCCTCGACGGCATCTGCCGCTACTTCGGCGGCGACTACGACCCAGCCACACGCACCTACCGCAGCTCACCCGTGTCCGGCGTCGGCGTCGTACGCCGCGGCGCACCCACCGACGACAAGGCCGCGGACTACTTCGTCGGCATGGACCCGGGCACCCGCACCGGCAGCGTCGTCCTGGCGACCATTCCCCGCCAGCACGAACGCCGGGTCGCAGTCGGCGGCGAGCACAGCGGGATGAAGCTGATCGTCTACGACACGATCCTGCGGGTGTTCCTGCGGAGCAACACCCCGTACGCGGAGGACGCCCAGGATGACGCCTACACGCTGCGCGATGCCCTCGTCGCCCACATGCGCAAGGACCGGACGCTGGGCGGGTGCGTGTTCCAGGCGGGTGAGCACGTCACCGAGGCAGGCGGTGACGGCATCGATGTCGAGTACTCGGAAGCGGCCTCCAAGGCGGGCCTGACCAAGGGCTACTTCGAGATGCGCTTCGCGGCTGTCGAGTACATCGAGGCCTAACCCACTGCTCTTGTCGGCCCCCTGTTCGCGGGGGCCTTTCGTTTCCCCTTCACGAACCGGAGGCCTCCACGCATGGCCAGGACCACCACCAGCAGCGACCCGGATCGCCAGGAGGCCGAAGAGGCCGCCCCGGCTGCCCCGTCAGCTCCACCGACCCCTGCCGAGGACAACAGCGCCACCTCACCGGCCCTTGAGCCTTCGGCGGGTACTGCGTCCGGCAGCGACGGCTCCGAACTGGCGCCGGGCGTCTACGAGTACACCCACAGCATCGGCTGCGTGTACCCGCACGTCCCGCTCACCTGCCACGCCCACCACCCGGCCGTACCCGCCACGGACACAACCCCGGACATCCCGGAGCAGCTGGCCACGGTCTTCAACTGGCCGGAGGGACCGCCGGCGGACGGGCGCTGGGCCTCCACCCGCAAGAAGCCCAACCAGGCCGCGGACAACGCCGGCGGCCTTCTGAACGGCAAGGAGTAACCCGGTGCCCACCCCCACCACCTATGCGCCCGCGAAGCAGTTCGTGGGCGTGGCCAATGAGGTCACCCAGGGCTCGCCCGTCGCGATGACCGCGACCCTTCTCCTCGACAACTTCAAGCCCAAGGACCAGCCGAAGTTCCTGGAGGACAAGGCCTGGCGCGGCGCCATGGGCACCGACTCGTTCGCGCAGATCCCCGGCGTTGCCACCGCCGACCTCGACCTCGGCGGCCCGGTCTTCCTGGACGGCCTGGGCTATCTGCTGCGGAACATCATGGGCGACCTCAGCGTCACGGGCACGTCCACCGGCTCGGGCGGCACCACGCTGTCCGCGACCGCCAACCCCGGCGCGGCCACCATCTCGACCGTCGCGACGATCCCCAACGGCACCGTGATCCAGATCGGCACCGGGGCCACTGCCGAGGTCTTCACGACCGGGACGCCCACGGGATCGGGCCCGTACACCATCCCGCTCTCGTCGCCGTCCGGGGGACTCGTCTACCAGCACGCCTCCGCGCAGGCCGTCCAGCCGGTGACCGGGCCGTACACGTACGCCTGGGCGCTCCTCAACTCCGGCACCGGGCAACCGATCAGCCACACCCTGACCCACATGCTGGGACCCACATCGACGAGCGGCGCGCGACAGTATCCGGGCGCCGTCTTCTCCGAGATGGGTTTCAAGTGGAACTCCGAGTCGGACCTGTTCACGTTCGACGCGAAGGCGACGTCCTGGCCGTCAGTGATCCTCGGATCCGCGCCGACCGCGAACCCCGGCACGGTGGCGCCGATCGCGTCCTGGCGCATGGCCGTCGGCATCGCAGGACCGGCCACCGGCGGCACGCTCATCTCGACCGTCACCGACGGCGAGATCAGCCTCAAGCGGGAGATCAACCCCTACTTCACCGGCAACGGCGCCCAGTCGCCGTACATCATCCAGCGCGCCGGCCTCACGGTCGAGGGCAAGCTGAACTTCGTCGCCGCCGACGAATCTCCGCTGCTGTACATGCTCAACAACAACCAGCCGCAGCTGCAGTTGCTCATCTCCAACGGCCTGTCCGGCCTCAATGCTGGCGCGGTGCAGTTCGACTTCGCGAAGGCGGCGTTCGTCGAGGCGGAGCCGGACGGATCGAAGACCGCCGTCGAGTACTCCAACAGCTTCAAGGCCGTCCTAAACACCACGAACGCGGGCGGAAGCGGCTCGTTCAGCCCCTGCAAGATCTCCGTCACCTGCAACGTCACCCCCGGCACCTACTGACCGGCACAGGCGCTGTCCATCCCCACCCTCACACCCTCACCCAAGGAGTCCCCTTGCCACGTCACGCCCTTCCTTCCGGGAACTGGGTCGAACTCCGCGACCCCGACACACTCCGCCGCGGCGACAAGAAGAAGGCCCTGGGCCTGGTACCGATCGACGAGGACATCGAGCTCACCCTCGCCACCGACATGCAGATGACAGACGGCATGTTCGTCGTCATGATCTCCTCCTGGTCCTTCGAGTACCCGGTCAGTCTCGAGGCGATCGGGCTCCTGCCACTGGCAGACGGCACCGTCCTGGAGGGCCTCCCCGAGATCCAGGCCGCGCACAAGCTGCTCTTCCCCCAGCAGCCGGAGGCGACCCCGGAGCAGGCGGCTGACCCGACGTCCCCTACCGAACCCTCCGACGGCTGAAAGGCCTGCTGGAGGACCCCAAGAACGCGGCCGGCCGCGAGAAGCAGAAGCGCTATCCGGAGACCCGCTGGCACCGCACGCTCGACTACCTATGGTTCGCCGAGCGCTACCACTGGACCCCCGACCAGGTAGACGCCCTGCCCCTGGAGGTCTTCAACAGCCTCCCCGACCTCGCCGAGATCATCGACGAGATCCACGCGGACGCCCAGGAGAAGGCACAGAGGGACGCGGAGAGGGGGTGAGCCCGCGTGTCCGGCGCCGTACAGATCGTCGGGCTCTCCCAGTTCAACGCCCAGATGATCGCGCTGGAGAGGGACATCCAGCGCGCCACCCGTATCGCGACCGCCCACGCCGCTCACCTGGCCGAGGCCGCGATCAAGGAAATGCTCACCACGAGCAGCCATCCCAAGGGCACCCCGACACCATCCGCGCCGGGGGATCCGCCCTCGCTCGTGACCGGCACGCTGCGCAGGTCGATCAAGGTGGTCGGGCCCGTGCCCGTCGGCTGGGGCCGCTGGCTCGCCGAGGTCGGCCCCACGGCCGTCTACGGACGCGTCCAGGAGCTCGGCGGTCCCGCCGGCCGCGGCGCCGAGCTCCCGCCCCGCCCGTACGTCCAGCCTGCGTACGAGCGCCTCGTGACCACCGGTCAGATCTGGACCGTCTACCACCACGCCTGGCGAACCGCCCTCGCCGCCCACTGACCCCCTGAGCAGCCCCTGACACCGCACGCACCCCGGGCGCGCGGTGGACGGGGCTGCTCGCTGTGCCCGGAGGGCGGTTCGCGGTATGAGCGGCGGCGGTGGAGGAGGCGGGGGCCTGTTGCCCCCTGTGGTCGCGCGGTTCATGGGCGACATCACTCAGCTCCGGGCCACGATGCGCGAGGCACGCGCACAGGTCAACGGCACCGCCGCGGGCATGCAGGCCGCGGGGGCCACGGTGTTCGCGGGGATGGCCCGGATGGGCCGTTCCGTCAGCCTGATCGGCGCCGGCGCGGCGGTCGCCTCCATGAAAATGGCGGGCGATTTCGAGGCGAACACGATGGTCCTGCACACTGCTGCGGGAGAAACACTTTCCGGCCTGAAAACGGTCCGAAAAGGCATCCTCGATATTGCCAAGGATACGGGTACCGACTGGCACAACCTCACCGAGGGAATGTACCAGGTCGAGAAAGCCGGTATCCGTGGCGCGAACGGCCTGAAAGTCCTCAAGGCTGCGGCTCAGGGAGCGCGTGAAGAAAACGCCTCGCTGGAGTCGGTCACCAACGCGATGACCTCGGTCATGGCCTCATATCACCTGGGCGCGAACAAAAGCGTCCAAGTGATGAACGCCATGAAAACCGCCGCGGGTGAAGGCAAGATGACAATGGAGGAGTTCGCCTCCTCTCTGTCAACTGTCCTCCCGATCGCGTCCGCCAACAAGATTTCCTTCGCTGAGGTTTCCGGCGCGCTCGCCACGCTGACTCAGCACGGCACCAGCGCCCGCGAGGGCACGCAGGAACTGTCCTCCACGATCCGCTCGCTCGCCTCGCCGAACGCCGTCGCAGTGAAGGAAATGGCCAGGCTGGGCCTCTCCTCGACCGACGTCGCTACCAAGATGAAGGACGTCGACAAGGGCGGGCGCGGCCTCACCGGCACGTTCGACCTGCTGTCCAAGACCGTCCTCGGCAAGATGGGCAAATCGGGCACAGTCCTACTGTCGTCCTTCAACAACACGAAGTTCGCTGCGCAGAACATGCGCAAAATGATTTCCCTGATGCCGCCCAAACTCCAGGAACTCGCACACGGGCTAGAAAAGGGAAGTCTCACCTCTAATCAATTCTCCAAGGCCATCGGTAAAATGCCTGCCGATCAGCAGGTTCTCGGAGCACAGTTCAAAACGCTCTTCAAGAACTCCCACGGGTTCGCGGACGAACTCAAAAAGGGCGGACCGGCAGCGCAGACCTACACCGAGGCCATGCGAAAAATGCTCGGCGGGGCAATCGGCCTCAATACATCGCTCCAGCTCACCGGCGAGAACACCGAGTCATACAACGAGCGCGTCAAGAAAGTCCGCGAGTCCTACAAACATGCGACGAAAGACGTCGAAGGCTGGGACGCGACCCAGAAGCTTTTCAACGTCCGCCTCGCCAAGGCCAAGCAGGCCGTCAGCGTCCTCGCGATCCAGATCGGCACCAAACTCATCCCGGTCGTCACCCGGGTCGTCGACTGGTTCTCCCGGCACCAGAAGGTCGCGGTCGCCCTTGCCAGCGTGATCGGCGGCGTCCTGGCCCTGTCCGTGGTCGCCTACGCGGCCAAGCTCACCATGGCCGTGGTCAAGCCCATCGGCTCACTCGCCAAGCTGGGCGTGGCCGGCGTCAAAGCCGGCGGCCGCGTCGTCCAGGGATTCCGCTCCGCCCAGGTCGCAGGCTCCGCGTTCTCCGGCCGCGCCGGCACCTTCGGCGGCGCACTGCGGAAAATGTGGAACGGATCCATCAACGGCGCCAAGGCCGCCGGCCGGGCGATGAAGAGCGCCGGCAGCGCAGCAGCGTCGTTCGGCCGTACCGCTGCCCGGTCGATCGGCAATGCCGGAAAGGCTGCCTGGACCGGGACCATCAACGGGGCCAAGGCTGCCGGCCGGGCGATGAAGAGCGCCGGGAGCGCGGCGGCCACGTTCGGCCGTAACGCGGCCCGAGCCGCTGGACGGGCTGGTAAGTCGGCGTGGACCGGCTTCGTGACGGGAGTGAAGGGCGCCGGGCGGGCCATGCGCTCCGCCGGAAGTGCCGCGCTCACTCTCGCGCGGAACGTGGGTAGGGCCACTCTGGCTGCCGCACGGTCTGCGATCGCCTGGACCATCCAGAAGACCAAGCTCATCGCGTCCGCGATCGCCACGCGGTCCGCCGCGGTAGCGCAGTGGATCCTGAACACGGCGATGAACGCCAACCCGATCATGCTGATCGTCCTGGCCATCGCCGCCCTGGTCGGCGGGCTAATCCTGGCGTACAACAAGATCGGCTGGTTCCGGGACTTCTGCAACGGCGCTTTCAAGGCCATCAGCGACGCCATCGGCTGGGTCGTCAACTTCGTGAAGGCGAACTGGCCGATGCTCCTGGGGCTTCTCACCGGCCCCATCGGCATCGCCGTCGCCTACATCACCACCCACTGGAAGAAGATCAGCAAGGGCTTCTCCGACGCCTACCACAGCACGGTCAACGTCGGCCGTTCCCTGATCAGTTGGATCACGGGCCTCCCGGGACGGGCGAAGTCGGCTCTGTCTTCCCTGGCGGGGAGGGTCGCCGCGACGGCGCTGGACGCCTGGGCCCGTTTCAAGATCGCCTCGGTCAAGAAGGCCCTCGAGGCGATCGCCTGGGTGCGGAGTCTTCCCGGCCGGGCGCGCAAGGCACTCGGCAACCTCGGGAGCCTGCTGGTCTCCGCGGGCCGTGACATGATCCGCGGCCTCCTCAGCGGACTGAAGTCCATCGGCGTCAGCTCGGTCATGTCCGGGATCGCCAACAGCGCCAAGAACGCCTTCAAGTCCGCCCTCGGCATCTCGAGCCCGTCGAAGGTCTTCCGGTCCCTGGGCATCTACATCAACCAGGGCCTGGTCGAAGGCCTCACCAGCAGCACCGCCCGGGTGAAGGCCGCCACGAGGCGGATCGAGACCCTGATCCTCCAGACCCGCAACCGCCTCGTCGACCAGCGCACCAGCAACCGCACCCGGGGCGGTCGGCGTACCAACGCCTGGGTGGCCCAGAAGCTGCGGGCGCTCGCAGGCGTCGAGCGGTACGTGAAGCGGGAAGACCGCGTCATGCGGTCACTGGCGGCGAAGCGGGACGCGACCGCGAAGAAGCTGAAGGCCGCCCAGAAGACGCTGGCCGACCTCCAGAAGTCGTGGACGTCGAAACGCGACGAGATCGCCTCCAGCGTGATGCAGGGCATGTCGGTGGTCACCGCGTCACCCGACGAGGGCCGCGCCGTCAACTCCTTCGACATCGTGGCGAACATGCGCGCCCAGGCGCAGAAGGTCGCCGAGTTCACCCGGAACCTGGCTGCCCTGAAGAAGAAGGGCGTCCGCAGCGATCTGATCGAGCAGATCGCTGCGGCCGGCGTGGAGGGCGGAGGTGATACCGCCCGGGCGTACGCGGCGGCCTCGGCGGGGCAGATCAAGGAGGTCAACTCCCTCCAGGCCAGCATGAAAACGCAGGCCAAGAAGACCGGGACCGTCGTCGCGGACGCGATGTACGGGGCCGGCATCAAAGCCGCGCAGGGCCTGGTCAAGGGCTTGCAGAAGCAGCAGAAGGCCATCGAGAAGCAGATGGTCACGATCGCCAAGAAGATGGCTGCGGCGATCAAGCACGCCCTCAGGATCAAGTCGCCGTCGCAGGTGTTCGCGGACATCGGCGGCTACATCCCCCAGGGCCTCGCTGTCGGCATCACCAGCGCGGCCCGTCACGCCGTGACCGCCGCCCGGAAACTGTCGGCTCAGGTCACCACGGCCGGCTCGGTCAGCCAGGGCGCGTTCTCCGCGAACGCCTCCAGCTACCGCATCCCGGCGCAGCGCGGCGGCCAGTACACCTACGTCGACCGGCGGACCGTCCAGGTCGAGGTCAAGGGTCACGTCATGACCGAGCGCGAGCTCGTGAAGGTCGTCGAGGAGGGCTTCCTCAAGAAGGGGATGCGCAACCCGAAGACCTACCCCAACTACAAGCGCTGAGGGCAGCCGCCCGGCGGCAGAGATGGAGGCTGCCCGCCACCTCACTGCCGCCGGGCTGGACGAACAACGAAAGGACGAGCGTGGCCACCTACGTCTACACGGCCCTCTACGACACCGTCTACACGGGCATCCCGCTCACCGCGGGCCCCGCCCGGGGCACCGGCGGCACGCCGACCATCTGGGACTGGCCCAGCGCCCCTGCAGACGGCCGATGGAAGACCACGGCGTCACCGGTCAACCAGCAGGCCGACAACGGCGGTTCCGGGAACCAGCCCGACACCTCGTCCCTCATCGCGGCCGGGTCGGCCATTCTCTCGGGCCACGGCAGCCCGCCCGCCAGGCTGGGCCAAGACGGTCAGTACTGGGTCGACGTCGACTCCAGCACCCTGTGGGGGCCGCGGCTGTCCGGGAACTGGCCGGCGAGCGGGATCCCGCTCGCGAGCAGCGTCCCGCTGTCCGGCGGCACGGTCAGCGGTGACCTGGCCGTGAACGGACGCCTGAGCAGCGCCGGGGTCGCGGTGCCGCTGATGGTGCCGTCGAGTCCGCGGCCCGCGTGGCGGCCGGCGTCGTTCTCGCAGCAGTTCCAGTCCGGTCACGGCTGGACAGCGTCCGGGTCCGGGGTCGGCTCGTCGAACGTCAACGACACCGCCAATTTCTGCAGGGGCAGCCAGTCGTTCCAAGTCACCACGACCGGAACCGGGGCCGTCGCGAACATCCGCAAGCTCGCCGGCAGCGTTCCCGACCTCACGGGCAAGGCGCTGCGCCTGGTCTTCAGAGTGTCGGACGTGACCCACCTGAACCAGATCAACTTTCAGGTCGGCACAAGCACGATCGCGAACACCTTCTCGTGGCGTGTCCACACCCACGCCGCGAGTGCCGAGAACCTCGTCCTGAGCGGTGAATGGGTCACCCTCGTCCTGTCCTGGGCGGATGTGCGGTCCGCGACGGGCACCTACTCGATCTCCGCGAACGGCGTACCGAGCGTCACCAACGGCTTCACAGACCTGCTGTTCCAGGTCGTCGACGACAACACCGGTAACCCGGTCGTCGTGAACCTGCAGTCCGTCGAGGTCATCGCCGATACGAAGGCCACCTTCGCGGGCGGCGTCATCAGCATCACCTTCGACGACTCCTACGCCAGCCAGTACACCAACGCCCGCCCGAAGATGGACTCACTCGGGTTCCGGGGGACCGCCTACACGATCGTGGAGAACCTGGGGTCCGGCGGCTACCTGACCCTGGCACAGCTGCGCTCTCTGCAGGACCAGTGTGGATGGGAGGCCGCCGGGCACGCCTACTACGCGGCGAACCACAACACGAAGTACAACGCCTTGTCCGCGGCGGTGGTGGAGGACGACATCCGCCGCACGCGCGCGTGGATGGCGGCCCAGGGTTTCCCGGGCGGTAGCTTCGCGTATCCGGGCGGCTGGCTCAGCAGCACGACCGACGGCGCCTCCATCGAAGCTCTCACCTGCCGCTACTTCAGCAACGGCCGCAGCATCTCGTCGGCAGACACCCTCGAGCCGTTCCCGCCCCCGATGCCCTACCGGATGCACGCCATCAGCGGAATCGGCGCGCTCGCGGGTGGCGCATCCCGCGGCCTGCCTGCCAACTTGACCGGCGCCGGCGGCTCCCTCGACCGCTGCCAGCTCGACGGCAACTGGGTCATCCTCGTCTTCCACGACATCGTCACCGGCTCGGTCACCACCTCGAACCAGTGCTCCCTGACCGACTTCAACTCGATCATGGACGGCATCAACTCCCGCGGAATCCCCGTGCTCCCGGTCGGCGACGTACTGCGCCTCTACACCTGACCCGCACTCGCCCCACCACCGGACAGAGGGAGGCGGCATGCCCAAACTGGACGTCCTGCAGGACTACTTCGGATCCCCGGTCCTCAACCCGTCGATCTGGAACGCCTCCAGCGGCAGCCCCAACATCGTCCTCGACACCGTCCTGGACCGCGTCCAGATCGCCTGCACCGCCTCCTACCCCCAGCTCGGCAGCACCGGTCCCTGGGACGCCACCAACAGCGCCGTCTACGCCCGCGTCACCCCGCCGCCGCTCGGCACCGGAACCACCCAGCTCCTCATGCGGATGGCCGTCGACGCCAGCAACCGCGCCACCCTGCTGTTCGACGGCGGCGGTGCCATGTCCGCATCCGTCGTCAACGCCGGCGTCACGACCACCGTCAGCATCGGCGCCTACAACCCCTACCTGCACGCCTGGTGGCGCCTGCGCGAACAGGCCGGCAGCATCCTGTTCGACACGTCCCCGGACGGCTGGAACTGGACACTGCGCGCCACCATCGCGCACACCTGGTCCGCGACCGCGGTCCAGGTCCTGTGGATGTCCGGGTTCTACGGCACCGAGGCTGCCGGGCTCACGGCCTACGTCGACCAGGTCAGCACCACCATCGCGGCCAAGGACCAGCTCAACCTCAACTTCCCCCAGGTCGAGGACGCGTGGGCCCCGTACTGGGACAGCAACGGCGGCACGGTCCCGCTCGACCGCTACGTCGACATCTCCGACCGCCCCCGCAACGCCACCACCTTCAGCCGGGGACGCCAGTACGAAACCGACCAGGTCCGCTCGGCTGAAGCCCAGCTCGAGCTCGCCAACTCCGACGCACTCCTGGACCCCACCAACACCTCCGGCCCCTGGTCCGGATACATCAACCCCTACCAGCCCTACCGGCGCCGCGCGCAGTGGCCGCCCGCGCGCAATCTCCTCGACCAGGTCATGGCGACCGGCGGAGACCTGGGCGGATTCTCCGGCACCATCAGCCCGGCGACCAGCGACATCTTCTCCAACACCGACAGCAGCGGCGGCCAGTTCGTCAACTCTGCGTCGGCGTGGATGGGCTCGTCCGTCATGCAGTTCGCGGTGCCCTCCGCCACCGCGACCCAGACGCGGATCTGCCACACCCCCCGCTACTCGGTTGCTCCGGGCCGCACGTACACCATCGCTCTCCGGGTGAGGGACGTCACCGCCTCCACGAGCCTGTCCGTGGCGGCCTTCATCGGCTGGTACACCGCCGGCGGAGGCCCGACACCTACGACCTTCGTCTACGGAACGACCAGCGTCCTGACCGGGTCGACAACAGCCGGATGGACCACGGTGGTCGTGACAGCGACGGCCCCGGCCAACGCCGCCGGCATGGACGTCGGAGTGGCCACGGCCGCCACGGCGGCAGCCACGTGCAGCGTGCAGGTCGACGGCTGCCAGCTCGAGAAGGGCGCGACCGCCACGACGTGGCAGTGCCCCGGCATCTGGTACCCCGTGTACGCCGGCTACACGGAGCGCTGGCCGTCGAAATGGGACGGGGACGGCACGTACGGCAAGGTCAGCCCGAACATGGTCGACTCCTTCAGCCTGCTCTCGCAGCAGACCCTGGCCGACCCGCTCACCCAGGAGATCAACGCCAACAACCCCCGGTTCGTCTACAAGATGGACGACCCGGCGGGCTCCTTGAGCGTGGCGGACTGGACCGGCAACCAGCGCGCGGCGACGTTCGCCAACAGCAAGTACGGCGTGGGCAGCCTGGTACTGGGCACCGAGATCACAGCCACCGACCTCGTGAACGGCATCTACACCGGCGGCTCCGGGACCGTGGCGACGTTCGACAACCCGAACCCCGGCACGAACCTCATCAGCCCGGCCACGTTCATCCGCCTGGGAACCGCAGGGATCCTCGGCCCGGCCACAGCCCCCTTCACCCGGATGATCGCGTTCCGGTACACGGGGCCCGTCCCGGGAGCCGGCGCGGCGGCAAATCTCTGGTCCTGCTTCGACAACCAGCGAGCCAACGGCGCTCCGTCGGGGTCGAACATCCTGGTGGTCGTCAACACCTCCGGCACCCTCCAGTGGTCCTCGGCCGGCCCGACCGGCGTGGCCGGCGCGCGCATCAGTTCCGTCAACGTGGCCGACGGCAACTGGCACCTGGCCATCTTCGGCCTCGACATCGCGAACTCCATCGCCTTCATCAACGTCGACGGAGTCAACCTCGACACCGTCCCGAGCGCCAGCACCGCGCCCTCGGGCCTGATCAGCGACAACATCGGCGCCTACGTCGACCCCACCGTCGGCAACGGGACCATCCGCAACTGGAAGGGCGACGTCAGCTTCTGCGCGGAATTCCCGTCCTACCTCAGCGCCAGCGCCCGGACGAACCTCTACCAGGCGTGGAAGTCATCGTGCACCGGGGAGTCGACGGACGACCGCTACCGGCGGATCCTGCGCTACGCCGGATACACCGGCCCCACCAGCATCCAGCCCGGGCTGACCACTTCCATGGGTCCCGCGGCGCTCGACGGCCAGGACGCGGTCAGCGCTCTGGAAGCGGTTGTCGCGACGGAGAACGGCGCCCACTTCGTCGCCCGCGACGGCACGGTCAACTTCAAGGCCCGCTCGGACCGCTACAACTCCCTCACTCCGGCGTACGTGTTCGGCGAGCTGGAGGCCCCGGGCGAGTGGCCGTACGAGTCGCTTGAGACCGACTTCGACTCGACCCACCTGTCCAACTCAGCCGAGGTGACCCAGGAGTCCACCGGCCAGGTCTTCTACGACAACGACAGCGCCAGCCAGACCGCCTTCTTCAAGCGGCCGATCACGCGCACCGTCAACTCGACCGACTCGGGCGAGTGCCAGGACGCCGCCGGCTACCTGATCTCCCGCTACCGACGCCCCGCCACCCGCATCAACTCGCTCGTCCTCCACCCCTCCGCGAATCCGGCCCTGTGGCCGGTCTGCCTCGGACTCGAACTCGGCACACGGGCACGCGCGATGCGCAGGCCCCCCGGCGTACCGGCCACGACGGTGGAGATGTTCGTGGAGAACATCGAATGGTCGTGGAGCGAGGACCTGGAGGTCACGCAGACGCTCCAGTGCTCCCCGGTCGACCTCAGCCCGTACGGCATCTTCGCCGCCTGGCACACCACGCTCGCCACATCCCCGTCAGCGGGCGTCACCTCGGTCACCATCCGCAACGGCCAGGACAACACCAACCTCCTCGCCGCGCAGATCGCGCCCGGGCAGCAGCTCGTCCTCGGGCAGGGCACCGCCAACCAGGAGACCGTCACCGTCCTGTCGGTGGGGGCGACGAGCCCGGGATGGACCACCGCCACCCTCACCCTCACCGCCGCAACCACCAAGGCCCACACCACGAACGACACGGTGTGCGAGCCACTGCCCGCCGGAGTCACGGACCCGACGACGTGGGACTCCGTCTGCCAGTTCGACTCCATCGTCTTCGCCTACTGACAGGAGGGTCCCTATGCCTCGCGTGGTCCCGGTCATCGGCACCCAGAGCCCCGGCAACTACCTGACGGGAGCGCTGTGGACCGCGTCCGTCAAGGCGATGAGCGACTGGCTCCTGGGATCTGGAACCAACGGCGTGCCTCGGTTCCGCGGCCGCCAGGCCAGTGTGCAGTCCATCGCCGACAACACCTGGACCCCCCTGACCCTCGACACGGAGGATTTCGACAGCGACAACGGTCACTCCACGTCCACCAACACCAGCCGCTACACCATCCAGGTCGCCGGAACGTACGCGATCACCGGGATGGTTTCCTTCGCGGCGAACGCGACCGGGAACAGGGCCGGCCGCATCACCGTCAACGGCACCGCGGTGCCTGGCAGCTTCGTCAAGGGCCTCGCCGCGACCGCCACGCACTCCAGCGGCGCCGCGTTCCACGCCCAGGCGGTTCTCGCAGTCGGCGACTACATCGAGCTCCAGGGCCTCCAGACCTCGGGCGGGGCGCTCAACACGAGTTCAGCGACCGACGTCGCCTGCGCCATGGGTGTGTGGTGGCTCGGCGGCTGACGCCGCGCACCTCCAGTTCCGGAACCCGTCGCGGAACGGGTTCCGCCGTCCGCAGCCCATGACCCCGGAACCCGTTCTGCACCGGGTTCCGGAACCCGTTCCCGCCGGTGGTTCCAGACCGTCCGGAACCCGTTCCCGCCGGTGGTTCCGGAACCCGTTCCGCAACGGGTTCCGAACCCCGGACGACCCCGGAACCCGTTCTGCGACGGGTTCCGGAACCCGTTCCCGCCGGGGGGTCCACCGGGCCTGCACTAGTACCTGGCTGAGCAACCCCCACCCCGCGGCTCCCCGCGACCACAGCAACCCCCTCGCGCGCGGGCGTTCGACGGCCGAGGTCTTCAAAAGATCAGCAGCGTGGCTGAGACCGGCGGGGGTTGCCCGAGACACACGCGCGCCAGCCCAGTCATCTGCCGCTATCGCCGTGGCGTGCTTTCTGTGGCTGAGGACTACCCGGGCTGCATTCGTGACCGGCCTGACGGAGAGGGCGCGGGAACACGCCTCCGGCGCAGTGACCGCTCAAGAAGCTCTCAAGCCAAGATCCAAATGCGGTGCACCACACAGGGAGACGACGATGCCCCAGCCCCCGCCCAGCAATCTTGCGGATGCCATCCAGCTCGAGGCCGCTCGCGCTGCGAACGGCGGTGTCTGATGTCCGAGACCAACTGCCGCGGAATCGACGTCTCGGCCCACCAGGGCACCCAGGACTGGGCGGCCCACCGACGCGGCGGCGTCGTATTTGCCTTCGTCAAGGCCAGCGAGGGTGAACACACCCACGACCCGGCATTCGGCGCGCACCTACGCGGAGCTGCCGCGGCCGGGCTCCTCGTCGGCGCCTACCACTTCGCCTGGCCCAACCAGGACCCGCTGGCGGAGGCCGCGAACTACATCAGCGCCGTCGCCGGACCCGCCGGCAGCATCCGTTCGTTCGTGCACTGGCTGGACCTCGAGGCGTACCCGGACAGCCGGAACTACCGCGGTCGGACAGCCGACCAGATTCACGGCTGGGTGCAGACATGGGTCACCACTGTTCAGGCCGCGTTCCCCACGCAGAGGGTCGGGATCTACACCTCGGGCAGCGACCTGGACGCCGGCCGCGTCCCCGCAGGACTGCCGCTCTGGTACCCCGCCTACCCCTGGGGCGCCGCTGACTACGCGCGTGCCGAGGCGGCCCCGCAGAGCACATACCGGCCTCTGATCTGGCAGTTCACCGACACCCCACTGGACCGGTCCATCGCGTACCTCTCCGAGCCCGCCCTGCGCGCCTGGGCCGTCGGCGAGACCACCACCATCAAGGAGGACCTCGTGCCCGGCGAAGTGAACCTCGGCATCGCCAAGCCGTACACCCTCGCACCAGGCGCCTGGGAAGACGTGGCGCTGACGACCGAGTGGACCGACACCGAGGCCCAGCACCCGCCCGCCAGTGCCATCTTCGCGGCCGGCGCCTGCCGGTTCACCGGGTCCCTCAGCCTCTACGTCGAGGGCCTGCCCGTCGGCGAGACGGTCCAGGTCCGGATGTCCGAGTACGCCGGCACCCGGCACATCGCAGACCACCCGATCGACGAGGTCATCGGCACCAAGGGCGGCAGCCACCACATCACCCCGCTCGTCAAACACCTCGCCCGAGGCCGGACCATGCGCGTCCGCCTCCTCAACAACGCCCCCGGCCCAGTCACGGTCCGCAGCGCCGTCCTGACCGCGCTCACCTGGCCCACCAACTAACCCCGTACCGCCCGCAGACAGTCCCACCGGCCCGGTACCCGCCGCGCCGACGTCGCCCGACGAAAGGGAACTCGATGCACCCCACCGACGCACAACTGTGGGCCGCAGCTCTCGGCTACCTGCTGCCCCCCGTCATCGCCATCGTCATCCAGCCCCGCTGGTCCGGCCCGGCCAAGGGCATCTTCATGCTCCTGGTCGCCGCCGGCGACGGCGTCGGGACCGCCTACTTCAACGACGAGTTCACCGGTCGTCCGATCGTGACCGGCATCCTGACTGCCGCCGTGGCGATCGGCGTCGCCTACCGAACTCTCTGGCGCCCCTCGGGAATCGCACCCCGAATCGAGGCCGCCACCTCCACCACCGGCCGCCCCGATGCCGGATCACCGCCCCGGGCCGCATAGTGCGAGCCCAACCGTCGCCCGGCCGCCGACGCAGGATGAGGCACCTCATCTGCTGGCTGTGGACGCGCCTTGGATGGCGCGGCTTCGCACTGCTCGCCTCTGGCCTCTCCTGGGTCAGCTACGGCGCATCGCTGACCGTCCAGCCCCGCTACGGCACCGTGCGGGGCATCAGCGTCCTCCTGGACCTGCTGCCCATGACCGCGTGGGGCTGGCTCTGGATCACCTCCGGCACCGTCGCGGTCGCCTACGCACTCGTCCGCCCAGGACGAGACCTGCCCGGCATCGGCGCCGCCATGGCCCCGCCGCTCCTGTGGGCCGTGGCGTACGCGCTCGGCGCGATCACGGGCACCTCGTCGACCGCGTGGGGCGCCGTCGCACCCTGGGCCTCCCACGCACTCCTCATCCAGATCGTGGCCTACCTGACCAGCCCACGCCTGATCGTCCCGAAGGCGGTGCCGAGTGGAGCCGACTAGCTGGCTGGGACTCCTCGCAGTCCTCGTCTCCACCCTCGGATCCGCGTACGGGGCCTGGATGGGCCGTACCCGCACGACCGAGCAGGACATGCCGGCCGACGCACTCCCGGTGGCACCGCAGCAGCCAGAGGGCACATGGACGGTGTCCCCGGAGATGTACCGGTGGTTCACCGATCAGATGACGGGGCTCCACCAGCGGATGCGAACCCTGGAGGACGACCTGCGGACCGCTCGGTCAGACCTCGCGACCGCCCGGTCCCGCGGCGACCGCACGGACCGGCTCCTGAGCCTGGCGCTGGTCCACATCGGCCGCCAGGACGAACTCCTCCGCGAGGCTGGCATCCCTCCTGTCCCGATGGACCCGGAACTCATCGCAGCCCGCGACAACCGATAGCACCAAGGCGCATGGGCACACCTGTAACGCGCATCTAAGGAAGCCGCCCGTCTGGCGTCTCCGAAAGCAAGTTGGGCCCCTCTCCGCACAGCGGAGAGGGGCCCAACTCCCGTTTCCCCTGGGCGGGTAGCCTTCCATCATGATTCGCGCAGTGATCTTCGACGTCGGCGAGTGCCTCGTGGACGAGACGACCGAGTACGGCACCTGGGCCGACTGGCTCGGCGTCCCGCGCCACACCTTCCACTCCATGTTCGGCGCCGTCATCGCCCAAGGCCGCGACTACCGGGACGTGTTCCAGGAGTTCCGGCCCGGCTTCGACCTCTACGCCGAGCGAGACGCCCGCGCCGAAGCCGGGAAACCGGAGCACTTCGGCGAGAGCGACCTCTACGTGGACGTCCGCCAGGCCCTCGCCGAACTGCGCGGCGACGGACTCTGGCTCGGGATCGCCGGCAATCAGACCGTGCGAGCTGGCAAGCTCCTGCGCGAACTGTTCTCCTCCGACGTGGACTTGATCGGCACATCGGACGACTGGGGCGCCAGCAAGCCTGACCCGGCGTTCTTCCACCGCGTGGCGGAGGTCGTTCCGTTCGACGTCGACGAGATGCTCTACGTCGGCGACCGCGTCGACAACGACATCCGCCCCGCCCGCGAGGCAGGCATGCACACAGCGCTCGTCCACCGCGGACCATGGGCGACCATCCAGTGGCGGAGCGAGGCAGCACAGAAGATCCCGACCTTCCGGGTCGACAGCCTTCTCGAACTGGCCCCGCTCATCAGCCAGTTCAACCGCTGAACGCGCTGACCGTCGAGGCCCACCCGTACAGCCGGTCGTCTAGCTCGCGCACGCATCGCTCATGCTGGTGCGGCGCGAGCGCGCGCCGCACTTCCCGGACGCGGTCCATGCCCATCGCGTACCAGGTCCGCTCCAGCTGGTCGAGCGCCCGCAGCACATACACGCACGCTTCCTCCGGGTGGCCTGCCTCAGCTTCCACGGCTCCCAGGTCACCGAGGATGACCGAGGCCTGCTTCACTTCGCTCGGGTCGAGGTCCTCAAGGACCCGGAGGAGGGTTGCGCGCGCCTGAGGCAGATGCCCGGCCTTGAGCTCCGTGTTGCCCTTGAAAGCGGCCAGCCTGACCGGCGTGAACCAGTCGAGCCACTCGGGAACGGCGTGCTGCGGGCCGTCGGCGAGGAGGTCCTCGGCGTGATTGAGCAGGTTGAGCGCGGTGCGGGTGTTGCCGCACCGCGTCTCGCACTCCGCTTCCACCGAGTCCAGCCAGGCCATGAGCAGGGCCGGCGCCGCTCCGCGGCGTGCGTAGGTCCGCGCCGCGACCATCCGCTCGATCGCCTCTTCCCGATGCCCCGACCAGGCGGGAGGGAACGCCATGTGGGCGAGGACGGCTGTGGCCATGAGCGGGTCGTCGGCCTCTGCGGCGGCCTGGAGGGCCAGGACCAATGTCTGCGTCGCCTTGTCGTTTCGTAGGTCGAAGAACTCGATCCGGGCAGCGAGGAGATACGTCTCGGCGAGGGCTGCGGCCACAGACCGCCGGGTCTGGCCTGCTGTGTCCACGAGCAGGGCGCAGCCCAGCTTGGAGTGCTCGACGATCGTGGGGTGCAGGGTGGCGGGCGCCACGGACCAGTAGAGCCTGCGCTGCGCGCGAGTGATGGTGGCGAAGTCGATCGCAGCAGTGGCGGGCTGGAGGTTCCCGGCCACCTGGGTGGGAACGGAGGCGAGACCGACCGCGGAGGCGGTCACAGGCAGTGCCCCTGGCAGCGCCCGTGGAGAGCTTTCGTCGGCGACGCCGGCGGGCGGAGTGAAGCCGAGAGCCCTGAGGCCTTGGCCGAGAAGGCGCTCGATCTTCTGTCCCACAGAGGGCTGGGGCCAGGGCGGGTTGTCCGATTCCCAGCGGCGCACCTGCCGCACGTTTACGCCGGCGGCGTCGGCGAACGCGTCCTGGCTCGCATAGCCGGCCGCGATGCGGGCGGCCTTGAAGAGTTGGTTGCCGGAGGAGCGTGCGGCCACGGCGGTTCTCCCAGGGTCGAGGCGCTCGCCAGTGGTCAAGGCGAGTCCTCTTAGAGGTTATCAATCGCCCGATAGATGCGCTGAAAGTCCGCTTTGGTTGCTTAGAAAGTCCTCTTGAAGTCCTGGAATCAGGACATTTGCAGGGCCAAGGTTGAGTCACCGCGAAGGCGCGGCCCTGCTGTTCGACGGAGGACTGCCAACATGCCCACCATCTGCGACCCGTTACCCATTCCAAGCAGCCGCGAGCCCCACCTCATTCTCGCGCCGTTGAACCTCGGCCTTCCAGCGATTGCCATTCTCGGCACCCGCTGCGGCGCCGCGATCAACGACGGCGGGGAGCTCATCTGGTTCGTTGAACCGGGATCCGCCGAGGGCTGGAACGTGCCCTCCACGCGGCTCCTGACCAGCTCGCGGAACCAGGTCATCATCCCGCCGCATCGAGTCACGACCGGCCCCGCCGCCCACTGGCGCGTCTGCCCCGGTGAGCATCGCTGGCTCACCGATACCCCCGCTCTTCGGGCCGCTCTCGAAGACGCCAGCAGGCAACTAGCCGACGCACTCATCCCGAGCTCACGATGACGGAGCCGAGAGACCTTGAGCCTGTAACGGGGGCACATGGAGCTGAGGCGCTGTCGTCGGTCGCCGTCGCGGAATGGCTCCTGTTCGCAGCGCCGGACACCTCGCAGGCACTGCAGGACTGGCGACTCACTGGTACGACCGTCCTGCCGTGCGGTGACTCGTTTTCAGCCGTCCGCATTCCGGCAGCTGTTGTCCAAGCCGCCGCCAACCGACGCGAGCCGGCCGCGATCGCCGAGCGCCTGGTCGACGCTCTGCTCGGAGGCCCGGTCGTGGTGAGTACGGACGGCACCTCCTACTTCGCCCTGACCCCATCAGCCGGGCCTGTACGGCAACTCCCGGCCGGGATCGAGTACCTCGGCCAGTCCGCGCTCCTCATGGTGCCGCGTCCCGACCTCACCGACCCGCGCCTCCACGGGCACGCCTCCTATTGGGCCGTTCCGATGCTCGAACCCGGAAACCTCTGCCAACTGGACGCCGCCCTGCAGCTCGCCGCCGTCGGCAGGCACAGGCACCTGACGAAAGGCACCGAGCAATGACCGCCCCAACGCACCTGATCGTCCAGTGGCTCGCCCGGACCCACGACACCCCCCGCCGTGCCATCGCAGAGTGGGACTCAGACGGCATCGCCCTGCTGCCCCTGGGCGTCACCATGAGTGCGATCCGCCTCAGCGGCGCACTCGTCCACGCCGCAGTCGGCACCGACGAACGCGAAGTTGTCGCGGGCGCCCTCGGCGCATGCCTGAACGGCGCGGTGATTCGCGACCGTTCACTCGCCGCGGACGTCACCTACTACGCCCTCATCCAGCAGCACGCCGGCCTCGTGTGGGACCTCGAAGCCGACGCGCCCTGTCTCGGCAAGGGCGTCTACCTCGGCGTCCCGGCGCTACATCGGGTTCAGCCGCCGGGCCCCCACTGGGCTGTCCCGCCCCACTACGAGGGCGACCTCTGCCGCCCCCAGTCCGTCCGCGAGCTCATCGCCACCGGCCTGAATCACCTGATGCCTGCGGAGTGTCCATGACCCAGGCCGGCGACCTCGAAGAGGGCTGGCGCAGACACCGCAACGTCTACCACCCCTGCACAACCGAGGCGTACTGCGATGCCGGATACCGGATCAGGCGCGCCATGAGGGCAGCAGAGACGAGACCCCAGGGTCGTGTAGGGAGCGGCAAGGGTGTTGCGAGAGGACCGAGAAGCGGTGCGCCCTGAGACCTTCCAGGCCTTCGTGATCCAGCGCTGCCAGCGCACGCCAGCCGTACAGCGCGCGCAGAGCCTTGAGGAAGCGGGAGACATCCGTCATCCGTACGGGCTCGTTGTCACCGTCGGCGGCTGCGAGGCGCGGTGGCAGATCGTCGGTCAAATCACGGAAGGCGAAGATCACGACGCCCCCGCACGGCCAGTGGAAGGGCGGCCCGTGCCCTACACCCCGGCCGGCCCCACCGGGAGGGACGATGACTGGCTCGCGGCTGTAATCGCCGCAGGCGAGTCACCGGAGATCCAGCAGATCAAGGTGTGGTCGGCGTCGCCCCGCGCGCAGCCGGGCCACCTCGGTCTGACCGTGCGTTTCCACAACGGCCAACGAGCGTTTCTCCGCAAGATCTAACTACCCTGCGGGCCGCTCATCCCGCTTGGCGTTGCGCAGGTCCAGCTCGAGCGAACCGGACAGCAGGAGCGACAGTGAGACGTCCAGTGCGTCCGCGATCCGCAGCAGCATCGACAGCGACGGGTCCCTCTGTGCTGTCTCGTAGCGGTGGATGGTGCGCCGGTCGATCCCGATGAGATGCGCCAACTGCTCCTGCGTCAGGCGTCGGTGAAGGCGAACCGTGCGGATTCGCTCTCCGATATCGCGGCGGCGGAGAAGGCTCCAGACCGGTTCTTGCTCAGGCACCCCACAAACGTGGTGGCTAAAAGATCAAGAGTCAGTGCCCAGCTGGGCACTTTTCAGCCGGTCTCAAAGGTGCTTAAATGCTGAATTCCGCCAAGATCTGCGCTTGGCGCAAAACTTGCCATTCTGCGACAGCGGATGGTGAGCGACTCCTCCCCATGCTCCGCAAAAGCCCGGAGGAGCCGTGCATCTGGGCCCGGCGGCCGCGCCGCCGGGCCCAGGCCGGGAGCTACGCCTGGGCACCTTCGAGGACCCGTACCAAAGACGCCGTCACCACGCGGTGCCGCTCGCCGACGCGAAGGATGCGGACAGGTGACTGCCCCTTCCCGATGAGTGCGTACAGCTTTGTCCGGGAGATTCCGAGGGCGGGTGCTGCGGTGGTGACGTCGACGGTCGCACCCCAGGTTCGGATCTCCTCGAGAGTGGGCGCTGGTCTCTTGGCTGCCATCTGCTGCTCCGATCCTCGAGGTCATGGAAAGTCCGGACGGGGCTGGAAAGGCCCGTCACAATTTGGACGTCACCGGACAGTAAGGCACCATACGGGAAGCGTGCAACTAACTCCCATGCGTGCAAGTTGCGGACCGGGCTCCGCCCGAGCGCAGTCCAACAGGCTGCTCCGGTCCGCTCAAGATCCAGTCCCGATACCGGTGAGGCGTCGCCCAGAACCGCAGATGACCAGCGGTCGCTGGGGCGACCAACTGGTCGGGCCCGACCCGAATAGGGGGGTCCATGTCAAAGGCCTGCGCAGCGCGGCGCAGATACGTCCGTCACTCCTACGTCGATCCACGCGCCACCATGACGCCGGCGCGGCCCGGGCTTGAGGGCCTGCGGACCCGGCTTCTCTTGTGGGAACTTGCCGGAGTACCGCTGCGGTCTCTCACGGCAGCCTTGGTGCGCCGTTGGCTCGCGGGGGGACCTCGTGCCTGACCCGGTCAAGGAGGTTCGGCTAGCGAGTGGCAAGATCCGCTACCGCTTCGTCGTCGATGTAGGGAGGCACCCGAACGGCGACCGCCGCCAGCTGACTGTCACCAGAGAATCTGAGACCGAGGCGCGGGCTGAGTACGGTCGCATCATCGCCCAGAAGGAGAACGGGACTCTGGTTCTCCCCAGCAACATCACGGTCGCGCAGTGGATCGACGAGTGGCTCAAGATGAAAGAGCGCGACGTCGAACTGACGAGCATCATCACCTACCGCAACACCCTCGTGCACATCGTCGACCGCCTCGGAGGGACCAAACTTCAGGACCTCACCACCGACCAGGTGCGCGACTGTGTTGACGACATCGTTGCGCGTGGCCGACGCTCGAGGGGGCCCAAGGGCACGCGGTTGGCCGCCTCAACGGCGGAATATGCGCTGAACCGCTTCCGGGAGGTTCTTTCTTCTGCCGTCGTGTGCCGGTTGCGCACCACCAACCCGGCTCAGGGTGTACGGGTCAGCTTGGCCGACAAGAAGGCTGACAGGCGTCTGAGGCCGAAGGTTAAGCCGTGGTCGGTGAGCGAGGTCCAGTTCTTCATCGCGGGCATCGAGAACGACCGTCTCGAGGCGCCCCTGCTGATGAGCCTCATGGGCCTCAGGCCGGCCGAGGTCGTAGGCCTGCAGTGGGAGTACCTGGATCTGCCCCTCGCCACTCTGGAGATCGTCATCACGCGGCCGATGGTGGGCAACGAGACCGTGGAGAAGGATCCGAAGACGGAAGCCGGCGAGCGCGTACTGCCGCTGCCCGGGCCGGTCGGGTCCGCGCTGAAGAGGCTCAAGCTCGCCCAGGCCCGCGAGAAACTCGCTGCAGGAGAGGCCTACGCCGACACCGGATGGGTGGTGGTCGACGAGCTCGGGCTTCCTCTCAGCACCAAGCAGCTGCGCCGCTACGTCTACCGCGTCATGGAGAGGCTCGGCATGCGCAAGGTGCGCCTTTATGACGCGCGCCACTCATGTCTGAGCTACCTGGCCAACAACGGCGTCCCGGACCACATCCTGGCAGCGTGGGCCGGCCACACGAATGCGGCCTTCACGAAGAAGAAGTACGTCCACGTCGACGTGGAAGACATGCGTGAGGCTGCAGAGAAGTGGGGTGACTTCCATGGGGGCGCTCGGTGAGATTCCGTGAGAGGAGGTCGCCTTCTTGATCTCTCACGGCCCGGCTCACCAGGAGGGATGCGAAGCTGGGTGCTTAAGCGCGCGTTAAACGCGCCTTATGTGTTTGTGGACTTCCGCCCGCTCCTCAAGTAGCCGCAGGTCAGGGGAGTTTGGTGCCTTCGCGTTCCGGTTGGCGGGAGCAACGATCGTGCGTATCGTCGGGCCCCGTCGACGGCGCACGGCGTGCGGTTGAGAGCGCTCTCAGGTCGCGGTGCGCACACACGCGGGCGGCGCGCCGTCACGGCTCGGCCTGAACGCCCCCCACAGACAAGGTGAGTTCCCGCCATGACACCCCGTCACCAGCGCAACCTGACCCGACGCAAGATGATCTTCGCCCTCGGAGGTGCGGCCGTGGCCGCTCCGGCGATCGCCGCCATCGCTCCGCACGCGTTCGCCGACCAGGCGGCGGGTGAGGCCGCAGCGGCAGCGGGACCGCTGCCCGTGACCGTCGTCAACAACAGCGGCTCGTTCGACAACGCCTCCGTGCACCTGTACGTCGTGGGCAACCTGGGCGGCCGGCAGGTCAGGCTCACCCCCGAGGGCGAGGCCGTCCCCATCGCGGTCTCCGACAACGGCGCCGACGGATTCACCGACTACGCGATCCCGCTCGCGGGCAGCGGCAGCACCACGCTGTCCCTGCCGTACATGTCGGGCCGCGTCTATGTGGCACTGGGCCAGAAGCTCAAGTTCAAGGCCGTGACCGACGGCAACGGCGCCGCGGCCCTGCAGTACCCGGCAGGGTGGGTCGAGTCGGACCCCAACTACGGAGTGCTGCACGACTGCGCGGAGTTCACGCACAACGCGGACGGCATGTTCTGCAACACCACCATGGTCGACATGTTCAGTGTGCCGATGAGCATCCGGCTCACCGGCGACAAGGACCAGACGACAGGCACCCTGCGCGCGGGCGGCCGGGCCGCCGCCTTCGCCGCCGTCAAGCAGATCGAGGAGTTCGCTCCGCTGATCGTCGACGACACGCGTATCATCGCTCCCGGCCACGGCCTGGACGCCGGCATCTTCGCCAAGGACTACTTCGCGCCCTACATCGACGAGGTGTGGAGCACGTACACGGGCAAGGACCTCAAGGTCACCACCAACGCGGGTACGTTCACCGGCCGGGTGCGCGGCGACCGCCTCACCTTCGACGGCCCGGCGTCGGTGTCCTTCGCCAGGCCCACCACCCGTGACGTCCTCTTCTGCGACGGCAATCTCGCCGCACCCAACGACGGCACCACCGGACCGGTCGCCGCGGTCCTGGGGGCGGGCTTCAACCGGTCGACGCTGCTCAGCAGCGGTGACCAGCCCACCACCGACCCCGCCGCCTTCTACCAGGGCGACCTGACCAACCACTACGCGAAGGCGATCCACGCGGCCACCGAGGACGGCAAGGCCTACGGCTTCGCCTTCGACGACGTGGCGGACTTCGCCTCCTACATCCAGGACACCGCCCCGACGGGTTTCACCCTGACGTTGTCCGCGTTCTGATGCCTGCCGCTGCTGCGGGCCGAAAGGGGAGGCTGACGGCCCGCAGCAGATCGGATCCGGCTCGGCGGATCACACGTCCCGGATCACACGTCCCGGATCACGGGAACTGCGTGATCTTCGAGGGGACGGTGTCGGTGCCCGAGGTCGGCGCCCCGGTGTCGTTCACGACATGCGCGTACTGGCCCTTTCCGCCAAGGGAGATGACCAGGATGTCGTGCAGCTTGATCCCGGTCTTGACGGGCACCTGGAAGCCGTGGTGCTGCACGATCGATGGGTCGGACGTGTAGTTGCAGTAGCTGCCCAGACCCCAGGCCTCGTGCACGTTCACCGTGTCGGCGACCTTGTAGGCCGCGTAGCCGACGATGCCGTCGTGGGTGATGGCGGCGGAGTTCGGCGCGTCGTAGGCCTTCTCGTTCTGGAAGAAGATCGTGCGGCCGCGCTCGCCGCTCCAGAGCACGTCGTACTTGTTGAAGTGCTCCACGAACAGGCCGGTCGCCAATACGTCGTCGCCGTTGACCTTGAGGCCGTAGTCGGCCCGGTTGGTGTCCCAGCCGACGCCGTCGCCGTGGTCGGCGCGCCAGAGCCAGGTGTGGTCGATGACGACGTCGTCGCTGTTGACGACCACGGAGTTGGTGGCCAGTCCGGGACCGGCACCGCCGATCCGGACGAACACGTCCTGCATGGTGGTCGGGTTCGCCGAGTGGTCCGCACCGGCGCCGGCGGGGCCGATCTGCAGCAGCGTGTCGGAGTTGGCGGCACCGGCGTCGATGAGGAATCCGGCGAGCCGGACACCGTCGACGTCCGCCACGTGCATGGCGTCGACGCCCCCGTCGGGCACGATCGTGGCCAGGCCGAGCCCGAGCACCACCGTGTTGGCCCGCGTGACGTTGATCGTCTGGTCCAGGTGGTAGACGCCGGGCGTGAAGAGCAGGTTCAGGCCCTGGGCGAGCGCGGTGTTGATGGTGGCGGCCGTCGCGCCGGGCTTGACGACGTAGAACTGGCTGAGCGGCAGCGAGGTCCCACCGGCGTTGGCGGGCCAGGACACACCGCGCGCGTTGGTGCGCTTGCCGGGCACGAAGACCTTGTAGTCGTTGCCGTCGAGGTAGAGGAACGGCTTCTCGCGGGAGGTCGGCGTGGTGTCCAGCGTGGTGTACGGGCCGGTGTCGAAGTTGGTGGCAGGGGCGCCCTCGACACCCGTGAACGTCATGTTCCACACGCCGTTGGTCCAGCCGCCGACCGAACTGTCCCGCGTGTACCACTGCTGCTGCGAGTACGGACCGACCGTACCGTCGATCTTCGAGTCGGCGATGTAGCCGCCGGAGGCCCAACCGTAGCCGTTGGGCGCGAGGTTGAGCCCGCCCTTGACGTGGATACGGCGGAACGGCGCGGCCTGCGCGACGGCCCAGCGGTCGGTGCCGTTGGACGGCGTGATCGCGAGGTTCTCCGCCGAACGCCAGAAGTTCTGCGTCGCGTTGCCGTTGAACCAGCCCGCGTCCACGGTGATGTCACCGTTGATCTGGGTGTCGTCGGGGTTCAGCCCGAGCCCGGAGATCGAGGTGTAGAAACCGAGTTGGGCGTTGATGCCGTTGTAGGTACCCGGCTTGAGGAGGAACTGGTACCGCCCGGAGCCGAACTGCGCCGACTCCTGCTGCGCGAAGACCTGGTCGAACTTGGCCTGGAGGTTGGGGGTGGAGGGGTCCACGACGATCACGTTCGGGCCCAGGTCACCGCCGCCCTCGACCGGGGGAGTGCCACCGGATCCGGTGTGGACGGCGAACTCCCACAGCGAGTAGCCGTAGCCGGTCGCCCGCGCGGTCCCCAGGACCCGGACGTACTGTCCCGAACCGCTGACGTCGTAGGAGGCCCGTCCGCCGGTCGCGCCGGTCACGGTCTTGAGCGTGTTCCAGTTCTGCCCGTCGGTGGAGGCCTGGATCTGGAAGTCCCTGGCGTACGCGGCTTCCCAGTTCAGGTCGACCTTGCAGACGTCCTGGACGGAGCCCAGGTCGACGCGCAGCCACTGGGGGTCCGAGGCCTGGCTGGACCAGCGGGTGGCGTCGTTGCCGTCGAACGCGGCGGACGCCGGGGTGCCGGCGTTTTCCGTCGAGGAGGCGGAAGCGGCTTTGCCCTGGGCCGAGTTGGCGGTCGAGCAGGTGCCGGGCTGGGTGGTGCCGTTGGTGCCGAAGACCTGGAACTCCCAGACGGAGTAGCCCCATTGGGTCGCCCGGTGCACACCCTGCAACCGCACGTACCGGCCCTGACCGGAGACGGCGAGCGTGTCGAGGCCGCCGTCCCCACCGGTGACGGACTGCAGGTCGGTCCAGGTGTTGCCGTCGGTGGAGGCCTGGACCTTGTAGTCCTTGCCGTAGGCCGTCTCCCAGTTGACGACGACCTGGCTGATCGTCGCGGAGGTGCCGAGATCGACCTGGAGCCACTGGTCGTCGGTCGCCGCGGACGACCACCGCGTCCCGGTGTCGCCGTCGACCGCGGAGGCGGCGGGAGTGCCGGCGTTCTCGGTCGAGGAGGACGTCGCCGTCCTGCCCTGGGAGAGGTTGGTGTCGGCGGCCGAGGCCGTCGGCGACTGGATCGTGGGCAGGGTGATCAACGCTGCCGTGGCGGCGAGCGCGACACCCAAGGATCTGAGTCTCATGCCATGTTCCTCTGCGGGTGAGGTGCCTCTGGAAATGAGGTGAAGGACCGCCCACCGGCCGACGCGGTGCCATGTCGGTCGAAAGCCAGATAAAAGCGGTCCATGGCTTAGTTCAAGACTTGATTTAACTGATGACTTCGCCTGTACGACAACCCCTCGGAACCAGAAATCCTTCAAGTTGTGGACTCTGGGGGTGTGTTGACGTGTCGACCGGGGCTTATCGCACGATGTCGACGAGGTGGGGCACCACACGCGTCAGCCGCACCACACCCCAGAGGATCAGGCCCGCGCCGATCGCCTCGGGCAGGAGCCACCAGCCGGTCCGGATCGTCTCGTCGAACAGGACCACGCCCAGCAGCAGGCTCACCGCCGCGTCGCCGATCGTGAGTGCGGGCTGCGAGGCGGCGAGCGGACCGGCCTGGAGGGAGTTCTCCAGGAGCAGGAGTGCCGCGATGCCGGTGAGTGCGAAACCGTAGGTCTGCCAGGTGGTGAGGAAGGCCGGCAGGCCCGCGTCGGCGAGACGGCTCGTGGCCGACTTCATGAGCGCGGCGGTCAGCGCGTTGCCGATCGCGGCACCGGTCGCCAGGGTGGCGGCACGGAAGAGCGGCGAGGTCGAGGATCGTGCGAGCAGCACCGCGGTGACGATCGCGCCCAGGGTGAGGATCAGGACCGGGATCCAGCGCAGCATGGACGCCTGCTCCCTGTTCCCCGCCGGAGCCGCCGAAGCGAGGAGAAGGGCCAGCCCGGCCACCACGCCGACGACCGCCCACCAGCCCTGCGAACTCAGTCGACGGTGCAGCAGCGGCGCCGCGATGAGCAGGGCGAAGGGCAGTTCCAGCATGAAGAGGGGCTGGACGAGGGCCATCGGTCCGTTGACCAGGGCGAGCGCCTGGAACAGGGCGGCACCGGTCACTCCGGCGATACCGACGGCCCAGGCGGGACGCCGTACGAGAGCGAGCAGCAGGCGCACGCCGCCGCCCCGCGACACCGTGGAGGCGGCCTTGCGCTGGAACGCCGTCCCCACCGCATTGCTGACGGCGCCCAGGACGGCGAAGAGCACGGCGAGCACCATCACGACTCCATGTCCATGGTGGGGTCAGCGCTCGGTGGCGCAGCGACACGGCCGTGTTTCACGGTAGACGTCGATCGGGCGGGAGGCACTCTCGTCGTCACGGCCGCGCGGGAGGCACCCTGGTCGTCATGGCCGTGCGGCACCTCCGCGCGCGGGAACACCCATACACCCGGTCTGGTTATAACGTCGACGAAGGTTCGACCACGAAGGAGTGTCTGATGACAGCGGGAACCGAACGAGCCGTGCTGGCCGGCGGTTGTTTCTGGGGCATGCAGGATCTGATCCGCAAGCTGCCGGGCGTGGTCTCCACTCGGGTCGGATACACCGGCGGCGACACCCCGAACGCCACCTACCGCAACCACGGCGATCACGCCGAGGCGATCGAGATCGTCTTCGATCCCACCGCCACGAGCTACCGGGACATTCTGGAGTTCTTCTTCCAGATCCACGACCCGAGCACGAAGAACCGCCAGGGCAACGACATCGGCCGCAGCTACCGTTCCGCGATCTACTACACCGACGCCGAGCAGCACCGCGTCGCTGTGGACACGATCGCCGACGTGGAGGCGAGCGGCCTGTGGCCCGGCAAGGTGGTCACCGAGGTCGAGCCGGTGGGCGACTTCTGGGAGGCGGAGCCGGAGCACCAGGACTACCTGGAGCGCTACCCGAACGGCTATACCTGCCACTTCCCGCGCCCGAACTGGAAGCTTCCGCGCCGCTCCGAGGCGACGACGGGCTGACGTCCCGCGCCGATGTCAGAGGCGGGCCCTAGCGTTGTCCTCCAAGGAACGGAAACCAGTCCCCGGAGGACAGCGCGATGGCCTCGACGCCACAGAAGATCACCACATTCCTGATGTTCGAGGGCAGGGCCGAGGAGGCCCTGACCTTCTACATGTCGCTGTTCGAGGACGCCGAGATCGTCGACATCTCCCGCTACGGTGCCGACGGCCCCGGCAAGGAGGGCACGGTCCAGCGCGCCACGTTCGCGCTCGCCGGACAGCGGTTCATGTGCATCGACAGCTACGTCAACCACGCCTTCGGGTTCACCCCGGCGGTGTCACTGTTCGTGGACTGCGAAACCGAGGCCGAACTCGACCGCCTCTATGCCGCCCTCGCCGCGGAGGGCACGGAGCTCATGCCTCTGGGCTCGTACGGCTTCAGCGCGAAGTTCGGGTGGGTCAACGACCGCTTCGGGGTGTCCTGGCAGTTGAACCTGCAGGAGTGACAGGGGCGCTTCAGCCGGCCGCCGCCGTTGTTTTCGTGGTCGCGCCCGCCAACTGCTCGCGGTGCGCCCGGGCCCTGGCCATCAACCTGTCGAGCGTGTCCCTCGTCTGCACGAGGTCCGCGATGTGCGTGGAGAGCCGCTCGCGCTCCAGTGCCATCCGTTCCAACGCGGAGTCGGAGTTCTCCTCGCTGGGTGCGTCGACGCAGGGCAGCAACTCGGCGATCGTCCGGCTGGACAGGCCTGCGGCGTACAGCGCCTGGATGAAGGCGACCCGCTCGACCTCGTTGTCCGAGTAGTGCCGCTGCCCGCTGGCGCTGCGGGTGCTGGTGAGCAGGCCCTGTTCCTCGTAGTAGCGCACGGACCGGACGCTGACCCCGGAGCGTGACGCGAGTTCGCCGATCCGCACGAAGCCCTCCTTGCTTGGTTCTGTTCGACGGGTTCTGCCTGCCTGGTTCCGCACTGAGTCCTGCGTCACAGGTGCTTGCCTCTGACATCGGTGTGAGGTTTTAGCGTAGCCGTCGTACCCGGGAGACGGGTACGGCGGCCATGCGAAGGAGCCCTGACATGACGACCCTCTTCACCAGCTACCGGCTCGGCGGACTCACCCTGCCCAACCGAATGGTCATGGCCCCGATGACCCGGGTCCGGGCCGCTGCCGGTGGTCTGGCGACGCCGTCGATGGCGACCTACTACGCCCAGCGGGCCACGGCCGGGCTGATAGTGAGCGAGGGGGTGCAGCCGAGCGTGATCGGGCAGTCCAACCCCGGCACACCGGGACTGCACACCGACGAGCAGGTGGAGTCGTGGCGCCCGGTGACGGCGGCCGTCCACGCCAACGGCGGCCGCATCTTCGCCCAACTCATGCACGGCGGCCGGGTCTCCCACCCCGACACCACCGGACTCCAGCCGGTCGGGCCCTCGGCGGTACCGGCGATCGGCGACGTGTTCACCCCGACCGGGCCGCAGCCGGCTCCGATGCCACGCGCACTGGCCACCGCCGAAGTGCCCGAGCACGCGCGGTCGTACGCCGAAGCCGCCCGCCGGGCCGTGGACGCGGGCTTCGACGGTGTGGAACTCCACGGCGCGAACGGCTACTTGATCTCGCAGTTCCTCTCGTCCAACGCCAACCTGCGCACGGACCGCTACGGAGGCCCGATCGCCAACCGGATCAGGTTCGCCGTCGAGGCCGTCGCCGCCACCGTCGAGGCCGTCGGCGGCGACAGGACCGGCATCCGGCTCTCACCGGGCGGGACCTTCTGGGGAGTCGAGGAGACGGAGGTCCGCGACCTCTACACGACGCTGCTGACGGAACTGGCCCCTCTCGAACCGGCCTACGTCCACCTCGAAGCCACCGCCGACGAAGAACTGCTCGTGGCCCTGCGGCGGTCGTGGCCGGGCACCCTCGTCATGAACCCCACGCTTCCGATGGGCCCCAAGCAGACGGGCCGGGACGACGCCGACCACTGGCTCGGCCTGGGCGCCGATCTCATCAGCTTCGGCCGCGCCTTCCTCGCCAACCCCGACCTGGTCGAGCGGCTGCGGGGCGGTCTCCCGATCGCCCCCGTCGACGAGGCCACCTACTACCAGGGCGGCGACGCGGGCTATCTGACGTACGGGGCGCACCAGTTCGCGGCCTGACTCCGAGGTGCGCGATCTCCTCCGGCGGCGGTTCGGCTCACATCCATGGGCTACACTGGATCTTGAGCTGACCGCATCAACTCCGGTCGGCCGGTGCTGCGTCGGTGGTCCAAGGAAAGACGCCCCGCTTCCCGTGGGGAAATGCAGGTGCAAGGCCTGCCCGGCGCTCGATCACAGGGTCTGTCCCGCACGGTGTGCGGGACAGACCCTGTTCTGTGTGGGCTCAGCGGGACGTGGGGAACAGCTGGAGCTTGGCCTTGCGGCCGGAGACGGACTTCACCCAGACCTTCAGGTTGTTGAGCTGGACGGTGCCGCCCGGGCTGGTGCTGCCGCTCAGGTGCACTCGGCCCGAGGTGGCCGACATCTTCACGGAGCGGGAGCTGACGCTCGTGATCTTCAGGCTCGCGAACCCGAACTTGCGGCTGTTGACCTTGATGGTCTTGGGCGCGGTCACGGTGATCTTGCACCGTCCGTCGTAGCAGGGCCCGTGGGCGGCCGCGGATGCCACCGGTGTCATCAGGCCGAAGCCCAGTGCGCCTGTCATGGTCAGAGTTACGGCAGTCGTCGTGGCTCGCCGGCGCATGGTCGTGCTCATCATGGACCTCCAGTTCCGAGGCGGAATTCCGCTTGGCATTTCTAGACGGCCCGGCTCGGGACCCCTCCCGAGACGGTTCTCGGGACCGGTCTCGGAACGGCGCCTCGAAGCGGCGCCTCGAAGAGCGATGAGTCTCGACGTGATCGCCGGTCTGTATCCCCGACAGGCTTTGGACGGCACTTCGGACATAGGGCTTCGGTCTTTGGGAGATCATCATGACCGCCACGTACACCTTCGACGTCTTCTCCAGCCTCGACGGCTTCGGCGCCGCCGAGGGCGACTGGACCGGCTACTGGGGCAAGCAGGGCCCCGAGTTCCTCGACCACCGCCTCGGCCAGTACCGCGAGGAGCAGCGGATGGTCTTCGGGGCCACCACGCACCGGGAGTTCGTGCAGATGCTGGCCGCGAGCACCGAGGAGTCCGAGGTGCACGACCCGTGGGTGACACGGATGTTGAGCCTGCCAGCCACGGTGGTGTCGACCACGCTCAAGGAGCCCCTCGACTGGGCGGACGCGGTCGTCGCGAACGGTGACGCCGTCGACGTCGTCGCCGCGCTCAAGAAGGAGTCCGAGGTGCCGCTGCGCTCGCACGGCAGCCTCTCCATGAACCGTGCGCTGATGGCCGCCGGCCTGGTCGACCGCCTCCAGGTGACGATCTTCCCCGTCATCACCGGCCGGACCGGGCTGGCTCCGATCTTCCAGGGCGCGGCCGACTTCGACCTGGAACTGATCGAGCACAGGACGTTCGAAGGCGGCATTCAGGAACTCGTCTACCGTCCGACCCTGCACGGCTGAACCGCCACCCGCGCCGGCTACCGGGAGGGGCCAACTCCGTTGCAGGTCAAGGGGGTTCTCACTCTCCCGAGGCCACGCTGTGCGCGAGGAGGCTCTCCGCGGTGTCGTCGATGGGGCGGGGCGTCCAGCCGAGGAGCCGCTGTTCACCACCCTCGCCGCTTACGTACGCCTCAAGCACGGCCTCGGCGACGCGCTGAACACCGCCGCCGCACAGGAGGTCGTCAGCACGATGTCCATCGCGGTGACCGCCACGGTCGGCCGCCTCCTCGACGCCTGCGAACGCGCTGGCGCGGTACGTCCCGGCCTCGACCCCATGGACGTCATCATGCTGCTGAGCTGCCTGTGGCGAACCCCGGACAACCCCGAAGGTGCCGCCCAGGCCGAGCGCCACATGGAGCTGGCGATCGACGGGTTCCGGCCGTAAGAGGTCTCGTTCGGCGCACGGGAAATGACAAAGGCGAGGAGATGGATCTCCTCGCCTGTCTCAAGTTATAGCGGAGTGGGGGGCTTGCGGCAAGGCCCCGGTCGCAGCGCACAATCGTCCGCCAAGGCCACAACCTGCGGAAATGAGGGCACGACGTGCGAGTGTTGGCGACGTCCGAGGGACGCGGTGACGTCGGATCAGGGGCGGGATCGGCAGTGCGGCGGAACACGGCCGCTTCGGAGGTGTCGCGATGACCGAACGGTACGTGCGGGATCTTCAGGAGGTCGACGAGACGCAGCTCGCGGTCGTCGGCGGCAAGGGTGCCCACCTGGGCGATCTGTCGCGGATCGACGGCATCCGTGTACCGGCCGGATTCTGTGTGACGACGGACGCCTATCAGCGAATCGTCGCGGAAGCGCCGTCGGTCGACGATCTGCTCGACGAGCTGTCGCGCCTGAACGCCGACGACCGGGAGGCGATCGGCGCGCTCAGCGCACGGATCCGTCGGAGCATCGAGGAGATCGCCGTTCCGGGCGATCTGACGGCGGCGATCACCGGCGCGCTCGGCCGGTTCGGGGAGCAGGACGCCTATGCCGTGCGATCCAGCGCCACGGCGGAGGACCTGCCGACGGCCTCCTTCGCCGGTCAGCAGGACACGTATCTGAATGTGGTGGGGCCGGCGGCGATTCTGCAGCATGTCAGCCGGTGCTGGGCGTCGTTGTTCACCGAGCGGGCCGTGGCCTACCGTCTGCGCAACGGTGTCGATCAGCGCGCGGTCCGCATGGCCGTGGTCGTGCAGCGGATGGTGTTCCCGGATGCGTCCGGTGTGCTGTTCACGGCCGATCCCGTCACGGGTGACCGGAAGGTCGCCACCGTGGACGCGGGGTTCGGCCTGGGCGAGGCCCTGGTCTCCGGGCTGGTGAACCCGGACGTCTTCAAGGTGCGGGACGGAGAGGTCGTCGCCAGGGGGATCGCCGCGAAAGAGCGTGCGGTGGAGGCTCTGCCGGCCGGCGGTACGCGGGAAGTGGCGATCGACGCGGAGCGCCAGGAGCAGCCGGCGCTGACGGATGAGCAGGTCGTGCGACTCGTAGACCTCGGGCGGCGCATCGAAGCGGACTTCGGACGCCCGCAGGACATCGAATGGTGCCTGGTCGACGGGGACTTCCAGATCGTGCAGAGCCGGCCGATCACGACGTTGTTCCCCGTGCCCGAATCCGGCGACGACGACAACCACGTCTACGTCTCCGTCGGGCATCAGCAGATGATGACCGACGCCATGAAGCCCCTGGGGCTGTCCATGTGGCGGCTGACGGCCATGGTGCCGATGCACGAGGCCGGCGGGAGGCTCTTCGTCGACGTCACCCGGCGCCTGGCCTCGCCCGCGAGCCGCAGCGTCCTCCTGGACCTCATGGAGAGAGGCGATCCGCTGGTCAGGGACGCGCTGGAGACCGTCCTGGAGGGCGACGACTTCGTCCCGTCCGTCCCGGACGTGGTTCCCGGCGGGCCGCCCGCCGGCGGTGGACCCGCCCCGATCGAGACCGACCCGACCGTCGTCACCGGGCTGATCGAGCGCAGCCGGACCTCCATCGCCGCCCTGGAGCGGGACATCAGCACCAAGAGCGGACCGGCGCTGTTCGACTTCCTGCTGGAGGCCTTCGAGGAGCACAAGAGGGTCCTCGGTGATCCGCTGAACATCCAGGCGATCATGGCGGGGATGGAGTCCACCTGGTGGCTCAACGACAACCTGGGGGAGTGGCTCGGCGAGAAGAACGCGGCGGACACGCTCACGCTCTCCGCCCCCGACAACATCACCTCTGAGATGGGACTCGCGCTGCTCGACGTCGCGGACGCGATCCGCCCGCATCCGGAAGTCGTGGCGTTCCTGCGGGGCGTCGAGGACGAGGACTTCCTGGACGAGCTGCCGAAGCTCGCGGGCGGGACCGAGGCGCGCGACGCCATCGAGGGCTACCTCGACCGGTACGGCATGCGCTGCGTCGGCGAGATCGACATCACACGACCGCGCTGGTGCGAGCGCCCCAGCACGCTCGTACCGGTGATCCTCGACAACGTCAGGAACTTCCGACCGGGCGCCGCCGAGCGGCGTTTCGAGGAGGGGCTGCGCAAGGCGCGGGAGGGGGAGCGGGACGTTCTGACCCGCCTGCGGGCCCTCCCGGACGGAGAGCGGAAGGCCGACGAGACCAAGCGGATGATCGACCGGGTCCGCACCTTCATCGGATACCGGGAGTTCCCGAAGTACGCCATCGTCTGCCGCTACTTCGTCTACAAGCGGGCCCTGTTGGGAGAGGCCGAACGGCTCGTGCAGGCAGGCGTGCTGACCGAGCGGGAGGACATCTTCTACCTCACGTTCCAGGAACTGCGCGATGTCGTGCGCTCGCACCAGGTGGACGACGGGCTCGTGCGGCAGCGCAAGGACGCGTTCCGGTCCTACCTCGCGCTCACCCCGCCACGGGTGCTCACCTCGGACGGCGTGGCAGTCAGCGGCACGCACCGGCGCGACGACGTGCCGGCCGACGCCCTGGTCGGACTCGCGGTGTCCGCCGGGACCATCGAGGGGAGGGCCCGGGTCGTCCTCGACATGGCGGACGCCGATCTCGAAGCGGGCGACATCCTGGTCACGACCTTCACCGACCCCAGCTGGTCGCCGCTGTTCGTCGCCGTCGCGGGCCTGGTCACGGAAGTGGGCGGGCTGATGACCCATGGCGCGGTGATCGCCAGGGAGTACGGACTGCCGGCCGTCGTGGGCGTGGAGGGGGCTACGCGACGGATCCGGGACGGGCAGCGGATCCGTGTGCACGGCAGCGACGGGTACGTCGAGATCCTGTCCTGACGGAAGAAGTCCTGCCTTGACCGACGAGATCCTGTCCTGACGGAAGAGGTCCTACCTCGGCCGACGAGATCCTGTCCTGACCGACAAGCCCCTGTCTCGACCGATCGCACAGTGAAGCCGCCCCGACCATGTTCGCGACGAAACGGCGCACCCCTGCGGGAGATCGCGTCGGTGCATCGGTAGTGTCCGCTCCGACGCACCGGGCCTGCGACATCGCGGTCCGCGATGAGGAGGTTCACCATGGCGGATCGTGGGGACGAAGGCGCGGCGGACGAGGCATCCGCGACGCGGCCGCCGGAGGGGCGTCGGGCGTCTGCGCGGGACGCGGTGCGGCTCGCCGTGGTGATCGGTGCTCTCGGTGTGGTCTTCGGTGACATCGGGACCAGCCCGATCTACACCCTCCAGACCGTCTTCAACCCGGCCGACCCGCACCCCGTCCCGGTCAGCACGCAGAACGTGTACGGCGTGGTGTCACTGATCTTCTGGTCGGTGACGGTCATCGTCACGGTCACCTACGTCCTGCTGGCGATGCGTGCCGACAACGAGGGCGAGGGCGGCATCATGGCGCTCATCACCCTGCTGCGGCGCTGGAGTTCACAGCGCGGCGGGCGAACCGCCGTCGTCCTGGCCGGACTTGGCATCTTCGGCGCGTCGCTGTTCTTCGGCGACAGCATGATCACCCCGGCCATCTCGGTGCTGTCGGCGGTCGAGGGGCTCAAGGTCGTCGAGCCGTCGCTGGGCAGTGCGGTCGTACCCATCACTGCGGTGATCATCGTGCTGCTGTTCCTGGTGCAGCGCCGGGGAACCGCGGCGGTGGGCCGGGTGTTCGGGCCGATCATGATCCTCTGGTTCACGGTCATCGGCGCGTGCGGGGTGGTCGGCATCGCCGACCACCCCGGCATCCTCCGGGCGCTGTGGCCGAGTTACGCCCTGGGCTTCTTCTTCGGCCATTTCGGCACCGCCTTCTTCGCGCTCGCGGCGGTGGTGCTCGCGGTCACCGGAGCGGAGGCGCTCTACGCGGACATGGGGCACTTCGGCCGCCGCGCCATCACCCGAGGCTGGCTCTTCCTGGTCTTCCCCGCCTGCGTCCTGAGCTACTTCGGTCAGGGCGCGCTGATCCTCGAGGACCCGGACAACATCAGCAGCCCGTTCTTCCTGCTCGTACCCGACTGGGGTCGGTGGCCGGTGGTTCTGCTGGCCACGGCGGCCACGGTGATCGCCTCCCAGGCGGTGATCACCGGCGCGTACTCGGTCGCCTCCCAGGCGGCCCAGCTCGGCTATCTGCCGAGGCTGCGGATCGCGCACACCTCCGAATCCACCATGGGCCAGATCTACGTCCCCTGGATCAACTGGCTGCTGATGGTCTCGGTCCTCACCCTGGTCTTCGCCTTCCGCAGTTCCACGGCGCTGGCCTTCGCCTTCGGCATGGCGGTCACCGGCACCATCACCATCACCACCCTGCTGTTCTTCTACGTCGCCCGCGCGAAGTGGGGCACTCCCGTCTGGCTCATCGCGACCGGCGCGACCCTGCTGTTCACCGTCGACCTGCTGTTCGTGGCCGCCAACCTGACCAAGCTGGTGCACGGCGCGTGGCTGCCGCTGCTGATCGGCCTCACCGCGTTCACCGTCATGACGACCTGGCAGCGCGGCCGCGCGATCGTCACCGCGGAACGAGCACGCCACGAAGGCTCCTTGCGCGAGTTCGTCGACCAACTCCGCAGCGGGGAGCGGCCGGTGCTCGAGGTCCCCGGCACGGCCGTCTTCCTCAACCGCGGCAAGGAGACGGCGCCCCTGGCCATGCGCGCCAACGTGGAACACAACCACGTACGCCACGAACAGGTCGTGATCCTGTCCATCGAGACCGAGCCGGTGCCCCGCGTCCCGGACGACCAGCGGACCGTCGTCGACGGCCTCGGGTACGGCGACGACGGGATCATCCACGTCACCGCCCGGTTCGGATACATGGAGACACCCGACGTCCCCGGCACGCTGGCGTTGGTGGATCCGGCCCGGACCGAAGGGCCGCTGCGTCTCGACCAGGCGTCCTACTTCCTGTCGAAGATCGAGCTCCAGCGCGGCAAGGCGCCGACGATGGCCCCCTGGCGCAAACGGTTGTTCATCGCCACCTCCTACATCACGGCCGACGCCGCCGAGCACTTCGGCCTTCCCCAGGACCGCACGGTCATCATGGGCTCGCACATCGAGGTGTAGGCGCTGCCGACGACTTGCCCGCGGCCGGTTCGGAGGGGTGCGTTCCGTACGACAGCAGGGGCATGTCCCCACCTGCCGAACCGGAGATCTCAGGTCGGGCCGATGCGGCCCTCGGCGGCTGCCTGCTGCTGCTCGTGCTGATGGCGGACGCGATGGGCGCGTGTCTGGCGGTCATCGTGATGGCGATGCACGGGCTGGGCCAGGGGGACGGCGGCGCCGGACGGAGGACGGTGGAGCCGGCGCCGACGGACTGGACGCCGGTGTGGTGCTGGAGCACTCTCGCGCCGGCCACCGGTGTCACGGGTGTGCTCCTGCTGAGGATCGGTCACCGGGTCACCGGAACAGTCCAGTTGACCCTGTGCGTGATCCTGACGGGCACCATCGTGTCGGCCTGGCCCTGAGCTCGGCCGGTCCGCCCTGTCAGGAAGCCGTCTCGGCGGACGCGGGCCTCGGTTCCCGTACGGCGACGCAGTCCTCCGCGTGCACATCGTGACCGGCGGAGCAGCGCGTCACCGTGTGGACCTCCGCGCCGCAGTCCCGGTGCATGAACCGCCAAGGAGCCCGGTGTCCCTCGGACACCCACGTCTCGCCCCAGTCGCGCAGGGACATGATCGCGGCGAAGAAGTCCCGGCCCCGGTCCGTGAGTCGGTACTCGAAGCGCTGGCGCTGACCGGGCTCCTGGTACGGCACCTTCTCGAGGAATCCGGAGGCGGTCAGGTCCTTGAGACGCGCTGCCGTGGCGGCCTCGCCGATGCCCACCCGCTCGGTGAAGTCCTGGAACCGGCGGGTTCCGAAGAAGGCCTCGCGGATGATCAGCAGCGACGAGCGGGTGCCGACCACGTCGAGCGTGCGGGAGACCGGGCAGTTGGCCAGGGACAGCGCGTCTGGGCGCTTCGACAGGTCATCCATGAGAGCAGCCTACCCACTGACTATTGTTGGCCGAAGTCACGGCTTCTTGGAGTCAGGGCCGTTGGCAGAAGCAGCGGTCGGGGTCGACGCGCTCGGCAGCCGGTGGCGTACGAAGAGCGCGGACGGGACGGCGACGACCAGCAGCGTGATCCCGCCGACGAGCAGTCCTCGGTGGACGGCGTCCGTGAAGGCCTGCGGCACGGCTTCGGCGACGGTCCGGGCGAGGGACGCCGGCAGTCCGGCCCCGCCGCCCCCGTGTGCCGCGCCGGCCACGACGCGGTCGGCGTCCGGGCCGGGAATCCCGGCGTCGACGAGCCGCTCGTGCAGGTTGTCGGGGAAGCGGGTGGTGACGATGGTGCCCAGCACGCTGGGGCCGAGGACGTTCCCGAGCTGACGGGCCATGTTGATGGCCGACGCGGCCATCCCGGCCTGGAGCGCGGGCACGCTGCTGACGGCCGCCGCGGACGACGGGGCGACCAGCAGTCCGCCGCCGATGCCCGCCACGAGGAGGCCCGGCCACATCGCTCCGTACCCGTCGAAGGGACCCACCGAAAGGAGGGCGAGCGCGCCGGCGCCCATGGCCACGAGGCCCACGGTGAGCACCGGGGTGAACCCGAACCGGCGCACCAGACGCGGTGCGATCGCGCTGACGGCGATGAAGGTGACGAACAGGACCAGTAGCCGGACGCCGACACCGAGGGTCGTGTACTGACGGACGCGCTGCATGTACAGCACGCTCAGCAGCGCCACCCCGACGAAACCGAACATGGCCGCGGCGGCCACGCCCATCACCGCGCTGAACGAGGCGCTGCGGAAGAGGCGCAGGTCGAGCATCGGGTCCGGGTGCCGCAGTTCCACCCGCACGAAGAGGGCCGCCGACACGGCGAAGACCACGTACATGGTGATGATCGACGGCTCGGCGTAGCCGGACGCCCCGCCCTGGATGATCGCGTAGGTCGCGGAGGCCAGGGTCACCGTGCCGAGCACCACGCCCGCCAGGTCCAGTCGGCGCGAGGGGTGCTTGCTCTCGTGTACGAACACCGGCGCCAGCGCGGCGGCGAGGGCGCCGACGAGCAGGTTGGTGAGGTAGACCGAGTGCCAGGAGAAGTGCTCCAGCAGGACGCCGGCGATCAGGGGTCCGACGGCCAGACCCAGACCCGAACAGGCCGCCCACGCGCTGATCGCGGTGGTGCGCTCGTGCGGATCCGTGAACGTGGTGCTCACGATCGTGAGGCTGGACGGCAGAACGGCCGCGCCTCCCACGCCCATGACCGCCTGCGCGGCTATGAGCGTTCCGGGGCTGTCGGCGACGAAGGCCAGCGCGCTGCCGGCGGTGAAGACGAGCGCGCCGAGGATGAAGGTCAGTCGCCGTCCGATCAGGTCGCCCAGGGTCCCCGCGGACATCACCAGGCTGACCACGGCCAGGCTGTAGGCGCTGGTCAGCCAGACCAGGGTGGCCGACGAGATGTGCAGGTCGGCCTGGATGCGGCCGAGGGCCGAGATGGTGCCGGTGATGTTGACGAACGCCATCATCACGCCGAGGCACACCACCATCAGGCCGAGCCACCGGCGAGGGACGGTGCCTCCCTCCTGGGTCCCGGGGAGAGGTGGGGCGGTCCGAGTGCCCGGGCCTGCCGACTTCTGACTTTGTATAGGCATAGCCAGGACAATAGCAGGCTGACTTTGATGGATAGAAGTTAGCTGGGGAGGTCTTTACGGTTTCCGTGTGCCTATGGACCTCGGGGACTTGTTCACTTACTGTCTAGACATGCCTGGACAGGTTCACAAGCATCATCACGTCGCCCGCGTTCTCGCCGACGAGATCCGCTCGGGTGTGCACGCCGACGGCAGCAGACTCCCCGGCGAGCACTCCCTCAGAGAGCGGTTCGGGGTCAGCCGCACCACCTTGCGGCAGGCTCTTCAGGTGCTCGGTGAGGAGGGCCTCATCGCCACCCACGCGGGCATCGGCTCCTTCGTCACCTTCGACGGAACACCGCTCGACCACCGGCTCGGCTGGACCAAAGCGCTCGCGCAGCAGGGCACCGAGCTGACGACCGAGACCCTGCGCTTCGAGGAGGTCACCGACCCGGAGCTGGCCGCCGAACTGGGGCTCACGTCCGCCGCGTTCATAGCGCTGGACCGCGTCAGGCGGCTCCCCGACGGCCATGGCGTGTCGCTGGAGCGCAGCCGGGTCCCGGCCACCGGAAGCCTGGCGGGCCTGCCCGCGCGCGGCCTGGAGGAGGGCTCGCTCAGCCGGGTCCTGGTCGGCGCCGGGCGCATCACCGACTCCGGCGAGGGAGTGGTGTCGGTGCGCGGACTCGACGCGGCGGAGGCACAGACACTGCACCGCTCGCCCGGCGAGTCCTTCCTGCGCCTGAACCAGGTCTACCGGGCGGCCGACGGTTCGGTCGTCGAACAGGTCACCAGCCTGCTCGACCCGGCCCGATTCGAACTGCACGTACGTTCCGGTCGAGGAGGCCGACAGTGACCGACCGACTCGACCGCGCCCTCGGCGCCTTCTACGGACTCGCCCTCGGCGACGCCCTCGGCATGCCCACCCAGGTGATGTCCCGGCAGGACGTCGTCCGCGTCTACGGCACCCTCGCCGGCTTCGAACCCGCCCGCCCCGACAACCCCGTCAGCGCGGGCATGCCCGCCGGATCCGTCACCGACGACACCGACCAGGCCGTCATCGTCGGACGCCTCATCGACGAGGGCCACGGCCGGATCGACCCGCTGCGCCTTGCCCACGAACTGCTCGCCTGGGAGAAGGAGATGAAGGCCAAGGGCTCCTTCGACCTGCTGGGCCCGTCCACCAAGGCCGCACTCGACGCGGTGGCCGCCGGCGCCTCCGTCAGTGAGGCAGGCCGCACCGGCACGACGAACGGCGCCGCGATGCGGGTCACCCCGGTCGGGATCGCCTTCCCCGCCGAGCCGTTGGAGCCCTTCCTCGACCACGTCGTGGAGTCCTGCCAGGTCACCCACGACACGAACGTCGGGATCGCGGGCGCCGCAGCGGTCGCCGCCGCGGTCAGCACCGGAGTGGGCGGAGGCTCGCTGGACGAGGCCGTCGCCGCCGCCGTGACCGCCGCCAAGGCCGGTGCCCGGCGCGGGCACTGGGTGGCGGGGGCGGACATCGCCGCCCGTATCGAGTGGGTACGCGGCCTGGTGCGCGACCTGCCGGAGGCCGAGGCACTGGACCTGATCGTCGACCTCGTCGGTACCAGCGTCGCCAGCCAGGAGTCGGTACCCGCGGCATTCGCGGTGCTCACCGTCGCCGACGGCGAACCCTGGCGGGCCGCACTGCTCGCCGCCAACCTCGGCGGCGACAGCGACACCATCGCGGCCATCGCGGGCGCCGTCGCCGGCTCGGTCACCGGCCTCTCGGGCCTGCCCGCGGACGCCGTACGCACCCTGCGCACCGTCAACTCCCTGGAACTGGAACCCCTGACCGCCCGCCTGCTCACCCTGCGCTGAGCCGACGCCGCCTTCTCCATCACCTTCCCCCTCTCCCAACTCCCTTCTGCCATCCGCGCTTTCCGCACCCGCAAGGAGGTTCCGTCATGACCGCTTCGAAGACGAACGATCGCGTCGGCACCATTGAGACCCGGGGGATCGAACCGGTCCCCGACAGCGAGCGGCACGGCCACGCCGGACAGATGTTCTGGACGTGGTTCGCCGCCAACATCAGCATCCTCGGGCTGCCGCTGGGCGCCACCCTGGTGGCGTTCCGGGGCCTGAACATCTGGCAGGCGGCGCTGGTCGCCGTAGTCGGCTCCTTCGGTTCCTTCGCTCTGGTGGGAGCCCTGAGCCTCGCGGGCAAGAAGGGCGGCGCGCCGGCGCTGACTCTCTCGCGTGCGGTCTTCGGCCAGCGGGGCAACGCGGGTCCGACGCTGATCACCTGGCTCAGCCGGGTCGGCTGGGAGACCATCACCACCACCACGGCGGCATACGCGCTGCTGGCCCTGCTGAACACCGCGTTCGGCGTCGGCCGGGGCACGGTCCTCACGCTCGTGTGCCTGCTGTTCTTCATCACCTGCACGCTGCTGATCAGCGGCCTCGGGCACGCGACCATCATGTGGATCAACAAGTGGGCCACCGTCGTCTTCGGGGTCCTCAACCTGATCGTGATGGGCTTCCTCGTCGCCACCGTCGACTGGACCCGCGTGCTCGACACCCCGGCCGGCGCGACGAGCGGAGTCGTCGCGGGCATCGGGTTCATCGCCGCGGGCACGGGCATCGGCTGGGCCAACGCCGGTGCCGACTACGCCCGTTACCTGCCCCGCAGCATCCCGGGCCGACGACTGGTGGTGGCCTCGGCGTTCGGCGCCGGCATCCCCCTCGTCCTGCTGATCTCCCTTGGCTCACTGCTCGCCGCGGGGGACGGGACGCTGGCGACCTCCTCCGACCCGGTCGCGGCGATCAACGCCATGCTGCCCTCCTGGATGGCGATCCCCTACCTCGTCGCGGCCTTCGGCGGCCTGCTCATGTCGAACCACCTCTCCACCTACTCCGCCGGACTGACGATGATCACCCTGGGCCTGCGCGTCCCGCGCGCCCTCGCCGTCACCTTCGACGTGGTGCTCATGTTCGCGGGCGGCATCTACTTCATGCTGATCGCCGACGACTTCTACGGTCCCTTCTCCACTTTCCTGACGCTGCTGGCCGTGCCCATCTCGGCGTGGATCGGTGTGGTCGCGGTGGACTCGCTGCGCGGCCGCTCCTACGACCCCGAAGCGATCATGGACACCCGCAGCACCAGCCGCTACTGGTACACCGGTGGCTTCCATCTGCCCGCCGTGCTGGGCTGGGCCGGCGCCATCGTGGCCGGGCTGTTGTTCACCAAGGCGTCGACCAGCGCCGACGACGTCTGGTTCGCGGGCCCCCTGTCCGACACCTGGCTCGGTGTGAACGGGCTGGGCTGGGCCATCGCCATGGTCGTCGCCGGCGCTGTCTACGCGGTGTGCGGTCCCCGCAGGGGTTCTTTGGTCGCCGATCCCTCCTCGTCGTCGTCCGCCTCTCTTCAGGAGGCCGCACGATGAGCGGCCGTCTCGTCCTCGCCGGAAACGTCCTCGCGGACTTGGTCATCGAGGTACCGGCGCTGCCCGAGCGCGGTGGTGACGTCCTCGGCACCCGCACCGAGACCACCGCGGGCGGCGGATTCAACACCCTGGCCGCCGCCGCGCGCCTCGGCACCCAGGCCGTCTTCGCCGGTCTCCATGGCACCGGCCCCTACGGCGACCTCGTCCGCACGGCCCTCGCCGCCGAAGGCATCGCGACCCTGCTGCCCGCGCGCACCGACCGCGACACCGGCTTCACCGTCGCCCTGGTCGACGACGGGGGTGAACGGACCTTCGTCACCAGCTTCGGCGTCGAAACCGATCTCACCGCCGCCGACACCCGGACGATTGCCGCCGGGCTGAGCGATGGTGACTTGCTCCAACTCTCCGGCTACGCGCTGGTGTTGCCCGGCACCGGGCCCCTGCTGGCCGGACTCACGGCCGACCTCCCGGCGGACGTCACCCTCTGCCTCGACCCCGGTCCTCTGGTGGCCGACATTCCCGACGAGGTCCTCGCTCCGGTGCTCGCGCGCACCGACTGGCTGAGCGTCAACGCGCGGGAGGCTCGGCTGATGAGCGGTCTCCCGGAGCCGGGCGCCGCGGCGGACGCGCTGCGCGGGAGGCTGTCACCGGGTGCGGGTGTGCTCGTGCGGGCCGACAAGGACGGGTGCTGGCTCGCCGCTTCCGGCGGGCCGCCGGTCCACGTACCCGGATTCCCGGTGGACGCCGTGGACAGCAACGGCGCGGGTGACGCGCATGTCGGTGCGTTTCTCGCCCTGCTCGGTCAGGGCCACGACCCGCTGACGGCCGCCCGTGGGGCCAACGCCGTAGCGGCTTTCGCGGTGACCCGCCGCGGTCCTGCCACAGCACCGAACCGGGCCGAGCTGTCGGAGTTCCTCGGGGAGGACTCCCTCGCGGGACTGCTCTTCGGCTCCGCGCAACCCTGAACAGCGTGAGTCGCGGGTGACCGGTCGTTCCTGAGTGACGTCGCGTCCGCGTACGTCAGCGGTTCCTCGGTCTCAGCTGTTCACCGGGTGGACGGTGAGCAGGTCGGCGAGGTCGACGCGGGTGAGGAACTCACGCCGGATGCGGTCGGCGAGGTCCGAGACCTCCTCGGATCCGTCGTTCGCGGGGTCGATGGTGACCCGGTAGGGGCGTTGGCCGGCGGGGAGGCCGACTATGCGCGTGATCTCGTCGGAGACGAGAGAAGCCTCGGCGCCCTCTGGGGCCAACGCGGCCAGTTTCTCCGCGACTTGCCCGACGAGACCGGCGTACTTGGTCTCGTACTCGGCCTCGACGTCCTTGTCCGTGGGACGGCCGGAGTGGGCGAAGTGGTTGGTGCCGCTGGTGAACGAGCCGGGTACGACGATGCTCGTCTCGACGCCCCAACGGGCCAGTTCGGCCGCGTAGCTGACGGCGAGGGAGTCCATGGCCGCCTTGGCCGCGAAGTAGGGCGCGAGGTAGGGCGGGGTGCCGCCCTTCACGCTGCTGCTGGAGACCCAGAGCACCAGGCCCCGGCCGGACTCGCGCATCGCGGGCAGGGCGGCGCGGTTGACGCGCTGGGTCGACAGGACGTTCACGTCGTACAGGTCGGCGAGCTGTTCGGGAGTGAAGGCCTCGGCCGGGCCGGTCACCATGTGGCCGGCGTTGTGGATGAGGACGTCGATACGGCCGTGCTCGTCGAGGATCTGCCTGATCGCCGCGTCGACGGACTCCTGTGAGGTGACGTCGAGTTCGACGGACCGCAGGTCGACTCCGTGTTCCTTGCTGTACTCGGCGGCGGCCGCGACCTGCGGGGCGTTGCGGGAGGTGGTCTGCCGTATTCCGGCGTAGACGATGTGGCCGGCGTCCGCCAGGGCGCGGGCGGTGAGGGCGCCGAATCCGCTGGAGGCGCCGGTGATGACGACGATGTTGCTCATGGTTTCCGTCTCCTTCGGAGCGTGGAGGGGCGTGGGGTGATGTGTGGGTGGGCTGGTGTGAGGCGGTGTGGAGGAGCGGTCAGGCGATGCCGCCGTTGGTGTAGAGGATCTGGCCGTTGACCCAGCGGGCCGGTCCGGCGAGGAAGGCCACCGTCTCCGCGATGTCCTGCGGGGTGCCAAGGCGCTCCAGGGGTGCCGCCTTGGACAGGTTCGCGATCGTGGCCTCGTCCTTGCCGTCGAGGAACAGCGGGGTGGCCGTCGGGCCCGGTGCCACGGCGTTGACGGTGACGTCCTTGCCGCGCATCTCCCGGGCGAGGACGAGCGTCATGGCCTCGACCGCGCCCTTGCTCGCCACGTAGGCGCCGTAGGACGGGAACTGGAGGCGGGTGACGGAGGTGGAGAAGTTGATGATCGCGCCGCCGCCGCGCACGCGCCGGGCCGCCTGCTGGGAGACGACGAAGGTGCCGCGGATGTTGGTGCGGTGCATGCGGTCGAGGTCGTCGAGGTCCAGGTCCGCGATGGGGGAGAGCAGCATGATGCCGGCCGTGTTGACGACCACGTCGATGCCGCCGAACTCCCGCTCCACGGTGTCGAAGGCGGCGGACATGGCGTGCTCGTCGGCGACGTCACCGCCCACCGCGATGGCCCGGCCGCCGTCCGAGGTGATGGCGGCGACCGTCTCGTCGGCCTTGGTCTTGTTGCCGGCGTAGTGCACGCCGACGGCGATGCCGTCCGCCGCGAGGCGTTCGGCGACCGCGCGGCCGATACCGCCGGAGGCACCGGTGACGAGGGCTACACGGTTGGTGCTGTCGTTGCTCATGACGTTTCCTTCGGTGTTGTTGTCGATCGATGGAGGTGAAAGGCGGGCCGGGTGGTGCGGTCCGGGCAGGTCAGCTGCTCCGGCCGGGTCCCGCCAGGTGCGCCAGCCACTGCTTGAGCAGGGCGGACTCGGCGGGGGTGAAGGGCTGGGGCGTGAACTCGTCCGCCGAGGCCAGCAGCGTGGTGGCGGCCGCCTGCCGGGCGTCTTGCGTGGCGGTGTCCGCTGCCAGGTCGAGCAGGATGTCCCGGTGGATCGCGTCGCGGACCATGACGGAGAGGCTCAGGTCCGGGTACAGGGCGGGACGCGTGATCAGGGCGAGGGCGACGCCCGTGTTGGCCGACATGACCATGCGAGCGGCCACGTCGGGTGCCACGCGCAGGCGGCCCTGCTGAGCGAGCCGGTCTAGGACCCCGCGCAGGATGCGCATGGCCTCCGTCGCGGCCTCGGGCTGCTCGCCCAGGGCCGACGAGAACATCAGCTTGTAGGCGTTGGGGTGGGCCAGCGCGAACGCGGTGTGGCTGTCCCATCCCGCCCGCAGGTCCTGTAGCGGGTCCGGGGACTTCTCGGCGGCCCGCTTGCTGCCCAGGTACTGGTCCCACACGTAGTCGACCGTGGCCGTGAGCAGTCCGTTCTTGTCGCCGAACAGCCGGTACAGCACCGGCTGCTGGACGCCCGCGGCCTCGCTGATCGCGCGGGTCGACACATCGCCGCCGGGGGACTGGGCGAGGAGCTCCGCCGCCGCTTCGATTAGCGCTGATCTCGTATCCATGCAATCGACGATAACAGGTGGTGTTATCGATGGCAACAGCTATCTGTTATCGCCGATTCGGGCGGGTGTAGCGCTGATGCGGGCGGACGTGACGGCGCCCGTATCCCGATGTGTTCAGGGATACGGGCGCCGTGTCCTGCGGGCCGGGCGCCGGGGCCCGTACCGGTTAGGGGAGCCAGTGGTTGCCGGTGATGGCGATCATCACCTGGAGCTGGATGCTGGATCCGTAGTAGCTGGAGGAGTCGAGGGGCACGGAGTTCAGCTTGTTCCACAGGGCGTCCAGCCACGCCTGGCTGCCCGTGTCGGTGGCCGCCGCGACCGCGAACGGGGCGATGAAGGCGACCGACTCGCCGGACTCCGCGACTGAACCGGTGAGCTTGTAGCCCGACGCGATCTTGTTGGGGTCGCCGCCGGTGGTCTGCTTGATCCAGGAGTTCATCTTCCGCACCGAGGCGAGGGACTGGAGTCCCCGGTGGTCAGCGCGTCCACGCCGAGCCGCCACGGGTCACGGCATGCGTTCCAGGAGTACGCGCCGTCCAAGGACGACTCCAGGACCTTTCCGGGAGCCGGCTTCGGGGTGGAGGTGTTCGTGTTGACGGCGAAGTCCGGGAGCAGGCCGGTGGAGGACGCGTACTTGGTCTGCAGGGTGTCGATGAGCTTCTGGTGGGCCGCAAGGATCTGGTCCCAGGTCGCGTCACCGGTCGCCTTGCGGAAGGCCTTGAAGTGGCCGGGCAGCCAGTCCGAACTGCGGCTGATGGTGTCGTAGTTGCCGTCGGACCAGTCCCCGAGGTTCATCAACTTGGTGCCGGAGACCACCTCGCTCGCCTTGATGGCGTTGATCCGGCGCACGGCGAGCTGCTTGTAGTTGTACGTTCCCGAGCTGCCCCACTGCTTGTCGGCGAGCAGCAGGGAGTACGCGATCTCCAGGTCTCCGTCGGTGGCCGAGTCCGAGCCGTTGACGCTCTTGCAGCTGGAGTTCTGTTCGGCGGCGTGCAGGTCGGGGTTGTTGACCGACGGATGGTCGAGGACGTACTTCAGGACCCGGTCGTAGGAGTCCTTGGCCGCTGTGTCGGCGCCGGCCATCGTGGCGAGGATCGTCAGGCCGTAGCCCTGGCCCTCGGCGACGTAGGGGTGGTCGGCGTCGGTGGAGGCGATGGCCGACCAGCCGTTTCCGCACTTCGAGGTGACGAACGCGGCCTTCCACTTCTTGTAGTAGTCGACCACCTTCGCGTCGTTGGCGGCCTGGTTCCCGGACACCTTTATGGTGCCGGTGGCGTACGGGAAGGTGTGGCTGCCGAACGGGATGTTGGCGTTGACGGCAGCGCTGTCGGCGGAGGCCGGGAAGGCTCCGCCGAACCCGGCGATGAGACCACTGGCAAGGGTGGCCGCGCACAGGGCGGCCCAAGTCCTGCTTCGTGTGGGGGACATGACACGAGATCGTGCGGTGTCGCGGAGGTGACCGTCAATAGATTTGTTAGGAAACGTTACTTCCGATTCTGTGGATCACTCTGAAGGCCCGTCATGACAGTTGTCGTAGATAGTCGTGACGTCAGCGCCTCGTACTGCCCGCGCCGACGGGCCGGCACGCGATCGGCACCCACACCCTGCGGCTGGTCGACCGGACCCGGCGCGATCCATGGGTACCGGCCAAGCCCGTACAGGAGTTCATCGTGCCCCTCCTGGACGGGCCCACCCGAGGTATCCGGAGCTGGTCTTCCGGAAAGAGAGGGGCGCGGGGTGCCGGTAGGCGGCGGATCGTCAGGCGGCGGCGTCGAGAACCGAGCGGATCACGAGTTCGCCCACGTCGACCTGCTCGGGCTGGTTTACGGCGTAGACGATGGCATCGGAGATGGCGACCGTGGGCAGCGCGAGCTTGTCCGCCATTCCCTGAACCCACGCCATGGTGCCCGGGTCGCCGCCCTGGATCAGCTCCGACTCCACGAAGGAGGGGCTGACGACGGTCACCCGGACATCGCTGTTCTCCTTGCGGATGCCCTCCGAAATGGCCCGCACCGCGTACTTGGTCGCGCTGTAGACGGCCGTGGTGGGCGACACCTCGTGCCCCAGCGTGGAGGAGATGTTGACGAAGTGACCGGAGCCCTGGGCCTTCATCAGAGGCAGCGCCGCCGCGATGCCGTGCAGCACGCCCCGTACGTTGACATCGATCATCCGGTCCCAGTCGTCCGTGCGCCCCATGATCAGGGGCGACAACGGCATGACACCGGCGTTGTTGACCAGGACGTCGATCCGCCCATGGCGCTCGTGGGCCGTGCTCACAAAGGCATTCACGCTGTCGAGGCTCGTGACGTCGAGCTCGGAGTAGTCGGCGGAGCCGCCGGCGGCCTTGATGCTGTCGGCGATCTCGGCAAGGCGGTCGACCCGGCGGGCACCGAGTACGACGTGGTGCCCGCCGGCGGCGAGGGCCCTTGCGGCGGCCTCGCCGATGCCACTGCTGGCTCCGGTCACCAGGACGATCTTCGACGTTGAGGTGGTGGTCATGTGATGCTCCGGTTTCTCTTCATGGCTGACAAGTCATGGCTGACGAGCAGCAATATCGAGATTGGCACCGTGAGAGCGGCGAAAAGGCGTCGGCGGAGGCCCAGCCGAACATAGGTCCAGCTGGGCCACGATCGACTCCGAAGCCACACCGTGGTGGGCACACAATGGGTGTATGGACCAGAACACCGAGCTGGGGGAGTTCCTCCGTTCTCGCCGGGCACGCCTGACTCCCGAGGCGGTCGGAGTGGGGACGAGCGGCCGTGGCCGCCGGGTGCCGGGTCTGCGCCGCGAAGAGGTGGCCCGTCTGGCCGACGTGAGCACCGACTACTACACCCGGCTGGAACAGGGGCGGCATCCCCGTGTCTCCGAGGGCGTGCTGGACGGCGTGGCCCGCGCCCTGCGCTTGGGCCCGGTCGAGCGCGACTACCTCTTCCACATCGCGCGTCCGCGGGTCACCCACCCTTCACGGGAACGCGCGCGCCCCGAGCGGGTACGGCCGGAAGTGCATCAGATGCTGGAGGTACTGGGCAGCGTCTCACCGGCCTTCGTCGTCAACCACCGCCTGGACGTGCTGGCCTCCAACCACCTGGTCCGCGCCCTCATCACGGACTTCGACGCGCTGCCGACCCGGGAGCGCAACTTCGCGCGCTTCGTGCTCTTCTCTCCCGCGGCGAAGGAGTTGTACGACGACTGGGATGCGATCGCGCGGATCATCGTGGCCAACCTCCGGCTGTCCTCGGGGCACCATCCCGACGACACCCGGCTCAACGAACTGATCGGCGAGGCCTGCGTCAAGGTGCCGGAGTTCAACGGCTGGTGGGCGGGTCACCACCTGGACGACTGCAGCCACGGAACCCAGCTGCTCCACCATGCCGTGGTCGGGGACCTGACCGTGCACCACGAAGCGCTGAACTTCTCGTCCGACCCGGATCACACCATGTGTCTGTACACCGCAGAACCCGGCTCTTCCTCCGCCCAGACCCTGGCGCTGCTCGCCAGTTGGAGTGTGCCCGCGACCCGGTGAGGTCGGAGCCGTCCGGTCGATCAACGGTGCCTATTCATCCGACAAGTGGCCCGAAATATTCGGGTATGCCCTCTTAGGGGACCACGAGCCTGCTTCAAAGGTCGGATCTTTTGCGTGCATGCCCATTGCCTAGCTCCTCGGCGTCTCACTAATTTACGAATTAATCTCGAACGACTCGCCCGAGGAGACCCGCAGTGCGCCCTTCCTCCCGCCGTGACTTCCTTCGTCTGACCGGTGTCGCCGGGGGTGGTCTCGCCGCCTTCGGCGGCCTGCCCCCGTTCGTGGCGCGCGCCGACCCCGATCGCCCTGCTCACGCGAACATCGTTCCGGAGAGCGAGGCCACCACCCTCTGGTACCGGAAGCCGGCCGACGAGTCGCACATCATCCAAGAGGCGCTTCCCGTGGGCAACGGCAGGATGGGCGCCCTGGTCGGCTGTGACCCCGCGGACGACTTCGTCTACATCACGGACGGTTCCTTCTGGACGGGCGGGCGCAACGACACCCCCACCAGCGACGGACAACTTCCCTACGGCGCCGATGACTTCGGTAGTTTCGGACTGCTGGCCAAACTCCGGGTCACGCTGCCGGGCCACACCGCGCAGGAGACCAGCGGATACAGACGCAGCCTCGACCTGAGCAACGGCGTGGTGTCGGCGACCTATCAACACCGCGGAGCCCGTTTCCGCCGGGAGATCTACGCCAGCCACCCGGACGACGTGATCGTGGTCCGACTATCCGGAAGCGGCACCCACACCGGTGTGATCTCGCTGGAAGGCACGCACGGTGAGGACACCTCGGCGGACGGGAAACAGCTCTCGTTCGCCGCGACTCTCAAGAACGGCCTGCGGTACGCGGCTTCGGTCACCGCAGTGAGCAGCACGGGAACCATCAAGGCGGAGAACGGAAAGCTGTCCTTCTCCGGGTGCCGCGAACTGCTGATAGCCGTCTGCGCGGGTACCGACTACTCACCCGACGCGGGCAAGGACTTCCGGGACGCGTCCATGGTCCCGCTCACCGTGGCCCGTACGAAGACCGCCGCCGCGGCGAAGGTCTCCGGCGCCGCGCTGCTCGCCACTCATGTGGCCGACTACCGGCGCCTCTACGACCGCTTCACGATCGATCTCGGTAGATCCTCGGCGGTGCAGCGGTCGTTGGACTCGTGGTCGCGCATCGCCGTCAGATACACCGACGCGTCCACCCCTGACCCGGAGTTGGAGGCCGCCTACGTCCAATACGGCCGCTACCTCACCATCACCGGGTCCAGGGACTGGTTGCCCATGAACCTCCAGGGACTGTGGATCCACAACAACAACCCTGACTGGTACGCCGATTACCACACCGACATCAACGTGCAGATGAACTACTGGCTGGCCGACCCCGGGGGACTGGGCGACAGCGCACACGCTCTCGCACGCTACTGCCGGTCCCAGTTGCCGGTCTGGACCGATGTGACCGGGCGGCTCTACAACAACCCCGACAACCGCTTCCGCAACAGCACGGGCAAAGTGGCCGGTTGGGCCATCGCCTTCTCCACCAACATCTACGGCGGCAGCGGCTGGGCCTGGCACCCCTCGGGCAATGCCTGGCTCTGCGCCACGCTGTGGCGCCACTACGAGTACTCCCAGGACCGCGAGTACCTGGAGACGATCTATCCGGTGCTGAAGGGAGCGGCCGAGTTCTGGAAAGCGCGGCTGATCACCACCAAGGTGACCGATTCGGACGGTTCGTCGCGCGACGTCCTGATCGACGACACCTCCTGGTCGCCGGAGCACGGACCGGACGGCAAGGGAAACACCTACGCGCAGGAACTCGCGTGGGAACTCTTCCGGGAATTCGCCGTCGCGGCCCGCGTTCTGAAGCGCGACGCGGACCTGGCCGCCGAGCTGGAAGCGATGCAGGCCAAGCTCTACCTTCCCCGGGTCAGCCCGAAAACCGGCTGGCTCGAGGAGTGGATGAGTCCCGACAACCTCGGTGAGACCACACACCGCCACCTGTCGCCCCTCATCGGATTCTTCCCCGGCGACCGGATATCCGTCGACACCAGCCCGCGCGAACTGGTGGACGGCGTACGCGCCTTGCTCACGGCCAGAGGAATGGACAGCTTCGGCTGGGCCTGCGCCTGGCGGTCACTGTGCTGGTCGCGGCTCAAGGACGCCGACAAGGCCTACCAGCTCTATCTCACCGTGCTGCGCCCTTCGATGAACAACGGCAACGGGACGTCGGCGAACTGGTTCGACATGTACAGGAGCAATGCTCAAGACCTGTGGATCAATCTCGGGTTGGACGCGAAGGGCGTACCTTCCCGATTGATCCTGTGATGGTCACCGAGTAGGCCCGCGT